>NZ_JAZDDH010000001.1:1932148-2576198 GCF_037081715.1 Halalkalicoccus sp. CG83
TCGATCTTTTGAACCTGCTGTTAGTACTCACGCTCGCGTGGACGTTCGGCCTCCTCGTCGAACGCGTCGGCTATCCGGCGCTGATGGGGGAACTCCTCGCGGGCATCGTCTTCGGTCCGACGGTCCTGGGACTGATACACCCGACGGAGGCGCTCGACGTGTTCGCCGAACTCGGCGTCTTCCTGTTGATGATCTACGTCGGCATGGAGGTCGATCTTCACGACCTGTTCGAACTCGGACCGCAGGCGCTGATGGTCGCGTTCGGCGGCTTCGTCGTCCCGTTCGGGCTCGGTTATCTGGTGGGCGACCTCATCGGCCTGGCGATCGAGCAGTCGCTGTTCGTCGGTATCGCGATGGCCGCCACCTCGCTGGCGACGAAATCCCGAATCCTGGTCGATCTCGACATCCTCGATACCCGCATCGCGGGCGTCCTGCTCGGCGGGGCGTTGCTGTCCGACGTGGGCGTGATGGTCGTGTTCGCCGGCATCATGGGCTTCATCGAAACCGGCGACGTGACCCCGCTCGATCTCGGTCTGGTCGCGGGGAAGGCGTTGCTGTTCTTCGCGGCGGCGCTCGTGTTCGGTGATCGATTCCTCCCGTATCTCTGGACACAACTGGAGACCTGGATGGAACGCCACGAGTTCGTCGATCCGACCTCGGCGTTCACCGTCGCACTCGTCGTCGCGCTGGTCTTCGCGTTCTTCGCGGCGCTCGTCGATCTCCACATGATCATCGGCGGGTTCATAGCCGGCCTGTTTCTTCGGCAGGCGCAGCTCGACCCCGACATCTACGATCACATGTACGACGTGATGTACGATCTGGCGATGGGCTTCTTCGCGCCGATCTTCTTCGTCACCGTCGCGTTCGAACTCACGCTCGACGTGTTCACAGGAGGATTGGACCTCCTCGTGCTCGTTTTGGCGGTGGCTTTCGTCAGCAAGATCGTCGGGAGCTGGCTGTTCGCCCTCCCGACGAAGCTCTCCCCGCGGGAGGGACTCGTCATCGGATTCGGGATGAACGGCCGCGGGACCGTCGAGATCGTCATCGTCTCGATCGCCCTGTCGGCGGGGGTTATCGGCCAGGAACTCTTCTCCGTTCTCGTCTTCACGGCGATCTTCACCACGACGCTCGTTCCGCCCACGGTCAAATGGGGCGTCGACTGGCTCGAGCGGGCGGACGAACTCGTCTACACGGACGGTATCGACGTCGACGCGAGTTCCGAGGGGGCCGGCCCGTAGTCCGCCCTGACGTTCGACCAGGTCCCGACCCGTGACCGTTCGGCATCGCCCCGTCCGATGAACGCAGAGGTCGTGACCCGGGACTACCGTGATCGCGTGTGGATCGCTCAGTCCCAGAACGCCTGCGTTCTGGCGTACTCGCGCTCCTTCTCGAGGACGTCCCGGTAGAAGTCGTCCTCGCTCTCGCGGTGGTTGTTGATGATCAGCGCGGCGTTCCGGGGGCCGACGCCGCGGGCGGCGAGCGCGATCACCGCCTGCTTGCCGTGGCTCTGGACGAGGCTCGCGGCCCGGTAGGCTCTTTGAGTGGCCTTCTCCTCCTCGCCGTCCTTCTCGTCGGTTCGGACGGCGTCGACGACCTCCTCGGCCCACGGGTTGAGCGCGGCGATCCGCGTCGAGCCACACGAGGGACACTCGGGCTGCTCGGGGACGCGTTTCACCTGCTGGGTACGGTCCCACTCCCGACAGTGGAGACACGCGAGCAGGACGCGGTCCTCCCGAATGCGCTCCCTGACGGTCTCGATCACGCTCGCGTCGGCGTTCTCGGGGGCCAAGAGTTCGGTACTCGAGGACCGTCCGCTCAGTCCGAGCGGCGTTCGCTCGCCGACGCGCTCGACCGCGAGGTCGCTCGACTGGATCCGCTCGAGAACGTCCGCCGCGCCCGGCACGTCGAGGTCCTCGTGGAACACCTCTCTCACCGCTTCCTCGTAGATCGGGGTGTCCTCGAGCGCGCCCAGCAGCCGGTCCATCGAGATCCCTCCTTTCGAGCGCTGCCAGGACTTGAGCGCGCCGAACTTCGTCGCGACCTGCGCAAGACGGAACTTGAGCGCATCCGAGTTCTTCAGGCTGAGCTCGATCAGCGCCTCGACGTGGTCGGGGTCCGTCCCCTCGAACGTCTCGACGACGTCCCGAGCGGCGATGCCCGAGGGGATCGTGAGCTCGATCCGGTAGGGATCGGTCTCGAGGCCGACCGACGATCCGGTCCGCTGGCCGATCAGCGCCGAGAGCAGCCGCCCGAGCGTCTCGTTGACCTTGTGGCCGAGACACGCGTCGACGACGACGGTCCCCCGGGAGAACTCCACGAGGAGTCGGTCGTCCGCCGGAAGCGGGTGGCCCGTCTCGACGTGGCGCTCGATCGGCGAGAGCGCCTCGCTCGCGGTGTGCTCATCGGTCGGGTAACGCGAGGTGAACTCGCGGGCGACCGCCTCGCGAGAGGCGCCGTTCTCGAACTGCGAGGCCGCGATCCGCCGGAGCTCGCCGACGCCCTGTGCGATCGCGTATGGGACGGGGATCTCCTGGCCGACCCACGAGGGGACCTCGCTCGCGGGGTCCTCGACGGGGCTCACCCGCACCTTCTCGTCCTCGTCGTCGATCTCGACGATCCGCCACATCTCGCCACGCTGGATGAACGTCGCGCCGGGCTCGACGAACGTGGTGACGAAGCGCTCGTCGAGCGTCCCAACCTGCCGGCCGCTCGCGACGTCGTGGACCTCGAACGTCGCCTCGTCGGGGATCATCGAGAGATTGGCGTAGACGTACTGCCACGTCCCGCCCGACTTCTCGAGCGTGTCGGCCTCCTCGTCGAGCCAGAGGATCCTGTTGCTACTCAGCTCCCGGACCACCTCCCGGAACGTCTCGCGCGAGGTGTCGGCAAAGGGCGCGGCGCGCGTACAGATCTCGTAGGCCTTCGACGCCGAGATCTCGCCGTGACCCATCACGAGCCCCGCGATCTGGTTGGCGAGCGTATCGAGGCTACCCGCGTGGATGCGGGCCGGCTCGACGTCGCCGCGTTCGGCGCGCTCGACGATCGCCATCGCCTCGAGCGCGTCGTCGGGGGTGGTGGCGATCACCGTTCCCGACGACACCTGATCGCTCCGGTGGCCCGCCCGGCCCACCCGCTGGAGCAGGCGCGCGACCTCGCGTGGGCTCGCGTACTGGACGACGTGATCCACGCGGCCGACGTCGATACCGAGCTCCATCGAGGAGGTACAGAGCAGCCCGTCGAGCTCGCCGGCCTTGAACGCGTCCTCCACCTCGACGCGGGCGTCACGCGAGAGCGAGCCGTGGTGGACGCCGACGTTCGCGTCCATCGCCTTGAACCGCGAGCCGAGCGCCTCCGCGGTCTGTCGCGTGTTGACGAAGATCAGCGTGGATTCGTTCGTCTCGACGATCTCGTTGATCGCCCGGACGTGGCTCGCCATCTCGGGCTCGGTGACGAGCTCGCTCGCCAACCGCTCGTCGCCAGCCTCGATCTTGGGGGTGAGCACGCGCAGATCGAGTCGGCTGCCGGCGTCGGCCTCGCAGACGGCACACGGGCGGTTGCCGGTGAGAAAGGCGCCGACCTCCTCCGGATCGCCCACCGTCGCGGAGAGGCCGATCCGCTGGAACGGACCGGCGAGATCAGCGAGGCGCTCGAGGGCCACCGCGAGCTGGGCGCCGCGTTTCGAGCTCGCGAGCTCGTGGACCTCGTCGACGACGACGTGTTCGAGGTCCGAGAGCGCCTCCCTGAGCTTCGATCCGGTGAGCATCGCCTGGACCGTCTCGGGAGTGGTCACGAGCACGTCCGGCGGGTCGTTCGCCTGCTTCTGTCGCTGGTAGTCCGTGGTGTCGCCGTGGCGGACGTCGACGTCGATCCCCAACGTCTCGCCCCACCAGTCCAGCCGCTCGCGCATGTCGCGGTTGAGCGCCCGCAGCGGGGTGACGTAGAGCGCGGAGATGCCGAACCGGTCCTCGGATCGCGCGATGTAATCGAACACCGGCAGCATCGCCGTCTCGGTCTTGCCAGTCCCGGTGGGGGCGATCACGAGCGCGTTCTCGCCCGCGGCGAGCGGCGGGATGGCGGCCCGTTGGGGTGCCGTCGGCGTCTCGAACCCCCGCTCGGAGAGCGCCGATCGAACCGCGGGTCCCAGCCGCTCGAAGACCGCAGGGTCGGTCGCGGTCCCTGCCTCAGTCATCACGGGAAATAGTGTCCAGCGGTGGATAAGGGCTCCGTTCACGCCGATTTCCCCGTGTGGATTTCGATCCGATCGTCCCGAATCCTCCTCGGCGTTCGACGGGTTCACCCCTCGGAGACGGGAGGGACGTAATCCACATAGCAACGCTCAAGGAACTCCCCGAGGGGACTGTAAACGAGCGCTTTCCACATCGGCGTCCCCGCCCGATCCGATGCGGAGAGTACGATATCGAGGGAGACGTCACCGGACGAACGTCGCTCGGCCTTACCTACCCTACCCATCGATGAGAACTCACGTCGACCACGAAGCCTGCCTGAGCCTCGTCGGAACCGTGCTCAGATACATGTCCGTCCCGTTGTTCGTTCCGGTCGCGATAGCGCTCGTCTATCGCGAGAGCGTCCTCCCGTTCGTCGCGACGATCCTCGTCGCGTTCGTCCTCGGTACCGCGCTCGAACGGCTCGATCCCGAACCGGACCTCGGCCACCGCGAGGGGTTCCTGTTCATCGGCCTGACGTGGCTCGCGGTCCCGCTTCTCGGCACCCTGCCCTATCTCATCGCGGGACAGGGAACGGTGGCCCACCCCGTGAACGCGCTGTTCGAGAGCATGAGTGGCTTCACTACCACCGGCGCGACGGTGCTCGGCGAGATCAGCGTCGAGCAGCACTCGCGCTCGCTGCTGATGTGGCGCCAGCTCACCCAGTGGCTCGGCGGCATGGGGATCGTCGTGCTCATGGTCGCCATCCTTCCCGAACTCTCCGTGGGCGGGGCACAGCTCGTCAAGAACGAAGCGCCCGGCTTCGGCATCGACAAACTCACGCCACACATCAAGGAGACCGCACGCGCACTCTGGACGGTCTACATCGGCTTCACCCTCCTCGCCTGCCTTCTCTACTACGGGCTCCATCTCGCCGGGCTGGCACCCAATATGGACCTCTACAACGCCGTCGCCCACGCGTTCACGACGATGCCGACCGGCGGGTTCTCGCCCGAGGCCAGGAGCATCGAGGCGTTCTCGCCCGCGATCCAGTGGGCGGTGATGCCGTTCATGATCGTCGCCGGCACCAACTTCGCCCTGCTCTGGTACGCGTTTCACGGCCATCCGGACCGGCTGTTCGGCAACTCCGAGTTCCGCACCTATCTCGGCGCGATCGGCGTCCTCGGCACGCTCGTCGCGATTCTCCTGTTCGTGGACGTCGGCCTCGCGGAGGTCCCCGCCGAGATCGACCCCATCCCGGGCGACGCCGAACACTCCGCTCGCCAGGCGCTGTTCCAGGTGATCGCCATCGTCACGACAACCGGGTACGCCAGCATGGACTTCAACACGTGGAGCGCACCGACGCAGTCGATCCTCATGTTCGCCATGTTCCTCGGGGGTTCGGCCGGATCCGCGGCCGGCTCGATAAAGATCATTCGGTGGTACGTGATCGGCCGGTCCGCCGGCCGAGAGCTGTTCACGACGGTCCATCCCGAGGCGGTGCGTCCGATCCGGATGGCCAACGAGATCATCGACGAGGAGGCGATCCGTGGCATCTTCATCCTCACGCTTGCGTTCTTCGCCGTCTTCGCCCTGTCGACGGTACTGATATTCCTCGACGGGGTTCGGACCGGAATCTCGCTGACGACGCTCGAGGCGATGAGCGTCGCCATGGCGACGCTCGGGAACATCGGACCCGGGTTCGGTATCGTCGGACCGATGGACAGCTACCTGCCGTTCTCCGACACGGCGAAGCTCTACATGGTGTTTCTCATGTGGATCGGTCGACTGGAGATCCTCTCGGTAGTGGTGATCCTCACGCCGTCGTACTGGCGGAGCTGATCGCCTGCGCCGGGCCGTCTCCCGACTCGACCCTCAGATATCGACGTAGGAGCCGAGTCTCGTTCCGTCGAGCAGGTACGCCTCGCCGTCGGCGAGGCCGTCGGGGAGGAACGGACAGAGGAACTCCTGGTCGGCGTTGATCCAGGTCCCGCCCACGAGGTCGTTGAACGCCGGGAAGACGACGAGTTCGGGGTCGTTCCACGACACGCCGGTACGGCCCTCGAAGGTCTCGCGAACGAGCCGGCCTCGCAGCCAGGCGCGTTCGACGCGACTCCCGCCCACCTCGTCGGTCAGCCGGACGCGGGGGTGTTCGTGGCCCATACAGACGGTCCGCGCGCCGAGCACCTCGCCATCGGGCCAGCTATGCCCGTGGACGAACCCCACGTCGCCGAGCCGGCGACCGCTCCCGTCCGTGACCGTCACCTCGGGGATCGATCCCGGGGTTCGGGGCGAGCGTGCCTGCTCGATCACCGACTCGACGTCGCCGTCGTGGTTGCCCTTTACGATCGTCACGGGGGTAGAAAGCGACTCGAGAAGGACCTCGATCTCGCCGCGCTCGGCGCCGCCGGGCCCGCCGATCGAGTGCATGAAGTCGCCGAGCACGACCAGGCGATCCGCCTTCGCTCGGCGGAGCAGTCGATGGACGTGCTCGCGGCGTCGTTCCGCCCGGCTCGAGACCTCGACGCCGTTCTCGTATCTGAGCGCCTGCTCGATCCCGGCGTGGTAGTCGGCGATCACGAGCGCGCGCTCGTCGCCGAGGTCGGCGACCGCCGCCGGCTCGTCGGGGATCGGATCGACGCGCCCCATCCGGTCAGATCGGCTTCAGCACGCCGTCCTGGGGCTCGTAGCACCGACCGCTCATCAGCGCGCTCTCGATGGCGTCGTCGACGGCGTCGGCGTCGACCCCGTGCTCCTCCGCGACCCGGGAGACGACCTCCGAGCGATCGGCGCCGTCGCCGCCGGCGAGCTCTCGCATCGTCTCCATCGCGGCGTCCTCGACGTTGACGTCCGACCCTTCCTCCTCGTCCTCCGATTCGGCCTCGGCGTCCTCCTCGGGAGCGCCGGCCGATACCTCCTCGGTTTCGGTCTCGGCCTGGGCTTCGAGGTCGGCCAGTTCGTCCGCATCGGGGACGTCGATCCCCGCCTCGCCGGGCTCGTCGACCTCCCCGCCGGTCGAGAAGTCAACGCCGAACTCCTCCTCGACCTCGGCGCGTTCCTCGTCGTCGAGCTCGTAGAACGCCTCCTCGTCGGCTGCTGCCGTCGGCTCGTCGGACGCGGGCGTCGCTTCCGCATCGGGCTCCGACGCCGTTTCCGGCTCGGACTCCTCGGTCGACGTCGAACCCGACGGCTCGAAGTCGCCGAGATCGTCGGTCGTTCCTTCGGTCGTCGGCTCCGACTCCGCTTTCGTTTCCGTTTCCGCGCTCGCTTCGGCGTCCACGTCCCTCCCGACGGCCGAACCGGACGGTCCCTGTTCGCCCTCTCCCGGCCCGGTGCCGGTCTCCGATGTGTGCGTCGCGTCCGGCTCCACTGCCTCGGGTTCGGGGGCGGTCGTCTCGGCTTTGGCCTCGATCTCGGCCTCCGACGGCTCGGAGCCGCCCGTGGCCGGTTCGCTTCCCGATTCCTCGGGTTCGTGCGCGGTGACGGGTTCGTCCTCGGTGTCGACGGCGGTCGGTGCCGCCTCCACGGACCCCTGCAGCTCCGAGATCGAGGTCTCGCGACCGTCGTCCTCGTCCGGAGCGATCCCGGGGGCGTCGACGGAGTCGACCTCGCCGGCGACCTGTCTCGCGGCGTCGAGCGCGCTCTCGCGCAGCGCGTCGAGGTAGGCCGGCGTTGTCCCGTAGTGGTCGCGAGCGAGCGCGATCCCGCTCGCCCGTTCGGAATCGAGCCCGGCTTCGATCAGCGCCTCCTCCAGGTCCCCCCCGTCGACCTCGAACGACTGGGCGAACTCGGCGATCCGATCGAGGGTGTGGGCCGCGGCCTGGACGGTCCAGCGGTCGCGGGTCTCGGCGTCGACTTCCGCGACGCTCTCGGGCCGGATCGACGTGAACACGCGATCGGAGTCCTCGGGCTGGAAGGCGTTGGCCTTCCCCGTAACCGCGACGAACGCCGGCGGCTCCGTGCGTTCGAGGAAGGCGAGCGCGTCGGGCTGGTACTGGCCGGCGTAGACCACGAACGCGCCGGTCGGATCGACGACCCGGGCGCGGACCACCTCCTCGTTGACGCGTTCGAGTTCGGTGAGGACGCCGACGACGAACAGCCGGTTGACCCGCGCTCCCGTGGGGACGATCACGTACTTCGGGGCGCGCTCCTCGTCGCTGTCGGCGTACTCGAGGTCGGCGGCGTCGAACTCCGCGGCGAACAGCCGGTGGGCGACCTCGCGTCGTCCCGGCGCGTCGCTTCCGCTCATTCGCCCGCCTCCGCGAGGAGCGCCTCGGCGCGTTCGGCGGGCGTCTCCGAGACGGCCGCGAACTCGGTCGCGTTGAGGTTCGCGCCGTAGTCGTCGATGCTGAGCGAGCCGCGGATGGCGTACTCCCGTCCGACGAGTGTCTCGCGGATCGAGTCGGCGACGACCTCCTGGTCCATCGCCTCACGGGCCTGTTCGCGCGCGGCCTCGATGCCGCCGCCGTAGATCTCGCGGGTGAGATCGGTGCCCAGGATCGCCGTGACGGTACCGGTGCCGTCGTCGAGGATCGCCTTCACCCGGAGGTCGTCCTCGCCGTCGACCTCGCCGTGGCTGCGACACTGGCCCTTCTGGACCATTCGGCCGCACTCGGGACAGCGCTGGATCAGTCCGGAGCCGTCGCGCACCGCGACGACCGTCCCGACGAGTTCGACGTCGAAGGCGCCGCCGCCTTCGATCGCCTCGCCGATCGGCGCGCGGGGGGCGTCCTCTGTCACCTCGACCGGTCGGTCGAGCGCCGAGACCGTCGTGAACTCCGAACAGTTGATCGAGGGGGCGCCGCGGAACTCCCGGACGTAGACGTTCTCGAACCGGAGGTCCGCGCCCTCCTCGATCTCGGGGCGGGGCTCCCAGTCGGTAAAGGGTAGGCGCGCGCTCTCGTCGGCGAGCACGCCGCTGAGTATCTCCGTCTCGCCGTCGCGGCCGTCGATCGTTCGAGTCTCGACCTCGATCACGCGGGCCTCGACGCTGAGTCCGCGGTCACCGGGCTCGGCCTCGTCGAGGGCGATCTCGCCGCCGACGTCGTAGGGCACTTCTAACGAGCTGTCCTCGAAGACGAGCGTGGTGCTCTCGCCGAGGTTGAGCTCAGGCTGGTCGTCCCACTCGCGGACGCCCGCGTTGCCCGCGGTGATCGTATCGCCCGGCGAGAGGCCGAACTCCTCCCAGGCGGTGTAGTCGATCCGCCCGCTCCCATCGGCGAGTACGCCCTCCGTGATGACCTGTTCCTGGCCCTGATAGCGGATCGAGCGCTTGCCGGCCGTGAGCACCCGCGCGGTGACGGTCACGTTCGAGTCCTCGGTCGTGATTCGGCCGATCTCCTTCGATTCGGGCTCGCCGCCACCACCGCCGCCTCCGCCGTACTTCCGGCGGAGACTCTGGACGGCCTCGTCCATCGGCACGCTGTAGGAGACGAGGTTTTCGAGATCCTGTCTGACCTCCTCTTTGTCGACACCGAGGTCGGAGGCGAGCTCCTCGGCGCGGTCCTCTACGCTCATCACTCCTCCTTGATCCTGCCCGGTTAAAAAGAGTCGGACGGCGCACCGAAAGTGGTTATCGCCGGCTCTCGTAGTGGGGCCATGCACGTCGTCGTCAACGCCGCGATCAGCGCCGACGGGAAGCTCTCGACTCGCCGGCGCGAACAGCTCACGATCAGCGGCCCCGCCGACTTCGATCGGGTCGACGAGCTTCGAGCCGGGAACGACGCCGTGATGGTCGGCGTCGGCACCGTACTGGCGGACGACCCCCATCTCACGCTCGACGACGAGGAGCGGATCGCCGCTCGCGAACAGCGGGGCGAGTCGCCCCACCCCGCACGGGTGGTCGCCGACTCGCGGGCCCGGACGCCGCCCGACGCACGGATCGTCGACGAGAGCGCGACGACCTACCTGCTCGTGAGCGAGGCCGCCCCCGCCGAACGAACCGAGACGCTCGCGGAGCGGGGAGCGACGGTCGTCGTCGCGGGCGAGGAACGCGTCGACCCTCTCGAGGCGCTCTCCGCGCTCGAGGCCCGAGGGATCGACCGGTTGATGGTCGAGGGCGGTGGCGAACTGATCTTCTCGCTGTTCGAGGCCGGGCTGGTCGACGAGCTCTCGACGTTCGTCGGACCGACCGTCGTCGGCGGACGGGAGGCGCCGACGCTCGCGGACGGCGAGGGGTTCATCGAGGGATTTCCCGACCTCGAACTGGCGACCGTCGAGCGGATCGACGGGGGTGTGTTGCTTCGTTGGCGCGTCCGGTGATCGACCTGACGGCTCGTCGGCGGAGCCGTACGTCGTCGGAGAACGGCGAAGGATCGAACGCGAGGTGGTTCCGGACTACCCGGTCAGGTGTCGGTACTCGGCCATGGCCTTGTCGCTCAGCACGAGGTAGGCGAAGACGAGCACCACGAGTCCGATGACCGCCATCCAGCCGGCGAGGAGGACGTCGCCCGAACTCACGATCGTATAGCTTCTGTACTCGACGAGCGCGCTCGCCGCAGTAAGCGAGACGGTGAGAACGCTGTAGAATACCAGCAGAACTGCGTGAACGGCTACCTCGATCAGCTCCTCGTACATACCGTTCTCCAGTCGACAGCTAAAAATAGTCTTTCTGGTCTGCCGCGCGGGATCTGAGCGCTCGACCCTCCCCGGTCCGTGGACGGGTACGACACCCCACGCCGGATCGGGTCTCGAACGTGCTGCTCGCCCGGAGATGAATACCCTGATATAACAGCAACGCTACCGTATTCGATAATGAGCGAGACGACGGAGGAGGGTGAGAAAACCAAGGCGGTAGCGATCTGTGACGGTTGCGGTGAGATCACGCCGGTTCGGGTCTGGGAGGACGGACACATCCACCCGATCGGCGCGGACGAGGGGCGGTGCTGTGACGACGCGGAGTACCAGGTCCTCGAACAGGGCGAGAACGCCGACGCGTTCGAGTGACGCTGGTAGGGGCCCTCATCTACGACCTCGAATAACGTTCGTCGAGCGCGATCGTCGAGGGTCGTATCGCCGCCAGCCACACGGACCGTTGCCATCCGGTCCGACGTCGATCGACCCGTGATCGCGCAACTGGTTGCGTCCGCGTTCGTGCTCGGGTGAACGTGAGTGATTCATACCCCTTCATACGCGTTCATTCCCGTTCTCAACAGGCTTTTTGACGTGTTCCGTGGAAGGGAAAATGCTGTCAGTCGGAGGCACGACGGACTCTCGGAGCGGACCGGGAAAGCTCATCCACCGAAGGGGCGTGCGATCCGTCTAACTCTCATCCACCTGGGGTTCGAAACAACCCTCACCTTCGATCCGTCTCCGCGAGCTACCCGCTGACCCCTCGGTCTACGCCGTTCGGCCACCCGACCGGCGGGACGGTTCGTTTAACGGGAACGGCTACTCCCGGGGGACGACCTCGATTCGTCCGCGCAACCAGGAGACTGCCCGATCGAGGTCGTCGGGATCGGTGGCGGTCAGCTTCAGCCGGTTTCGCTCCTCCGTCGAGGGGTAGCTCCCGACCGACACGTCGAACCGATCCCGGACGCCCGCGAGCGCGTCGATCATCGACCCCTCCGGCTGGGGGGTATAGAGCGTCGCCGAGAGTACGTCGCCGTCGAACTCCGCGGCGACCCGTTCGAACAGCGCCTTCATCTCGTCAGGCACCCCCGGAAACGCGTAGACGTTCTCGAGGACGCACCCCGGGCAGAGTCCCTCCGGGTTGAGCAGCGCTCGGCTCCCCGCCGGCAACGCTGCCCACGCGTCGACGTCGATCTCCACGTCGTGGGCCTCCATCACGTCGGGGTTCTCGTCCCGGTACGCGGCGACGGTCGCGATCACGTCCTCGCGGACGCTCTCGTCCACGACGAGCTCCCGATCGAACGCGTCGGCGATGGCGTCCGCGGTGACGTCGTCGTGGGTACCGCCCAGCCCGCCCGTCACGATCACTGCGTCGAAGGTCTCGGCCCACCTGCGAATCGTCTCCGTGATGAGCCGGCGGTCGTCCGGCACCGTGAGGATGCGGGCGACCGTCGCGCCGGCCTCGGTGAGTCGGCCTGCGAGCCACGTCGCGTTCGTGTTCGCCGTATCGCCCGCGAGCACCTCGTCGCCGACGGTGAGAATGGCGACTTCCATCGACGGATACGACGCCCGCCGAGGAGGAAAAAGGCGCGGTCGAGCGCCGATACCCGTGCGACTCGACACCGAGCCGGACGTTCGACTGTCAGAAAGACTTATAGTGATACGTGGTATACTACCACATGCGTCCGCCGACACAGGATCGGTGGGCAAGAACGAGATCGTTGCACCGTCAGACGACCAGATCAGATCTGACCTGAGACACCACATTCAGCACACGACACGCACACCGCGCCCGTATCGCCCGCTGACCGCCGCACCGCTCGCCAATCACGTACCGCTCGCCGACCACCTTTCGAGGCGATCCGATCGCCGGACCGCCTCGCCGGGTACATCGATCACTTCCGGCGTTACAGTACCGACCGCGACGGACTCTTGCTCTAGACGATCACGAAGTCTTAGGAAGCGTCACCCTCTATCATTGTAGTATCGTGGAAACTAACTCCGGACCACTCGACGTGACCGTTCGGGGCCCAGGGGAGCCCGAGGTCGTAGTTATCGGCGGCGTCCACGGCGACGAGCGAAGTGGCATCCGTGCGGTACGCCGCCTGCGTGAGGCCGAGTTGGACCTTCAGCGAAGTGTCGCGTTCGTGCTCGCCAATCCGGCCGCGATCGAGGCCGGCGAACGCTACCTCGACTCGGATCTCAACCGCGTGTTTCCCGGCGATCCGGACGGTGATCGAGAAGAACGGATCGCCGCCCGCCTCTGCGAGTTCGTCGAGGGCCGGACGACGCTCTCACTGCACGCTACCGAGGCCGAGCCCACGCCGTTCGCGCTCATACACAGCTCCCAACCCCGAGAGTTCGACCTGGCCGCACGGCTGCCCGTGCCACACGTCGTCGATCACTGGGGGGTGAACGAGCAGACGATCACTACCTGTGGCTTTAGCGTCGAGATCGAGCTCGCTTCGGAGGACTCCGAGGAAGCGGCTGCGGCCGCTGAACACCAGGCCCGTGCGTTCCTCAAGCGAGTGGACGCGCTCCCCAACGAGCCACCCGACGCCGATCCGGACTTCTTCCATATGTACGAGCCCGTTCCGAAGCCTTCTGGAACGTGCTACGAGTTATACGTTGAGAACTTCGAGCGTGTTCCCGCGGGGGCTACCTACGCGAACGTCGACGGGGAAGATCTGATCGCCGACGAGCCGTTCTGGCCGATAATGATGTCCGAGCACGGCTCAGAAGACGTCTTCGGCTACAAGGGACGCAAGATCGGCGAATCGCTCGAGGAGGTAAAAGAGACGTGGCTCGACGAGGATCGAAGACGGGAGACCCCTGGGTAGCCGTCGTCCCGGTCAGCGTTCGGAGTAGGAGGTAACTCACGGCCGCTAATTCGTCGGGTGCATGGGTATACGCTACAGCGAGCGGGGCACATCGCATTACGCTCCCGTTGCCTGCGTTCCGCCCCTCGGGGCTTACCTCCCAGACGTCTTCACTCACCTGATCCCAGTGATCACCGTCAGCAAGCCGGCTGAGAACGCGACGCGTCAACCCACCGATGCCGACAGCCCCACTTTCGAACCACTCGACGAACCGTCGAGAGACGTCGTCCGGGTCGAACTCGTTACACTCGACGAGACTCCGGGCCAATCGGAGTGCTTGCTCCGTATCATCGGTGAGTCCGCCAGGCGGGACGCGACCGGTGACGAATTCGGTGAGTGTTCCATGTTCCGCGGTGATACGATCAGGCGACCACCCTTCGACCGGTTCGCCGAGTGCATTACCACAGGCTAGTCCCAACAAAACACCTGCTCCGTGATCCATTGGGACCATACGACTGATTTCGGGTATCCCTCTCGTTCTTTTCGCTACAACAACTACCGTTGATACGACGTGGTCATCGGGATCCAGCGTTACTGCTCTTCTTCGTCTTTTCCGTTAGATCTTGCTCGTTGAAGTGGGGTTCCTCTCCTGAGCGAGGTTCGATGTAATTCGAGTCGTCGTGAGAGCTATATCCCATATCGTGACCCCTCGTCGTTTATGAGTACGACCCTTTTCTCATATCCTCTGAAATCAGCACGATTGATCTCCTCGTAGGCGCTCCCTGGCTTAAATATGGTCAGTAGACGAGGCCCGCTAACCATGTACACTGGTTTAAATCTCCGTCTGCAAGGTACTGGTCAGAGCTGATCTACCGGTGAATTTCCTTCGGAGGATCACGAGAGGGGTTAAGAGGTTCACAGATCCATAAGGTCTATACGCCGGTAGAGGATACGAGATTATAAGGCCCGATGAGATCAGCGTGATCGAGGGCAATCCACTGGAGTCTCCGGATGTCCAGGATCTGCTTCCTGCGTTACCATTGACATCCGGTTTCCTGAGGAAATAGTCACTAGACTCTAACCACGATAAGACCCGTTCTGATGAACAAGTGGAGGAAGTGACGGAAGAGAGTGTGGGATTGGATCATTAACGGCATCGATCGAGGTCTCATTCGCCGATGTCTTCACCTGGTCGCCCTCTCCGTGTAAACGAATCCGTCGCCGTTTCCGTTCTTTCGGACAACCTGCACGGAACGTTCCCTCTTTCTCTACCTGGAGTGGCTGTACAGATCGTCTATAGATGGTGATTCGTTCAGATAGTTGCCTGGATTCTACGTTACGATCACCGGACATATTGAAAACGGCGTGATGAATACAGAGCGCGTATCTTGCAGGGGTCCTGTTCAGATCGGATCCGTAGAGATCGGGGTCGGATCGTCCAGTGCAGCCTATCTCTTCCGTTGGTGATTGAAGCAGCAGTAATCGCCGTAAAATGCGAAGTGTTATCGTTCACCACGACTTAAGAGAGGTGAGCGTTCTCCGATCCGGTGGACAGACACCATGTCCTGGGCCGATGAGTTCTCGCGATAAAGAGGTCTTCCATGACAAACGTAACGAAACCAGATACGGACGAAGAAATGGAACCAGTCACTTCAGCGGATGGCACGTCGATCGCGTTCGAACGATCAGGGAGTGGACCACCGCTCGTGCTCGTCCACGGGATGGCTAGCAATCACGCGCGGTGGGAACTGTTCGACGTACGGCCTACGCTCGCGGAACACACAACGGTGTACGCCATCGACCGACGTGGACACGGCGAAAGCGGTGACATCGACGAATATACGCTGGAGCGGGAATTCGAAGACGTGGCCGCAGTCGTAGATTCGATTGACGGTCCGGTTCATCTCCTCGGGCATTCCCACGGCGGCCTCTGTGCGCTCGAGGCAGCGCTACGAACCGACAATTTGCGTAGTCTCATCGTATACGAACCCGCTGGGCCGTGGGAGGAAGGGCATATCTACTCCGAGGCGACATACGAGGAGTTAGTGGCGCTGGTGGAAGACGGTGAGAACGAACGGGCGCTACTGTTATTCCTACGCGAGGTCGTCAGACTGCCAGAATCACAGATCGATGACCTTCAGACAGCCCCGAATTGGTCGGCCCGCGTGGACGAGGCCGATACGTTGCCCCGTGAGTATCGAGCGCCCATATCCTACGAGTTTGAACCGGAGCGATTCGCGAACATGACCACACCGACCTTGTTGTTAGTCGGTGGTGAAAGCCCACAATGGGTCAAGGACGCGACGAACGCAGTCAACGACGCGCTCCCGAACAGCCGGATATCGACGTTAGAGGGCCAAGAACACGTGGCGATGAACACCGCACCGGACCTCTTCATCGACGAAGTGGTCGCGTTCGTTCAGGAAATCCGGTAGTATTTCTGAATGTTTCCCTGCTGTAACTGTTCGCCCAACTGTGCGGAAGGGTCACATGGACCGCAAGCGTAGTTATCGAGTGAGAGAGGATGGGAACAGTGACTTCAGCGGATGATACGCCGATCGCATTCGAACGATCAGGGAATGGGCCACCACTCGTACTCGTCCATGGGACGACCGCGGACCACACCCGGTGGGCACCAGTTCTCCCCGCCCTCGAAGAACACTTCACCGTCTACGCGATCGACCGACGTGGACGGGGCGAGAGCGGCGATACCGAGGAGTACGATCTCGAGCGAGAGTTCGAGGACGTGGCGGCAGTCGTCGAGTCGATCGATGAACCCGTGATCTTGCTCGGCCATTCCTACGGGGCGCTCTGTTCACTGGAGGCAGCCCTGCAAACCGACAATCTTCACAAACTCGTCCTGTACGAACCGCCACTACCGGTCAGCGATCACGACCCCGATACCGAGGACGTCCTCGACGAGATGACGGCTCTCGTGGACGACGGTGAGAACGAGCAGGCACTGGTCCGGTTCTTCAGCGGGATCGTCGGGGTTCCTCCGGCGGAACTCGACGCGCTTCGCGTGGCACCGAACTGGCCGGCCCGCGTGGATGCCGTCCATACGGCCATCCGGGAGGAACGGGCGCGGAAGGGATACGAGTTCGATGCTACACGGTTTGCAGAGGTGACCATCCCGACTTTGCTATTGTCCGGGAGCGAGAGCGCCCCGTTTCTCAAGGACGCGACGGACGTGCTCGACGACGCCCTTCCGGACGGTCGGATCGCCGTCCTCGACGGGCAGGCGCACGCCGCGATGAATACCGCACCCGACCGCTTCATCGACGAAGTACTCGCGTTCATCCGTGGATCGAGCTAACGGACCGACGATCATTCACCCCCAGCTCCGACAACTGTTCGATCTGCTCCCCGTACCGAGCGGCCGTTCCATACGATTTGATCCGAACAAATTCCGACCATCGTTCTTCATCCACTCTCCGTATTCAGCAGGACGTTGAAAATCAAATCAGGTGCTCGCATAGCCCTCGCTCCTCGCGTGAGCGCTCGGAGCGAAATATGGGGTCGGAGGGACATATAGTATCCCGAAAACTCCGAGTGGAATCAGACTCAGATGCAGGAAACCAGCGATTCTGGCAAGCCTATTCGGCGATATTCCAAGGCCGGTGCTCCCCACACCAGTTTCTGCATTTCTAGTCTCCATAGTTTAAACACTCCCTGTAGTCCGAGGCCATTTCCAGGCGAGCCAGATAACGAGTGCAAGAAGAACAACTTCTACACCAGCACCAAAGTAATAATGTGGCCAACCTGCAGCACCCGCTAAATTGAATAAAGAATATGGAATATAGAGTATTGCCACGACGATATTCGTCCAGCGATTCACTCTTGCCGGCAATGCCAGAGACAGGAAAATCATCAAACCCGGAATTGTCACTGATACTAGTGCAACCGATATAAATGTTGGCGTAATTTGGAACGTGAATACTTTTCCGATTAGTATATCCTCAATAGTCCCTGGCTTATAAAACCCCAAAAGATCTACGTATACATATAAAAACATAAACGATGTCCACAAGGCGGCCAGCTTCAGTTTCACATCGATCTTCGCGTCTTCTAACAGCCTTGTCTTGTTTTCGGTTTTCAAGTCGTTCTATCATGATAGACTACTCGCTAGGGGATAACGCTATGCTTTTGAGGCGAAACGGGGCTGCTGGATTCACCCTCTGTATTCAGCATAATTGTAGCTGGTGGCTATACCACTGTTTCCAGCCATGCCCTTTGTCCATTCCTGCCTTCCACCTGCTCGACGTCCAGAGAAGTGCGAGATCTCCTTCGAGGTAATCGGCCTCAAAACCCTCAACGAGCGCAATTTTATCACCCGGAGAAAGATCGCGTTCACGCCAGAGATCACGGAAGGCGTTATAGATGGCGACGTCGTCATCAAGTGTGGTCGACACGCCAGCGCCGTGGGATACTGGCGTCGGCAGTGACTTTCGAGTCGTTCCGTTTCCAGCAGAGAGGTCTGCCGGTGTGGTCTCGCCGACCGGGGTCGACTCGATACTCACGCTAGTCCACCTCCGCTATACTGCACCAGTCGGTGGAAATGGGCTATCCAGCGGTTGAGCTGCGTCGATAACAGGTATTTTTTCTCAAATATCTCTCTAGGTAATAATGGGAAAGAATTAAATTCCGAATGGGGTCGGAGGGATTTGAACCCCCGATCGACTGATATCTCCGGTCACGCCTCGGTACTCCAGAGGGTCGTCAACGCGGCCGATGATCAGTCGGCCGCTCGGTATATCAGTCTGGAGTATCGTCACCGAGCGTGTACACCGGCAGCCGACCGTCGTCGGACGGGTCGCAGTACGGTCAGCGACCCCGTTCGACGGGCGCGGCCGACGGTGTATACCTCTGGAGTCAGTCGCCATTCCGGGCTTGGCCACGACCCCGCGTCCTCCGGTAGGTCCAATCGCCCTAAAGGGGTTTCGATCCGCGCTACTCGCGGTCGGTCTCGTACCAATCGCACTCCTGGCACTTGCGTCCGGTTACGAACTCAGTGACGCTCGGCATGTAGCCCACCTCGAGGACGTCTCCGCCGCAGTCGGGACACTCCCGGTCGGCGTCCTCGATTCCGTCGGTCTCCATCACCTCGCCGTCGCCTCCTTTTTCGGCCTCCTCGATGATCTCGGCGAGTCCCTGCGGATTCACCATTCGTCCCTGGACGACGCGGTTCTGATCCATGTCCGGTGACGGTCCGCCGACCACAAAAAGACCGCGTTACAGCCAGGGTTCGCGCTCGTCGTCGGTCGTGTAGGTGACGTCGTCGTCACCGTCGTCCCACCGATCGGATCGGTCCTCCTCGACGTCCTCGCCCCCGTTCGCGAGCGCCTCCCGTCCCGTCTCGCGCTCGACGCCGGAGCCCGGATCGAAGGCGAGCACGCCCGCGACGACGAGCACCGCGAGCGGCGCTTGATCCGGCGTCACGCCGAGAAGCGTCAGCGGGAGTACGCCCAGTGCGACCGCGCTGCCGAAGCGAAACCGATCGATGTCGACGTTCTCCCGAAGCCACGGCCCCAGCAGGGCGATGCCGAGCGCGAAGGCGACGCCGACGCCGGCGGCCGCGACCGCTCGGACGACCAGGGCCGGATCCGGCAGGAACACCAGTTCCGCGCTCCCGGGGTCGACGCTCGCGACGAAGCCGAGGCCGACGATCACGGCGGGCGAGGGGAGGTACTCGCCGATGCGCGCGCTCGCGGTCTTCGCGGCGATGGCGGCGATCACCAGGGCGGCGAAGCGTTCGAAGATCACCAGATCGAGCACGCTCGCGATCGTCGGCGCGAGCGCGGCCTCGAGCGCGGCCAGCGGCAGCAGCCCGGCGGCGACCAGCAGAACGACCCTCGCCTGCTCTCGAGGGGTGCCGTCCATCTCGGCGAGGATCACCGCGAGCGTCGCGCTGCCGCCGAACACCAGCAGTCCGACCTGAACGATGCCCGCGACCGTGTCGATCCCGCCCGCGAGGATCAGCGCGGGGAAGATCCCGTCGATCAGGGGCAGGAACATCACGAGCGCGAGGAGCTTCGTCGGCCCCGAGACGGTGCGGTGGAGACCGAACGCGCGCTCGAGCGTGAGCGCGACGGGGTGTTGGGAGCTACTCATGCCGAGAGCGTAACGAACGCGACGGTCGGCGGCCCACGCGCGCGGCGCTCGCTCGCGTCGCCCCCTGGCACCCGTTCTGCGTTCCGAACGTAGTGAACCGGCTGCCGAAGTCCTCGCTCGTTCGGCCGGCGATCCACCGTGGTTCGGAGTCGGGTGCGTCCATACTGAAACGATCATGATGAATGCTGATAAGCGTTGTGTGGGGACTGTCGGCACTCTGCAGGACGTACGACCAGGAATATCCGTACTGAATCGACCGAACGTCCAGAGATCGAGCGGACGACCGGGAGCGACCGGCGGTGAGACCTCTCAGGACCTCGTCTCCCCCGCTGCAGTGGTTTCTCGTAATCCTTTTGCGTCGGGGTCGCAGACGCTTTATATGGCGAGAAACGGATCGAACCCACCGTCCTTCCTGGAGAAACTCGACGTACCGGAGGCGCTGACCTTCGACGACGTACTGCTCCGACCCAGAGAGAGCCGTGTCGAACCCGACGACGCCGACCTGAGCACCCGTATCTCGACGAACGTCCGCATCAACACGCCCGTGCTCTCGGCGGCGATGGACACCGTCACCGAGGCCAGTCTCGCGACCGAGATGGCGCGCCAGGGCGGTCTGGGCGTGCTGCATCGGAACATGGACGTCGACGACATGGTCGAGGAGATCGAGCAGGTGAAGGCCGCCGACGAGCTCGTCATCCCCCTCGAGTCGGTCGTCACCGCCGATCCCGAGATGACCGTCCGCGAGGCCGACGAGATGATGGAGCGTGCCGGCGTCGGCGGCGCGCCCGTCGTCAACACCCGTGGCGAGGTACTCGGAATCATCTCCTCGACGGACATCCGTCCGCACCTCGAGGTCGGTGAGAACGACCCCGTCCGCGAGGCGATGACCGACGAGGTGATCACCGCCCCCGAGGACACCGACGCCCGCGAGGCGTTCGAGCTGATGTACGACCACAAGATCGAGCGCGTGCCCGTCGTCGACGACGAGAACCTCCTCGTGGGGCTGGTGACGATGCAGGGGATCCTCCAGCGCCGAGAGTACGAGGACGCCGTCCGCGACGATGAGGGCCGGCTCCGACTCGGCGTCGCCGTCGGTCCCTTCGAGGCCGAACGCGCCGCGGCCGCCGACGAGGCCGGCGCGGACGTGCTGTTCATCGACTGCGCCCACGCCCACAACCTGAACGTGCTCGACAGCGCCCGCGAGATCAAGGCCGAGGTCAGCGCGGACGTCGTCGTCGGCAACGTCGGCACCCGCGCGGCCGCCGAGGACGCCGCGGAGTTCGCCGACGGGTTGAAGGTGGGCATCGGCCCCGGCTCGATCTGTACCACCCGCGTCGTCAGCGGGGCGGGCATGCCCCAGATCACCGCCGTCGCCGAGGTGGCCGACGCCGCCCGCGAGCACGACGTTCCGGTGATCGCCGACGGCGGCATCCGCTACTCGGGCGACGCGATCAAGGCGATCGCGGCCGGCGCCGACGCCGTGATGCTCGGGTCGTACTTCGCGGGCACCGACGAGGCGCCCGGACGCGTCATCACGATGAACGGCAAGCGCTACAAGCAGTACCGCGGGATGGGGAGCGTCGGCGCGATGCGCTCGGGCGGCGGCGATCGGTACCTGAAGGACGAGCCGACCGACAACGAGGAGTACGTCCCCGAGGGCGTCGAGGCCGCCACGCCGTACAAAGGAAGCGTCGAGAGCGAGCTCCACCAGCTGGTCGGCGGGATGAGAAGCGGGATGGGTTACGTCGGCGCGGGGACCATCCCCGAGTTCAAGGAGCGCTCGCGGTTCGTTCGCGTCTCCTCGGCGGGCCAGACTGAGGGCCACCCCCACGACGTCGTCATCACCGACGAGGCACCGAACTACAGCCCCGAGACCTGATCACGCGGTTCGTGCCGGATCCGACGGTTCAGAACGTGTAGCCGTACCGCTCGTGGAGGACGTATGCGCCGGTTCCCCAGACGTAGTCCTCGCCGGGCCACCACGTCCTGGCGGTGTTCATCCCACAGACCAGCACTCCCTCGTCCGGGTTCTTCGGGTCGGGACGGTAGGAGACGGAACCGCTGTCGCCGTCGGCGAAGTCGGACTCCCGACCCCACTTGAGTTGACCGCGCTTGCACGGGTCGCCGTAGACGCAGGAGATCCCGTCGACGGCCTGGATCCGTCCCGAGGAGTGGCCGGTCGTCGCGCCGATCTTGTGGATCTCCACGCCGCGGGCCTTGAGATCCGCGAGACCGATCCGTGAGAACTGGCCGACGACGCGGTTCGGCAGGGCACCTTCGAGGGCGTGGGTCGGCTCGAACTCGCCGGTCGCCCGAACCAGCACGACGTCCTCCTCGCCATGCCGGCGATGGACCTCCCCGATCGGCGTCCGGCCGCCGTCGACCAGTACGCTGAGCTCGCTTCTGACACTGGCGCTGCCGGCGTACAGGTGGTCTGCGGTGGCGAAGAACCGCTCGTCGACCTCGGGATCGTAGAGCGCCGGCGTGAGCGTCGCGATGCCGTTGGCGTCACCGACCGGGACCCCACCCGGGACGGCGGGACCCTCCGTCGGGTCGTACCGGTGTCTCGGGGTGGCCGATTCGTCGTCCTCCTTCCCGAGGCCCTCCACGACCGAACCCTCGATCGGTACCTCGTCGGTCAGTCCGTCGAGCTCCGCGAGGACCGAATCGCTTCGTACGTTGACGGCGATCGATGCGGACGTCCCGTCGTCGTGGTCGCCCGGCACCACGTAGACGTCGAGCACGCCGTCGGTGTCGGTGAGATCGAGGGTGTCACGGGCCGACAGCGCCGCTCTGAGGTCGTCGTACCACTCGGCAGCGACTGTTCGAACCCGAGGCGTGATCTGAGTGGGGTCGTCGGGGTCGTCGCGGGCGATCGCGTAGACGATCGGCACCCGATCCTCGTCGATCCCAGCGAAGTCCCCGGCGGAGAGGTGGCTGGCGCTGGCCGCGCCGAACCCCGCCGCCGCTAGCGTCTTGACGAACCGCCGACGCCCCATCCGCGAGAGCGGCCGCTCGTGGACGCGCTTCGTCTCGGGCGTTGCCGGGTCGTCGCTGCTCATCGACTCGTTGCTCGGTAGGGCGTCCAGTTACTTTAGTCATGATTGACATGCCTCCGGTTTCCACGGGAGCGGTTATGCAGGCTCCTGACCTCGGTGTCGGTATGACTGTCCCCGACGCCGTCGAATCGCTGATCGCCGACGCACCGCTATCCGCGCACCTCGCCACCGCCGCCGACGACCGTCCGCACGTCGCGCCCGTCTGGTACGACTACCACGACGGGCGCCTACGGCTGCTCACCGGGGGTAGAAAGCTCGAGAACGTCGAGCGAAACCCGCGCGTAGCGGTTTCGATCGAGGAGGCCGACGGTCCCGCCGTCGAGTGGAGCGTCACGCTGCTCGGTACCGCCCGGATCGTGGAGGACCCCGATCACGTCCGAGAGGTCTCCCGACGGATCAACGCCAAGTATCGCGGCGAGGACGTCGGCGACGCCGCCGGTCCGATGATCGAGGTCGAGATCGGCTCCACGACGGTACAACGGTACTGACGCGGACGGAGCGAACGGGCCGAGCACGAGAACGCCGAGTCGCTCCTCTCGTTTCGGTACCTGCATTCAAATCGGCCGGTTTCGTCACCTGTCGCTCGCGAACGTGCTCGCGACGGAATGAACGGGCCGGGCGCGATTTGAACACCCACTCGTTCCGCTCACTTCGCTCGCTTCACTCCCTGCATCCAAATCGCTTCATGGCCGCTTCGCTCCTCGCGATAGTGCTCGGAACGTAAGCGGGCCGGGCGCGATTTGAACACGCGACCGTCTGGTTAAAAGCCAGACGCTCTGCCGAACTGAGCTACCGGCCCTCACTCACGTCTCCACGGTGCGGACAAAAGAGGTTTCCCCTTTCTGCAGGCCGAACGCGCCGAACCACGACCGACCGGGTTATCGGCGTGGGCCCCGACGGCCACACGAGAGCCATGTCCGAGGACCGCATCAGGGACCACGTCGACGGACGGCGACGGAGCGGCGGATCACGGACCCCGGCGGAGCCGGATCCCGGCGACCGGGTCACGCTGTATCACCTCGATCCGAAGGGGTTCGGCGACGGTCGGGTGGCCGAGGGAACGCTCGTCCGGTTCGACCCGGAGACGGTCACGATCCGACGGGAGGGCGGTCGGAAGCTCGGCGTTCGGACGGAGGCGCTGGCGTCCTGGGAGTGGGAGCCGAGCGGCGGCCGCCGGTAACGGGGACCCTACCGGGAATCGGTCGATGATCGCCCGACGGCGAAGCCACCGCCGTCGTTCCGAAAAGCAGGGGGTTAAGTGTCGGCCGCGACTACGCAGACGCCATGAGCACCGGCGTCAGTATCTCTTCGATGTCCCGATACGCCATTCTGGGCTGCGGGAGCGTCGGGCACGCCGTCGCCGACGAGCTGATCGATCAGGGCAAGGACGTCCTGATCATCGACCAGGACGACGACCGCGTCGAGACGCTCCGCGACCGCGACATGAACGCACAGGTCGGCGACATCCGCGAGCGGGAGACCCTCGAATCGATCGCCGAGCGCAACGTGGTGCTGGTACTCTCCTCGGACGTCGAGGCGAACAAGGCCGCCGTCTCGAACCTCCGCGAGATCGGCGACGATCAGTTCGTCGTCGTCCGAGCGAGCGATCCCGTCACCGGCGACGAGCTCGCGGATCTGGGTGCCAACAGCGTCATCAACCCCTCGACGGTGATCGCCGAGTCGGCGCTCCGTCTGCTCGAGTCGGGCGAGCTGGAGCATAAGGCCCGACAGCTCGCCGAGATCATCACCCGAACCCAGCAACGGGTCGCGATCGTCACCCACGAGAACCCCGACCCCGACTCGATCGCGAGCGCCGTCGCGCTGCGTGCGATCGCACGGTACCTCGACGTCGAGGCGGACATCTTCTACTTCGGCGACATGGGCCACCAGGAGAACCGGGCGTTCGTCAACCTGCTAGACGTCGAGATGACGTCGGCTTCGCGCGACGACAGGGACGTCTTCTCCGAACACGACACGATCGCGCTGGTCGATCACGCGATGCTCACCGACACCGGCGCCGAGTTCGACCACGAGATCGACGTCCTCATCGACCACCACGACGTCGAGCTGGAGCAGGACATCCCGTTCGTCGACACCCGGCCGCAGATGAACTCCACGTCGACGATCCTCACGAAGTACGTCCAGGAGTTCGACCTCTCGCTCGAGGAGTCGGTCGCGACCGCGCTGCTCTACGGCATCCGCGCCGAGACGCTCGACTTCAAGCGCGACACTACGCCCGCGGACCTCACCGCGGCGGCCTACCTCTACCCCTTCGCGAACCACGACACGCTCGAGCAGGTCGAGTCACCCTCGATGAGCCCCGAGACGCTGGACGTGCTCGCCGAGGCGATCACGAACCGCGAGGTTCAGGGCAGTCACCTCGTCAGCAACGCGGGGTTCATTCGTGACCGCGAGGCGCTCGAACAGGCCGCCCAACACCTCCTCAACCTCGAGGGGATCACCACCACCGCGGTCTTCGGCATCGCTAACAACACGATCTATCTCGCGGCGCGTTCGAAGGACATCCGGCTGAACATCGGTCGCGTGCTGCTCGACGCGTTCGAGGGGATCGGCGAGACGATGGGCCACTCGACGCAGGCGCGCGTCGAGATCCCGCTCGGCATCTTCACCGGGATCGAGACCAGCGAGGACAACCGCGCGACGCTGCTCGAGCTCACCGAGGAGGCGGTTCGAAGGAAGCTGTTCGACGCGATGGGCGTCGAGAGCGGGGAGGGATCGAACGGGACGTGAGCTACGCGACGACCTCCTCGCCCTCCTCGTCCGGCGTCTCGAGTCGCTCGATCACGTCGTTGACGAGGACGACGTCGCCGACCGCCCGGACCCACCGATAGGGGATGAGGACGCCGCGAGCGCCCCGGATCTCCTCGCCGAACAGCTCCTGGTTGGGGTCGCGAATCGCGAGCCCGGTGACGACCTCGGTGCTCAGGTCCAGCTTGATGTCCTCGACCTCACCGACGAACACGCCGTTGTTCGAGTAGACCTCGCGTCCGACGAGTGAGGTGATCTCCTGTGGGGAGCGTTCCTGATCCATACCGTTCACTTGAACGGAGGGGTATTAACCGTTGGCGGCTCGGGACTCTAGCCACGGCTGCGCACGGAATCCTCGCGGGCACCGATACGTCTCGAACCCCGATCGGGTCCCGGTTCGAACGCTCGCGAGCCCACTCGGCGCCCCCGCCCCGAGGACCGTCGATCCGTACGAGGCATTTATGTAGTGTCGTTCACCGACTGATCGGTTCCTCAAGCGGTGACGTGATGTCGTGAACCGCCGTACGACCGATGCCGGGTGCCTCTGACGTAACCGGTAGGAGCCGACCGCCGCCCTGCCCGGACCGGCGGTCGGTTTCCGTTCTCCGCGGATGCTACCTCCGGAGACCGCTTCACGTTCCGAACCGGACCCGACCGCGGACGACCCCGAGCCGTCTCCGTTCGGTACCGACCCGGGAGCTCATCGTCGCCTGATCGCCGCCCTGACCTGCGGGATCGGGTCGTACCGTCCGACGGTATCACCCAGCACGAACAGCTCGATGTAGCGCAGGTACGCGACCGGCGCGACGTGGACGAGTAGGACCGTTCCGAGGACGGACGCGAGGTACGGCACCGCGAGGACGCCGGCGACGACCCGACCCACCGTCGTCGTCGACAGTCCCCGTTCGATCAGTGCGGTGCCGACGGCCGCCCCGAACGCCGAGAACGGCAGCGCGAACGCGACGGCCACCAACGCGGCCAACAGTCCGCCGGCGAGCGCGATCAGCCCTCCCAGCGCTCCCGCGACGAGCAGGTAGGCGACGTACTGATGCCACTCGTTTCGCAGCGTCGGCAGAAAGGCACGCCAGCCCGCCGAGAGCGAGCGACCGTCGACGAACATGATCGGAACGACGAACGCGACGGTCAGCCGGTCGAGGACGGCGAGCACGACCGCGACGAGCGCCAGCGGGACGAGGACGAGCGGTCGAGGGCGCCCGGTTCGGAGGGCCGCCGACCCGATCAGACTCAGACAGACCAGAACGGCGAGTCTGAAGCCGAACAGCTGTACGCCGGCGCGCCACCACTGTCTCCCGTCAGCCGCGAACCGAACCGGTTCGCCGCGTAGGGCGTCGAGAAACACGAACTCGAGGACGCTTCCGACGAACAGGACACCCAGACCGATCGCCACGCCGGTCGCCGCGATCGCTGCGGTCGTCGGGACCGACTCGATCCCTCCGGCGGCGTCGAGGACGGCGGACCCCCGGTTGAAGTCGATCAGAAAGGGCGTCGTGAGCCCCCCGACGAAGAGGACGAGAACGGCGAGCCTGCCCCAGGTAGCGAGGGTCGAACCCGCGAGCAGGCGCCGGGTCGCCGCCGCCGACTCGCTCGCCGCCCGAAGCGCGTACCACGCCATGCGTCCGCTACCCGTGGCGGCTACTTATCGACACGGAAAACTACCCGCCTCTCGGGGCGATCCCGCGGCTCGAGGCGACGACCGCGAGCAGGTAGACGGCGATGGCGACGACGACGATCGTCGCCCCCGGTGCGAGCGAGTAGCGCCACGACAGGACCAGTCCGGAGACGGCGGCGATCTCGCCGACGACGACCGAGGCGTACAGCGAGTCGCGAAAGCCGTTCGTCACCTGCGAGGCCGCGGCGACGGGGACGACGAGCATCGCCGCCACCAGAATGACGCCGAGGATCTGCATCGAGCCGACGACGACCATCGCGGTCAGGACGATCAGCATCGCGTTGTAGCCCGAGACGTTGAGCCGTGCGACGCGGGCGGCCTCCTCGTCGAACGTGACGAACAGTAACGGCTTGTACGTCAGCGCGACCGCCGCGACGACGACGAGGCTCAACACCCCCATCAGCAGGACGTTCCCGCCGCTGACGGTGGCGATCGAGCCGAAGAGGATGCTGTTGATGTCGACGGTCGCGAGGCCACCGCCGAGGCTGATCACGAGCGTGCCGAGCGCGAAGCTCCCGGTGAGCATGATCGCGATCGGGACGTCGCCGTACGATCCGGTTCGGTCGGCGAGATACTGCACCCCGAGCGCGCCGACGACGCCAGCGACGAGCGCGCTGAGCAGCAGTGCCGGCGACCAACCCGAGCCCGCGAACAGCAGGGTTCCGACGGCGACACCCGCGAAGGCGGCGTGGGCGAGCGTCTCGCCGATCAGCGCCATCTCGCGGTGGACGAGGTAGGTGCCGATCACGGGGCCGACGACGCCGATGAACACCGACGTCGTGAGCGCGTTCCACATGAAGCCGTAACAGGCCATCCGCGTGCCGAACGACCGTCCGACCGCACACGTCGCCTCGAAGAACGGCGCGGGCATCAGTCCGAACGCGATCGGGAGGAACAGCCCGACGATCGAGAGCGCGAACGCACCGAGCGCGAGCCGCCGAGCGAGGGGGGTCCGTCGCATCAGTGGTCGTGTTCGATCAGCCGACCGGTCGACCCGTACGCCCGCTCGAGCGCGTCGCTCTCGACGAACGTCTCCGTGTCGCCGTGGTGGTAGATCGTCCGGTTGATGCAGGTGATCCGGTCGGCGTGCTCGGTGACGACGCCGATGTCGTGTTCGATCAGGACGATCGTGATCCCCTGGTCGTTCAGTCCGTCGAGCAGGTCATAGAAGTCGTCGCGCGAGTCGGCATCCACCCCCACGGTGGGCTCGTCGAGCGCCAACAGGTCCGCCTCCGAGGCCAGCGCCCGCGCGATGAACGCTCGCTGTTTCTGGCCGCCCGAGAGCGTGTTGACCCGCCGGTCGGCGAGATCGGCGATGTCGACCCGCTCGAGCGCCTCGTCGACGATCTCGCGGTCGCGATCCCGCAGCCAGCCGAACCGGGTGTGTGGATATCGGCCCATGGTGACGACCTCCCGGACCGTGATCGGCATCGTCCGATCCCTGTCCGTCGAATGCTGGGAGACGTAGCCGATGCGCTCGCCCTCGTCGAACGCCTCGACAGGCCGGCCGAACAGCTCGATCCGACCCTCGTCGGGGCTCACGAGCCCGAGCATCAGCTTCAACAGCGTCGTCTTGCCTGAGCCGTTCGGTCCGACCAGTCCGAGGAACTCCCCCTCCTCGACCGACAACGAGACGTCCTCGACCGCCGGCCGACCGTCGTAGGCGTAGGTGACGTCCTCGACCGTGATCGCGGCGTCACTCACTACTCTGCCCCCAGCGCCCGCCGGAGCGACGGGAGGTTGATCTCCTCCATCTGTCCGACGTAGTCGAGCCCTTCCGCCTCCCATTCCTCGGTGACGCTCTCGGCGGGCGAGAGCCTCGCGACGTCGGTCGCGGTTTCGGCCTCCTCGACGATCGTTCGTGCGAGGGTGTCGCCTTCGAAGTGGTCGTAGAGGACGTATTCGATCCCCTCGCGTTCGACGAGGTCGACGGTCTCCGCGATATCGCCGGGGCTCGCCTCGGCGTCAGGCGAGACGCCCTGGGGCGTGTGGATCTCGAAATCGTAGCGCTCGGCGAGATAGCCGTAGGAGTCGTGGCCCGCGACGACGACGACGTCACGCTCGCGTCCGGCGAGTTCCTCCTCGAAGCGCCGGTCGAGCGCCTCGAGCTCGTCGAGGTACGCCGCCGCGTTCTCCTCGTAGGTCTCGGCGTTCTCCTCGTCGGCCTCGACGAGCCCGCCCCGGACGTTCTCGACCGCCTGCCGGGCCCGCACGGGATCGACCCAGAGGTGGGGATCGTAGTCGCCGTGATCGCGTCCGTCCTCCTCCTGGTGATCACCCTCGCCGCCGTGCTCGTGGTCGTCGTGTCCGTGTTCTTCGTCGCCGTCATGATTCCCGTCCTCCTCGCCGTCGTGGTGGTCCGACTCGTGGCCGCGGTCGCCGTACTCCGAGAGTTCGATCCCCTCGGCGACGGGGATCAGCGTAACGTCGTCGTGGTTCGCCTCGATCTCGGCGACGATCTCGTCGGCCCAGCGCTGGAACCCCTCGATGCCGAGGTGGACGAAGGCGTCGCGCTCGACGACGTCCGCGGTGATGTCCGACTGGGGCTCCCAGCCGTGGCCGTGCTGGCCGGCGGGGACCGCGTTCTCGACGGCGAACGCGTCGCCGCCGACGTTCCGCACGAAGTCGTAGAGCGTGAAGAACGACGCCGTCGCCGAGGTGCCCTCGCTCTCCTCGCCTCCGGCGTCGCTCGCCCCGCTTCCGAGCGAACCGGTACAGCCCGCCACGCCGGCCGCCGCGATCGCTCCCGCGCCGAGCCGCAGAAGCTCCCGCCGGGTCTCGTTCATACACGTCCCGAACCGACGTCAGGGTAAAAGAGTTATTATCGAGGGAAGTAAGGTTAACAACTCCTGCCGAGCGGGGTGTTGCGGATCACTGGTCGGCGACGCTACAGGGGGTCGCGTCGGCCAGTTCGACGAGCGACGTGGGGTCGATCGGGAAGACGGCGTCGGGCGTGCCCGCGGCCGCCCAGACGGTTTCGAACCCCGTGAGGGTCTCGTCGAACAGGACCGGGACGTCGGTCTCGTGACAGATCGGCGGTACCCCGCCGATCGACCAGCCGAGCGTCTCCCGGATCGCGTCCGCGTCGGCCATCCGGACCTCCTCGACGCCGAGTTCCGCCGCGACCCTCGTCTCGTCGACGCGGTTAGCCCCGCTCGTGACGACCACGACCGGCTCCCCGTCGGCGTCCCCGCCGGCACGCTTCGGACTGGCGTCGTCAGAACTCTCCAGTTCTGACTCATCAGGATCGTCCTCCGATCCCGAGACGGCAGTAGCCGTCCCGTCGGCCACCATGACGATGCTGCTCGCGATCTGGGCGACGTCGCAGCCGACGGCATCGGCGGCGTCGGCCGCGGTCTTCGTCCCTTCGTCGAACTCGTGGACCTCGATCTCGAGGCCGTAGCGTTCCGCCGCTCGCTCGCGGAACTCGGCTGCGCGCGGATGCATGGCCTCCGTTCGGTCGCCGAGCCCCAAGTATCACTCGTCCCCGGCGAGCGGGGTCGCCTCGCGGAAGCGCGCCACCGCGTCCCGGTCGGGCAGCGCGGTCATCGCCCCCTCGGCGGTCGTCGTGGTCGCCGCCACCGCGTTCGCGAAGCCCAGCGTCTCCTCGAGGTCCTCGCCCGCCGAGAGCGCGGCGAGCGCTCCCGCGGTGAACGCGTCACCCGCGCCCGTCGTGTCGACCGGCTCCACCGCGTAGCCCGGGTGGGACGTCTCGCCGGTCCACGGGGAGTCCTCGGTGGCGAGCGCGGCGGCACCCTCGCGGCCGAGCGTGAGCAGTGTCGTGTGTGGCCCCCGATCGCAGGCGGCGCGGACGAGCGCCGCCGGTTCGTTCCCGGAGTCTCCCACGTCGGCCTCGGCGAGGTCCTCCGGGGTCGCCTTCAGCACGTCCACCCGGGGGAGTAGTTCCCCGATCAGCGTCGCGAACTCCTCGCGATCCGACCAGAGCTCGGGGCGCGCGTTCGGGTCGAACGAGACCGTACAGCCGTGCTCGCGCGCACGCGCAGCGAGATCGATCGTCGCCTCGCGGGCGGGTTCGCTCGCGAGCGTCACCCCGCCGAGGTGGACCCAGGAGACCGTCTCGAGCGCCTCGTCGTCCACGAGACCGGGCTCCATGCGGGTGTCGGCGGTGCCGTCGCGGTAGAAGGTGAAGGCGCGGTCCGCGTCCTCGTCGTGGCTGACGAACGCGAGCGTCGTCTTCGCCTCGGGGTCGCGCTCGACGAACCGGTCGGGCAGGCCGTGCTCACCGAGGGTACGAGCGAGCAGGTCGCCGAACGGATCGCTCCCGACGCGCGTCCAGAACCAGGGAGTCGCCTCCAGGGTGGCGAGGCCGACGGCCACGTTCGCGGGCGCGCCGCCGGGTCTGCGGGTGAACGTCTCGACCGCATCGAGGCCCCCCGGTCGGTCCGGAAGGAAGTCGATCAGCGTCTCGCCGGCGACGAGGATCTCGGGATCGGCCATGCGCCACCTCTACGCGGCGTCGTCAAAGGCGTGGTGGATGACCGGCGACGTTTTACACCCGGAACGACGACGCGACGCATGACTGCGCCGACCGTCGCCGCCTGCCAGATGCCGGTCGCCGACCTCGACGTCGAAACCAACCTCGAGCGGATCCGACGGCGCGTCTTCGACCTCTCCCCGGCCGTCGACGTCGCGGCGTTTCCTGAACACGCGCTGACGGGGTTCGTCCCCGACGAGCGGCTCCACGAGCACGCGATCGCCCGCGAGGACGGCACGCTCGATCACGTACGAGCGCTCGCCGCCGACGTCGACCGTGCGATCGTCGTCGGCTTCGTCGAACGGGCCGACGGGACCTACTACAACGCTACCGCGTACGTCGGCCCGGAGTCGACGGCCGTCTACCGGAAACGCCACCTCTGGGGCGCCGAGCGCGCGCTGCTGTCGCCGGGGACCCGACGGGTGGTCGTCGAGACACCCGTCGGACGCGCGGGGCTGCTCACCTGTTACGACCTCAACTTCGTCGAGGAGAGCGCGGCGTTCGTTCGAAGGAACGTCGACGCGCTGTTCGTCGCCGGCGCGTGGCCGAGGGCGCACGCCGAGAACTGGCGACTGCTGCTTCGCGCCCGCGCGCTCGACGGCGCCCGGTGGGTCGTCGGCGCCGGACGTACCGGCCGGCGGGACGTCGAGCGCGCACCCACGGCGGAGTACGCCGGAGGATCCTGCATCGTCTCCCCGGACGGGAGCGTCGCGACCGAACTCGACCGCGAGTCAGACGACTGCGTTCGGACGCTCGACTCGGCGACGCTGGCGGAGCATCGATCGACCGTCTTTCCCGACTCGGACCCGTCGAACCCGTAACGGGGAAGAATTCTTTTCGAAAAGAAAAGATTCGTTCCATCGAACCAAGCTTTAAGAGGGTGGCCGTCGTATCTCGGGACGAGATGAGTACCCAGAAGACCGTCCGTCAGCAGGCCGATCAGGTAGAGGAGAACCCCATCCGGCTCGACCAGGAGAAGGCCGAACAGGTGATCGACGCGCTGAACACCGACCTCGCGAACCTGTACGTGCTGTACCACCAGCTCAAGAAGCACCACTGGAACGTCGAGGGCGCGGAGTTCCGCGACCTCCACCTGTTCTTCGAGGAGGCCTACGAGCACGCCGAGGAGCAAGCCGACGCGATCGCGGAACGCGCCCAGGCGATCGGCGGCGTTCCCGTCTCGGGTCCCTCGAACCTCGAGGAGCGAGCGACCGTCGAGTTCGAGGGTGAGGACGTCTACGACATCCGAACCATGATGGAGAACGACCTCGAGATGTACGCCGAGACCGTCGAGACCGTCCGCGAGCACGTTCGACTCGCGAACGACCTCGGCGACTACGGCAGCGAGGAGATCCTGCGCCACACCCTCACCCTGGTCGAGGACGACGCCCACCACATCGACCACTACCTCGAGGACGACACCCTCGTCACCGAGGAAGCGATGGAGCGGTAGGACGGCTTCCGACCGGAACGAGTTTTCAGCGCGTCATCGAAGCGAACCGGAGTGATCTCCACTGTTTTATCGGTAGCGAATCGATCCGACGTATGGTATTCGATCCGAATCGTGTCGAGGCGATCGCGTTCGACTCGTACGGTACGATCGTCGACGTCACCGCCGTCGAAGAACCCCTCGCCGAGTACGTCGACGAGCCGGAGCTGGTGTCACAGCTCTGGCGAAACCGATCGCTCGGCTACGCGATGGTGGCTAACGCCATCGAGGAGTACGATTCGTTCTACCAGATGAACCGCACCGCACTCCGGTACGCACTCAACGTCGCCGGCGTCGACGTCAGCGAGGACGAACGCGAGGAGATCCTCTCGACGTACGACGAGCTGGCCGTGTTCGAGGACGCCGTTCCCGGTATGGAACGGCTTCGAGACATGGGATACGACCTGTACGTGGTCTCGAACGGGAGCTACGAGATGCTCGACGGCCTCGTCGAGCACGCCGGCATCGGTGATCTGATCGAGGAAACGATCAGCGCCGACGAGGTCGAGACGTTCAAACCCGTAGACACACTCTACCGACACGCTGCGGACGAGATCGGCGTGCCGATCGAGGAGATCACCTTCGTCGCCGCGGGATGGTGGGACGTCCCGGGAGCGATTCACGCCGGCATGCAGGGGGTCTGGATCAACCGTCAGGACACGATCTGGGGACCCTATGAGACCGAGCCGGCCCTGACCATCGAGACGTTCCACGATCTGGCGGACGAGCTCGAAGAGGGATAGAACCCTACCGCCGAGGTTCGACGACGAAGTCCGTCGCGATCCATCCGTCGCTGTTGTCTTCTTCCGTGAACACGGTTCTCTCGGGGGACGTCCGGAGGGCGGAGACGAGGGCTTCGGGCTCCTCGTTCTCGTCGTTCAGGTCGGCATCGTGTGCGTCCGTGACAGCCATGTCTCGAGTTAGGTGGACCTAAAGGTAAATAGATTTTGGTCCGCCTAACTCTCGCGCCCGATCCCGCAGCCCGAGACCGGGGTGCAGTCGACGCCGCGCTCCTCGAGCGCGTCGATCAGCGCGTTCATCCCGATCGCATCGCTCGCGATATGACCGGTGACGACCAGGTTCTTCGCGTCGCCGAACTCCTCGCGGAGTTCCCGGGGATCGTCCCCGCCGGCGTGGATGTAGATCACGGTGTCGACGCCGTGTTCGAAGTACGTACGGGCGACCGGGGCGCCGCCGTTGGTGCCGGCGGCGTGGTGGATCGCGACCTCGCCCGCGGCGTTGTCCGTGCGACCGACCCGCACCTCGACGTCGGTCCGTGCCGTGGCGAGTTCGGGAATCGTCGACAGGCGCTCGACCAGATCGCCGACCGTCGCCTCCTCATCGAGCGATTCGGCGGCGTCGACGAACGCCCGACGACCGACCTCGTCGGGCGCGAGGTGGACGTTCATGTAGGGCTGTTCGAGCAGTTCCGCGATGCTCGGGTCGTGGCGGTAGTTCGCCGCGTGGGCCGAGAGTTCGGTCCGTTCGCGGAGTTCGGCCACGGCCTCCTCGGCCTCGTCCTCTGGTACGCCGTGGTCCGTGAGGAACGTCACCTGTCGGTCGAGCACTGCTGGGAACTCGAGACGAGCACGGCCGCCGACGGGGTGGTGGGCGAGCGCCAGGTCGTAGCCCTCGCTCGCCGCGAGCCGGAGCTCCGGGCTCTCGAGGTCGATCCCGACGAGGGCGGTCTCGATCCCGTCGCCGGGGACGTAGATCGTGCTGTCGGCCGGCACGTCCTCCCAGCCGACGAGGTCGAGGCTGGCGTCCATGATCTCGCGCGTGGAGAGTCCCATACCTCGTCCCCTCGCTCGGGAGGCGTGTATGCCCGGGAACCGGCAAGGACGTTCGTCGGGAGTCGACGTGCTCCGCCGGCCGCGAGCCGATCGACGACTCCGCCGCTCAGCCGTCGTCGCCGTCGATACCCTCGCCGATGATCACGGCGTTCTCGATCAGCGCCCTGTGGCTGCGTCGGAGCCGCTCGGAGAGCGCCTGGTGGGAGACGTCGAGCGTTTCGGCCAGTTCGCTGAGCGAGACCTCTCGGGGAACCGCGTAGTAGCCGTGGTTGTACGCCTCGGTGAGGGTGGTCTCCTGGCTCTCGGTCAGCCCGAACCGGCCCTGCTTGCCGTCGTCGACGTTGTAGATCCGCTGGACGTCGATCTCGAGGTCGTGCTCCCGACAGAAGTCGTAGGTGGCAGAGAGCGCCTCGCGGGCCGGAAAGAGCACCCGGAGGAACCAGCCTTCGGGGGTCCCCTCCGCCGCGAGCACGGTCCCCTCCTCGTCGACCAGGATGTGGATGAGCGCCTCGATCGAGGCGATCCACTTCATCTGATAGAGGACGGAGTCCCCCGGACGCGCGAGCGTTTCGGCCACCTCGACGCTCGGGTCGTCCCCGAGCACCCGTTCGAGGTCGTCGGGATCGACGCCGGTCGCCCAGACGTACGGCATCACGTGCTCCGCCTCGTGGGCGACGATCCGCTCGATCTCGAAACGCGTGTCCTCGAGCGTCGTCAGAGTGTGATGGAGCGCGAACTGGGCGGACGGAATACGAACCTCGGCGATGGTGGCCACACCTCTCCATACGACGTTCCACCGGATATACACCGCCGTCGGAGGCGGCCGTCGCACGCTCTCGATCCGACCCCCGAACGGGGGGTTACTCGTCGGGATCCGCGGCGACGCCGAGCGTGGCGATGGCGTGGAACGCGTCCTCGACCGTCAGATCGACGTCGTGGACGCGGTCGGTCGGGAAGTGCATGATGAACCCGTTGGACGTCGGGTTCGGCCCCAGCGGGATCATGATCGTCTGCATCTCGTCCGCGCCGACGCCCTCGCGGATCTCCGGCGGCGTCTCGGCGGTCAGGAAGCCGAGCATGTAGGCGTCCTGGTGGGGAAACTCGACGAGCTTGACGTCCCGGAACTGCTCGTTCTCGTCGTCGAAGAGGACGTCGCTCGCCTGGCGCACGCTCATGTAGAGCGAGCCGAGCACGGGAAGCGCCTCCATCCGGCTGTGAAACGCCGACGCGATCGAGGAGCCGGAGGTACGGTCGGCGACGAACCCCACGAACAGAAAGAGGCCGATCAGCGAGGCGAGCGTCGACAGCTGGATGAGCACCGCGGGTGGTGAGCTCCCTGGCCAGAGGAACTCGACGGCCCCGACCACCGGTGAGAGCATCCCGAGGATGAAGTCCAGAACGAACAGCAGTATCATCAGCGTGATGACCAGCGGAATCGTGATCGCGATGCCCTCGATGAGCCACCTCCACAGCGTCGACCGCGAGTCGTCGGCCATAGCCGACGATACGATCCACCGTCTCGAAGTCCTTTTTCGTTTTCGCCGACGGCGCGACCCCGGCAAGGCCGTCGTCGGTCGTCACGGCTTTTCCCCGTCCCGCCGTAACGGACTCCATGACCGAAGACCTCTTCAGCCCGCTCGAACTCCGCAAGACGGAGCTACCCAACCGGGTAATGGTCTCGCCGATGTGTCAGTACTCCTGTGAGGACCGGGACGGGATCGCCACCGAGTGGCACCACGTCCACCTCGGCTCCCGCGCGGTGGGCGGGGCGGGCGTCGTGATGGCCGAGGCGACCGCGGTCTCCCCCGAGGGTCGAATCACCCCCGAGGACCTGGGAATCTGGAGCGACGAGCACGCCGAGGCGCTCGCGCCGATCGCCGAGTTCGTCCGCGAGCAGGGGAGCGTGCCCGCGATCCAGCTCGCCCACGCCGGTCGCAAGGCGAGCAAGACCCGACCCTGGGAGGGGAGCGAACCTCTCCAGCCCGACGAGGGGGGCTGGGAGGTACTCGCGCCGAGCGAGGAGCCGTGGCCCTACGACGACGAGCCGCCCGAACAGCACGCGATGGAGCAGGGGGAGATCGAGGGGCTCGTCGAGGACTACCGCCGAGCGGCCGAGCGCGCGCTCGATGCTGGCTTCGAGGTCGCGGAGGTCCACGCCGCCCACGGCTACCTGCTCCACGAGTTCCTTTCGCCCGTGACCAACGACCGCGACGACGAGTACGGCGGGAGTTTCGAGAACCGCACCCGGCTGGTTCGGCAGGTCACCGAGGCCGTCCGCCAGGTGTGGCCCAACGAGAAGCCCGTGTTCGTCAGGATCTCGGGCACCGACTGGCTCCCCGACAGGGAGTCGTGGACGATCGAGCAGTCGGTCGAGCTGGCCGACGAGCTTCACGAACTGGGCGCGGACCTGATCGACGTCTCGAGCGGGATGCTCCACCCCGATCAGCAGCTCCCCGAGGAGGGATCGAGTGCCCAGCTTCCCCTCGCCGAGCAGGTCAGCGAGGAGCGCGAGTCGGGGATCGCCGTCGGCGCGGTCGGCGGGATCACCGACGCCGAGCAGGCCGACGAGCTGGTCCGCGAGGGGACGGCCGATCTCACGATCATCGGCCGCGAGCACCTCCGCGATCCGTACTTCACGCTCCACGCCGCGAGCGAACTCGACGCCGAGGACCGCGTCGCGCCGCCGACGCAGTACCAGCGCGGCTTCTGAACTGAAGCTATTTGACCGCCCTCGCCGTCGAACGGGTATGGAGTACCGCCCGATCCCCGCCGATCGAAGCGACGAGTTCCGCCGGCTCGTCTCGTACGCCTTCTCGCCGGAGTCCGGTCCAGAGATCGACGACGAGGAACGGCCCCATCCCGGCGAACGGTACGGTCTCTTCGAGGGCGAGACGCTGCTGTGTGTCTGTCGCCACTACGACCTCACCGTCCGCGTCCGTGGCGAGGACCGGCGGGTCGCCGGTCTCTCGGCGGTCGCCTCGCCGCCGGAACACCGCCAGCGAGGCTACGTCGCCGAACTCCTCAAAGAGAGCCTCGCCGACTACCGCGAGCGCGGAATCGACCTCTCACTGCTGTGGCCGTTCGAACACGCGTTCTACCGGCGCTACGGCTGGGGAACGGTCAACGAGTACGCCCGTTACGCGACGGCTCCCGAAACGCTCGCGTCCGCGGCGGGGCCCGACCGGGGGCGGTTCCAGCGGATCGAAGCCGACGAGTGGGCGTCGCTCGACGCGATCCACCGCGCACACGGCGATCGCGCCGATCTCTCGATTCGGCGGACCGAGGAGTGGTGGCGAAGACGCGTCTTCGAACGCTGGTCGGAGACACCCTACGTCCATCGGTGGGACGAGGAGGGCGAACCCAGGGCGTACCTCGCCTACGCGGTCGACGACGACGGCGAGAGAACGCTCCGCGTCACCGATATGGCCTACACCGACCACGCGGCACTACGCCAGCTCCTGCGCTTTCTCTCGGTCCACCGGAGCCAGATCGACCGTATCAGCCTTCGCGCGCCGCCGGACTTCCCGCTGTTCGAGATGGTCGATGCACCGGGGGAGATCGAGTGTACGCTCCATGCGGGGCCGATGCTCCGGCTGGTCGACGTCGCTCGTGCGCTGGAACGGCTCGAGACATCCGACGGGTTCGAGAGACGGATGACGATCTCGGTCTCGGATCCGTCCGCCCCGTGGAACGACGGGACGTTCTCGCTCTCGGGCGAGGGGGTGGCCCGCGAGCCGACCGAGACGGCGGCGGTCGAAACCACCGTCGAGACGCTCTCGCAGCTGTATGCCGGCTACCGGCCGCTCGAAACGCTCGAACGGGTCGGCGACCTCCGTATCCACGACGAGTCCGTCCGGCCCGCGATGGAGGCGCTGTTCCCGGCCCGTCGAACGTATCTCGGCGAGCACTTCTGATTCGACCCTTTTTGTGCTCGGCACCCGAGGAACGAACATGACACGCGACGACGACCTCGAGGAACGGGTCGACGAGCTTCAGCGCTCGCTCGAGGAGCTCCGCCGCGAGATCGAGCCCCGACCGCCGCGCGGTCCCGGCGGGCTGCCGCGTCCGCCGACGCCACGCGAACTCGTCCGGTTCGCCGATCGGCAGGCGATCCCCACGGCGATAGCGGTGCTCGAGGCGAACGTCCGCGCGCTCGAACTGCTCCAGGCGGCACTTCGGCTCGCGGATCCCGAGCGCGCGGCCGCCGAAGGGGCCGACCACACCCGCGTGCGGGCCGAGGACCTGAGCCGGCGGAGCCTCGACCGGCTCGACGACGTACTGCGCGACCTCCAGGAGGCCACACGGGGCGATACGCTCCCGCGGGACGGCGACGCCCGCGAGATCCTCGAGGAGGCTCGCCGACTGCGCGAGGAGATCGCCGAGGGGATCGGCGATGCGGAGCGGGAACGAGAGCGAAACCGTACACGAAGCCGGGAACGGGACCGCGATCGGGACGCCAACGCGGAGCCGGAGGACGAGGGCGTCGAGATCGACGTCGAGGACGAACTCGACTCCATCCGTGCAGAGCTAGACGGGGATGGGGACGACGAAGACGAGGACGAGGCGGAGGACGACGGGAACGAGAAAGACGCGACGTGACCGGTCCGGACCGTCGTCTTCTCTCCAATCGCAGTTACGGACACGCGACCGATGCGGCCGATTCGATCGGCCGCGTTCTCAGACCGGCTCGAACCGGTAGCCGTCCCACTCCTGGCTCTCGGGTTCGCGGATGCCCGCGCCGGGCTCTCTGAGTTCCTCCTCGTAGACCGGTCGGACCTCGTCGCCGACCTCGACCTCGCCGGTCGTCAACTGGCCGAGCGCGCGCACCGACTGGTCCTCGACCTCGAATTCGACGATCGCGAGGTGGTTGGGCTGGCGCACCCCCGGCGGGGTCGCCTGCGAGGTCGTCCACGTGATCACGGTCGCGGTGTGCTCGCTCAGATCGATCTCCTCTACCGGTTCGCCGCCCTCCGGCCCCACGGGGTGGCCGGGGTACGTGATCGTACCGTCGTCGTACTTGGTTGCCTTCAGTGTCATTGTGGACCCTCCAGAATCGCGGTGAGAACGCAGTTGCCAAAGCCGCCGACGTTACACGCCAGGCCGACGTCGGCCTCGACCTGTCGGGGGCCCGCCTCGCCGCGGATCTGCTGGTATATCTCGTAGATCTGTGCCACGCCGCTCGCCCCCAGGGGATGGCCCTTCGACTTCAGCCCGCCGGAGGTGTTTATCGGGAGGTCCCCGTCCCTGTCGGTGACGCCCTCCTCGACGGCCTTCCAGCCCTCGCCCTTCTCGAAGAAGCCGAGGTCCTCGCTCTGGAGGAACTCGAGGATCGTGAACATGTCGTGGAGCTCCGCCACGTCGATGTCGTCGGGTCCTCGACCGCTCATCTCGTAGGCCTCGCGGCTGCTCTCGACGACCCCGCCCATCACGGTCGGATCGTCGCGCTCGTGGACGACCTGGGTGTCGGTCGCGCCCGCGATGCCCGTGAGCAACACGTAGTCGTCGGTGTACTCCTCGGCGACGGATTCGGGACACATCAGCAGCGCCCCCGAGCCATCAGTGATCGGGCAGAAGTCATAGAGCCGAAGCGGGTCGGCCACGATCGGCGACTCGAGCACCTCCTCCAGCGAGACCTCCTTCTGGAACTGCGCGTGGGGGTTGTCGACGCCGTTCTTGTGGTTCTTCACGGCGACCTTCCCGAGGCTCTCGCGGGGGGCGTCGTACTTATCGAGGTAGTGGCGTGCCGTGAGCCCCGCGAAGGAGGGCAGCGTGACGCCGTGTTTGTACTCGACGGGGTGGGTGATCGAGGCGATCACGTCGGTCGACTCGCCGGTCGATCGGTGAGTCATCTTCTCGCCGCCGACCAGCAGCGTGAGGTCGCTCGCTCCGCTCGCGACCGACTGCCAGGCGGCGTACGCGCCCGCGGCACCTGAGGAGCTCGTCTGGTCGATCCGCTGTGTGTAGGCGGGCATCGCCCCAAGATCGTGGGCTAGCATGTTCATGATGCCCGTCTGTCCCTCGAACTCCCCGCTCGCCATGTTCGAGGTGTACAGGTGGTCTAGCTCGCTCGGTTCCACGTTCGCATCGTCGAGACAGTCGATCGCGGCCTCGGCGAGGAGGTCGCTGAGCCACCCCTCCCGTTGTCCGAACTGGGTCATCGACGCGCCGATGATCGCTACGCGGTCCATACACCCCACTCACGGAGGAGGGATTTATTTGCTATGTTCTCCCATGGGATGCGGGTAGCTCCGGGACGTCCGCCGATCGCGTGATCCGTCGGCCGTGGGTTCGACTGAGCGGACGGCTCGAGGATCGCTCCGTCGGTATCCGCCTCACGGACGTCGAACACGAACCGTGGACGCTCCATCCGGCGACGGTCCCGGTCGCGGGGAACACGCTGTTCGAGGCGAACGGGTTCGGTCGCCCCATGGACGAACCGGCGTACTACTACGGTCCCGGCGTGGACGTGGTCACGACTCGAAGCAGGCGGTGGGATCGAACGGACACCACGTGATCGATCGGCCGCTCAGAGATCCATCCCGCCGTTGACGTCGAGCACCTCGCCGGTGATGTAGGACGCCTCGGGACTGGCGATGAACCGGACCGTCGAGGCGACCTCCTCGATGGTCGCGAACCGCCCGAGCGGGATCTCCGAACGGATCCGGTCGCGGACCCGTTCCGGTATTCCCTCGATCATCGCCGTCTCGGTGAAGCCCGGCGCGACGCAGTTCGACGTCGAGCCACTCTCGGCGAGTTCGATCGCGAGCGTCCGCGTGAGCCCGAACATCCCGCTCTTCGCCGCGGCGTAGTTCGCCTGCCCGAGGTTGCCCTGCTTGCCGACGACCGAGGAGATGTTGATCAGCCGTCCCTCCGGCGCCTCCGCGATGTCGTCGAAGAACTCCTTCGTACAGACGAACGCGCCGGTGAGGTCGACCTCGATGACACGGTCCCACTCGGCGCGGGTCATCTCCGAGAACATCGTGTCGACGTTGATGCCGGCGTTGTTGATGAGGACGTCGACCGAGCCGTACGCGTCGTCGACCTCCTTGTGCATCGCCGCCACCTCCTCCTCGTCGGTGACGTCCGCCTGCGCGATCATCGCCTCGCCCCCTTGTTCGCGGATCCCGTCGGCGACCTTCTCGGCCGCGCCCGCCGAGGCGCGGTAGTTGATGACGACGTTCGCGCCCTTGTCGGCGAGCTCCTCAGCGATGCCGCTACCGATACCCCTCGACGATCCTGTTATCAAACAGGTACGATCTTCGAATCCCATTGTTGTACGGAGTCGGACTCCCCGCTCCGGATGGGATATGCTACCGTCTTCCCCGTAAGTGTTGCCTAGAAACGACCGGAACGCGGCCGTTCAGTCCTCGTCGCGTCGCGCGTTCTCGGCCCACGTCTCGATCTGCATGGTCGAGACCTCGATGTGTTCGGCGAGCTCCTCGGCGTCGGCGTTGACGAGCTCCTCGGCGCTCGAGACGCCGGCCTCCTGGAGACGCTCGGCGTAGGAGTCGCCGATGCCCGGGATCGTTCGGAGATCGGTCCGCGCCGCGCTCTCGACGACCGGCTCCTCGTCGCCGTCGCGGTCGGCTCGTTCCGCTACCTCGGTCTCGAGGTCGGCCCCTTCCTCGGAGTCGGGTTCGCTCTCGAGTCCCGCGTCGGCGTCTCCCGCCCCGATGTCGGGTGCCGCCTCGTCCTCGTCGGTTTCGGCCGCGACGTCGACGCCTCCGTCGGTCCCGTTCTCGGTCGGAGCGTCGACGTCGACGCCGGCGTTCGTGTCTTCGTCCGAGTCCGCGTCGGTCTCGACGTCGTCGAGTTCGTCGGCCTCGAGATCGATGTCCTCCTCGTTCTTGATCTCGGGCTCCTCCTCGAGATCGGCCGCGTCGACCTCGACGTCCTCCGCGAGAGCGGCGTCGGGCTCCTCGCCCTTCTCGATCGACTCGGCCTCGGGTTCCTCGGCGCCCGAGCGCTCGGCGTACCACTCACACACCTGCGGCCAGAGCTTGGCGTGGGACTTCGAGGAGACCGACAGCCCGATGTGGCCCGTCGGGAACTCCATGACCTCGGTGTCCTCGCTCGCGGCGAGCTCGTTGAACGGCGTCGAGGCCTCCGGCGGGATCAGGTGGTCGTACTCGCCGACGATCTGGACGATCGGCATCTCCAGGTTCGAGAGGTCGACGTGCTCGTCGCCGACGTAGAGCTCGTTCTTCGCGAGCTTGTTGTTCTGGTAGATGTCGATCAGGAACTGCTTGTAGGTCTCGCCGGCGACGTCGATCCCGTCGTTGATCCACTGTTCCATGCGACCGAAGTTCTCGACGAACTCCTCGTCCTCGATGTTGTCGTAGAGCTGGACGTACTTCGTGACGAAGTTCTGCACCGGGTCCATGATCGCGAACCCGATGTCGAGGAAGTCGGCGGGGACGTTCCCGAAGGTGTCGGTCACCGTCGAGGGCGAGTAGTACTCCTCGTCACCCCACTGCTCGAGGACGCCGCCCGTGCCCGTAAAGCAGAGCCCGGCGGCCATCAGCCCGAGGTTTCTGACCTTCTCGGGGTGGAGTGCGGCGTACATCACGCTCATCGTTCCGCCCATGCAGTAGCCGAGGATGTTGATCGAGTCCTGGCCCGAACGCTCGCGGACCACGTCGACGCAGTTGTCGGTGTAGCGCTGGACGTAGTCCTCGAGGGTGAGCCCTGCGTCCATCGCCGAGGGCTCGTTCCAGTCGATCATGTAGACGTCGAAGCCGTTCTCGAGCAGCGTGCGGATGACGCTGCGGTCGGGCTGCAGGTCGAGGATGTACGGCTTGTTGATCAGCGCGTAGACGATGAGGATCGGGACGTCGTGTTGCTCCTCGGTCTGGGACTCGTAGTGGAGCAGTTCGAGCTTGTTCTCCTCGTAGACGACCTCGCTCGGCGTCTGGCCGACGTCGACATCGGCCAGCCGTTCGAGCTGTTCGGGCGCGTCGGCGCCCTTCTCGAGCGCGTCGGCGGTCTTCTCCCAGCTCTTCCGGTAGAGGTCGAGCCCGGCGGTGAAGGGGTTCGGGTTGGAGGCCGTCATTCTTCGTCTTCGAGGTGGTCGATGACCGTGTCGAGTTTCCGCTCGACGGCGTGCTGGCGGCGCTCGAGTTCGATCAGTCGCTCGCCGACCTCTTGGACGTCGCGCTTGGTGGCGAAGCCGAGGGTGTGGAGCGTCTCGTCGGCGAGATCGTCGATCTGCTGCTGATACTCGAGTGCCTCCTCGACGGTCTGGCCCGTCGTCGCCGCGAACGCCGTCGTATCGGCGACCTCCTTGAACGCCTCGTTGGCTGCGTTGAGCCAGATGTCGCGGAACTCCTCGGGCTCGACGTCCTCGCCGCTCATCGCGTCCATCGAGCGCTCGTAGGCCTGCTGGGACGCCTCCATCCACGTCGTGTACGCGTTGGCGGTTCCCTCGAAGGCCTCACCCATCTGTTCGGGATCGCTCGTCTGCTCGAGCGTCTCGAACCAGGACTCGACGAACTGGGTCTGGGCCTCGACGTTCTGTTCTAGACTCTGTGCGAACTGCTGGTTCATGGCTTGCATGAACTCGTTCCACTGGTTTGGTTCTGACATGGGTAGCTCCGTTTCGCTCATCGTTTGTAGTATGGTCGGCCGCATTGAAAAGGCTAAAGGTTCATCGCTCGTTCGCGTCCTCGGCTGGCTCGACGACGACCTCGGTTCGCGCTCGCGTCCGATCCGCGGCGTCTCCCCTCGGGCGAGCGTCGACCATCGAGGCGTACTGTTCGACGAGTTCGTCGTAGGCTGCGGCGTTCTCCGCCGCGAGCCGGTCGACGGCGTCCCACGACTGCGCGTGGAACTCGAGCAGCGTCGTGAACCCCTCGTCGACGGCCTCCTGGCCTGCCGCGGCGCCCGCGCCGGGGAGCGCCTCGAAGTAGGCGTCGACCGCACGCTGGGTCGCCTCGACGTTCCGGCGCTGAGTCTCCTCCTGCGCGTCGAGGACGTCGCGAAACGCCTCGACGGCCTCGCGCTGAGTCGCGAGTCCGCGCCCGAACGCCCAAGTGCTCCGCCGCAGCATCGTCGACTGTGCGTCGAACGCTCGTTCCATGGGCGTCTCAGTCATCGTCGTCGCCTCCCGTATCGAGGGGAATGACTATCGTCTGAACGATGTCGCCCTCGTCGATGTCGAGCGCCTCGCGCTCCGCGTCGGGGATGCTGATGCGCCCGCCGCTCTGGACGCGCGTCTTGAACGTCGCCGCCTCCATGCTCATCGCCGAGAGCCCGGAGAGCCCGCCCAGACCGCCCGTCGGTACGGACGGGGCCGCGCCGTCGTTCATCTTCGACATCCACTCCGCGAACAGCTTCTGTTGCTGTCCGACGGCCTCCTCGCTCGCCTCCTGCATCTGGTTCGCGAACATCGCAGGCGGCCACCACGGATTGTCACCCTCGTTCGTCATCTATTCGTGAGAAGGGACGCCACCGGGATAAGCGTTACCTAGAGATGCCACGAGATACCCTCAAGTGGTGTTCAATGTCGAATTCGGGGGCCTCGCTCGGGGTTACCGACCCGCCTCGCCCTGCGAGAGGAGCACGACCATCGACAGCCCCGAGACGACCACGAGCAACAGCGCGGGAACCGCGGCGTACTGGAAGTACGCCGCCTCCTGTGCGCGCCAGATGTGGGTGACGAGCGACTCGAAATCCGTCGGTCGGAGGATCAGCGTCGCCGGCAGTTCCTTCATCGTCGTCAGGAAGACCAGCGCCGCTCCGGCGACCACGCCGGGGGCGATCAGTGGGAGGGTGACCCGGCGGAAGGCCCGGTGGGGGGTCTCGCCGAGCGTGCGTGCTGCCTCGACGAGGCGTGGATCTACCTGTCGGGTGGTGGTCCGGATCGCGCCGACGGCCTGGGGCATGAACCGGACGGTGTAGGCGAACACCAGAAGCGGGATCGTCTGGTAGAGCCCCGGCAGGTAGCCCGCGCCGAAGTAGACCAGCGCGAGCGCCAGGACGACCCCCGGAACCGCGAAGCCGACGTACGTCGCGCGCTCGAACACCGTCGAAAGCGGGCCGTCGTCGGTGGCGGCGAAGTACGCCACCGGCAGCGCCGCGAGCGTGGCGACGAGCGCCGCGACTCCCGCGACCCAGACGGAGTTGAACGCGAACGCCCACTCGAAGGCGAGCGACGGCCGTCCTCCGGTCTCGGCGGTGACCAGCCACAGACCGAGGATCCAGATCGGTACGACCAGCGCGAACACGGCGATCGACGCCGGCAACAGCGTCGCGGGCCAGCGAAGCCTCCCGAGCGGGACGACGGCCTCGCCGGGGGTCTCGCCGAGGTCGCCGTGGATCGTTCGCTCCGACCGGACCCACCGTTCGAGCGCCAGCACGGCGATCACGATCACGAGCAGCTGCAACGAGAGCAGCGCCGCGTAGTCCTGTCCGAAGGCGTTGTACTCGACGTAGATCTGCCGGGTGAACACGGGCAGGCGCATGATCGTCGGCGTCCCGAAGTCGGAGACGGCGTACAGCGCGGCCAGCAGCGCCCCCGCGGCGATCGCGGGGCGGATGTGGGGGAGCGTCACCCGCCGGAACGCCGACCACCGCCCGTGGTTCAGCGTCCGCGCGGCGTCGACGAGCGTCGTGTCGAACGAGAGCAGCGCGGCCCGAGCCGTGAGGTAGACGTAGGGATACGTGTAGAGCGTGATGACGGCGACCGTGCCCGGGAAGCCGTAGATCTCGGGCAGGCGCTCGATCCCCAGCGGGGCGAGCAGCGAGTGGAACTCGCCTCGTGGACCGAACGCCGAGACGAACGCGAACGCGCCGATGTAGCTGGGGATCACGAGCGGCAGCGAGACGACGATCGACCAGAACCGCCGGAACGGCAGGTCCGTCCGAACGGTGAGGAACGCCAGCGGAACGCCGATGAGAACGGATAGAACGGTGACGGCGGCCATGAGCAGCAGGCTGTTGACGACCACCTCGACGGTCGCGGGACGGGCCAGCATCGACAGCGCGCGCTCGGGATCGACGGTCGCCGCCTGGAGGACGAGCCACGTCAGCGGGAACACGACGATCGCGGCGATCGCGCCGCATAGAAGCGCCAGTCCGAACGGGAGACCGTGGATTCGCGAGCGCAGCGAGGTGGGAACGACTGATCTCATCGGTGGTGAATTCGAGGAGTCCGGACGGACGCGGCCCCGTCGCGTTCCGATCGCGCCGCAGCCCCTCTCTCGGAAGGGATCGTGGTTCAACGGATATAAGGTTTAGGTTAGCCTAATCGCCTCGCATGGAGCTGACCAGGCGGGACGCGCTCGTCGCGCTCGGCGCCGTCGGTGCCATCGGTGCCATCGGTGCCGGCACGGCCGCGGTCGGGGTCCGCGACCTCGACGACGGCGAGTCCGACGAGAACGGCGAGCGGATTCGGGAGACGCTGGTCGCCGCCGCCGAGGTCGTCTATCCGAGCGAACTCTCCGGCATCGAGACGTTCGTCGGGACGTTCCTCGATGGCCGTCTCGATCGGGAGGACCACGCCGCCGGTCTGCACGACGCCGTCGAGGAGCTCGACGATCTGGCCGCCGAGTGGTACGACGGCCGGTTCGCCACGCTCTCTCGGGAGGACCGCGACCGCCTCCTCCGGGAGGTCGGAGCACACACGGCCGAGGAGAATCCCGACGGCACGACCGCCCAGCGGGTTCGCTACTACGTGGTCAACGAGCTGCTGTTGGCGCTGTACTCCTCGCCGACCGGCGGCGAGCTGGCCGGCCTCGAGAACCCACAGGGTCACCCGGGCGGGATCGACTCCTACCGGCGGGGGCCGAGCGCGTGAGCGCCCGAACCCCCGTCGAGGCCGACGTCTGCGTGATCGGGGCCGGGCCGGCCGGCGCGCTGGTGGCCGATCGGCTCGCCGGCGCGGGCCACGGCGTCGTGATCCTCGACGCCGGTCCCCGGTTCGACGACGCCGACCGGATCGAGCGCATGGAACGAGCGATTCGCCCGGCGTACGACCGGCCGGACGTCTGGGAGATGGACGGCGAGCGCGACGCCCACTCGAACTCCGGCGAGCGATCCTACCCGCTGAACCACGCCCGCGTCAAGGGGATCGGCGGCTCGACGCTCCACTGGCAGGGGATGGTGATGCGGCTTCACGAGGCGGACTTCGAGACCCGGAGCCGGTACGGCGTCGGCGTCGACTGGCCGCTCTCCTACGACGACCTCCGGCCGTACTACGCCACAGCCGAGCGGGAACTCGGCGTCGCTGGCGCCGACGACAACCCGTTCGGCCCGCCCCGCGAGGAGCCGTTTCCCATGCCCGCGTTCGCGCCCTCCTACAGCGACGGGCTGTTCGCCGAGGCCTGCGAGGAACTCGAAATCGCGATGCACTCGGTCCCGAACGCCCGCAACTCCGAACCCTACGGCGATCGAGGTGCCTGTGTCGGCTACGGCACCTGCCAGCCCGTCTGTCCGTCGGGAGCGAAGTACGACGCCTCGGTCCACGTCCGGGCCGCCGAGCAGCGGGGCGCGACCGTGATCGATCGCGCCCCCGTCCAGCGCCTCGAACACGGCGCCGAGAGCATCGAGGCCGCGACCTACGCGACGCCCGACGGCGAGACCCACAGACAGGAGGCCGACGCGTTCGTGCTGGCCTGCGGCGGCGTCGAGACGCCTCGACTACTACTGCTCTCGGACTCGGAACGCTATCCCGACGGCCTCGCCAACTCGAGCGGCCTCGTCGGGCGATGCTTCATGGATCACCCCTTCGCGGGGATGGGCGGCACGATCGACGAGCCGACCCGCCAGAACCACGTCGGCTTCCTCACCAGCGAGAGCCACCAGTTCTACGACGACGCCGATAGCGAGGTCGGCCCGTTCAAACTGGAGTTCTTCAACTACGCCGGTCCCTCGCCCGTCGAGACGGCTCTCGGGGGAGACGAGTGGGGCGACGCCCTGCTCGATCGACTGCGGTCCGAGTACGGCACCCACGTCGGGTTGGGCGCGCTGGTCGAACAGCTCCCCCGCGAGGAGAGCTACGTCGGGCTGGATCCCGACCGGACCGACGATCACGGCAACCCCGTCCCCGAGATCCACTGGGACCTCGACGACCGCGCGCTGCGCACCCTCGAACGCGCGAACGAGGTGCAACGCTCGATCCTCGAGGAGATGGGCGCCGAGATAACCTGGACCGTCAGCCCCGAGAACGCCGGTCCGGCCTTCCATCACATGGGGACGACCAGGATGGGCGAGGACCCCGACGAGAGCGTCGTAAACCCTCGGCTGCGAACCCACGACCTCTCGAACTGCTGGATCGTCGGAAGCAGCGTCTTCCCCACCGGCGGCGCGGTCAACCCGACGCTCACCATCGCCGCGCTCGCGCTCCGGGCCGCGGAGGCGGTCGACGAAGCGCTCTGACTCAGGTGATTTAGGCAAACCTAAAAAGACAAGTACGAGCGCTCGGAAGGGGCGGTCATGAGCGATCTCCTGCGATCGATCCGGCGATCCGCGACGACCGACGAGCCCGGAGAGTTCACCTTCGAGGACGTGAGCGTCGTGATGGGAACGTACGATGAAGAAGAGGCGATCGGGACGGTGCTCTCCGATATCGAGCGCGTTACCGACGGGAAGGCCGAGGTCGTCTGCGTCGACGGTTCCTCGGACCGCACGCCCGAGATCGCGCGCGAGCATGGCGCGCGCGTGATCGAACAGGAGCCCCAGGGTTACGGCGTCGCCGTGCGCGAGGCGATCCTCGCGCCCGATCGGCCCGTCGTGGTGACGACCGACTGCGACGACACCTATCCGATGGAGGCGCTCCCCGACTTCCTCGAGTTGATCAACGAGGGCTACGACGTCGTGAGCGGCGATCGGCTCTACTACGGCGCCGACGCGATGCCGGCGGCAAACAGGCTAGGAAACGAGGCGTTCGCGCTGCTCACGAGCGTCCTCTCGGGGAACCGCGTCCACGACACCACCACTGGGATGCGCGCGTATCGCCGCGAGGTCGTCGAGTCGATCGAGTGGACCGAGAACACCGGGCTCTCGGCCGAACTCCTCATCCGTCCGGTGCTGCGCGGGTACGACGTCCGCGAGCGTCCGATCGAGTACCGCGAACGCGCAGGCGAGACCAAACTCGATCCCGTTCGGGGCGGCGCCGAGATCGCCGCGTCGATCGTGAAGGTCTGTCTCGAAGAACGGTTTCGCTGACGGGACGGACGCGGGTGATCGATCCCGTCCTTCTCGAGATCGGCGGTGAACGCACCGAAGATGCCGGACGCAAATACGTCAGCGCGATCCCGATTCCGTCTCGTCGCTCTCCTCGACGTTCGTCTCGAAGACGACGCCCTCCCGATGTGCGTCGGGCCGATCCGGCAGGTACGTTCCCTCGTTGCCACAGTCGTCAACCAGCGGACAGACCGTCCGTTCGGGCGGCCAGAGCGCCTCGACGCTTCCATTGGTCGTGCGTACCGTCGTCGCCTGTCGATAGGTGAGCGTCGAGCCGTCGTGCCCGACGAGCCGAACGAGGACGACGATTTCGTCGGTGGCGCCGACTGCGACCGACGGCTCGTCGTTCGCCTCGATCCCGCCGGTCGCCGGCGTCCCGCCCTCGACGGCGACGAGCCGCGCGGCGTCGGAATCCAGCGTCCACTCGACGGCGATCCTCTCGCCGGGATCGTCGATCGCGTACGTCGCACGGTCGCCGGCTCGGTTCTCCACCTGTACGGTCACCCGATCGACGTTCGCGGAGTCGGGCACGCCGATAGCGGTCTCGCCCGCGAGGCGCTCGCCCTCCCGCACCGTGAGGGATTCGAGCTTCGGGACGACGTGGCGATCCGGCTCCGGCGTCCACTCGCCGCGGTAGGCGTAGCGGTGGTACTCCCGGTCGGGGTAGGCGTCGACGACGGCGAAGTCCTCGGCCGGCTCGCGATCGAGCGCGTAGACGACCTCCCCGTCGAACCCCGGCTCGTTGCGGAGGTACTGGAAGGGGTGGTTCTGCCACTCGCCGTACGGCGTCGGAAGGAACACCACCGCGTCGTCGAACTCGGCCGTCTCGAACGGCTCGTAAGCCCGCTCGAACTTCTCGGTGTGGGCGGCGTTTCGCTCGAGCGGAGCGCCGACGAGGGCGGCGTTCGCGACGCCTCCGAGCGCGAGGCCCGCGACGAGCACGATCGCCAGCACGAGGCGGGTGCCGCGCCGGGAGAGTCGATCGAAGAGCAGTTCACGCAGCCGGCGCCAGCCGGCGACGACCGCGACCGCGGCGAAGACCGACAGGGGGACGAGCAGATCGAAGTGATAGACCGGGCCGATCAGCGCGATCAGGCCGTCGGTGGGATCTCCCATCGTCGCGAGCACGTTGCGGTTCCCCCAGAAGGCGACGTTCCCGGCCGTGACCGTCACGAACAGGCCCGCGAGCGCCGAGACGGCGACCGCGTCGGCCTCGTACAGCGCCGAGGTCGCCCCTCCGTTCAGTCGGCGACGTATCGCGATCGCGAGCCCGCAGAGCGCACACGTGGTCCCGAGGAGGCCGGCGGTGAACCAGCGCGTCGCGAGGTACCACAGCACGTACCCGTTCGCGCGCAGCCCCAGTTCTGGCGTGTACTCGATCGAGTGATCGAGGAGCCGGCGCCGGCCGAACCCGGGGCCGTCCATCGGCGCGAACGCTTCGAAAGGGAACACGAGTGGCGAGCCCGTCAGGTGGGCGTTGTACGCGAGCGTCAGGCCGACGAACGCCAGTCCGCCGGCCGCCGTCAGTGCCTGCCTTCGAACGGGTTCGGGAGGCGGTCTGAGACCCCGCTCGCGGAGCGCTCGACCGACCGACCACAGCGCGTGGGCGATGAACGGCACGGCGAAGAGCACGGCCGTGTAGGGTCGCGCGAAGAAGGCGAGGCCGACCGCGATGCCGGCGCCGACGGCGTACCGGGGATCGCGTCGACGGACGCCCCGGAGGTAACAGACGGCGAACAGCAGGTTCAACAGCGTGGTCGGTGCGTACGGCAGGAAGACCGACCCCGTGACGAGCGAGAGCGGCGCGGCCGCGAACAGCGCGGCGGCGACGATGCCGACCCGTCGGTCGAACGCCATCGATCCCAACAGATAGACCAGCGCGGCGTTGCCTGCCGCGACGGCGGCGAGCGTCACCCGCGGCTCGCCGAACAGCGCGATCGAGACGGCGTACATCGCGGCCGGCACGGGCGCGTACTTCGGGTAGAGCCGGCCGCCGTCCTCGACGAAGAACCAGGGGCGAAACGCGCCCGCGAGCTCGCCGGCGTACAGCTGGAGCTGCCCCTCTAGAAGCATCGCCGCCTGCTGGAGGTATACCGCCTCGTCGTGGTTGTTCGAGTGGTAGGGAAAGACCTCGCGAGCGACGACGAAAACGGCGACGGCGGCGACCGCCGCGACGAACGCGGCGGCGAGACGTTCACGGTTCGATCGCCAAACGGGGACCATGACGCGCCGCGTCAGACGTCGATCCCGACGTCACGCATCAGGTTGATCGTCGGCTCGAGATCCGACAGCTGGGTCAGATCCAGCTCCGAGGGCGGGTTGAGCTCGTCGATCGTCGGGAGGTCGCCGACGGGCTCGACGTCGGGGATCAGCGGGTACTCGAAGGTGGTCCGGGCGAAGTAGTCCTGGGCCTCCGCGGAGAGCAGGTGTCGGATGAAGTTCGCGCCGAGGTCGACGTCAGCGGCGGCGTCGGTGACGGCTCCCCCCGCGACGTTGAAGATCGCCCCGGCGTCGCCCTGGGTGAACGACGTCTCGATGGGCGCGTCCGGCGAGCCGTCGAGCACGCGCTGGATGTAGTAGTGGTTCGTGAAGCCGGCGTCGATCTCGCCGTCGGCGATCGCCTGACACGTCGCGAACTCGTCGGGGTAGTCGGTGATCCCGCTCTCGACGACGCCCTCCAGCCACTGGCGGGTCTCCTCCTCGCCTCTGAGCAGCCGCATCGCGGTGACGAACGCCTGACACGAGCCGTAGGAGGGCGCCCAGCCGAGCGATCCCTCGAAGCCGCCGGAGTAATCGTCGATGCTGTTCGACATGTCGTCGGCCGAGAGCGCCTCGGTGTTGAACGGGACCGTCCGAGCACGACCCGAGGTGCCGATCCAACTCTCGGCGCGGAACTCCTCGCGAACCAGTTCGAGCAGGTCGTCGGGAAGCGATCGGGTGCGGCCCTCGTCGGCGAGCGCGCCGAGCGACCCGGCGTTGACCGAGTAGAACACGTCGGCGGGCGTCCCCTCGCCCTCGGTGATGATCTGGTTGACGAGGTCGGTCGAGTCGCCGTAGCGCACGTCCACCGAGAAGTCGTCGTACTGCTCCTCGATGTACTGGAGGAGGTCGCCGACGAGGAACTCACCGCGACCGGAGTAGACCGTGAGTTCGCCCTCGAGCGGCGGCATCTCGTCCATCGGCGTCCCGCCGGGCGCGTCTCGCCCCTCGCGGCCCGAACCGATCTGGCCGATCTCGGACTCGTTCCCGCTCTCGTTTCCGTTACCCTCGTCCCCGTCGTCGCCGAACAATCCCGTACATCCCGCCACGCCCGCGGTTCCGAGAGCCGTCGTCCCCAGTAGGAACCGCCGGCGAGTGCTCGAGTCGAGGTTTCGTCGCGTCATGTGTTTTAGGCTCCCCTAAACGAACTTATACCTATTGTTTCAGTCGTCGGCGACCGCGGGGACCCGGGAGAGCGCGTCGAGACACTCGAGCCAGTCGAGCATGGACTCGCCGACGTGGTTGAGAAAGGCCCCGTTTCGGTACTCGTCGAACTCGCCCTCGGCGAGCCGCCGGCCCATCGCCTCGTAGACCGCGGCGTAGTCGTCGGCGTCCCTTCCCACCCCGTCCTCGGACGATCCGTCCGTCCGAGCGGCCCGTGGAACCGGAGGTTCCACGCTGTCGATCAGTTCCCAGAGGTGTTCGTTGAGCTCCAGGCCAGCGACCTCGTTGTGGAGGTCGTCGAACGTCGAGCGCTTCGCCTTGTTGTGCTCACAGAGCGGACGACCGTTGTAGATCCGCGTTCCGAGCACGTCGCAGGCGCGCTTGAGGAAGACGCCGCTCCAGATGTCGTCGAACCGCCCGACGTCCCACGCGTTGTCGTCCATCGGTAGCTGGTAGAACGCCGGGATCACCTCCCGCTCGAACGCGAGGTTCATCGAACAGACGGTGAGGTAGTTCCCGCGTTCGGCGACGAAGTCGCGCTCGAACTCCTCGCGAGCCGTCCGGGTCTGGGCCTGTCCCTCCAGGTCGCCGTCCATCAGGATGCGCACGGCGTCGAGGTCCGGAACGTTCGTCCAGAGCCCCTGCGAGGCGACGACGTCCTCGATCTCCCGAGTGTCGGTCTCGACGGTCTCGTCCATCGCCGAGTAGGGGTATCCGCGGGGGTAGAGCCCGTGTTCGTCGGCGTTCTGATAGAGGACGTTCACCCACTGCTCGTCGGAGGAGACCGATTCGACCTCGCCCTCGAACGCGAGGTTCGCCATGTGTCGGCCGAAGAAGTCGTCCTCGGCGTGCGGGAGAGTGTCGTCGTCGATGAAGATCCCGTACTCGAACTCGCCGGCCCACATGTACAGTAACCCGAAGCTCGTCTCCGCGTGGCTCGCCGCCGGAACGAGGTGGTCGTACTCCGCGATCCCCTTCTCCTCGTACCACTCCCGGCGCCGGGAGCCGTCGAAGACCTCCCCGGAGACGCCCTCCTCCTCGAGCATCGCCTCCATCGCGTCGGTCTCGCAGAAGTCCTCCGTCACCAGCAGGACGTGGAGCCGCGAGAGGTCGAACCCGTGGTCGCGTGCGTTCCCGAAGTACTCGCGCAGACAGTCGTACTCCCGGATGGTCGGAACGATGACGCAGATGTCGCGGCTCATTTCCCTACGAGCACTCTTTAGGCCTCCCTAAAAAATTTGCCGATGCGAATCGGCGACCGGGATCCACGCCTCGTCGGTTCACGGCTCCGGCTCCGGACCGGCCGATCGCTCGCGCGCCTCCGAGAGCGAGACGTCGAACGCCGCGAGGGAGAGGCCGCCTCCGGCGAGCGTGACGGCGTTCTTCAGCGCGTGATCGACGATGGCCGCGCCGAGCGCCGTTCCGGCGCCGACCGGCGTGATTCCGACGATCAGTCCGGTGAACGCCGCCTCGTACAGTCCTATCCCGCCCTGCGAGAGCGGAACCACCTTCGCGAGGTTACCAACGCTGACCGCGAGCGTACCCGCGACCAGCAGCGTTCCGACGTCGAGGTCGGTCCCGAACGCCGCCAGGACCAGCACGGCCGTCAGCGCGTCGAGCGCCCAGACGAGGAGGCTCCCCACCCCGATCGCCGCGAGACCGCGGCGATCCCGAGCGACGACCCCGACGTCGTCGGCGAACCGGAGCGCCCACTCGACGACCCGCCGAATCCTCGGACGTCCGGCGACCTGCGCCCGAAGCGTCGATCCCATCGACGAGTCGCTCCGTGTCGCGGCGACGACCACGACGGTCAGGACGAGGGCTGCGAGACCGACCGAGAGTGCGGCTCCGACGGCGGACCCGCCCCCGTCGACGGCCGCGAGTCCGAGCGCGTTCGGCCCGCCCGTCGCGACGACCACGACGAGGGCGCCCACCGACAGCACGACCAACGCCAGCAGGTCGAAGGCACGCTCGACCGCGAGCGAGGCAAAGCCCGAGGGATAGGGGACCGCGCGGTGGCGTTTCACGAGGTACGCCCGGACCGCATCGCCGGCCCGTGCGGGAACGACGAGGTTGGCCGTCTGGCTCGCGAAGGTGGCCATGGTGAGAAAGCCCGTCCCACCCTGCTGTCCCATCGTTCCCAGCACGTCGTCGTATCGTCGTCCACGGAGCGGCCAGGAGGCGGCGTAGACGACCGTCGCGACCCCGAGAACCCGCGGGTCCGCGCGGAGGACGCTCTCGACGACGGGGTCGACGTCGACCGTCAGGACCGCGGCGACGAGCGCGACCGCGAGCAGCGCGGTTCCCGCGAGCGTCAGTCGGCGCGTCGTCACCCGTTTCGCGTTCGAACGCGCCTCCCCCTCGTTCCCGTCCATACCCTCTCTGGCCCGAACGGACAGTTAACTCCATCTACCTCCGCTGACCTCGAACGCGGTCGACACGCCGACGCCGTGTCTCGGAGCGTCGCGCCGTCCGACGGGACCGCTCGCCGGTTTAGGAAGACCTAAACGCGTAGATGTGGTACGCGGAAAGCGAAACGATCCATGAGTCGACCGATGCCGTTCCGGGCGTCAGCCGCCGTCTCCCGATCGAGCCGGCGATGGAACGGAATGCTCCGTCGATGTTCGCGCCGCCTCGGGGCAGAACGTCGACTGAATGGCCGCAGGGAGGGATACGACAGTGTCTGAATCAGTACGTGTCGAACGAACGCGTGAGAAGCGGGAGACCGAACCGGAGACCACGGCCCTCGAACTCGACGGCGTCACGAAACGCTACGGTCCCGAGACGGCCGTCTCCGATCTATCGGTCTCGGTCCGCGAGGGAGAACTGCTGACGCTTCTGGGTCCGTCGGGCTGCGGGAAGACCACGACGCTTCGGATGATCGCCGGCCTCGAACGGCCCGACGACGGGCGGGTTCGAGTCGGTGACTCGACCGTCGCGGACGGGAACGCGTTCGTCGGCCCCGAAAGCCGGGACATCGGAATCGTCTTCCAGAACTTCGCGCTGTTTCCCCACCTCAGCGCGGCCGAGAACGTCGGGTTCGGGCTGGACGACCGTCCCGAGGACGAGCGCGAGGCCCGCGTCGAGGAACTGCTCGATCTGGTGGGGCTCGCAGACCACGCCGACAGCGAGCCGAGCGAGCTCTCGGGCGGCCAACAACAGCGCATCGCGCTCGCACGTTCGCTCGCGCCCGAGCCCGAGATACTGCTGCTCGACGAGCCGTTCAGTAACCTCGACGTCGACCTCCGGGTGGAGATGCGCGAGGAGGTCCGCCGGATCCTCAAGGAGGCCGGCGTCACCGGGATCTCGGTCACCCACGACCAGGAGGAGGCGATGTCGATCTCGGATCGGGTCGCGGTGATGAACCAGGGTTCGATCGAGCAGATCGGCCGGCCCGAGGAGGTGTTCCAGCACCCCAGATCCCGGTTCGTCGCGGGATTCCTCGGCCACGCGAGCTTCCTCTCGGGCTACGTCTCGGGCGACCTCGTCGAGACCTCGCTGGGGCCGGTGGGTCGCGACCGGATCTACGGGTTGGCGACCGAGTACGACCACACCCGGATCGACGTGCTCGTCCGGCCCGACGACGTGCTCGTCCGGCCGGCCGAAAGCGAGGAGGGCGCCGACGGACGCGTGACCTACCGCCGGTATCTCGGGCCGACGGTGCTCTACCGGGTCGAGCTCGAGGACGGCGACGTGGTCGAGGCGATGCACAACCACGCGGAGCAGATCTCGCTCGACACGCCCGTGACCGTCGAGCTCGCCGCCACGCATGACCTGGCGTGGTTTCCCCTCGAAGAGCATTGACCCCCGGTTTCGCTTACCGCTCGTCGACCTTCTGTCCCCAGAACCCGCCGTGTTTTCGCACCTCGAGGTCGCCCTCGACGCGCGTCTGGCAGGCCAGCCGAAGCCCCGAATCGAGGTCGTGGGGCCACTTCGAGAGGCGTTCGCGCTCGCGGTCGGTCATCTCGCTCGTCGGTCCATCGATCTCGACCGCACAGGTACCACAGATCGCCCGACCCCCGCAGTTGGCGTAGTTCGACGCGCCGTTGTGCGGCGACAGATCCGCCTCCAGCAGCGTCTCGCGTAGCTCGGAACCCGTCTCGCACTCGATTCGCTCGTTCTCGAACGTCACGGTGGGCATACCGGAGCTTCGATCTCGGTCGTCAAAACGGTTGGCTCCGGTTCGCACGACGTGGCGTCGACCGGACCGAACGTGACAGCCCCCACCACAGCTATGACGTGGTCCGCGTCCGTAGTCGTAATATGGATCAACGAGTCCTCGTTCCGTTCGACGGGTCGGAACCCTCGCGCACCGCACTCGATCGGGCGCTCGAGGAGAATCCCGACGCGGAGATAACGGCGCTACACGTGATCGATTCGAGCGAGCTGTCGTACGGCGGAGCCGGGGCGGGTGCGGCCGAGAGCCTCACCGACGCGCGCAGGGAGGAGGCCGAGGAGCTCTTCGACGAGGTGCGGGACCGGGCGGAGGCCTACGGGGCGACGCTGACGACGGTGATCGAAGTGGGCCAGCCCGGAGACGTCATCGTCTCGTACGCCGAGGAGAACGATATCGATCACATCATCATGGGGAGTCACGGCCGATCGGGTCTCTCGCGCATCCTCGTCGGAAGCGTCGCGGCGACGGTCGTCAAGAACTCCTCCGTGACGGTGACGATCGCCCGCTGAGGCTCCGACCCGCCAGTCTCATCGACGGTCAGTCCGGGATTCGGTGCTCGAACCGCGGGACCTTGGTTTCACTGAGCCCGTCGACGAGCGATTCCCTCGGCGAGCCGGGGAAACGCCATCATCGCGACACATCCGACGGCCACCGCCACGGCGAGTGAGACCGGTGGAGACGCCACGAGCGTGGCGAGAGCGACGCTGCCGTAGGCCGCCACGAGGAGGACGAGATTGTAGTAGACCAGGCGCACTCCGACGAGCAACGGTGTCGTCGAGACCCACCCGAGCGTGTCGGTAGCCAGCGGGCGGATCAGCCCCATGTGGAGCACGGTCGCGACGATCGTCATCGTCGTTACGGCGACGAATGCCGCTCCCGTAACCCCGAACCCGCCGTCGACGACGGTACTGAGGATATAATAGCTGGCGGGGAGGCTCAGACCGAAGACGTCGAGAAAGACGTACGGAAGGTCGTGCAGAAACCGCCCGTACACGTTCTTCTCGGCGGATCCGGTATGCCCCCATCCGAACCACATCCGCCGACGACGGGTGTACGCCGGGCGGGTCTTCCGACCGGGAACGCGGTTACTGCCCCGAACGCGGTCCAGTCGCCCCTCACGGTCCGGCGTATCGTGAGGGGGAGTATCCGACGTCATGAGTGAGTCACCGTCCGAGATAGAATCATAAACGAGTTCCCCGAGTGACGGTCCGCACGTCGGGCGGTCAGTGCATCGCCGACTCGTCGGCGGCCTCCGAGGCGTCGGGGCCGCCGAACTTCAGCGCGATCGATATCGCGACGCAGATCGCGCTCAGGACGGCGATGACGGCGAACCCGCGGGCGTAGCCGATCTCGCCGTAGACGTCGACGAACACGCCCAGGATCGGGAGCACGGTGAGCGTCCCGGCGCCCCCGATTCCGCCGATCCAGCCGGAGGCCCCGCCGACGGCCTCGGGGACGTACTTCGGGACGAGCTCGAAGACCGCCGCGTTGACCACGCCCATCCCGGTTCCGAGCACCATCATCCCGACGAACGAGGGGATCACGGCCTCGGAGAACGTGACGATCCCCGCGCCGAGCACCATGATGCCGTAGCTCACGATGGCGACGTCCTCGCCGCCGAATCGATCGCTGAGGCTGCCTCCCGGGATCCGAATCAACGAGCCGTAGACGACGAAGATCCCGGCGAACAGGCCGGCCGTCGAGAGCGTCAATCCGTGGAAGGCGCTCCAGTAGGTGGGATACCACGTCGAGAGGGCGGTGAACCCGCCGCCGTAGGAGACGGTATAGAGGAAGACGAGCACCCAGGTCCACTTGCTCGTCGAGGACTTCTTCAGCGACTCCTTAGCCCCGCCGGAGGGGAAGACCTCCTGTCCCATCTCCTCGGCGCGGCCCTTCGCTTCGTCGACGTCGAACCCCCGCTTGAGGAACTGGAAGTAGTACGGGTTCGCGCCGTAAAGGGCGTAGAGAACCGCCGCGACGACCATGAACGCGAGCCAGCCCGCGTACGCGAGCGTCAGCCCGCCAACGCCGATCGCCACGGGAATGGCGTAGTTCATCACGCCCGGCCCGACGTTGCCGGCGCCGCCGAAGGCGCCCATCGCGAACCCCTGTTGGTCCTCGGGATACCAGTAGGAGGTCTGGGCGATCCCCACGGAGAACGTTGCCCCGCCGGCGCCCGCCAGAATTCCACAGATCAGCAGCGGTACGTAGAGATGCGACCCGAAGTCGTCGGGATAGAACAGCGCGAGGATGGCGACCAGTCCGGCCATCCCCACGATGGTGATTCCGAACAGGATCAACAGCGGCTTCTTCGCGCCGATCTCGTCGACCCACGCGCCGAACGGCACCCGGAGGGCTACCTTGCTGATGTGGGGCGACGACAGCAGAATCCCGAGCAACGCGCCCGAGATGCCGAGTGCCTCCTGGAACGTCGGTCCCGCGACGCCGTAGAAGACGATGGTGGTGAGGCCCGCGAAGAACGCGAGCGTGGCCATTACCAGGCCCCTACGGGGGCTTCCTGATATGCCGTACTCCTCTCTGTACTCGTCGTTCTCTGCCATCGCTTGCTTATAAATACTCGCCCGTGTTAGTAGTGGCGAAACCCCTCTAAACGGAATTCACGAGCCTTCTAAGTGCCATATTTTCCCTTCGAACTCTCGCTGAATGAGTATTTAAATGAACTCGACGAAGCCGTGCGATGAGCGTTGGGTGAATCCGAACTAGGACGTACGATCGGGAGAACGGCCCGACGGTTTTCGGACCGTTGGGCCCGGCGAATCGGCGGCCGGGGTCCGAGGGTCCGTATCGAACTCCGGGATCGACTACTCGTTCCGGAGGCGGAGCGTTGGTATGGTTCGATCCCCTTCCGGAGGTATGGAGGCGATCGTTCTCGAGGAACACGGAGCCCCCCTGCGGGTTCGGGAGGTCGAGAAGCCGACGGCACCCGACCACGGCGTCGTCGTCGACGTCGAGGCGTGTGGCATCTGTCGATCGGACTGGCACGCCTGGCGGGGCCACGGCGAGTGGGTGGACGACGTGCCGCCGGCGGGCCAGATCCTCGGCCACGAGCCCGCCGGCCGGGTCGTCGAGGTCGGCGAGAGCGTCGACCGCATCGAGCGAGGCGACCGGGTCGCCGTCCCGTTCAGCCTCGGCGAGGGCCGCTGTCCGCAGTGTCGAAACGGCCACGGCAACGTCTGCGAGGACGGGATCGCGCTGGGGTTCGAGCCCGCGGGTCAGGGCGCGTTCGCCGACCAGGTCGCCGTCCCGTACGCCGACTACAACCTCACCGTCCTCCCCGAGGACGTCTCCGCACGGGCGATGGCGGCGCTCGGCTGTCGGTACATGACCGCCTACCACGCGCTCGCCCACCGCGCCGACCTCACGCCCGGCGACGCGGTCGCGGTCCACGGCTGTGGCGGCGTCGGCCTCTCGGCGATCCAGATCGCCCGCGCGCTGGGTGCGACCGTCATCGCGGTCGACGTTCGCGAGGAGGCCCTCGAGAAGGCACGCGAACTCGGGGCTCACGAGACCGTGAACGGCGAGGGGAGGGTGGTCGAGGAGATCCGTGAACTGACCGGCGGCGGCGCGTCGATCTCGATCGACGCGCTCGGCATCGCCCAGACCTGTCGAAACTCCGTAGCGTGTCTCGCTCGTCGCGGCCAACACCTCCAACTCGGACTGACGACGGACGACGAACGCGGCGAGATCCCGCTTCCCACCGACGCGATGGTCGGCCGCGAGATCGACTTCCTCGGCGCGCGCGGGATGCCGTCGACGAGGTACGACGAGCTGCTGCGGTTCGTCGAGAGCGGGGCGATCGATCCCGGCGCGCTGGTCACGAACGTCGTCTCCCTCGAGGCGGTTCCCGACCGAATCGCCGCGATGGGCGAGTTCGACGCCGTCGGCATCGAGGTCTGCGAGCCGTAAGCGTGGCCCGTCGGCCGGAGTCGACTGTGGGGACGAGATTAATGATCGTTCGCCGTGAAGGCCCTCCCGTATGTCGCCACAGCTCTCGGACGACCCGCAGGCGGTGGTCGTCTCGCACGAGAACCTCGAGTACGAGTTCGAGAAGGTCGACGACACGACGGTCCGCTATCGTTTCGCCCGCGAGGACCGTCCCGGAGGCTCGGAACGAACCGACCGGATCGACCTGGATGACGTCCCTCAGGTCGTGATGGACGAACTCCGGACCAACGGTTACAGCCACGAGTAGTCGTCCTCCCGCGACCGACCTGCGTCCGGCGGGACGTGATCCACGGACGCCGTGCCGACTACGGGACGGAACGGGGCGGACGCCGTCGTCATCCTCCGTAGTCTCGGAGACGAGGACGGAGACCCCGACTCGCTCACGGACCGTCGACGGGCGTGAGCGAGGAGGAGACGAACGCACCAGCGTTTTCCCCGCGGCGGTCGAAGGCCGGCGTATGTCGTTCGATCCCGAGCGGGTGACGACGGTCACGTTCGACTCATACAGCACCCTCGTCGACGTCGACGCGGCGGAGGAGGCGCTCGCAGAGCGCGTCGAGGACCCCCAGCCGGTCTCGAAGCTCTGGCGCGCCCGGTCGCTCGAGTACACGTTCGTCGCGAACCAGATCGACGCCTACCAGCCGTTCTACGAGATGAACCGCGACGCGCTCCAGTACGCGCTCGACGCCCACGGGGCGGACGTCTCCGAGGACGAGCGCGACGAGATCCTCGCGGTCTACCACGAACTCGACGTCTTCGACGACGTTCGGGACGGCATCGAGCGGCTTCGGGACGGCGGCTACGACCCGTACGTCGTCTCGAACGGCAACCCCGAGATGCTCGAATCGATGGTGGAGCACGCTGACATCGGCGACCTCCTCGAGGACACCATCAGTGCCGACGAGATCGAGACGTTCAAGCCCGACGCCGAGATCTACCGCCACGCCGCCGCCCGGACGGGTACGCCCATCGACGAGATCGCCCACGTCACCGCCGGCTGGTTCGACGTGATGGGCGCCCAGCACGCGGGGATGCAGGGCGTCTGGATCGACCGCAAGGGATCGTCGTGGGAGCCCTTCGACGGCGAACCGGCGCTCACGATCGACTCGTTCTACGACCTGGCCGACGAACTCGGCGTCTGAGTCCCCTCGACCCACACCGGGTCGTCGACCGGCTTCCCGGCCCCGTGTCGGTTCGGCGGACTCCGTTCGCTCGTTTCTGCGAACCGACGTTCGCCGTCCCGCCCGTTCGATCGGAGTTCGCGGGTCTGCCGAGTGATTTCGTATCGCACCATTCCGTTCATCGTCGACGAACGAGCCCGGTCGCTACGGATCAACGCTTCCGATCGAGTGGGGGTTCCGGTCCCGTTTCACGGCGAGAGCGGCCGAGAAACGCGCGAACGGCGGGTTCGGACGGTGAACCGTCTCGGCCGCTCTCGTCGTCAAAACGATTAACGGGCCGCTCTTCGCACTCGGAGACATATGAATGTCGGCGTGCTCGGCGCGGGAACGATGGGCCGCGGCATCGCGCAGGTCTGTGCGACCGCCGGCCATCGGGTAACGGTTCGCGATCTCGATCCCGAACTCGTCGATCGAGGGATCGAGTCGATCGCTTCTACCCTCGAGGAGGGGGTCGACCGTGGAAAGGTGGACCCCGGGGATCGAGAAGCCGCCCTCGAGCGGATCTCGGGCACGACGGAGCTCGCGGAGGCGGTCGTGGGCGCCGATCTCGTCGTGGAGGCCGTCCCCGAGGAGATGGAGCTGAAGCGGGAGACGGTCACGGCGGTCGAGGACGCCGCCAACCCTGGTACCGTGATCGCGTCGAACACCTCGTCGCTTCCGCTGACGGAGATCGCGAGCACGCTCGAACGACCCGAGCGGGCGATCGGCCTCCACTTCTTCAACCCGGTCCACCTGATGGACCTCGTCGAGGTCGTCGCCGCCGAGCAGACCGCGGCGGAGACCGTCGAGTTCGCCGAGGAGTTCGTCGAGGGGATCGAGAAGGAACCCGTCGTGATCCGCGACACACCCGGCTTCGCGACCTCACGGCTGGGCGTCGCGATCGGGGTCGAGGCGATCCGGATGGTCGAACGGGGCGTCGCCAGCCCCGCAGCCATCGACCGGGCGATGGAGCTCGGCTACAACCACCCGATGGGCCCGCTCGAACTCGGAGACGTCGTCGGTCTCGACGTTCGCCTCGACATCCTCGAGGGGCTACGCGAGGAGCTCGGCGAACGGTTTCGCCCGCCACAGCTCCTGCGGCGGAAGGTCCGTGCGGGCAAGCTCGGCAGGAAGAGCGGCGAGGGGTTCTACGTCTGGGAGGACGGCGAGCGCGTCGCCATGAGCGGCGACTGGGACGAGCGGTGAGCCCGAATCGGCCACGCCGGAAGACATAGTTATTTGTAACAAGAAGCAGGTTCATGGGACGGTTAGACGGGGTCGACGCGGACGAACTGCGGGCGCGGCTCGCGGACGCCGACGACCCGAAGGCGATTCGGCGGCTGGTGATCGCGCTCGCCTACGACGACGGCGAGTCGGTTCGGACGCTGAGTCGGCGGTACGGGTTCCCGACGTCGACGATCTACTACTGGCTCGACCGGTTCGAGTCCCGATCGCTCGAATCGGCGCTCGCCGACGGCTCGAGGCCGGGCCGTCCAAGCGAACTGACGGCACGACAGCGTCGCGAACTCGAGGGGACGCTCGCGGACCCGCCGTCGGACCACGGCTACGACGCCGACCGGTGGACGTCCGAACTCGTCCGGCGATACGTCGCCTCGGCGTACGGCGTCGAGTACTCGACCAGACACGTGCGCCGGCTGTTCGGCGAGGCGCTCGATTCGTACAAATAGTTCTGTCCGTCAGATCTCAGTGATCCGCGTGTAGGAGTCGTCGAGAGCAGCGGCGTCCTCGGGCAGAAGCGCGACGACGACGTAGGGGGCGTACTGGTCGAGGTAGTCGATCAGGGCCGCGATACGTTCGGAGTCGAGCGCCTCGAGCGAGTCGAGCAGCATGAACGGAACGCGTTCGTGGACGTCGTGGACGAGATAGCCCGCGAGTGCGACGATCAGCCCGGTCACCTCCCGTTCGCTCTCGCTGAGGTGGTCGACCGAGTCCTCGTACGTCGTCCCCTCGTCGGTGATCCGGGTGATGTGGAGGTCGAACGTCGCCTCCTCGCCGGTCGTGGGCTCGAGTCGCTCGAGCCAGATCCGCTCGAGGTTCGCGTACTCGAGCAGGCCCAGTACGGTGTTCATGTGCTCGTTGAACGCCCCGATCGCCTCGCGTTCGATGCGTTCGATCCGCGTTCGCTGCTCCTCGAGCTCCTCGCGGATCTCCTCGCGGCGGGTCTCGAGCTCCTCGCGCTTCTCGAGGCGCGACTCGATCTCGTCGATCTCCCCCTCGATGGCGTCGAACTCCCGTTCGAGTCGGTCGCGCTCGAGTTCGTGGCGAGTGACCGCCTTCTGTGTCGAGAGCAGCTCCGCGTCGTCGCCGTCGTCCTCGACCTCACGCTCGAGCGCCTCGATCTCGTCGAGCAGCTCCCCGCGGCGCGTCTCCAGCTCCTCGATGCGTTCGTTCCGGTCCTCGAGCTCCGACTCGACGGTCTCGAGCTTTCGTTCGAGCCGGTCGCGCTCCTCCCGTGTCTCGCGGTAGTCCGCCCGCTCGCGTTTGAGCGAGTCGAGCTCCGCGTCGATCTCGTTTCGTTGCTCGAGTTTCTCGCGCCTGAGTTCGCGCAGCTCCGAGAGGGTGGACTCGATACGGTCGGTCTCGACCGTGCTGCCGCAGGTCCAGCACGTGACCTCCGTCGATCGGTCCGACAGGAGGCGGTCGGTCACGACCCCGTCCTCCTCGTCCCCGTCTGCGATCAGCTCGGGATACTCCGCGTCGGCGAGGTTCTCGTTGAACTGGATGACCGTCTGGAGCTGTGAGACGATCTCGTCGAGCTCCCCCTTGCGACCCCGGAGCCGCTCGATGCGCGAGGCCAGCTCGTCGAGCGTCTCCTCCTCGGCGACCGATCGGTCACCGAGCGACTCGCGAAGCTCCGTCCGCTCCGCCTCGAGCGAGTCGACGCTCGCCCGCTCGGTCTCGAGGTCGTAGGTGACGTCTTCGAGGGTCGTCCGCGCCTCCTGGAGCGCGTCGAATCGCTCGGAGGTCCCTCCGTCCTCCGATCGTCGGGTGCCCTCCAGCGTCTCGCGCGCCCTCTCGAGGTCGGCCTCGGCCTCCTCGAGTTCGGACCGGACGCGCGTCCGGTCCTCCTCCAGCGACCGCAGCTCCCGGCCGGCGGCCGAGAGCTCGGCCAGCTCCTCGCTGACGTCGCGCTTCTCGGCCTGGAGACGTTCGATCGTCGTCTCGATCGACTCGACGTCGACCGGCCGGAGGATGAGTTCGCGGAGGTCGTCGCCGCGAACGACCGCCCGCCGTGCCGCGTTCGACTCGAGGAGGAACGCGAACAGGTCCGCGATCTGGGGGTCCTCGAGGTAGGGATCGCCCTCGAAGTGGAGCGTCCCGTTGGTCCGTGTGAGCTCGCGCGTGTAGATCCGCTCTCCGAGTTCGAGTTCGGCACGTCCGCTCGCCGCGTCACCCTTCAGCGAGGCCCGCTCGCTCCCCAGCGCCGCCATGATGGCCTGGAGGAGCGACGTCCGGTTGGTCGCGTTTCGTCCGGCGAGCGCGGTGACTCCGGGTCCGAACTCGACGGTCGTAGACGTGATCCCGCCGACGTTCTCGGCGTGTATCGTCGCCTCCGGGTGCTCCTGCGGGGACATGAAATCCGAATCGGCCGTTCGGCGTATAAAGGTTCAGGTGTTCTCGCGGTCCCTTACGGCAGTACCGGTGTAATCAATCGCCCTCGCTACACGAACAGCCGCCCGACTCGAGAAACGACGCCGCGGAGCTGACGCTCCCGCAGGTCTCGCAGGTCACCCTGACGTCGACGAACACGCTCGACTCCTCCCCTGCGAGGAGTCCCGCAGCCGTCAGCCGGTCGATCGAGTCGGCCGTGACCGCCCGCGTTCGGTTCGCGAGCGCGTTGATCTTGTCGATCTCGCGCTCGATGCGTTCCTCGGGCTTCGGCTCGGCGTTCGAGGGGTGCGAGGCTCCCCGGTGGTCGGTGAGATACGTGTAGATCGACTGGTGGGAGACGAAATCCGACTCGAGGCTCTCGACCCCGATGCCCGTTCGTTCGAGCTCCCGGCGGGCCTGCTGGCGCATTCCGGCGCTCACGTCGTCGTCGGTGAGCAGCCGATACCGCGTCTCCACGTCGCCCTCGAGCGATCGAGCGTCCGCGTCCTCGAGTGCGGCCTCGAGTACCCGCCGGTTGAACAGGTCCGCGAGCGCCCGCAAGCTGTACCGGTCGTCTCCGTCGCCGGTCCACCGAGCCTCGAGCTCCGCACCCGTCCCGTCGAGCCCGTACTTCCCGATGATCCGTCCGACCTTTCCGCCCCGCTCGGACGCGCTCGGTTCCGTCTGGTCGTCGGACATCCGTCCGTCCTTCCGCCCTCCGCCGTCTTAAATCCGCGGACCGTTTCCCGTCAGCGAACGGATCCCTCGGTACGGTACGTCATCTCGACCGCGTTGCTCGCGCTGACGACCAGTCCGACGACGTCCTCCTCGGGTGTCTTGCCGCTCGTACGGTCGATTCGGAGACCGTGATCGCACCGATCGGCCGGTCGTCCGCGAGCACGGGGACGGCGACGTACTGCCAGTCGGAACGGACGACCGTCTCATCGGAACCGAACCACTGAACACCGTGCTCGAACGCCGTCCACGGGAGAACGACTCATGAAGATCACCGACTACGAACTGTACGAGGTACCGCCACGCTGGCTCTTCCTCCGGCTCGAGACGAGCGACGGGCTCGTCGGCTGGGGCGAACCCGTCGTCGAGGGTCGCGCAAAGACCGTCCGCGCCGCCGTCGAGGAGCTGATGGAGAACTACCTGCTCGGCGAGGACCCCTCACGGATCGAGGACCACTGGCAGCGGATGTACCGCGGCGGGTTCTATCGGGGCGGTCCGGTCCTCATGAGCGCGATCGCGGGCGTCGACCAGGCGCTCTGGGACATCAAGGGCAAGCGGTTCGGCGCGCCGGTCTACGAACTACTCGGCGGGCGGGCGCGCGATCGGATCCGTGTCTACCAGTGGATCGGCGGGGACCGCCCGAGCGAAGTCGGCGAGGCGGCCGCAGAGAAGGTGAGCGAGGGGTTCACCGGGCTGAAGATGAACGCCACGAGCGAGATGCGCCGCGTCGACACGCCCGCTGCCGTCCAGTCGGCACGGGATCGACTCTCGGAGGTCCGCGAGGCGGTCGGCCCCGAGGTCGACATCGGCGTGGACTTCCATGGCCGGGTGACCAAGCCGATGGCGAAGCGTCTGGCGAAGGCGCTCGAACCCTACGAGCCGATGTTCATCGAGGAGCCCGTGTTGCCCGAGCACAACGACGCCCTGCCGGCGATCGCGGCTCACACGACGATCCCGATCGCCACGGGCGAGCGGATGTTCTCCCGGTGGGACTTCAAGCAGGTGTTCGAGAACGGCGGGGTCGACCTGATCCAGCCCGACCTCTCGCACGCCGGTGGCATCACCGAGGTGAACAAGATCGCGAGTATGGCCGAGGCGTACGACGTCGCGCTCGCGCCCCACTGCCCGCTCGGGCCGATCGCGCTGGCGTCGTGCATCCAGGTCGACGTCTGCTCGCCGAACGCCCTGATCCAGGAACAGAGCCTCGACATCCACTACAACCGGGGCGGCGACGTCCTCGACTACCTCGCCGACCCGGGCGTCTTCGAGTACGACGACGGCTACGTCGACGTCCCCTCCGAGCCGGGGCTGGGGATCGAACCGAACGAGGCGTACATCGAGAAGCAGGCCGAGAAGACGGTCGACTGGCACAATCCGATCTGGCGCCACGACGACGGCAGCGTCGCGGAGTGGTGAGTCGTCGAGGACTGCACCAGGTGGCTTCGACGTTCGGACTCCAGGTCCGCCTCTCGATCACGCGAGTTCAGGGAGATACTCCTCGTTGGCCTCGATCAGCTCCTCGGTCATCTCGTGGGCCTCATCCAGCGTGAGAGCCGCCGACGTCAGCGGGTCGAGCTTGATCGCCTGATGGATCGCCTCGCAGTCGTTCTCGAGCGCGCCAGTCACCGTCCGCTCCTGGACGGCGATCTGGGTTCGGTCCAGCGCGGCCAACTGCGGCGGGAGCTCTCCCACGGAACAGGGTCGGACGCCGGTTCCGTCGATCAGACAGGGCACCTCGACGCAGGCATCGCCGGGGAGGTTCGCGATCAGTCCTCCGTCGTTGGGGACGTTGAGGTTGAGCCGGCGAGGCTCGCCGGTCTCGAGCGAGTGGATCAGCCGCGAGGCGTACTCCTCCGAGCGCTCGATTTCGAGGTCCGCGAGGTCGACGTCGTGTTCGGGATCGTCGCGCTCGTTCGACCTGGCCTTCCAGCCCTCGAGGTAGGTCGCCGTCGCCATGCGTTCGGCGTACCCGTCGCCGGCCATCTCCTCGATCGTCTCCTGCTCGGTCCGGAAGTAGGGGACGTACTCACTCACGTGGTGGCTCGACTCGGTGGGGAACGCGCCGAAGTGGCGCAGCATCTCGAAGCGAACGGTGTCCCTCCGGTAGGTGTCGGGATCGGCCATCGCCTCCTCGAGTAGGGGATAGACGTCCTCGCCGTCGTGTTCGCACTCGAGAAACCACGCCATGTGGTTGACGCCGGCGACCCAGTACTCGAGCTCCTCCTGCGAAACGCCGACGTACTCGGCGATCGCCTCGGCCGTATGGGGGACGCTGTGACAGAGACCGACGGTCTCGACGTCGGTCGCCTCCGCCATCACCCAGCAGACGATCGCCATGGGGTTGGTGTAGTTCAACAGAAGCGCGTCGGGACAGAGCTCCTCCATGTCGCGGGCGATCTCGAGCATCGTCGGGATCGTCCGCAGCCCGCGAAAGACGCCACCGGGTCCCAGCGTGTCGCCGATCGCCTGTTCGACGCCGTATCGCTCGGGGATGCGGATCTCGTTCTCGAACGGTTCGGTGCCGCCGACGTTGATCATGTTGAACACGTAGTCCGCGCCATCGAGCGCCGCCCAGCGGTCGGTCGTCGACTCGATCGTCGCGCCGACGCCGCCGTTCTCCACCATCGCCTCCGCGGCCTCCGTGGCCTTCGCCAGTCGGGCCTCATCGACGTCCATCAGTCGGATCGTGCTGTCCTCGAGTTCGGGAAACGAGAGCATGTCGCCGACCAGCTTCCTGGCGAAGACCATGCTACCCGCTCCGACGAAGGTGATCGTTGGCATACCCTCACGGTCCGGACTGAGTGACATAACCCTAGCGGGACAAAGGCCGAGCGAGCGACGGCATCGCGACGAACGAGAGAGCCGAACTCGCGGACGACGGTCGTTCGAAGCCGATCCGATCGCCCGCTTCGAGGACGGCCGACCGGGAGAAAAGGATAAGTGGATCGGTAAACGAACGTCTGGGAGTCAGCAGCAGCGCGCGCACTGCGAACACCGAGAGACGGTGGGGACCTCTCCGATCGGCTCCACCTTCCGTCGATCTCGGAGTGCTGGAGACCGGCGTAATCGTACTCGATCGAGTCGTCGGGCCCGAGACGTCGGAGCACGTTCGCCGTGCTAGGAGAACACAATTGTTATATAACGAAACCAGTAGGTGGGAAGTATGGGACGAATCGACATGCGGAATGTCACCAAAGTATTCGGTGACGCGGGACAGCAGGTCCTCGCCGTCGATGACTTCGATCTCACGATCGAGGACGGCGAGTTCCTGGTGCTCGTCGGGCCCTCGGGCTGTGGCAAATCGACCACGCTACGCACAATCGCCGGGCTCGAGGAGGTGACCGAGGGGACGATCAGCATCGACGGCGAGGACATCACCCACGAGAAACCGAAGGACCGGGACATCGCGATGGTGTTCCAGAACTACGCCCTCTACCCGCACATGACCGCCCGGGAGAACATGGCGTTCGGGCTGAAGATGACGACTGACCTCTCCGAGGAGGAGATCGACCAACGGGTGCGGGAGGCCGCCCAGATGATGGGGATCGAGGACCTGCTCGAGAGCAAACCCGGGGAGCTCTCGGGCGGTCAGCAACAACGGGTCGCTCTCGGTCGATCGATCGTCAGGGAGCCCAAGGTGTTTCTGATGGACGAGCCGCTGTCGAACCTCGACGCGAAACTCAGAACGACGATGCGGACCGAGCTCCAGGACCTCCAACGGCGCCTCAACACGACCGCCGTCTACGTGACCCACGATCAGACCGAGGCGATGACGATGGGTGACCGGATCGTGGTGCTCGACGAGGGGCGGCTCCAGCAGGTCGGCACGCCGCTCGAGTGCTATCAGAAGCCGAACAACGTGTTCGTCGCGGGGTTTATCGGTTCGCCGGGGATGAACTTCCTCGACGTGCGCAACGAGAACGGCCGGCTGGTCCACGAGGCCTTCGAGTACGAACTCTCGGAGGAGACCGCCACCGAACTCGAGGAGGCGGGGGCGGGTACGGACCTCGTCCTCGGCGTTCGTCCGGAGGACATCCGGGTCGCCTCGGAGGCCACCGAGCGAAACCGGATCACGGTCGAACCGAAGGTGGTCGAGCCGGTCGGAGACGTGACCTACGTCCACTTCGACGTCGGTGACGTGGACGTTACGGCGACGATAAGTGGCGATGTTCACGTCCAGGTGGGAGAGGCTCTCGACGTCGTCTTCCCCGAGGAACGCATCCACGTCTTCGATGGAGCCACCGAGGAGGCGATCAAGAACAGCGACCGAGAGCTACTGAGCGTACCGAGCTGAACGGTAGTCGACGAATCGAGCTCACTCCCACCAACCGCCCGGGCTTGGATATCGTACGAAGCGTACCACGAACCGTACGTCTCCCCTCGTTTACACGGTGTCGAAAAAATCCAGTAACTTTATGAGTAGTTGATCGAGAGTAGGTCCATGGATAATAATGGACTATCTCGAAGGACCCTGATCAAGGTGACGGCGGGCGGTTCGGTCGTCGCGCTGGCGGGCTGTCTCGGCGGGGACGGTGGCGACGGCGGGGACGGCGGCAGCGAGGAGGACGACGTCGAGGAGGTCGAGCTCGGCGAGGGGGACGTCACCCTCGAGTTCTCCGCCTGGGGCGAGGGCGTCGAACGACAGACCGTCGAGGACATGCTGGCGTCGTACGCCGAACAGAACGACCAGGTCGGGGTGGAGTTCCAGCACGTCCCGCAGGACTACGCCGACCGGCTCCGGACGCAGTTCGGCGCCGGCGAGGAGCCCGACGCCTTCTACATCGGCCTCGAGAACGTCGGCGAGTTCGAGGACGTTCTCGTCAACCTCGAACCGGAGCTGGACCAGGAGCTCCTCGACGACATGGACGACGCGGTTCTGGACGCGGTCTACCCGCGCGAGGGGCTGCCGTTCATCCCGAAGGACTTCCAGTACGGCGCGCTGATCCACAACACCGAGGTGCTCTCGAACGCCGGCTACGACGAGTTCCCCGAGAACTGGAACGAGTTCCGCTCCATGCTCGAGGCCATCGACGAGGGCGGCGAGGTCGACTACCCGATCGTCGACTGGGACCCCTACTTCATGGTGTACGCGTTCATGTCCGCGAACGGCGGCCAGGTCATGAACGACGATCATACCGAGTGCGTGATCGACTCCGAGGAGAACGTCGAGGCGCTCGAGTTCCTCCAGGGGCTGCGGGAGGACGAGTTGCTGGGAATCGGCACCGAGGTCGGGGCCGACGCCGAGCACGCCATCCTCGGCGAGCAACAGACCGCGATGATCTTCGGCGGCGGCTGGATCATCGCCGAGATCGGGGGCGACTACGAGGAGATGGACGAGATCATGGACATCGCGGTCCCGCCGTATCAGGAGGGCGAGGAGCCCGGGACGCTCATCCTCACCGCGGGCTACGCGGTTTCCCAGAACGGCGACCACATCGACGAGTCGATCGACATGGTCCAGTACCTGATGGGCGACGGTATGGTACCGTGGCTCGAGACCGGCATCGCCCTCTCGGTCCGGGAGTCCCTCCGCGAAGAGGTGGAGCTCTACCAGGAGGACGAGCGCTACCAGCGGTGGTTCGAGATGAGCGAGTACCCCCGACACACGGCCCAGGAGTACGGCCCGCAGACACAGGAGATCCTCAGCAACATCAACCCACAGATCCAGGGGATCTACCAGGGCGAGGTCGAACCCGCCGACGCCGTCGCGACGATCGAAGAGGAAGTCAACAACAACGTCCTCAACTGAGGATCGAGACCGACACAGACCATGGCAACCAAAGACTCACGATCGACCGAGGGTGGCCTGACCGAGTTCGTCTCGATCGAGGCGTTCGATCGGCGGGACAACCTCGCGGCGCTGCTGTTCATCCTGCCGAACCTCATCGTCTTCACCGCCTTCCTGTTCATCCCGGTGGTGTTCGCCGTCTACCTCTCGTTCTCGGAGTGGCAGGTGCTCACCGGCGAGCTCCAGTTCATCGGTCTGGACAACTACCGCAGCCTCGTCTATCCGCTGCCCTGGGAGAACGACTGGGCCGTTCTGAGCACGCCGACGGTCAACCTGTGGTGGTGGGCCGTCTCGCGGACGATGATCTACACCGTCGGCGTCGTCCCCGTCGCGATCGCGGGCGGTCTCGCCGTGGCGCTCGTGCTCGACAGGCAGATCCGGTTCAAGAAGGCGTTTCGGGCCGCGTACTTCCTGCCCGTGATGCTCTCCGGTGCGATCAGCGCGATCATCTGGGGCTGGATCCTGAACCTCAACGGGATCGCCAACAACGTCCTCGCGCCGATCGGACTGGCACACAACTGGGTCGGCGATCCGTCGACCGCGCTGGGTGCGATCATGCTCATCGCCGTCTGGGCGGGGATCGGGTTCAACATGATCATCTTCCTCGCCGGACTCCAGAACATCCCCGACGAGCTCTACGAGGCGGCCCGCATCGACGGGACGAACGGCTGGCAGCGGTTCAGACACGTCACGTGGCCGAACCTCCAGAACACGTACTTCTTCGTGATCGTGCTCGCGATCATCTCCTCGTTCCAGGTGTTCGCGATCGCCTACGCGCTGACGAGCGGCGGTCCGTACTACGCCACGACGACAATCGTCGTCCTCATCTATCAGGAGGCGTTCCAGCACGACAGCATGGGGCTCGCCGCCGCGATGGCGATGCTGCTCTTTGTCGTCATCTTCGTGTTCAGCTACTACCAGTACCGAGCTCGCGGCAACGACGAGGTGACCTACTGATGGTGCGCTCGAACTACGACTATCCGGGCTACGAGCGCTCGGGGCCGGTCTACTGGGCGAAGAAGCTCCTGCTCTACGCGGGCGTCGTGTTCGGCGCGCTGTTGATGGTCGCGCCGTTCTACTGGACGGTCACGACGGCGCTCTCGGCGAACCCGGGCGCCGGCGTCGTGACGGTCATCCCCGAGACGATCACGTTCGAACACTTCATCGACCTGTTCACCGAACAGCCGGTCGGCCGGTGGTTCCTCAACGCCTTCATCTTCGCGGGCGCGGTAACGCTGTTCAACGTCACGTTCGACACGCTGGCGGGGTACGCCTTCGCGAAGCTGGACTTCTTCGCCCGTGAGAAGGTGTTCCTCCTGTTCATCGGGACGATGATGATCCCCGGGATGGTGACGCTCATCCCGGTCTACATCATCCTCGCGGAGCTCGGTTGGGTGAACACCTACCGCGGGCTGATCGCGCCGCTCATCGCGAGCCCGTTCGGGATCTTCCTGCTGCGTCAGTACTTCCTCGGGCTGCCCGACTCGCTCGGCGAGGCCGCCCGGATCGACGGCTGCAACAAGTTCCAGGCGTTCTACCACATCTACCTCCCGCTGGCGAAGCCGGCGGTGGCGACGCTCGGGATCTTCGCGTTCATGGGCGCGTGGAACAACTTCGAGTGGCCGCTGATCATCGCGACTGACCACGAGCTGTATACGCTCCCGGTCGCGCTGTTCCTCGTCCAGGGCCAGTACACGCAGAACTGGGGGCTGGTGATGGCGACGGCGGCGATCATGGTCGTTCCGATAATCGTCGCTTTCCTCTCGGCACAGCAGTACTTCATCCGCGGGATGACACTGAGCGGCATGAAGGGCTGATCCGTGGAGCGGGTTCCGGACCTCACCGGCTCGCTCGTCGTCGCCGTGAAGTTCACCTACCGACAGATCGTTCTCCTCGTGCTGCTCAGCATCGCGTTCTGGCTCGGCGTCGCCCTCCTCGTTCCGGCCGGAGCCGCCGTCATCGCGCTGTTCGAGACGATCCGCGTCGTTCCGGAGGAACACCGCTCCGACGTCTCCCTGCTGAAGGAGTACGTCCGATCGGTGGGGCGGAACCTCGTTCCGGGCCTGGCGCTCTCCGTTCCCCTGGTCGTCCCGCCGATCGCGACGCTCCTCTATCTCGAGCTGGCGCTCACGGAGACCTCCGGTTACCTCCTCGTCGCCGGCCTCCTGAGCGCCTACGTCACGCTCGTCGCGTTCTTCCTGGTCTTCAGGACCGCGAACGTCCGCTCGCTCGAGAAACGGGAGACGAGGGCGGCGTTCCGGCGGGCGCTCGACGTCTCCCGCGATCATCCGCACTTCACGGTGCTACACGTCTGCCTGATCGTCGCCGCGGCATCGCTCACGATCGTGCTCCCGCCGTTCGTCGTGCTGCTGTTTCCGGGGTTCGTTGCCGTTCTAGAGATCGTGTTCTACGAGGAGGCCTCGCATGCGGAAGAGTCACCAGTTCGGCGATACCTACGGACGATACGATGACGACGCGCAAGGTTCACCTCCTCTCGACGATCCCGACCGCGCTGCTCGCGCTCGTCGTCGGTCACCACCCGGCGTTCCTGATCGCCCTCGTCGCGGGCGTCCTCCTCCCGGAGATCGACACGATCAGTCGAACGTTCCATCGCTCGTGGATCTTCCACACGTTCCTTCCCCCGGCGATCGCGTTTCAGGCCGCGCTAACCCTCGGCGTCGAGACCGAGGCCGTCTACACCGCCATCCACTTCGTGACGGTCGGGATGGGACTGCACCTCCTGTTCGACTTCGTCTACCCGAAGACCCAGAGCCATCCCGGTGCGGAGTGGCCCGTTCGGCCGTCGATCTGGTCGGCTCCCTGGGGGCTGATGTGGCTCGGTCTCTCCTGGTTCGCCCAGTGGTTCCTCTACCTCTCGACCGCGTTCCTCCCCTGGCTGTTCGGCATCCCGGTGGGACGGTGACCGATCGTACGTCCCGTCAGTCGAGCGCGACGTCCTCGGGATCGACGTCGACGAACCCGCCGTCGCCCTTCGCGGACTCGTAGGCGGCCTCGGTGACCGCCGTCACGCGCAACCCGTCGAGCGCGGTCGCCGGTGGTTCCTTCTCGTTCCGAACCGACGCGACGAACGCCTCGGCCTTGTTCGGCAGGTCCCGATCGAGTCGGGGGCGATGCTCCCCGCTCTCGGCGTCGATCGTCGTGAGCTCGTTCGCCTCCCAGTCGTGGCTGTCGAGGTACGTCGCGCCCTCTTCGTCCCACAGGTGGATGTGTTCGCGCATGCAGGGCGTCTCGCCCGAGCAGGTGACCGACGCCGTGGTGCCCTCCTCGAACCGGATCGTGACGTGCGCTCGCCCGTCCACGCGTCGTTCGTCGTCGACGAACGACATCTCGGCGGCGACCGCCGTCGGGGTGAGGCCCGTACTCCAGAGGATCGAGTCGAGGAGGTGGCTTCCCGTATCGTAGAGATAGCCGCCGCCGGAGAGGTCGGGGTCCATCCGCCACGTGCCCGCGAACCGCTCGACCCAGTCCTGGCTTATCTCGGCCGTGATCCATCGGGGAGTCCGTCCCTCGCCCAGCCATAGGTCGCGGGTCTCGGCGAACGCCCCGTAGAGATGGCGCTGATAGCCGACCATCAACACCTCCCCACGTGTCTCGTCGCGGGCGACGAGGTCGCGGGCCTCGTCGATGTCCGTCGTCAGAGGCTTGTCACAGAGCACGTGCAGGTCCCGGTCCATCGCCGCGGTCACTTGGTCGTAGTGGAGGGTGTGGGGCGTCCCGATCAACACGGCGTCGATCTCCGCTGCGTCCAACATCGCCTCGTACCGCCCGTAACGGTCGTCCTCGGGGACGCCGAGGTCGTCGCCGGTCTCCTCGAGCGTCCGGTCGTCGACGTCGACCAACGCGGCGATGCGGGCCGCGTCGTGCTCGCGGAACCGGTCTCCCACGGTTCGTCCGATGAACCCGCCACCGACGATGCCGATCCGCATCGGGGCCTCGATCCGGTTCGATTCGTCGTCAGTCCACGTCTCGCTGGTCATCACTGCTAACCGACCAGCAGCGTTCACGAAAGGGTACCGATCCGCCCGCGAACGGTCGGGTCCGAGGAGGGTCGCTCAGACGCCGTCGAACCGATCGAGCGCGAACAGGTCGATCGGGTGGTCGGTGTGTCCGTCCACGGCCAGATCCGCGAGCACCTCGCCGATGACGCTCGCGAACTTGTAGCCGTGACCCGAGAAGCCGGTACCGAAGACCACCTGCGGGTGATCGGGGTGGCGATCGATGATGAAGTGGTCGTCGGGGGAGTTGGTGAACATGCAGGTCGCGAGTCGCATCGTCGGTCCGGTCCCCTCCGGGAAGTACCTCTCGGCGAACTCCCGCAACAGGCGTTCGTCCTCGGGTTCGGGATCGCGGTTCATCGCGTCCGGGTCGACGTCCTCCTCGCGATGCATGTAGCGGCCGAACTTGAACCCCGGCACGCGGGCGATCGGCAGGCCGTAGAAGCGCCCTTCCTCGACCTGGAGGTTCCAGACGGGGAAGCGCTCGGGGCGAAACCGCTCGGGCGTCTCGGGCTGGAGCCAGGCGAGTACCTGCCGCTGAGGGACTGCGAGTCCCTGGAGGGCGTCGATGTGCTTGTACGCCCACGCGCCCGAGGCGACGACGAGGTTATCGGCGGTGTACTCCCCCCGGTCGGTTCGGACGCGGACGCCGTCGCCCTCTGGCTCCCAGTCGGTCACGCGCTCGCGCGCCTGGATCCTGGCTCCCTCGGCCTGGGCCTGCATCGCGTGTGCGACGATCGCACGCTCGGAGAGGACGTAGCCGCCGTTGGGCTGGTAGACCGCCATGTGCTCGTCGGGGAGGTCGTAGCCGGGATAGCGCTCGTTGACCTCCGTTCCGGACAGCACCTCGTGGTCGATGTCGTACTCCTCACAGGAGCGAAGCGATCCCCGAAAGAGCGGGTCGTCCTCGGGCGCGGCGTCGATCGAGCCGGTCTCGAACAACAGCTGTTCGCCGTGGGCGGTCTGGACCTCCTCCCAGAGCTCGTAGGCCCGGCGAATTAGCGGCACGTACGAGGGGTGTTCGTAGTAGGCGAGCCGGATGATCCGCGAGATGCCGTGTGAGGAGCCCATCGCGTGGGGAACGTCGTAGCGTTCGAGCCCGAGGACGTCCCGACCCCGCTTCGCGAGCCGGTAGGTGGTCGCACTGCCCATGCCGCCGACGCCGATGACGATGTCGTCGTAGTGGTGCATTATTCTGATCGTCCCCCGTTTCTCGTCGCGCCGATGGTGAGCCGAACTCGGAACATGAACCGGGTAGACTCACTTCGCGGCGGCGATCGCCTCGATCTCGAGGGCTGCGCCCTTGGGGACCTTCCCGACCTCGAGGGCGCTTCTCGCCGGCGGTTCCTCGCCGAAGTAATCCGAGTACACATCGTTCATCTCCTCGAAGTCGTCGACGTCGTCGAGGAAGACGCTCACCTTGAGCACATCCGAAAGCGAGAGTCCCTCGCTCTCGAGGATGGCCGCGACGTTCTCGAGACATCGGTCGGTCTGTTCGGCGACCGACCGATCGTCGAGCAGCTCCCCGTCGGGCGTCATCGGCAGTTGCCCTGCCGTGAAGACGAGGTCGCCGTTCGTCGTCGCCTGGCTGTACGCGCCGACGGCTGCCGGGGCATCGTCCGTGCTAACCGTGCGTTGCATACGCGTATCGATTCCGGAGACTACAATAAACCGTGTGATACCGGCCGTTTTCTCTCCTTCAGTGTGGCGTGTGAGGACATCCCAAGATTCATGTCCCCCTTCGACGAACTACGGGTGCCATGTCGGACGCAGACCCACTCGTAGAGCGAGCGCCGGCGGTCGCCGACGCGATCGACGCCGAGCGCGACCGGCAGGAATCGACACTCGGGATGATCGCCTCGGAGAACCACGTCTCGAAGGCGGTCCTCGACGCACAGGGAAGCTGTCTCACGAACAAGTACGCGGAGGGGTATCCGGGAAAGCGTTACTACGGCGGCTGCGAGCACGTCGACACCGTCGAGGAGCTCGCGATCGAGCGCGCCGAGGAGCTGTTCGGCGCCGAGCACGTCAACGTCCAGCCCCACTCGGGGACTCAGGCCAACCAGGGCGTCTACTTCGCCGTGCTGGATCCGGGCGATAGGATCCTCTCGCTCGATCTCACCCACGGCGGTCACCTCTCACACGGCCACCACGTCAACTTCTCGGGCCAGCTCTACGAGGTCGAACAGTACGAGGTCGACCCGGAGACGGGCTACATCGACTACGACGACCTCGCGGATCGGGCGGCGGCGTTCGATCCCGACATCGTCGTCAGCGGCTCGTCGGCGTACCCTCGCGAGTTCGACTGGGAGCGCATCGGGGAGATCGCCGACGCGGTGGGGGCTTACCACCTCGCCGATATCGCCCACATCACCGGACTCGTCGCCGCCGGCGTCCACGCCTCCCCCGTCGAGCACGCCGATTTCGTCACCGGCTCGACGCACAAGACGATCCGAGCGGGCCGCGGCGGGATCATCATGTGTACCGAGGAACACGCCGAGGCGGTCGACAAGGCCGTCTTCCCCGGCGGGCAGGGCGGTCCGCTGATGCACAACGTCGCCGGCAAGGCCGCCGGCTTCGGCGAGGCGCTCACCGACGAGTTCGAGGCATACGCCGAGCAGGTCGTCGAGAACGCGAAGACGCTCGCGGACGTGCTGCGTGATCACGGCCTCTCGCTCGTCTCGGGCGGCACGGACAAACACCTCCTGCTCGTCGACCTCCGCGACTCCCACCCCGACCTGACGGGCGAGGACGCCGAGGCGGCCCTTGAGACCGTCGACGTCATCGTGAACAAGAACACCGTCCCCGGCGAGAGCCGCTCGCCGTTCGTCACCAGCGGGATCCGCATCGGGACGCCCTGCGTGACCACGCGTGGGTTCGAGCGCGAGGAGATGGAAGCCGTCGGCGAAGGAATCGTCCGGGTGCTCGATGCGCCCGACGACGGGGCGGTCCTCGACGACGTCGCCGATGACGTCGCCCGTCTCTGCGCGGACCATCCGGTCTACCGCTGAACGCGGGTGGACGCTACTTCTCCGGATCGTGCGGGTATCGACACATAGCGCCGTGTCCGTCGGAATCCGATCCCGAGCGACGGAAGCGGGAAGGAGAGAACGGATCGCGCGCCGGCGAGCTCAGTCGTCCTGGGTCCCCTCGATGACCTCCGTCGAGGCGGGGACGTCGACCTCGTCCTCCTCGCGGAGGAACAGTGCCCGCTGCCGGCCGAAGGTGAGGATCATCGACGCCACCGCGAGGAGGGTGACGACCGCGAACGGGCCGCCGGTGATGATGGCGGCGGCCTGCAGCGCGTCGACGCCGCCGGTCACCATCAACAACGACGCGAGCGCGCCGATGAGAAAGCCCCAGATGACGCGATTGATCGTCGAGGGACGCTCCGCGCCGCCGGTAGTGAGCATCCCGAGTGCCAGCGTCGAGGAATCGGCGGACGTGACGAGGAACGTCGTCACGAGGACGAGAAACAGCACGGTCAACAGCCCGCCGAGGGGAAGCGCCTCGAACAGCGGGTAGCCCGAGGCGGCCTCGCCGAGCTCGCTGACGACCGAGAGGATGTCCGCCCGCCCGTTCTCCTGGAGGAAGATCGCGGTCCCGCCCATCGTGGCGAACCACGGGATCGTGATCCCGGTCGAGGCGATCACGCCCGTGACGGCGACCTGCCGGACGGTGCGACCCCGGGAGATGCGGGCGATGAAGAGGCCGACGAACGGCGTCCAGGAGAACCACCACGCCCAGTAGAAGATCGTCCAGCCGCCGACCCACTCGGCGACGCCCGTGCCACCGGAGGCCGCCGCGCCGGTGTAGAAGCTCATCGTGACGAACTGGTTGATGTACCCGCCCAGTGCCTGGGTGCCGACCGCCATGATATAGCCCGTCGGCCCGAGGACGAACGTCGCGGCGGTGACGACCGCGAACAGCCCCATGTTGAAGTACGAGATCCGACGGATCCCCTTCTCGACGCCGAGCGCGACCGAGACGGTGAAGACGACGGTCAGCCCGGTGATGACGGCGATCGTCCCGAAGTCGCCGACCGAGGCACCGGTCATCCACTCGATGCCGACGAGGAACTGACTACCGACCAGTCCCAGCGTGGTTGCGACGCCGCCGATGGTCGCGAAGACCGCGAGGATGTCGATCGTCTTCGCGGCCGCTCCGTCGAGGTTGTCGAGGCCGACCCACGGGGCGATCACCGTCGAGATGCGAAGCGGCGCGTCGTGGCGGTAGGCGTAGTAGGCGATCGGCAGCCCCATCACGACGTAGGCGGTCCACGCCGAGAGGCCCCAGTGGAAGAAGGTGTACTGGATGGCGCCGACCGCGGCGGCGGGCGACTGGGATTCGGCGCCGACGAACGGCGAGACGGCGTCGTAATGGAAGATCGCCTCCGCGGGCCCCCAGAAGACGATGCCGGCGGCGATCCCCGCCGAGTACAGCATCGCGAAGTACGCGAGGAAGGTGAACTCCGGTTCCTCGTCGGAACCGCCGAGTTTGATGTTTCCCCACGGTCCGAAGATCAGGAACAGGACGAACATCACGAGAGTGAACATCACGAGCAGGTACGCCCACCCCAGGTTCGTCCAGAGGAACTCGTTGACGCCGTTCATCGCCTCGGTGGCCGCCTCCTCGAACAGCGCGAACGCGATCACGGCGAGGCCGGCGACGCCCGTCCCCACGACGAACACGAGGGTGTCGAGTTCCTCGCGGAACTTCCCGAACGCCGAACGTTCGCTCATCGTTCCCACCCTGCGACACGTCGGGCCCGGTCCGTTCCCGACGTTAGTCGCCCCGTCGATTCATCCACTCGTCTCCGCCCCCACGTATCGGATCCATCGACGCTTTCCGCGATATCCATTATCATGACATCTATTGACAGTCTTGTTGAAAACTATTATAAATGTTTCGCTACGTGAACGACGGTAACTCACCGCGCATTGACGATCTCGACGGCGTATCCTCGGTCCTCGATGGCCTCGGTGATCGCGCGCGAATGGCCCGACCCGCTGGTGATCACTCGGAAGACGAGGTAGGCGTCGCCGACGTTGAGGTCCTCGACCGCCCGCTCGTGGCGTACGTTCCGGATGTTGGCGTCGTGATCGGCGATGACCCGTGAGATCTCGGCCATCCGGCCCGGCTGGTCGTCGATGTGCACCCGCATGTGCAACAGCTGTTGGCGGTCGGTCATGGCGTGAACCAGGACGGTCTGTAACATCGGCATGTCGAGGTTCCCTCCGCCGAGTAGGGGCATGACGGTCTCGCCGCTCACGTCGAGGTCATCGCTCAGCAACGCGGCGACCGACGCCGCGCCCGCACCCTCGACGAGCTGTTTCGCCCGTTCGAGCAGCAGGAGGATCGCGGAGGCGATGTCGTCGTCCGAGACGGTGACGATCCTGTCGACGTGGTCCTCGATGATCCCTAGCGTGAGTTCGGATACCCCACCCGTGGCGATCCCGTCGGCGATCGTGTCGACCGACTCCAGGGTCTGGGGGATGCCCTTGTCGAGGCTCTCGGGGACCGTCGCGGCCGCCTCGGCCTGGACGCCGACGATCCGAACCTCGGGCGCGAGTTCGGCGTAGGCGAGCGCTATCCCGCTGATGAGCCCGCCGCCGCCGATCGGGACGATCACGGTGTCGACCTCGGGGCAGTCCTCGACCATCTCCACGCCCAGCGTCCCCTGCCCGGCGACGATGTCCGGGTCGTCGTAGGCGTGGACGAACGTCGTGTCCCCCGTGGCGGCGAGTTCCTGTGCGCGGGTCATCGCCGCCCGGAAGTCCTGTCCGTGGAGTTCGACGGTCGCGCCATACTCGCGGGTCGCATCGATCTTCGTCTGGGGGGCGGTCCTCGGCATGACGATCGTCGACTCGACGCCGAGCGTCGTCGCCGCGAGCGCGACCCCCTGGGCGTGGTTGCCCGCGCTCGCGGCCACCGCGTGTTCGATCCTCCCCTCGGCGACCGCCTGCGAGAGCTTGTTGTACGCCCCCCGCGTCTTGAACGACCCCGTCCACTGGAGGTGTTCCATCTTCAGGTAGACGTCCCCGCCGACCATCCCTCCCAGCGACGTGCTTCGTTCGACGGGCGTGCGCTTGACGACGCTCTCGTCGTCGAGACGTTCCTCGGCGGCCTCGATATCGGCAAAGGTGACGGACATGGTCAGCGGATGATCTTCTCCCGGCCGGGGTCGAACAGCGGTTCCTCGGCGACCGTAAGGGGGTAGCGTTCGCCCTCGTACTCGACCGCGAGCGAGACGCCGGGCTCGGCGAGGTCGGACGGGAGGTAGCCGTAGGCGATGCCCGCGTCGATGCTGTAGCCGTAGTCGGCGGCCTTCACGTGGCCGACGACCTCCTCGTCGTCGAGGATCGGCTTGCCGCCGTCGACCACCTCGCCAGCATCGTCGAGCGTCAGGGGGACGATCTCCCGCTCGAGGCCCGCCTCCTTCGCCTCCAGGAGCGCCTCCCGGCCGATGAAATCGGTGTCGGTGTCGACTGCGAAGCCGATCCCCGCCTCGTAGGGGTCGTGCTCGGGCGTGACGTCGGTGCCCCAGAGGCGGTAGCCCTTCTCCAACCGCATCGAACCGAGGAAGGCGCCGTTGCCTAACGCGATCATGTCGTGGTCCTGGCCCTGTTCCCAGATCAGGTCCCAGAGCCGGCCGCCGTACTCGGTCGGTGCGTACAGCTCCCAGCCGAGCTCGCCGACGTACGAGACCCGGAGCGCGAGGACGGGTATCGAATCGAGGTAGAACTCCTTCGCGCGGAAGTAGCCGAAGGCGTCGTTTGAGAGGTCCTCGTCCGTGAGAGGTTGGAGCACCTCTCTCGCCTTCGGCCCCCAGACGCCGAGCCCGCACTGATCGGAGACGTGGGCGTCGATCGTCACGCCCTTCTCGGGCGCATGCTCGCGGATCCAGCGGGTGTGTTCGGTCGCCGACGCGCCGCCGCCGGTGGTGGCGACGAAGCGTTCGTCCCCGAGACGGGTGACCGCCATGTCCGCGAGGATCCCGCCGTCGTGATCGAGCATCGGGGTGTAGCGCACCTGGCCGACGTCACAGTCGAGGTCGTTCGCGAACAGCCGCTGGACGAACTCGAGGGCGCGCTCGCCCGTGATCTCGATTCCGGTGTACCGTGAGAGGTCGTAGATCCCGACGTTCTCCCGGACCGCCTGGTGTTCCGCGCCCTGGATCGGCGACCAGCCCTGCGCCAGCCAGCCCGATCGCTCGGGGACGTCGTACTCCTCGAGCAGGGACTCGTTCGCGCCGTACCACTGGGGGACCTCCCAGCCGCCCGACTCGTAGAACTCGGCGCCCAACTCCTTCTGGCGCTCGTAGAAGGGGCTGCGACGGAGCCCGCGTTGGTTCTGGGGCTGTTCGTTCGGGTGGATCAGCTGGTAGACCTCCTGGTACTGCTGACCGCCGCGGGCATAGGAAAACGCCCGGCTGCCCGAGTGGGGCTGGAACCGCTCGACGTGGGCCCCACTGACGTCGACTTTCTCCTCGCCGAGTCGGGGGACCCCCTCGTCCATCCACTCGGCGACGACGCTGCCGACGCCGCCCGACTGAGTGACCCAGACAGCGAGCGCCCACCACAGACCGTCGATGTCTTCCGTTTCGCCGAGGATCGGCATTCCGTCCGGCGTAAACGAGAACATTCCGTTGAACGCGCGCTCGAACCCGTTGTCCTCGAACGCGGGGACGAGCTCGCGGGCGGCGTCGTAAGCGGACTTGTCGATGTCCGGATGGGTCTGCTCGTAGAAGTGTTCCTCGGTGAACTCCCGGATCGAGGGCATCTCCTCGGCCTCCTCGGGCGCACGGATGTCCTCGGGATCGACGAGTAGGGGTTCGTGGTCGTACGAGCCGATTCCGTACGACTCCCCGTGCTGGCGGAAATAGAGCGAATAGTCCTGATGGCGCAGGATCGGCTGTTCGAGTTCCTCGCTCGCGCCCGCGAGCTCCTCCAACGGTTCGCTCACGAGGTACTGGTGGGCGCAGGGGACCAGCGGCACGTCGACGCCGACCATCTCGCCGAACAGCGGTCCCCAGATGTTGGTCGCTACGAGGACCTCCTCGCAGTCGATCCGGCCCCGGTCGGTGACGACCGCTTCGACCTCGTCGTCCCCGGTCTCGATGTCGGTGACGGTGGTGTGGCCATGGAAATCGGCAGCCCCCCGGTCCTCGGCTTCACGGGCCATCGCCCGGGAGGCGTCGACTGCGTGGGCCTTGCCGTCGCCGGGAACGTAGTAGCCGCCGTGGATGACCGACTCGTTGATCTGGGGGATCTCCGCGGCGACCTCCGCGGGTGAGAGCAGCTCGCCGCCCTCGACACCCCACGAGCGGCCGTACTCGCGTTTTCGCTTGAGGTAGTCCCAGCGTTCCTCGGTGTAGGCGACCTCGATGCCGCCACAGTCGGCGAAGCTATCGAGATCGCCGTAGAGGTCGACGGTATACTGGGCGAGCCGACTCATCAGTTCGTTCTCGGTCGTCTGGAAGACGAGTCCCGGAGCGTGAGAGGTCGACCCTCCCGTCTCGAAGAGCGGACCCTGGTCGACGACGACGATCCCGTCCCGTCCCTGCTCGGCGAGGTGGTAGGCGGCGCTACAGCCGACGCAACCGGCCCCGATGATGACGGTCTCCGCGCTGTCCGGAAGCTGTGTCTCTGCACTCATGTGGTTCGTACTGGGGTCGTCGGACCAGCGCATTAAGTGTCACGGTCACACACGTCACGGCTCCGGTTCGGAATCGGGCCCCTCCTCGAGCGCCTCCTCGAGTTCGCGGGCGGCCTCGATGACCACCTGCGGGGCCTCCGCCTGGAACCCCTCGCTCTCGCGGCGATAGGTCGGCACCGACATCGCCAGCGCGCCGAGCGGCGAGCCGTCCGGGTTCGAGACGGCGACGCCGACCGCACACAGCCCGTCGACGTACTCCTCGTCGGCGACGGCGTACCCTCGCTCGCGGGCGCGCGAAAGGTCCTCAAGGAGGGCCGCCCGGTCGGTGATCGTGTTCTCGGTCCGCTTCGGCAGTCCCCACCGATCGACGATCCTCTCGACGCACTCGTCGGGCAGCACCGCGAGTAGGGCTTTCCCGCCCGCCGTACAGTGCATGTGGTAGTACGTCCCCGAGTGCGAGAGGTCGCTCGTCGTGGCGAAGAGATCGTCGCGGTAGCTGTTCTGGGGGTGGTAGGACTCGTAGATCGTGATCGTCCGTCCATCGTTCTCCACCACGAAGTCGACCTCCTCGTTGGTTCGCTCGGCGAGGTCGCTGACCGTCCGGCCCGCGAGCCGGTAGCCGCGCTTCCTGAGGCGGGCGTACTCACCGTGGTGGTGGAACTTCAGGCCGAGGTGGTATCGTTCACCCTCCTTGACGAGGTAACCATGGGATTCGAGCGTTCGGAGGTGCTTGTAGACGGTGCTTTTCGCGAGGCCGAGTTCGGAGACGAGCGCCGACAGGGTCGCCCCGTCCTGGCGCTGAATGCGCTCGACCAATGCGAGCGATCGCTCGGTCGTCTTGACCCCGTCCCGGTCGTGATCGGTCACCATGGTACCGTCTGCACGGAACGGATGCAAAAGAGTTCGGGTGCGTCGAACCGACCGCAACGACCCGAACCACGCTCTCCGGGCGATCATCGGCGAGTTGCGTCCGGCTCCTCGGTCGTGCTCGGTCGGTTCGAAATACGCGAACGACACCGCCGTTCGAACGCCTCGCGGTGCGTCGTCGATCGCGCGTCGACCGTTCCGTGACAGCCGTACGTCTGTAAACCCAATCCGAACCGTGCCCGACCGGCCGAAGGCGGTGCTCGACTGCGGGCGAATTTCAGTTCGGAATGTTCGAACCGACCGGAGATCGGCGTCACCCACCGTCCTCCGGGACGTGTTCGACGGGCTGTGGGAGACGGTATCGTATCATCAACTTTTATGTGTGTCGACGGAATAAGAGGTACTGTATGACGCGGTGGAACGACGGGACAGACGCGACTGCGTCTGTCAGTCCTGACATAACGGAGGAAACGAACGCCTTACCCGCGAGCTACTTCACCGATCCAGCGGTTCACGAGATGGAGCAGGAGAAGGTGTTCTCGCGGTACTGGGTATACGCCGGCCACGCAAACGCGATCAGGGAGCCGGGCGAGTACTTCACTCGAACGATCGGAGGGAAACAGATCATCGTCGTCCGCGATCACGACACCGAGGTGCGGGCGTTCTACAACGTCTGTGCTCACCGAGGCTCGAAGATGGTCGAGGACACCCCGATGACGGAGCCCGGGAACGCCTCGAGCATCCGGTGTCCGTACCACCTCTGGACGTACGACCTCGACGGCGACCTCCGGAGCACCCCCCAGAGCTTCGAGGAGGCCGGCATGAACCCTGACCTTGAGGACGACGACGTCCGCGAACTCGACCGTGAGAAGAACGGTCTCATGGAGGTCGAACTCGACACGATCGGGCCGCTGCTGTTCGTCAACTTCGACACCGATCCGATGTCGCTCGAGGAACAGGCGGGCGATCTGAAGACGGAGCTCGAGTCGTTCCCCCTCGAACGGTACGAACACGCCCGTCGCTACGTCTCCGAGGTCGAGTGCAACTGGAAGACGTTCAGCGGTAACTACTCCGAGTGCGATCACTGCCAGGCCAACCATCAGGACTGGATCAAGGGCATCTCGCTCGCGGAGTCCGAACTCGAGGTCGACGACTACTACTGGGTGCTCCACTACACCCACGACGAGAGCGTCGAGGCCGAGGAGTCGCTGATCGAGGGCGAGGCGCGCTTTTACTACTTCTGGCCGAACTTCACGCTCAACATGTACGGTAACGCCGATGGCTACGGCACGTACATCATCGATCCGATCGACGAGGGACGGTTCCAGCTGATCGCCGACTACTACTTCGAGAGTCCGGAGCTGAGCGAGGAGGAAGAGCGGTTCGTCCAACTGAGCCGCAAGCTCCAGGAGGAGGACTTCGAACTGGTCGAACGCCAGTACGAGGGGCTACAGTCGGGCGCGCTTGCGCAGGGTCAACTCGGTCCGAACGAACACACCGTCCACCGGCTCCACCGACTCGCCCAGGAGGCGTATAACGCGTAGTCGATGACGACCGACACCAGCAAGAGTCGGGGTGAACGGGCACCGCTCTCCGTGGTCTGTACCGACTGTGAGGTCCACAAGGAGGTCGGGGACGCCAACGAGGCGGTGGCGTTCTACCGCCGGCATCGTTCGATCACCGGCCACGACGTCGAGTGGGTGCGCGCCGACGGGGTTCCGAAAGTCGCCCCGGAGGGCGATCTCAAGGAGGTGATCGCCGGCCTAGAGGGACGGTTCGAGAACGGCGTGCCGATCGGCGTCGTCACTGCCGTGACGAGCGAACGCGGTCGCACGATCGGCGAGACGCTATCGGCGATACGCGAGCTACGGATGGCGGGTGAACTGTACGAGCCGCGGGACGACCGCCTTCAGGTGACGTGATCCGGGCGAGAGCGGACCACCGCCGAACCCGCAAGTGAGTTCTCGAACCGGCCAACCCGCCGGGGTCTCGGCCCTTTTCCGTCGGGCGCCGCTACGGCCGACGATGCCAGTCAGAGACGAGCCACCCACGACGGAGTCGGTCCGCGATCGAACGAGCCTCGCCGGCACGACGGCCGTAGTGACGGGCGCCTCGAGCGGCATCGGGCGTGCCGTCGCCGAGACGTTCGTCGCCGACGGTGCGGACGTCGTGATCTGCTCGCGAACGCAGGCCGACGTCGACGCGGTCGCCGAGGAACTGAACGAATCGGACCTACCGGGCGAGGTCCTGGCGGTCGAGTGTGACGTCACCGACCGCGAGTCGGTCGAGGTGCTCGCACGGGCCACGGTCGAGGAGTTCGGCGACGTCGACGTCCTCGTGAACAACGCCGGCGGCACCGGCGAGGGTGGACCCCTCCACGAGGTCGACCCCGAGGACTGGGATGGCGTCCTCGAGGTGAACCTCACTGGGACCTTCAACGTCACGCGCGCGTTCGCCGACGCGCTCCGGGACGGCGGCGGCGCGGTCGTCAACACCGCGAGCATGGCCGGCCGCTACGGCGTCGCAGGCATGGGACCGTACAGCGCCGCGAAGGCCAGCGTCGCCAACCTCACGCGCACGCTCGCGAGCGAGTGGGCCGACAGCGGCGTACGCGTCAACGCCGTCAACCCTGGGTTCATCGCGTCGCCACCCGTCATCGAGATGCTCGGACTCGAGGGGATCCCCGATCGCGAACCGGTCGATCGCGAGGTCGGGACGCCTCACGAGGTGGCCGACACCGTCCGGTTTCTCGCGAGCGACGCCGCCTCGTTCGTCACCGGACAGACGATCGCGCCGACCGGCCCGCCCCACGTCTTCTCGCCGCCCGAGGTCTGATCGAGGAACCGTCCTCGGCATCGCCGACCTCGAACTGCTCGAGGCCGTCTACGAGTCGGCGGAATCGGGCGAGCGCGTTCGATCCGAGTGAACCATCCCGGAGTGATTCTCGACGGGGGACGCTCCCCGAATAATCCGGCCGCACTGTGGATTCGATATAGCAGTATATGATTTATGAGTGCTGGCAGGGTCGATCACCGATCGATTTCGAGCTGGGTGTCCGATTCGATCGACCGCCGTCAATGATCATGAGGAGCGGTCGACGAGCCTGGTTCGGTCATAGCCCTTCGGTTCGTCGCGAGAAAGGCTCATATCCTGTCATCGACTGTCACACCTCGCCGAATACAGAACGATCGACCCAACGACGAGTACGGTGAACGCGTCCTCTCGGACGGCACGACGACGATCTACGATCCGAAGAACGACGCCGCATGGATTATCTCGAATACGGCGGTATCGCTCAGGAACGAGACCGGCGAACGGAACCGATCCAACGACTCCCGGTGAGGAGAGGATTGGATCCCACGATGGGAGCGTAGAGACAACACGTTCGGAAGCCGAACCAAGGTTCGAAATGCGGTAATCCGTACCGAAGGAACCAGTCAAGTAAGTGGTGGCCCGATCCGGAAACTCAGCGTTGAATTCCGTGTTAGGCCGGTACCGGGATCGACTATTTCACCCACCGACGCGCCGCGATTCTCGAGGAGAGGTACTTCGGTCGGTGGTCACGGCGTGTCCGGGAATAGAGCGCACCGATACGATGGTTCTCTCTGAGTTTGGCTGCCCGATCTGGTGGGGGCTTTGTTTAGACGTAGAAGGAACTGATCGCTCCGGTGAACTAATCCTTCTCAAGCTTCGCGGATCGTCTCGTGACGTCGGCGAAACACCGTATCTCGAACGATCCCGCGCAGCCAGCCAAACGGATGATAGTGGTTATGCTGACTGGGTTCTCGTCCAGAATGGGTCTCGAAATCAGCGAAGTTCCAGAGTTTGCGACTGTGTGCGTAGGAGACAGCAGCCCAAGATAGCGGCTTAGTGCACCCTTCTCCGCTCCTCTGCTAACCCTCACGACACCGGGGAGGTGCAGGTTTCGATGCAACTGCCCTTGACCGTTCAAGGGGCGTCTGTGCGATCACCATGATGTGATGGTCGTTATCGAGTGACTGCTGGATGACTTGCCGTCCGGTTCGACTTATCGTCTCGAAGACTGCAACCGTCATTCTCTCTGGTTCTATATCTATGGTCGATAGGACGGACGGGTTTTGAGTGCACCTACTGATCAGTCCGCGGTTTGACTCACTATTTGATTCGTATCGGGATTACCCGAGTGTGAGGAGAACCGATTCTCGTGCTCTGTCTAAACAAGACTGTACCCTATCGGTCGTCTGTAAGACAGGGCCGGTCATCGAGCCATGAGCTGTGACACTCGATCTCGAACGGTCGAACTGACGAGAGGTTTCGATCCCTCCCTCGCGACCCCTCGTTCGGCCCGCAACCCCTAGGGGTAGTAGTCCGAAGACACACCCTTTCTCCGGCTTCGGGAGGACGTGGGTGTTTCGAGCGGTCAGCATCAGCCGATATATTATTTGTTTTTGTATCCCTATAAGGTTTAGTTGACGGGGATAGAAAACAGAATAAGTTGAGATGCTGCACGTAATTCCAGGACTAAAAAACCCAAATAAGATAGTTTAGATGGCTGAATAGGCATACTGAAGGTCTCTGGATGAGATAGGGAGTCCATGACGAACGACGGATCCGACACGGCTCGAACGGCCGTCAAGACCTACGTCCCCGCGTACCAGAAACGGATCTGGGCCGAACACGCCGACGAACTGGGCATGAGCCAGAGCGAGTTCCTGAGCACGATGGTACAGGCGGGCCGACGCGGGTTCGAGCCCGACGAGAAGGAATCCGAATCCGAACCCGCTCCGGCTACGACTGACTCGTCGACTGGCGAGCTCGAAGAGCGGGTCGTGGCGATCCTCGCCGACGCCGGTCCGCTCGCCTGGGAGGAGCTCGTGGCCGCGCTGACCGACGACATCGAGGATCGCCTCGAGGACACGCTTCAGGACCTCCAGTCCGAGAACCGGGTGAGCTACAGCGGCCGATCCGGGGGCTACACGCTCGAGAGTGATCGGCCGTGAGCGCGGCCGATCCGGGATCCACGAACGATCCGATTGCTTACTTCCTTCAGGACATCGAGTACCAGGGAAAGACCGAGCGAACGTGGAGGGCTTATGAACGAGTCCTTCGTGACTTCGAACGGTTCATCCAGGAGTACCCCCACGTCGATACCCTTCACGACGTCACTCACCGCGCCTGTATGGCGTGGATCCACGATCAACGCGGCGAGGTCGCCGAGAGCACGCTCGCGACGTACGCCTCGTACCTCCACCGGTTCTACGCCTACATGACCCAGATCGGTGAGTTCGAGGAGAACCCCATGGCACTGGTAGTCGAGCAGATGGACGAGTCCATCGACGTCGACCCGACGCGCCGCGAGATCAGCGTCGATGAGATGCGGCAGTTCGTCATCGGTATTCGCCATCCGCTCTCGCGAGCGCTGGTCGTCACGCTGCTGAAGACGGGAATGCGCGCTGGCGAGCTCTGTAACCTCGACTGTCGAGATCTCAACCTCATGACGGATGCGATCGAGTTCAACGTCGAACCGCGTCCGCAGCTCCACGGCAAGCCGGAGTCGATCTACGTCTCCCCGGAGCCCGCGCGTGGAACCGTGGTGAACGGCGAGGAACGAACGGCGTCGAACAAACGAAAGCGGCCGACGGTTATTCCCGTAGACGCGGAACTTCACGAAACGCTGGTCCGCTGGCTCGCGATCAGACCGGACACACACTCGCCGGCCGATCCGCTGTTCACGAGCACTAGCGGCGCCTGGGGTAGCCGAATTTCGGCGGACGCAGTACACGCCACGGTCGAACACCACGCCCGCGATCGGGGCTGGTACCGGACGGGCGGCGGCGCGAGCGAGAACGTCACCCCCCACTACTTCCGTCATTTCTTCACTACCCACCTCCGTGGGCAGACCGGAGAGCGAGGAATCGTCAAGTACCTCCGCGGTGACGTCGCTGACGACGTTCTCGACACCTACACCCACAACTGGGGTGACAGGGTGCGCGAGACCTACGAGGAGAACATCTATCGGCTTCTATAGTCTATAAATCTTATACCGCTATATCAAATGAGAGCGACTTCGGTTCAGCCCGATCGAGTCGGATCGCCACAATCCACGGCGCTAGCGTCCTCCTCCCTGAAGCTCTTGGACGACGGTCAGAGTACGATCGCGATCAGCCGACGTATAGCAGTGAACGGCTCCGGGGACGACGGTCCTGGTCCCGGGAGCGCTCTGGAAGGCTTCCTCATCCACGGATCGTCCCCGCTGTAGGCCGCCGGCCGGAAGAGCCGGATCGCGAACGGTCCGAGCAGAAGCGGGCGGTAGACCCGACACAATCGGTGTGAGGTCGCATCGTAATAGGACGTCCGCGGTCGCAGTAGTCCGCGCTCAGACGTCCACGCCAGTTCGACGCGAACGATATCGTACTTGACAGAAACGTTCATTTGGATTCCGTCCCTACGTTCGAACGAAACCGCACGATAGAATCGAGGTGAGCCGACATGGAGGAAAGCGTTTCGGGATTCAAGGTCACCGGAACCTGGGCCGAGATCGTCGAGCACGGCGAACGAGTCACGGAAGCACTCGAGGAGGCCGACGTCGATCCCGAGGAGTTCGAGGCGTGGGAGCAGTGGCGTCCGAAGGCCGACGAACGGCTCGACGAGGAGATGAGCCGAAAGACGTCGAAGCAGGCGAGCGTCGACGAGGGAAGCGGCGAACGGGCCGACCAGTCCGCCGAGGAGGACCTCCGGACGGCCGGCGAGAAACTGGGCGAGTCGTACGAGCAGATAGGCGACGACGAGGAAAACGCCCGTAGTACTGCCCACGAATCGTTCGACTACGCGACGCGGGCCGCGGACACGGCCGGCCGGAAGGTCCTCCGGGCGGTCGAGGACACGGTCTATCAGGGACCGATGACGCGGGTCGCGCCGTACTACTTCGACGGCGACGTCGTCAGCGCGAACATCAACGGGAAGAGTCAGTTCGGGGACAGCGAGGGGTTCGTCCTCGAAGTCGACATCAACGACGACGACCTCAAGGAGGAGATCAGCGAGCTGCTCGCCGAGTACGACGAGGAGATCGGGCGCTGGCACATCGAGACGGACCCGGAGACGAGGGGTTCCGAGGCCGCCGAGGGCGTCGATCCCCGGACCAGTCCGATGTAGGACGTCCGCGGAACTCGACATATCGAGGCGTACCCGCTACGGATGCCTCCGAGAACGCGATCCGCCCGATCGAGCGCCCGCTATCCAGATGTATGGACGTCGAGTTCTCGATCGTATTACATCCGTACCGCTGTAATATAATTCACGCGTACGTGCTGTTGATCTCGATGACGTTCGCGGTGCTCATCACGAGCGAGGGGAGCTCCTCACGGTACCAGTCGTCGCGGATCCGGCTTCTCGGTCCCGAGACGCTGACCGCGCCGAGCACGTCGTCGTCGACGATGACGGGTGCGGCGACACAGCGTAGTCCCTCGAGGCGCTCCTCGTCGTCGTAAGCGTACCCGCGTTCGCGAATCGTCTCGAGTTCCTCGAGTAGTCGGCCACGGTCGGTGATGGTGCTCGGGGTGACGGCGGGCAGCCCGTGTCGATCGAGGATCCGTTCGACGCGTTCGTCGGGAAGGTGGGCGAGGATCGCCTTTCCGAAGCCGGTAGTGTGGAGCGGGACGCGCTTTCCGGCATGAGTGTCCATGTGGACGGCATCCGCGCCCTTCGCACGGTAGAGAAAGACGCCTCGGCCGTGTTCCTCGACGAGGAGGTTCGCCATCTCCCGGGTCTCCTCGGCGAGCTTGTCGATCTCGGGCGGGGCGATCGTCGCGATCGGACGACGGTCGCGGGCGTGCTCGCCGAGCTGGAGGAAACGGAGCCCGACGGCGTACTCGCTACCCTGTTTGGTCACGTACTCGTTGCGCCGAAGCGTCTGGAGGTGGTTGTGGACCGTGCTCTTCGGCAGCTCGAGATGCTCCGCGAGATCGGTCACACCCGCCCCGTCGAGCATTCGGAGGGCGTCGATGATCCGGAGGCTGGTCTCCGTCGCCCCCACGGTGACCGGCTTGGCGGATTCCATGACGGCCCGTACCAGCCGACCGGTAATAAGTTCCACTGGTGGAACGGTGCGTTCAGTACGGTTGAACGTCCGTCCGTTTGGACCGCACACCCGATGACGAACGCGTATCGAGACGAAACGCGACGTCCGGATCGGCGTCCCTCGGAACGGGCGGACGACGCGTGACAACGACCGTTCCGTCTGGAAGGACTGATTTCGGCTCATCCGCGAATCCGTTCATTTATGACGAACGCAATCGTTCCTGCGCCCGTCAACCGTTCATAGGACGGTACTATCGGACCGTTCCTTTTTCCTCCAAGCGGTTAACGAACGTTGTACGATACGATGAATCATTACATCGATGGCCGGAACGACCCCGTTCGGAGAGCAGGAACCGACGATCAACCGACGGCGACGTTCCGTATTGGGATATCTTTATGCCACATCCGAAGCGAGTGTGCAGTGGACGGAACCCAACTATGAGCGATGTCACACTTCGACGAACGCAGTTAGCGACACCGGCGAGCGACGAGAACTTCATGAAGAGCGCCTCGAACAGCGCGGCGGACGAGGTGTTCCTCGACCTGGAGGACTCGGTCGCACCGAACGCGAAGCCGGATGCCAGAGAGCCCCTCATCAACGCCGCCCAGGAACACGACTGGAGCGGAAAGGTGCTCTCCTTCCGGATGAACGGGATCGACACCGAGTGGTGGTACGACGACGTCATCGACGTCGTGAGCGCGGCGGGCGAGCACATCGACGACATCATCATTCCGAAGGTCAAGGGCGCGAGCGACATCCACACCGTGGAGAACCTCCTCACGCAGGTCGAGGAGAACGCCGGCCTCGAGGTCGGCGCGATCGGCCTCGAGCCCCAGATCGAGGACGGCGAGGGGATGCACCGGGTCCACGAGATCGCCCACGCGAGCGATCGCCTCTCGAGCATCATCTTCGGACCGGGCGACTACTCCGCCGCGATGGGGACTCCCGGACTCGACATCGGCCAGTTCCCCGACTACCCGGGCCACTACTGGCACCACGCGCTCTCGGAGTGCAACGCCGCGGCGAAGAGCGCGGGCCTTCCGTGTCTCGACGGCCCCTACGCCGACATCGAGGACGAGCAGGGCTTCCGGGATTCGTGTAACAACGCCAACATGATCGGCTGTGACGGCAAGTGGGCGATCCACCCCAGCCAGATCGAGATCGCGAACGAGATCTTCGCGCCCGACCCGGAGACCGCCGAGCGCGCCCAGCGGATCGTCGAGGAGTACGCTCAGGCGATGGAGGAGGGCAAGGGTGCAGTGAAGGTCGACGGCCAGATGGTCGACGAGGCGACCAACAAGATGGCCCAAGACATCGTCGACAAGGCGGAAGCCGCCGACATCCTGTAATCGGGACCCCGACGACGGTTTTTTTATTCGAGCGACTCGACGAGTTCGACCCGCCGACCGTCCGGGTCGCGGACGAACGCGGTCCGAGCGCCGGCCTCGGGTTGGTCGGCGGGTTCCTTGTCGACGCCGTAGTGATCGATCTCCTCGAACACGCTGTCGATGTCGTCGACGCCGATCGCGAGGTGATCCCACGCCGATCCGGCCTCGAACTCGTTCTCGCCCTCCGTATCGGAGAGCTGGAGTTCGACGCCGTTGTCCGCTGCGATGTAGCGGTTCTGGGTCTCGCCGTCGGGCGTCTCGAACTCCCAGGACTCCTCGAAGCCGAACTGCTCGTAGAACTCGATCGTCTCCTCGGCGTCCGCGACGTTGACGTTCACATGGATGAGATCCATGCCTCCCGCCTCGCCCGCCCGTGGGTTAATCGGCGTGGTCGGGGCAAAACGTGCCCCCTCGTCGCGTGGGAACGACGGACGTAGCGTTTATGCCGGTCGATCACACACGCTTCGAGTATGGCCAAAACTCCAGTGGACGAAACCCCGATAGAGCCCGCCGGTGACGCGGACCACTCCCAGGAGATGATGGAGGCGGCCTCGGTCGAGGAGATCATCGAGCCCTCGACGCTCCGCAAGCCCCACGGGGACATGAGCCAGTTCGAGACCTACCGCGAGGAACGCGGACACGACCACCCCGACGCAGAGGAGTACGTCGCGCTCGCGGAGGACCTCCGTGGCGCCGTCGCGGGCGAGGTGCGCTTCGACGAGTACAGTCAGGTGCTGTACGCGACCGACGGCAGCATCTACCAGGCCCGGCCCGCGGGCGCGGTCTTCCCCCGTAACGTCGAGGACGTCCGGGCGGCGGTGCGGGTCGCCGAGAAGCACGACGTCCCGATCATCGCCCGCGGCGCGGGGTCGTCGCTCGCCGGCCAGGCGGTCGGGCCGGGCTGCGTGGTGCTCGACATGACCGTCTACATGGACGAGATCCTCGACCTCCGGCCCGACGAGAAGCGAGCGCGCGTCCAGCCCGGCGTCGTCCAGGACCACTTCGACGAGTACGCCGGCCAGTGGGGCCTGAAGTTCGCGCCCGACCCCGCCTCCTCGAACCGCGCGACGATCGGCGGCGGCATGGGCAACAACAGTACGGGAGCGCACTCGGTGCGCTACGGCATCACCGACGCCTACACCGAGGAGCTGAAGGTCGTCCTCTCCGACGGTTCGCTGATCCACACCCGCGAGGTCGTCCTCGACTCCCCGGAGTACGAGGAGATCGTCTCGAAGGACGACCGCGAGGCGGCGATCTACGAGACCGTTCGAGGGCTCGTCGAGGAGCACGAGGAGGAGATCGAGGCGCGCTATCCCGAACTCAAGCGCAACGTCTCGGGCTACAACCTCGATCGCGTGATCTACGAGAACGAGGCGGGCGAGCGCGTGATCAACCTCTCGAAGCTGCTGGTCGGCTCGGAGTCCTCGCTGGGCGTGATCGTCGAGGCGGAGATCTCGCTGGTGACGCTCCCCGAGGAGACCTCGCTCGCGCTCTACTGCTTCGACGACCTGATCGACGCGCTTAGAGCCGTACCCGAGGCCCTGGAGTTCGAGCCCAGCGCGGTCGAACTGATGGACAGCGAGGTGTTCCGACTCGCGCGTGACAACGAGGAGTTCGCCCAGTACGAGGAGCCGATCCCGGACGGTACGGAGGCCTCGATCATGCTCGAGTTCGACTCGGAGCTCCACGAGGACTTAGAGGAGCCCATCCGGGAGACGAACGCCCACTTCGTCGAGGAGGGCGACGCCTTCGACGTGCTCGAGGCCTACACCGAGGACGACCAGGCCCAGATGTGGAAGCTGCGGAAGGCCGCGATCCCGCTGCTGATGAGCCTGGAGGGCGATCCGAAACCCTACCCGTTCATCGAGGACGCGACGGTCCCCCCCGAGGAGCTCGCGGAGTACGTCCAGGAGTTCATGGAGATCCTCGAGAACCACGACACCTCCGCAGCCTACTTCGCGCACGCGGGAAGCGGCACCCTGCACATCCGGCCGATCCTCAACCTCAAGGAGGACGGTGACATCCAGAAGATGCTCTCGATCGCCGACGACGTCACCGACCTCGTGAAGGAGCGCCACGGCTCCTTCTCGGGCGAGCACGGCGACGGACTGGCACGAACCCAGTTCAACCGCAAGATGTACGGCGACGACCTCTGGGAGGCGTTCCTCGAGATCAAGGAGGCGTTCGACCCCGACTGGCGGATGAACCCGGGGAAGGTCGTTCACACCGAGGACGACCCGACCGACATGCGCGAGAACCTCCGATACGGCGCGGAGTACAGCTCGGTCGAACCCCAGACCAAGCTCGACTTCTCGAAGGAGGGGGGCTTCTCACAGCTCGTCGAGCTCTGTAACGGCTGTGGCACCTGCCGGCAGACCGACGACGTGATGTGTCCGACCTACCGGGGCTCGAAGGACGAGATCGAGACCACCCGCGGCCGGGCGAACATGCTTCGTGCGGCGATCTCCGGCGAGATCGACGAGGAGGAGATGTTCACCAAGCAGTTCCAGGAGGAGGTGCTCGACCTCTGTGTGGGCTGTAAGGGCTGTAAGAACGACTGCCCGACGGGCGTCGACATGGCGAAGCTCAAGACGGAGGTCAAACACCAGTACCACCAGCGCGAGGACCCGAGCCTCCGGACGCGGGTGTTCGCGAACATCGACCGGCTCTCGTGGCTCGGGAGCAAGCTCGCGCCGATCTCGAACGTCGGTCCGAAGCTCCCCGGCTCGCGCAAACTCATGGAGAAGGCCGTCGGCGTCGCGAGCGACCGGAAGCTGCCGTACTTCGAGAGCGAGTCGCTCGAGGAGTGGTACGAAGCGCGCGGACCGCGCATCAGCGAGGCCGAGGCCGACCGGAAGGTCCTGCTCTTCCCGGATACGTTCACCAACTACAGCTACCCCGAACCGGGGAAGGCCGCGATCCGGGTGCTCGAGGCGGCGGGCGTCCACGTACGAATCCCCGACGACTGTGCGCCCAGCGGCCGGGCGGCCTACTCGACCGGGATGCTCGATCTCGCGGAGAAGCGCGCACGGGCGAACGTCGAGGCGTTCTCGAGCTACCTCGACGACGGCTGGGAGGTCGTCGCGATCGAGCCCTCCGACGCCGTCGTCTTCCAGGACGAGTACCGCGACATCGTGCCCGGCGAGGCGACCGATCGGCTGGCTGAGCACGCCTACGGCGTCATGGAGTATCTCGACACCCATCGACTGATCGACGGGCTGAACGACGACGGCCGGCTGATCGACGCCGGCGGATCGCTCACCTACCACGGTCACTGTCACCAGAAGGCGACGGCGAAGGACCACCACGCGGTGGGCGTCCTTCGCCGGGCGGGCTACGAGGTCGATCCGCTCGATTCGGGCTGCTGTGGGATGGCGGGTTCGTTCGGCTACGAGGCCGAACACTACGACCTCTCGAAGTCGATCGCCTCGCTGCTCTTCGAGAAGATCGACCGGAGTGACGGCGAGGAGGTCGTCGCGCCCGGCGCGTCCTGTCGCAGCCAGATCGGCGACCGCGACGAGCGTTCGGAGAACCCGCCCCACCCGATCGAGAAGGTCGAGGCCGCGCTCGCTCCCTGAGTTGGGCCGCGGGGCCGTTCCGTCTGACGATATTTGCTACCGCGTACTAGTAGTAGAAACCATCATAGTTATTAGAGATGCAATGAGAGGTAGGCGTGAGGTGTTCACAGTGTACGTGATAGATGAGGAAACCGTTCTTGGAACGAGAGGCGTAGAACCGACATGGTAAGCGTAGTCGAGCTCGGAGCCGCGGCACTGCCGCTGCTCATCGGTGCGGTGTTGCTCGTCGGGTTCCTCTGGCCGGCGACCCGAGCGATGCCGATCGCCTGGATAACGGCGCTTCTGGTCGGCTTCTTCGTCTGGAACATGCCGCCCGACTGGCTGGCGGCGGCGTCGATCGTCGGCGTGATGACGGCGCTCTCGATCCTCTGGATCGTCTTCGGCGCGCTCGTCCTGCTCTATACGCTGATGCAGGCGGGCGCGTTCGACCGGATCAACCGAGGTTTCGCCACGATCAGCGACGACCGGCGCGTCCAGATCGTCCTGCTCGCGTTCTTCCTCGCGACGTTCATCGAGGGGGCGGCGGGCTTCGGTACGCCCGCCGCGGTCGTCGCGCCGCTGCTTCTGGGGCTCGGCTTTCCGGCGCTGGCCGCGGTCGTCGCGGCCATCATCGGCCACATCATCGCGGTGACCTACGGCGCCGTCGGGACGCCGATCATCATCGGGATCCAGGACCCGCTGGCCGCGACGGGCTTCCAGGACGCGATCGCCCAGGGCGGCTACTCCGTTCCCGAGTACTCACAACAGGTCGCCGCCTGGGCGGCGACGTACCACACGCTCGTCGGCTTCGCGATGCCGCTGTTCGCGGTGGGGATGGTGGTGTACTTCTTCGGCGACCGCGACGAGCGATCGCTCGCGCCCGCCTGGGAGGTCGCGCCGCTGTGTCTGTTCTCGGGGATCGCCTTCGCGGTTCCGTACTGGCTGTCGGCGTGGTTCTTCACCGCGGAGTTCCCCAGCCTCATCGGTTCGATGGTCGGCGGGGCGATCGTCGTCAGCGCGCTGAAGGCGGGCTACTTCCTTCCGGACACCCGCTGGGACTTCCCGCCGCGTGACGAGTGGCCCGACCACTGGGTCGGCACGATCGAACCCGGCGAGAACGGCGCGACGACGGGCGGACCCGACGAGGCGGTCGCCGCCGACGGTGGCGTCGCTCGCAACTCGGAGATGTCGCTCGCTCGCGCGTGGTCGCCGTACCTCATACTGGTCGTGTTGCTCGTGATCACCCGCGCGATCGACCCGATCTCCGAGTTCATCAACCGGCCGACGTTCATCATCGAGTGGCAGGAGATCCTCGGCACCGGACTCGCCAGTAGCATCGCGTGGATGAACGTCCCCGGCTTCTGGCTGATCGTGAGCGCGCTGCTTGCGATCCCGATCTTCGGCATGAACGGTGGACAGGTCTCCGCGGCGTGGCGCGAGGCCGCAGAGAAGCTCGTCTCACCCTTCATCGCGCTGGTCTTCGTCATCGCGATGGTGCAGGTGATGATCAACTCCGGCGCCCACCCCGGTGCCCCGGCCGAGGGAAGCATGATCGTCGTGCTCGCGACGGCGACCGCGAACCTGTTCGGTCCCGCCTATCCGGCGATCGCGGCGCTCATCGGCGCGCTCGGTGCGGCGATGGCCGGCTCGAACACCGTCTCCAACATCACCTTCGGCGGCTTCCAGTTCGAGGCCGCCCAACAGCTCGAACTGCCGACGCAGATCATCGTCGGTGCGCAGGCCGTCGGCGGCGCGATCGGTAACCTCGTCGCCATTCACAACCTGGTCGCGGCGCTGGCGACGGTCGGTCTCGTCGGCCAGGAGGGGCGCGTCATGCGCCTGAACCTGATCCCGCTGATCTACTACGCCGTCTTCGTCGGGTTCTGGGCGATGCTGTTCTCGTACGTGCTGTTCCCGAACCTCTTCTGAGCCCCGCCCCTACTCGGGGCCGGGCGCGATCGACTCGATCGGGTGTCGCGGCTTCCGATCCAGCAACGCGTCGAGCTGATCGGTACACGAGGTGCCGCTCGCGAGCACCGTTCGATCGCGCTCGCCGCGCTCCTCGAACTCGTCCTGGAGCTCGTAGCCGACGTCCATCGCGAGCTCGTAGTACTGCTCCTTGTAGCCGAAGGAACCCGCCATCCCACAGCACTCGACCGTCGAGGTGAGGACGTCGTAGTCCAGCTCCTCGAGCAGCGTCGTGGTGTAGCCCTCGAGGCCCAGCGTCCGTTGCTGGCAGTGACTGTGGTAGGCGACCCGACCGGGCCCGTCCGAGAGGACGTCCGCCTTCTCGGGGTCGTTCGAGACCAGCCCGTAGACGTACTCGAGGACCTCGTAGCTGTTCTCCGAGAGCCGCTCGAACGAGCGTTCGGGGAGGAACTTCTCGTACTCGCCGAGGAACATCGCCAGGTCGCTCGGCTCGATGGCGACCACGTCGCGGCCGGCGTCGAGGTGCTCGGCGAGCTCCGCGTAGACCTCGTGGGCCTGGACGCTCGCCGTCGAGAGCATCCCCTGGCTGAGCGGCGCACGCCCGCTCTCGGGTACGTCGGGTACGATCACCGAGACGCCGAGCGCCTCGAGCGTCCGCACCGCTGCCTTCCCCCGCTCGGGGGAGACGTAGTCGGTGTAGGTGTCGGGATAGAGGACGACCTCACGATCGGCCTCAGCGGCGGGGAGGCCCTCGCGGGCGACGAACCAGTCTCGAAGGGTCTCGTTCGCGAACGTCGGGAGCTCGCGCCGCCGGTCGATCCCCAGCGTTCGCTCCATCGCCCAGCGTGTCGGCGGCAGCTCGGCCAGCCAGTTCGAGACCGGCGCCGTCGCGCTGCCGAGCCTCGCGACCGTCCCGAAGTTGCCGAAGAACCGCTTCTGGACGTCGAGCCCGCTCGGCTCCGCATCCGGCGTGAGGCCCTCGACGAGGAACTCGAACTCGCTTGGCTCCTCGCCGTGGTTGATTCTGTCCCTGACGACCTCGTTGATCCAGGGAATGTCGATCTTCACCGGACACTGGTTGACACAGCGCGTACAGCCCGTACAGAGGTCGTTGAACTCCCCGGCGCTCTCCTGGCTATGGACGCCCGCCTCCCAACCGGTGGCGATGCCGCCGGAGTAGGTCTCGCCGCCGAAGGCGTGGCCGCCGACGTGCTGGAAGTTCGCACAGACGTTCGCACACGCGCCACAGCGGATGCAGTAGAGCGTCTCCTTCAGTTCGGGGTCCTCGCGCATCGCCATCCGGCCGTTGTCGAGCAACACCAGGTGGAACTCGCGTTCGGCGTCGTTCTCGGTGATCGGGGCCTCACTCTCGAAGTCGATCGCCGGCGTGGAGACCGGCGGCGTGAACAACGAGAGATAGGACGTGATGTCCTGGCCGGTTCCCGAGCGACCGATCAGCTCGATGAACGGCTGGAGCTCCTCGAAGGCGGGGACGATCTTCTCGACGCCCGCGACCGCGACGTGGGTGTCGGGCGCGACCGCACACTTGCGGGCGTTGCCCTCGCTCGTGACCAGCGCTAGCGTCCCGCTCTCGGCGACGACGAAGTTCGCGCCCGTCATGCCGACGTCCGCCTCCTTCACCCGCTCGCCGAGGTACTCCCGGGCGAACATGGTGAGCTCCTCCGCGGTCTCGAGGGGCTCCTCGGGCTCGAACTCGTGGTTGAACAGGTCGGCGATCTCCTCGCGGGACTTGTGGATCGCCGGGCCGACGATGTGTGAGGGCGACTCCTCGGCGAGCTGGATGACGAACTCGCCGAGGTCGGTCTCGTAGACGTCGACGCCCGCTCGTTCGAGATGCTCGTTCACGTCGATCTCCTCGCTGGTCATCGACTTGCTCTTCACCAGCGTTCCGGCGTCGCCGGCGACCTCCTCGATGTAACGGTTCGCGTCCGCCGCGTCGCTCGCCAAGTAGACGTTCCCGCCGTTCTCCTCGACGGTCTCCGTGAGCTGATCGATCAGCTCCGGCAGACGCTCGATCGCGTCCTCCTTGATCGCGCGTGCGCGAGTCTTGAGCTCCTCGTACTCCTCCAGGTCCTCGACGGCGGTGTAGCGTCCCTGATTGAACACGCGGGTGTTCTCCTGGACGCTGTCGCCCTCCGTATCGAGCAGTCGGCGGATGTGGGCCGCCTTCTCCTCCCTGTCGGCGCTCATGACTCGACGATGAGGACGTGGACTCGTTTCGGGCCGTGGGCACCCCGAACCAGCGCACCCATGTCGGCCGTGGCGCTCGGCCCGGTCGCGATGATCGCGCTCTCGCGGGCGTCGCCGACGTTCGCGGCCATCCAGCCGATCGCGGTCGGCATGTCGGCGACGACGTCGTCGGCGTCGAGGACGACGACGTGATCGTCACAGAACAGGCTCACCGGCTCCGTCCCGTCGGACGTCGAGCGCAGCACGACCGAGCCGTAGTCCGCGATGCCGAGAACGGCACCGGTGACGCCGGTGACCGCCTCCTCCAGCTGGTGGGGGGTCGGGTCCAGGGCGACGGCGGTGTCCTCGAGCGAGACGCCCTCGACGCCCGGGCGCGCGCCGACGGCGGGTTCGGTGACGATCTCCTCGAGGACCTCCTCGAACGACTCGGGCGCGAGACGGGTGGTCTCGACGGCCAGCCCCTCGAGGGAGTGTTCGAACGTTTCGACGGTGGACATGCTCCCCGATTTGGGTCCCGATGTCATGGGTGTTTTCATCGTGGACATCGACGATCGTCGAACGCGCCTTTCGCCTCCGACGATACCTTTTTACGGACATCGGTAGACGGTCCGGTATGTCACTCGAAGACGACTCCCTCGAATACCATCGAGAGGACCCTCCCGGCAAGATCGAGATCGCGACGACCAAGTCGACCAACACCCAGCGCGACCTCTCGCTCGCGTACTCGCCCGGCGTCGCCGGTCCCTGCCGGGCGATCGACGAGAACCCCGACGACGCCTACCAGTACACCGCGAAGGGCAACCTCGTGGGAGTGATCTCGAACGGGTCGGCCGTCCTCGGGTTGGGCGACATCGGCCCGCAGGCCTCGAAGCCAGTCATGGAGGGGAAAGGCGTGCTGTTCAAGCGCTTCGCCGACATCGACGTCTTCGACATCGAACTCGACCTCGAGGACCCGGAGTCGATGATCGCGGCGACGCGGGCGATGGAGCCGACGTTCGGCGGGATCAACCTCGAGGACATCAAGGCGCCCGAGTGTTTCGAGATCGAGGAGACACTCAGGGAAGAGATGTCGATCCCCGTCTTCCACGACGACCAGCACGGCACCGCCATCATCTCCGGCGCCGGACTGCTCAACGCCGCCGAGATCGCCGACAAGGAGCTCTCCGAACTCGAGGTCGTCTTCTCCGGTGCGGGCGCGAGCGCGATCGCCAGCGCCCGGTTCTACGTCTCGCTGGGGGTCCAGCGCGAGAACATCACGATGTGTGACTCCTCGGGTATCATCACCGAATCGCGCTCCCAGGAGGTGAACGAGTTCAAACGCGAGTTCGCCCGGGACGTCCCCGAGGGCGACCTCGCGGACGCGATGGAGGGTGCGGACGTACTCGTCGGGCTGTCGATCGGCGGGATCGTCGACCAGGAGATGGTCCGTTCGATGGCGAGCGACCCGATCATCTTCGCGATGGCAAACCCCGATCCCGAGATCGACTACGAGACCGCCAAGAGTGCACGCGACGACACGGTGATCATGGCGACGGGCCGTTCGGACTACCCCAACCAGGTCAACAACGTGCTTGGCTTCCCGTTCATCTTTCGGGGGGCGCTCGACGTTCGCGCGACGGAGATCAACGAGAAGATGAAGGTCGCCTGTGCCGAGGCGCTCGCCGACCTCGCCAAACAGGACGTCCCCGACGCCGTGGTCAAGGCGTACGGCGACCAACCGCTCCAGTTCGGCCCCGAGTACATCCTCCCGAAACCCGTCGACCCGCGGGTGTTGTTCGAGGTTGCGCCGGCGGTCGCGCAGGCGGCGATCTCGAGCGGCGCCGCCCGCGAGGAGGTCAAACTCGACCAGTATCGCGAACGGCTCGAGGCCCGTCTCGGGAAGTCCCGCGAGATGATGCGCGTCGTGCTCAACAAGGCCAAGAGCGACCCCAAGCGCGTGGCGCTCGCGGAGGGCGAGGACGAGAAGATGATCCGGGCGGCCTTCCAGATGCGCGAGGAGGGGATCGCAGAGCCGCTGCTGATCGGTGACCGCGGACCGATCGAGGAGACGATCGACGATCTCGGCCTCGAGTTCGAACCCGACGTGGTCGACCTCACGGAAGCCGAACTCGACGACTACGCCGACCGCCTCTACGAACTCCGCCAGCGCAAAGGCTTCACCCAGAGCGAGGCGGCGGACATGGTCCGCCGCGACTCGAACTACCTCGGCAGCGTGATGGTCGAGATGGGCGATGCCGACGCGATGCTCACCGGATTGACCCACCACTACCCCTCGGCGCTGCGCCCGCCGCTGCAGGTGATCGGCACCGCCGAGGACGCGAACTACGCCGCGGGCGTCTACCTGCTCACGTTCAAGAACCGGATCGTCTTCTGCGTCGACGTTACCGTGAACCAGGACCCGAGCGCCGAGATCCTCGCCGAGGCGACCCGCCACACCGCGGACCTCGTCCGCTGGTTCAACATCGAGCCGCGGGCGGCGATGCTGTCGTACTCGAACTTCGGAAGCGTCGACAACGAGGGCACCAGAAAGCCCCGCGAGGCCGCCCGCATCCTCCGACGTGATCCGGACGTGGACTTCCCGGTCGACGGCGAGATGCAGGCCGACACCGCCGTCGTCGAGGAGATCCTCAACGGCACCTACGACTTCGCCGACCTCGAGGAGCCCGCGAACGTGCTGGCGTTCCCCAACCTCGAGGCGGGCAACATCGGCTACAAACTCCTCCAACGACTCGGCGGCGCCGAGGCCGTCGGGCCGATGCTGGTGGGGCTGGACAAGCCGGTCCACGTCCTCCAGCGCGGCGACGAGGTCAAGGACATCGTGAATCTGGCAGCGGTCGCGGTCGTCGACGCCCAGCAACAGTAGCGGTTTTCGGCGGAGGTTTTGCGCGAGGGTCGTTCATCGTCCCGAGCGCAAAAGGTCCACGCGGCATCGTGAACCTGGCGGCGGTCGCGGTCGTCGACGCCCAGCAACAGTAGCGGTTTTCGGCGGAGGTCTTCTCGCGAGGACGCGCTCGTCGGTTCGCGCGAAAAGGGGTCCAAGCGACATCGTGAACCTGGTAACGGTCGCAGTCCTCGATCCCCAACGTCAGTACGGTCGACGACGAGAGTTCTTCGGGATTTTTGCGTGAATGGTCACCGATTCGGTCCGGACCGTCCCATCCCGGAAGGTCGTGTCGGATGACTTTTCAATTCGCGTACCGAGGAGCCGAACATGGGATTCGAGGAGGAGTCACTGGAGTATCACAGGACCGATCCGCCGGGGAAGATCGAGATCGCTACCACGAAGCCGACCAACACCCAGCGCGATCTCTCGCTCGCGTACTCGCCCGGCGTCGCCGGTCCCTGCCGGGCGATCGACGAGAACCCCGACGACGCCTACTCCTACACCGCGAAGGCTAACCTCGTCGGGGTGATCTCGAACGGGTCGGCCGTACTGGGGCTCGGCGACATCGGTCCGCAGGCCTCGAAGCCCGTCATGGAGGGGAAAGGCGTGCTGTTCAAGCGCTTCGCCGACATCGACGTCTTCGACATCGAACTCGACTTCGAGGATCCGAGGGCGTTCGCCTCGGCGGTCGCGGCGATGGAGCCGACGTTCGGCGGGATCAACATAGAGGACATCCGTGCCCCGGAGTGTTTCGAGATCGAGGAGACACTCAGGGAAGAGATGTCGATTCCCGTCTTCCACGACGACCAGCACGGCACCGCCATCATCACGGGAGCGGCGCTGTTGAACGCCGCCGAGATCGCCGACAAGGAGCTCTCCGAACTCGAGGTCGCCTTCGCCGGTGCGGGCGCGGCCGCGACCGCGACCGCCCGCTTCTTCGTCTCGTTGGGCGTCGAAGCGGAGAACGTCACGATGTCCGACGTCGACGGAATCATCACCGAGGAGCGGGCGGCTCGGGGCGATCCCCACCCGTACATCGAGCCGTTCGCGAGCGACGAGGGTGGCGATCTGGCGGACGCGATGGCGGGCGCCGACGTCTTCGTTGGGCTGGCGGCCGGCGGGATCGTCTCCCGGGAGATGGTCCGCTCGATGGCCGAGAATCCGATCGTCTTCGCGATGGCAAACCCCGATCCCGAGATCGACTACGAGGAGGCCAAGACCGCGAGGGAGGATACCGTTATCATGGCGACGGGCCGTTCGGACTACCCCAACCAGGTCAACAACGTGCTGTGTTTTCCCTTCATCTTCCGGGGGGCGCTCGACGTTCGCGCCACGGAGATCAACGAGGAGATGAAGGTCGCCTGTGCCGAGGCGCTCGCCGACCTCGCCAAACAGGACGCACCGGACGCGGTACGAAAGGCGTACTCGGACGAAACGTTGCGGTTCGGTCCGGAGTACATCCTACCCAAACCGCTCGATTCACGGGTGCTGTTCGAGGTGTCGTCCGCGGTTGCACAGGCGGCGATCTCCAGCGATGCGGCACGTGAGGAGATCGAACTCGACACCTACCACGAACGCCTGGAGGCGCGGCTGGGCAAGTCCCGCGAGATGATGCGCGTCGTGCTCAACAAGGCCAAGAGCGATCCCAAACGGGTGGCGTTGGCCGAAGGGGACGACGAGAAGACCATCCGTGCGGCGTTCCGGATGCGCGAGGAGGGGATCGCCGAACCGCTGTTGATCGGCGATCGCGACGAGATCCAGGCCACGGTCGAGGAGTACGACCTCGAGTTCGAACCCGACGTGGTCGATCCCTCGGAGGCCGAACTCGACGAGTACGCCGAGCGGCTCTACGAACTTCGGAAACGGAAGGGAATCACCAGAAACGAGGCTGCTGACCTCGTCGAGCAGAACTCGAACTACCTCGGCAGCGTGATGGTCGAGACGGGCGACGCCGACGCGATGCTCACCGGGTTGACTCGTCACTACCCGACGGGAGTGCGTCCGCCGCTGCAGGTCATCGGCACCGCCCCGAACGTCGAGTACGTGGCGGGGGTCTACATGCTCACCTTCGACGATCGGGTCGTCTTCTGTGCGGACGCCACCGTGAACCGGGACCCCGACCACCGGGCGCTGGCGGAGGCCGCCCGGCGAGCCGCCGAGGTCGCGCGCCGCTTCGACGTCGAGCCGCGGGCGGCGATGCTGTCGTACTCGAACTTCGGAAGCGTCGACAACGAGGGCACCAGAAAGCCCCGCGAGGCCGCCCGCATCCTCCGACGTGATCCGGACGTGGACTTCCCGGTCGACGGCGAGATGCAGGCCGACACCGCCGTCGTCGAGGAGATGCTGACCGGGACGTACGGGTTCGCGGAGCTGGAGGAGCCCGCGAACGTGCTGGTGTTCCCGAACCTCGAGGCGGGCAACATCGGCTACAAACTCCTCCAGCGACTCGGCGGCGCCGAGGCCGTCGGGCCGATGTTGACCGGAATGGACGAACCGGTGCACGTCCTTCAACGCGGCGACGAGGTCAAGGACATCGTGAACCTGGCGGCCGTCGCGGTCGTCGACGCCCAACAGTAGTAGCGGTTTTTGGCGGAGGTTTTGCGCGAGGGTCGTTCATCGTCCCGAGCGCAAAAGGTCCACGCGGCATCGTGAACCTGGCGGCGGTCGCGGTCGTCGACGCCCAACAGCACTATACGCCGAATCCCGGACGGGACCCCGTCGCGAGGGCGACCTTCCGATCCAGGCCACGGTCCGGCCGCCGTCGAGACGGCCGCAGCGGTCTCGACAGTACGAGAGGATCCGTTTTCCGCCCGAAGCCTACCGCTTAAGAGGACTCGCGACAGTTCCTCCGTCATCATGAGATGTCTACACGACACGTGCCAGAGAGGCGGTGGTGATGGAGGGTAACGACCGGTCGATCGCGGGGTTCACGATGCTCGCACACGGCATCTTTCACACCTACGAGCTGTCGATTCCGCTGTTCATCGTGATCTGGCTCGACGTCTTCGACGTCTCCGCGGCCGTGCTCGGGATCGTCGTCAGCATCGGCTACGGGCTGATCGGGGTCGGTGCGCTTCCCAGCGGCATACTGGCCGACAACTACGGCTCGCGGCGGCTGATCGTCGCCGCGGTCATCGGGATGGGCGGGGGGTTCTTCCTGCTCGCGCTCGCCCCAAACGTCTACACGCTCGGCGTGGCAATCGTCGTCTGGGGCGCGGCGGCGAGCATCTACCATCCCGCCGGACTCTCGCTGATCAGCCGTGGCGCGGAGGAGCGAGGGACGGTCTTCGCGTACCACGGCGTCGGCGGTAACGTCGGCACCGCGTTCGGCCCGCTGTTGGCGGCTCTGCTCCTGGTCTTTCTGGATTGGCGGTTCGTCATCGTTGCGCTCGCGATACCCGCGATCGTCGTCGTGATACTCGGCTCGTCGATCGAGTTCGACGAGACGGCCGCCACCGCGACGGACGGCGGCGAGCGGACCGACGGCGACGAACGGACCGCTTCCGACGAGGAGAACGGCGGATTCGACCTCCGGTCGATCGTCGCCGATTCCCGCCTGCTCTTCACGACGGGTTTCACCCTCACGTTCGTGATCGTCATGCTCTACGGCACCTACTACCGGGGACTGTTGACGTTCATGCCCGACATGATCGCGAACCTCCCACAGTTCGGCACCTATACGGTTCTGGGCCGGTCGGCCGAACCCGCACAGTACGTCTACACCGGCCTGCTGATGGTCGGCATTCTCGGTCAGTACGCCGGCGGTCGGATCACCGACCACGTCAAAACCGAGTACGCGTTGCTGTCGACGCTCGTCGCCCTCGCGGTGCTCGCGGTCATCTTCCTCCCCGCCGCCAGCGTGGGCGTCCTTCCCTTCCTCGCGGTCTGTGCGGTCCTGGGGTTCTGTCTCTATGCGACCGCCCCGATCTACCAGGTCGTGATCGCCGAGTACGCCGCCGAGGACGTCCACGGCCTCTCGTACGGGTATACGTACCTCGGCATGTTCGGCGTCGGCGCGGGCGGGGCGGCGCTGGCCGGCACGCTGCTGACGTACTTCAGCGCGCCCGTGTTGCTCGCGACCCTCGGTGCCATCGCGTTGGTCGCGGCTGGCCTCGTGGTGGTCGTCCTCAGGGCGCTATAGCCGACGAACAAACGGAATCCGACTCAGGCGACGCGGTTTCTGAGCTCCTCGCCCGATCGATACCGCTCGACGTTCTCCTTCACTAAGTCGGCGATGTCGAGGTGGTAGCGGTTCGTCGCCGAGCCCTTGTGTGGCGAGATGATCACCTCCTCGAACTCCCACAGCGGCGACTCCTCGGGGAGGGGCTCGGTCTCGAAGACGTCGAGCGCCGCGCCCGCGATGGCGCCGGAGTCGATGGCGTCGACGAGCGCGTACTCGTCGACGATCGGGCCGCGCGCGACGTTGATCAGGTAGGCGTCCTCGTGCATCGCCTCGAACTCCTCGCGGGAGAACAGCCCGTCCGTCGAGGGGTTGTGCGGGAGAGCGATCGCGACGAACCGCGCGTCGCCGATGGCGTCGTGGAGCTCGTCGGGATCGTAGAGCGCGGAGACGCCGGGGACAGGCTCGTCCGAGCGGCGAACCCCGACGACGTCCATCCCGAGGGCGTCGCCCCGTCGGGCGATCCCCTCGCCGAGGGTCCCGAGGCCGACGACGCAGAGCGACTCGTTCTCGACGGTAAACGGGCGCTCGTAGTCGGGCGCGTACCACTCGTTCTCGTTCTGGTGGTCCCGGTAGTGATGCAGCAGCCGGGCGAACGAGAGCATGTAGCCGACGGCGAGCTCGCCGACGGTGGCGCCGTGGATCCCCGAGCTGTTGGTCAGCGGGACGCTCGCTTCGGCGTAGGCGTCGGTGTCGAACTCGTCGTAGCCGGCCCGCGCGCAGTGGATCCAGCCGGCGTCGAGGAACTCGGATCGAGGTACGTAGGTGACGACGGCGTCGTTCTCGTCGTAGCGTTCGCCGTCGCCGACGAGCTCCGCGGGGACGGCGAGGTCGTCGAAGGCCTCGACGAACGCGCGCTTCGGGATGACGTTCTCGACCGACTCGTGGACGTACAGCCGTTCGAGGTCGGGACGTTCTGACATACGCGCGAGTGTGGAGCAGCCGGGATTGAAGGTTTCGGAACGAAACCACGCCCCCGTATTCATCATCGTCCGTTTAGAACCGGCGTCGGGAGCCGACGCGAGTGGTAACTCTTATCGTACCCCCGAATAGCATATGAGGCAGTCACCGTACCGGTGAGGACAACATGGACGTCAACGAAGCAATCGCGACAACACTGAGTGAGGAGGGCGTAGAGTACCTGTTCGGCTTCCCGAGCAACCCGCTGTTCGACACGGACTCGGCGGAGGAGGCGGGGGTCCGATCGATCATCACCCGCCAGGAGCGGACCGCCGTCCACATGGCCGACGCGGTCGGCCGGCTGACGTCGGGCGAGCAGGTCGGCGCGTTCGCCTGCCAGCATGGTCCCGGCATCGAGAACTCGCTCGGCGGCATCGCTCAGGCGTACGGGGAATCGTCGCCGATCGTCGCCATCCCCGCGGGCTACGACCTGGCGAAGACGGACGTCGATCCCAAGTTCAACACGGTGGTCAACTGCCAGCACATCAGCAAGTCCTGCGAGCAGCTCGCTGACCCCGACGCGGTCGGCGAGACGATGCGCCGGGCGTTCAGCTCGGCGCGAAACGGTCGACCCCGGCCCTCCGTGGTCGAGGTGCCCAAGGACGTCTTCTACACCGATCTCTCCGAGGAGTTCGAGTACACCCCTTCGAAGTCGCGCCGGTCGGGACCGGATCCGGCGGACGTCGAGACGGCCGCCGAGAGCCTGGTCGAGGCCGAACGCCCCGTGATCTTCGCAGGACAGGGCGTCCACTACGCGGAGGGTTGGGACGAACTCCTGGAACTCGCCGAGACGCTCGAGGCGCCCGTGGCGACGAGCCTCAACGGAAAGAGCGCGTTCCCCGAGGACCACCCGCTCTCGCTGGGGGCGGCCAGCAAGAGCGAGCCCGGCCAGCTCTCGCACTTCATGCGCGAGGCGGACACGATCTTCGGGATCGGTTGCTCGTTCACCGACACGGCCTACGGGCTGACGGTTCCCGACACGAGCGATAAGACGGTGATCCACTCGACGCTCGATCCGACCGACATCGACAAGGACGTCGTCTCGGACCACTCGCTGATCGGCGACGCCAAACTGACGCTCGAGGTGCTGGTCGACGAACTCGACGGTCGCGTCGAGGACGACCGCGGGCGGGCCGACGACGTGGCGAGCGAGATCGAGGAGGTCCGCGAGGAGTGGCTCTCCGAGTGGGAGCCGAAACTCACGTCGGAGGACACGCCGATCAACCCCTACCGCGTCGTTCGTGAGCTCGACGAGATCGTCGACAAGGACGAGGTGGTCATCACCCACGACGCGGGCAACCCGCGGGACTTCCTCGCACCCTTCTTCGAGGTGACCGAACCCCTCTCGTACATCGGCTGGAGCAAGACCACCCAGCTGGGCTACGGCCTGGGACTCACGATGGGCGCGAAGCTCGTCAACCCCGAGAAGCTCTGCATCAACCTCTGGGGCGACGGCGCGATCGGGATGACCGCTCTCGACCTCGAGACGGCCGCACGCGAGGACATTCCGATCCTCTCGGTCTACCTGAACAACTACGAGATGGCCTCGTACGACACGCCGTTCTACGGCGACTGGGCCGACGTCGCTGAGGGGCTGAACTGCTACGGCGAGCGCGTCGAGGACCCCGACGAACTCGGCGCGGCGATCGAGCGCGGCATCGAGAAGACCGAGGAGGGGACGCCGGCGTTGATCGAGGTGATCACCTCGAAGGAGACCGAGATCTCGCGACCCGACCTCGAGTAGCTGCCTCGTCGGCGCCGACGGGAACGTTTATTATCGCGACCGAGTTCTTCCGTCACATGGGTACGGATGGCACGCACGGCGAACGGATACTCGACGGTATCACGGTGGTCGACCTCTCGACGTTCGTCACCGGTGGGTTCGCGACGATGATGCTGGCGAACCAGGGTGCGGAGGTGATCAAGGTCGAACGGCCCGAGCTCGGCGACGACAGCCGCCACTCGGGGCCGCCGTTCGTCGACGTCGAGGGGTACGAGGGGCCCGGGCGACCCGCCTCGCCCCACGGCGAGTCGCCGTACTTCTGGACGGTCAACTACGACAAGCGGAGCGTCGAGCTCAACCTCAAGTCCGACGAGGCGCTCGAGGTGCTGTTCGACCTGATCGAGGAGGCCGACGTCGTCGTCGAGAACTTCCGACCGGGAACCGCCGAACGCCTCGGCATCGCCTACGAGGACGTCCGCGCGGTCAACGAGCAGGCGATCTACTGTTCGATCTCAGCGTTCGGCGAGACGGGGCCGTGGAGCGACCGTCCCGGTTACGACCTGCTCGTCCAGGGCATGAGCGGGATCATGAGCGTCACCGGCGAGGAGGACGGCGACCCCGTGAAGGTGGGACTCCCCCAGACCGACCTCATCACGGCGATGTGGGCCGCCTTCGGAATCGTCGGCGCACTGTATCGGCGCGAACGGACGGGCGAGGGCGAGCGCGTCGAGCTGGGGATGCTCGATGCGGCGCTGCCGTGGCTCACGAAGCAGGCCGCGAAGTCGTTCGTCGGCGAGAAACCGGGGCGGATGGGGACGAAGGACCCCGTGTTGGCGCCCTACCAGAGCTACCCGACCGCCGACGGCTACCTGAACGTCGCCTGTGGCAACCAGAAGCTCTGGGAGGGCTTCTGTGAGGAGATCGGCCGAGCGGAACTCGCGGACGATCCGCGCTTCGAGTCCAACGCCGACCGCGTCGAACACATGGACGAACTCGAGGCAGAGCTGTCGGAGACGCTCTCGGAGCGGACGACCGACGAGTGGGTCGAGCGGTTGGCCGAGAACGCCGGCCTGCCGGTCGGACCGGTGTTCGAGGTGAGCGAGGCGCTCGGAAACGAGCAGGTCGAGGCCCGCGACGTCGTTCGAACGCTCGAGCACCCGGCCGCCGGCGAGATTCCGAGCATCGAGCATCCGCTCAACTTCGAGCACGCCGACAGCGGGTTCGAGGCGGCGCCGCCGCTGCTCGGCGAGGACACCGACGCGGTCCTCGGCGAACTCGGCTACTCGCGCGAGCGGATCGAGGAGCTGCGTGCGGCCGGCGCGGTGCCCGAGGAGTGACCGCCACGAGCACAGCCACGAGTTTATGAGCACGGACCACCGAACGGACATCATCGAGAATGGCTAGCACTAACCAGAACCAGGCGGGAGAGCCGGCGACCGACGGACGAGCGGACTACGACTACCAGGGTGACGAGGTCGAGCGACCCGACATGGTCGACGACCTCGAGGGGATCGTCGACGGCGACGTCCGGTTCGACGAGTACTCGCGGGAGCTCTACGCGACCGACGCGAGCGCCTACGAGGTATTGCCCATCGGCGTCGTGTTCCCCACCTCGACCGAGGACGTCTCGGCGGTCGTCTCCTACTGTGCGGAGCGGGAGATCCCCGTCCTCCCACGGGGGGGCGGCACCAGCCTCGCGGGCCAGGCGGTCAACGAGGCTGTCGTTCTCGACTTCAGTCGGTTCATGAACGGGATCGTCGACGTGGATCCCGAGGGTCGACGCGCTCGCGCACGGGCGGGGATAACGCTGGGAGAACTCAACCGCACGCTCGAGCCCCACGGGCTGAAGTTCGCGCCCGACCCCTCGACCGCCGATCGGAGCGCCCTCGGAGGTGCCATCGGCAACAACACCACCGGCGCCCACTCGCTGAAGTACGGCAAGACCGACGCCTACGTCGAGGAGGTCGAAGCGGTGCTCTCGGACGGGAGCGTTCACACGTTCGGCGAGATCGAGATCGAGGAACTCCGCGAACGAGCCGATCCGGACGGCGACCTCGTCGAACGCATCCACGCCGAGGTGGTTCGGATCATCGACGAGGAGGGCGACGCCGTCGAGGAGGCGTATCCGAGCATCAAGCGCAACGTCTCGGGCTACAACCTCGACGTGCTGATCGAGGAAGCTCGGGGGAAGGGTGCCACCGAGGAGGGGACGGTCAACCTCGCGCGGCTGCTCGTCGGCAGCGAGGGCACGCTCGCGATCGTCACCGAGGCGGAGGTCTCGCTTGAGCCGATCCCCGAGACGAAGGCGCTCGGTCTGCTCACCTACCACAGCCTGCTCGACGCGATGGAGGACGTCGGCGCGATCCTCGAACACGACCCCGCCGCCGTCGAGGTGCTCGACGGCGTGTTGCTCGAACTCGCGCGCGATCTCGAGGAGTTCAAGGACGTCGTCGGAATCCTGCCCGACGAGACGGACACGTTCCTCCTCGTCGAGTTCTACGCCGACGGCGACGAGGAACGCCGGGAGAGCGTCGAGACGTTGCTCGCCGATCGCGTCGGCGACGTCGCCTTCGACGGGCTCTCCGCGTTCGATCCCGACGAGCAGAAGGCCTTCTGGAAGATGCGAAAGGCGTCGACGCCGATCCTGCTCTCCCGGACGACGGACGAGAAGCACATTGCGTTCATCGAGGACATCGCCATCCCGCCCGAGCACCTCCCGGAGTACACCGCCGACTTCCAGCAGGTGTTCGAGGACCATGACACGTTCGGCAGCTTCTACGCCCACGCGGGACCGGGCTGCATGCACGTCCGCCCGCTGGTCAACACCAAGACCACCGAGGGCGTCGAGACGATGGTCTCGATCTCGGACGCGGCGACGGACCTCGCCGTGAAGTACGGGGGTAGCGTCTCGGGCGAGCACGGCGACGGCCGCGCACGGACCCAGTGGAACAAGAAGCTCTACGGCGAGCGCCTCTGGGAGGTCTTTCGTGACCTCAAGACCGCGTTCGATCCCGACTGGTTGTTGAACCCTGGTTCCGTGTGTGGCGACTTCGACATGAGCGAGAACCTCCGTCACGACCCCGACTACGAGTTCGAGGCGGGGTTCGAGCCCCGTCTCAACTGGGAGAACGAGAACGGCTTTCAGGGGATGGCCGAGCTTTGCCATGGGTGTGGCGGCTGTCGGACGAGCCAGGAGGGCGCCGGCGGCGTGATGTGCCCGACGTACCGCGCCTCCCGCGAGGAGATCACCTCGACGCGGGGTCGCGCGAACATGCTCCGGCAGGCGATGAGCGGCGACCTCCCCGAGGAGCAGTTCGCCTCGGAGTTCATGCAGGAGGTGATGGAGCTCTGCATCGGCTGTAAGGGCTGTGCGAGGGACTGTCCCAGCGAGGTGGACATGGCGAAGCTGAAGGTCGAACTCACCCACGAACACCACGAACGCCACGGCGTCGACCTGCGTTCGCGCGTGTTCGCGAACATCGACGCGCTCTCGGATCTCGGCAGCGCGACGGCGCCGGTCTCGAACTGGCTCCAGCGACTGCCGGGGTCGGGAATTCTGACGGAGAAGACGCTGGGGATCGCCCGCGAGCGATCCTTGCCGGAGTTCCACGCCGAGACGCTCACGGAGTGGTTCGAGGAGCGCGGGCCCCGCGTGAGCGAAGAGGACGCCGACCGGAAGGCGCTCCTGTTCCCGGACGCCTTCACCGACCACAACAGCCCCGACGCGGGCAAGGCCGCGATCCGGGTGCTCGAGGCGGCGGGCGTCCACGTGAAGATCCCCGACGGCGTGACCGGCAGCGGCCGGCCCGCCTACTCGAAGGGGATGATCGAGAAGGCGCGCACCCAGGCCGACCGGAACGTCACCGCGCTCGCCCACTACGTCAACGACGGCTGGGACGTCGTCGTCGTCGAACCCTCGGACGCGGTGATGTTCCAGCTCGACTACCTCGACCTCCTGTCCGGAGACGCGGTCGAACGCCTCGCACAGAACACCTATGGCGTCATGGAGTACGTCGACCGGTTCCGCCTCGACGAGGGGATGGCGTTCGCCGACGTGGGCGAGTCGCTCACCTACCACGGTCACTGTCACCAGAAGGCGATCAAGAAGGAGCACCACGCGGTGGGCGTCCTTCGCCGGGCGGGCTACGAGGTCGACCCGCTCGATTCGGGCTGCTGTGGGATGGCGGGATCGTTCGGCTACGAGGCCGAACACTACTCGATGAGCCAGGCGATCGGCTCGGTGTTGTTCGACCAGATCGACTCGAGCGACGGCGAGCGCGTCGTCGCTCCGGGCTCGTCGTGTCGCAGCCAGATCGGCGACGAGTACGACGAGAAGCCGCCACACCCGGTCAGGAAGCTGGCCGACGCGCTGGCATAGCCGTCGGCCGCCGTACCTCGGCTCCCGTCTTACGGGAGTCCCAGCACCCGCTTCGGGTTCTCGTAGACGACGTTCCTGACGTCCTCGGGCTCGACGCCCAGTCGGAGGAGATCGAGCGTCATCCGCCGCATCGTGAGCGCCGCGTCGTCGGCGTAGAGGCCGGCCAGCAGGTCCGAATCGACCATGACCCGCTCGGAGCCGTACTCCTCGATCACCCCCGCAACGTCCTCGGGGCCGACCGCCTCCGTCTGGCGGACCAGCGAGAAGCTCAGATAGCAGCCGGTCTCCTCGAGGACGTAGCCGGCGATGTCGGGGTGGCCGTGGTCGATCACCAGCCGATCGTGCGCCAGCCCCACCTCGTCGGCGACCTCGACGTCGATCCGTGCAGCCTCCCGTTTCGCGTTCGCCACGTCGAACCCCGGGTCGGGGTCGGTCTTGGGGGCCCCTTCGTAGGCGAACTTGTGATCGAACGTACGACCGAACTGCGCCGGGACGGATCCCTCGGGCGGCGACTCGTCTCGATCGCCGGGCGTGTGTAGGATCACCGGCAGTCCCTGCTCGTCTGCGATCCGCATCTGCTCGGCGAGCACGGCCCGCTGTTCGTCGATCGGCCACGACGAGACCGACTGGACCGGGTCGACCCCCGTCTCCCCGACGGCGACGACCTCCTCGAGCGCGCAGTACTCGGGGAGGACCTCGAGCAGCTCGTCGACGCCCTCGATCCGGGCGCCGAAGTGGATCGCGGTCGCGAGGTAGACGTCGAAGAAGTGGTTTCGCGAGATCTCGCCGGCACGGCGCAGCGCCTCGTCCCACAGGAATCGCCAGTCGTCCGGTTCGATCGGCCGGTACGGTATCTGGAAGTACGACGACGCGATCATCACCACCGCACGCGCGCCGCTCACGTCCATCTTCTCGTGATGCTCCCAGCTCAGCGTCCCGGTGTGCTGGTGAACGTCGATCCAGGGGATCTCCGCCGCCTCCGGCGGGTAGGGCCGCTCGTAGCCGGCGGCCTCGTCGTCGATGGCGGCCGTCGGACGTTTCGTCGGGTAGTCACGCTCCCGCTTTCGCTCGTTCATGGGAACGGGAGACGGACGGGGGCGATATAACGGTTTGCGGTCGGGTCAGTCGCCGAACGCGCCACCCTCGGTCCACTCCTCGAGGGTGGTCTGGTCGTCCGCGACGTCGGCGAAGACCTCCTCGGTGTGCTCGCCGAGACGCGGCGCGGGCGATCGGACCGTCGCGTCGTACTCCGGAAAGCGGATCGGATGGCCCGGGAGCAGACACGACCCCCAGTCGGGGTCCTCGTGCTCGACGACCAGGTCCCGGGCGCGGCTCTGTTCGTGGTCCGCGACGTCGGCGACGTCGTTGATCGGGCCGTTGGGGAAGCCGGCCTCGGTGAGGACCTCGAGCCAGTGGTCGGTCGGTCGTTTCGCGAACTCCTCCTGGATCGCGCCGATGACCCGCTCCTGGTTCTCCTGGCGGTCGTCGTTGGTTCGGTACTCGCGGATCTCCTCGCGGCCGATCAGGTCGACGAACGCGTCCCAGCGATCGTCGCTCGGGACGCCCGTGACGACGTAGCCGTCCGCCGTCTCGAACACCTGGTAGGGGACGAGCGTCTGGTGGGTCGTCCCCTGGGGACCCGGCACCTCGCCGTCCATCGAGTAGTTCGTCAGGTACTCGTTCATCAGAACGACGATCGAGTCGAACAGTCCGACGTCGAACTTGCCGGTGAACTCCTCCGCTTCCGTGCGATCGCGCTCGTAGAGACGCGCGAGGATACCCATGGCCGTGAACATACCTGTGGTAAGGTCGCCGATCGCCTGGCCGACCTTCACCGGTTCGCCCCCTTCGGGCCCGGTGACGCTCATGATCCCGCCCTCGGCCTGCAGGATGAGGTCGAGGCCGGGCTTCTCCTTCAGGGGGCCGGTCTCGCCGTAGCCCTTGATGCTCGCGTAGACGATTCCCGGGTTCTCCTCGCGGAGGTCGTCGTAGCCGATTCCTAACCTACTGGTGACGCCGTAGCCGAAGTTCTCGACGAAGACGTCCGCCTCCGCGAGCAGCGAGCGCGCCGCCTCGACGCCCGCCTCGCTCTTCAGGTCGAGCGTCACCGACTTCTTGTTCCGGTTGTTCGCCATGAAGTAGCCCGACTTCCCGTCGGGACCGACGCCCTGCGAGCGGGCGGGGTCGCCCGCGCCGGGACGCTCGATCTTCACGACCTCCGCGCCCATGTCCGCGAGCAGGGCTCCACAGAAGGGGCCCGCGCGGTGGGCAGTCATCTCGACGACCGAGACGCCGGCGAGCGGTCCGTCGTTGTCCGTTTCGCTCACGCTCACTCGCCCTCGTTGAACTCGTCGACCAGTCGCTGGCGCTCGTCGCTCGCGAACTGCTCCCACCAGAGGTCGGCCTCGAACTCCCGGGCGCTCTCGACGTCGGAGGTCTCGGCGGCGTAGTTGAGCGCCCGCTTCGAGTTCTTCACCGCCTGCCGGCCGGTGTCCTGGATGCCGTCGACGATCTCTTGCACTACCGAATCGAGCTCCTCGCGCGGGACGGCGTGATTGACCAGGCCGATGCGTTCGGCCTCCGCCGCGTCGACGAACCCCGCGGTGAGCACGAGCTCCTTCGCCTTCGCCTCGCCGACGAGCTCGATCGCCCGGTGGTTCGACCCGCCCGTCGGGATCTGGCCGATGTTCGCGGTCGGGACGCCGAACTTCGCGTCCTCGACGGCGACGCGCATGTCACAGAACATCGCGAGGATCAGCCCGCCGCCGACGCAGTAGCCGTTGATCTTCGCGATGACGGGGGCGTGACACTCGAGGGGTTTGCGGTACATCTCGTAGAACAGCTCCTGGCGGTCCTCCTGGTGGGCGTGCTCCTCGGGGGGGCCCGCGTACTCCGAGATGTCCGCCCCCGCGGAGAAGGCGTCCTCACCCTCGCCGGTGAGAACGACGGCGTCGACGTCGCGATCCAGCTGGATCTCGTCGAAGGCGCGGCTGACGTCGAGCATGACGTCGTCGTTCAGCGCGTTGTACACGTCGGGTCGGTGGAACTCGAGCGTCGCGACGCCCTCGTTCACGTCGACGCTGATGCTCTCGTAGGCCGAGTAGCGTGCCATGTGGCCTCACGCCAGGGGGACGGTAAAAAGATTCCCATCCACCGCACCCGAGCGCTCGCCAGTCGATGGATTTTAGCCGCTCTCCCGCGCTTGGGCCAGTATGTCATACGAGATCGCGACGATCCCCGGCGACGGAATCGGCCCCGAGGTCGTCGAGGCGACCCTCCCCCTGTTCGAACGCGTCGCTGAGGCCCAGAACATCGACGTCGAGTTCACCCGCTACGGCTGGGGAAGCGAACGCTACCTCGAGGAAGGGGCGATGATGCCCGACGACGGCCTCGAGCGCATCGAGGACAGCGACGCCATCCTGCTCGGGGCGGTCGGCCACCCGGACGTGCCGGATCACGTCACGCTCCACGGGCTGCTCCTTCCCATCCGAAAGCAGTTCAACCAGCAGGTCTGCAAGCGGCCGTCGATCCTCTTCGAGGGCGTCGAGAGCCCGCTGCGGGGCTACGAGGGCGGCGACGTCGAGTTCGTCGTCTACCGCGAGAACACCGAGGGCGAGTACGCCGACGTCGGCGGGCGCGAGCACGTCGGCTTCGACCACGAGGTGGCGGTCCAGAGCGCGGTGTTCACCCGCCAGGGGACAGAGGCGATCCTCCGGGCGGCGTTCGAGGCCGCCCAGGAGCGCGAGGGCCATCTCACGAGCATCACGAAGTCGAATGCTCAGGCCTACAGCATGGTGTTCTGGGACGACGTCGTCGAGGAGGTCCGCGAGGACTACCCCGACGTCGAGGTCGAGAGCCTGCTGGTCGACGCCGCCTCGATGGACCTCATCCGCCGCCCCGAGGAGTTCGACGTGATCGTCGCCTCGAACCTCTTCGGGGACGTCCTCACCGACATCGGCGCCATCGTGACCGGGAGCATGGGGCTCGCGCCGTCGGGCAACATCAACCGTTCCGGCACCTACCCCTCGATGTTCGAACCCGTCCACGGGAGCGCGCCGGACATCACGGGGCAGGGCGTGGCCAACCCGACGGCGACGGTGCTCTCGGGAGCGATGCTGTTCGAGGAACTCGGCGAGAATCAGGCCTCCGAGGCGCTCTGGAACGCCGTTCGAGACGTCCTCGCCGACGAGTCGGCACCGACCCCACCGGACCTCGGCGGGTCGGCGTCGACCGAGGAGATGGTCGAGGCGTTCGAGGAACGCGTCTGATCGCGAGGCGCTACTCGGTCTCGACGCGCAACGAGACGACCGGACACTCGGCGGTGAGGAGGACCGACTGGACGACGCTCCCGAACAGTGCCTTCCCGACCGGCGAACGGTTCCGGCCCCCGATGACGACGTAGCTCGCGTCGCGGTCGGCCGCGTACGACACGATCTCCTCGGCGGGATCACCCATGAGGCCGACGGTCTCGGCCTCGACGCCCGCCTCCTCGACGGCCTCGGCGGCGATCTCCTCGGCCATCTCGACCACCCTCTCGATCGGGACGGACTCGCCCGTCTCGGAGACCTGCGTGCGTTCGAGCGAGACGAACTCGTCGCGGGCGAGAACGTGGACGACCTCGACGGCCTCGCCGAACGCCTCCCCCAGACGGGCGGCCTCGCGGACGATGGCGGTTGCTCGCTCGTTCCTGTCGACGGCTGCGACGATCGGCATGCACTGTGTTGACGCCCGACCCCTATAAATCGCCATGTCCGAAGCTACTTGTCACGGGGTGGTATATCACGGTTCATGGAGATCGAATCGGTCGAGGCGATACCGCTACGGCGCGATCTCGACGAGCGGTTCGCGAACGCACAGAAGTGGATCGACAGTCGGGAGTACTGCCTGGTACGCCTGACCGCCGACGACGGCACCGTCGGCTGGGGCGAGTGTTGGGGGCCGATCGCGGGCAACCGCGAACTGATCGAGGAGTACGTCGCGCCGCGGCTCCGGGGGAGGGACCCGCGAGACGTCGAGCGGATCCACGACGACCTCGTCTTCGAACTCCGGTCGTCGTTCCACTCCTACGTCCCCGCGAGCGTCGTCAGCGGGGTCGACATCGCGCTGTGGGACCTCAGAGGGAGGGTGCTCGGCGAGCCGATCTCGCGGCTGCTCGGCGGCCACCGCCGCGACGAGGTCCGGGCGTACGCCACCGGCCACTTCTTCCCGGACGTCGACTCGTTCGACGCGATCCGCGAGTCGGTCGTCGAGGAGGCTCGGGGCCACGTCGACGCCGGCTTCACGGCGCTGAAGAACAAGATCGGTCTCTCGCGGCACTTCCCCTACGGCGTCGAGGAGGACGTCGAACTGGTCCGCGCGATTCGGGAGGCGGTCGGCGACGACGTCCGACTGATGACCGATGCCAACCACGGCTACGGGCGGGCCGAGGCGCTCCGGGTCGCGCGAGAACTCGAGGCGCTCGACGTCCACTTCTTCGAGGAGCCGCTGCCGCCCGAGGACCTCGAGGGATACGCGATGCTCGAACGCCGGGGGCCGGTGGCGATCGCGGGCGGCGAGTCGTGGGCCTTTCGCGAGGAGTTCGACGAGGTGCTCGATCGCGGGGCGGCGAGCTACCTCCAGCCGGACCTCACCAGCGCGGGCGGGATCACCTCGACGAAACGGGTCGTCTCGGCCGCCGACGCGAGGAACCTCCAGGTCCTCCCGCACGTCTTCGGCAGCGCGATCGCGCTCGCGGCCAGCCTTCAGGTGCTCGCGACGATCCCGGGCGATCCGATGTTCGAGTTCGACCGTACGCCGAACCCCCTTCGCGAGGAGCTTCCGAGCGAGCCGATCGAGAACGACGGCATGGTGGTCCCGGTCCCCGACGGTCCGGGGATCGGTATCGAGATCGACCCCGACACCCTCGATCGGTTCCGCGCCGATCGCTGATCGGCCGCGGAGGAGCCGGACCTCGCCGACGACGCCGGGATGACGTAGAAAGATTTATACTGATACTCTATTATCGTGATACTATGACCCTGACGTGCGGTATCGGAGCACAATGAAGCTCCGCGCACGCGGACGTGGATAAGTGATGGCGGGGGCCATCGCTCGTCCGCCGTCGCCGGTCGGAGCGACCGGACGTCAGTCGGGGTCGGAAACGAGAAAACACATGAGTGAACGAGAGAACCAACCACAATCGCACGAACGTTCGAACACCGTACGGCCGGGAAGACGGCGGTTCCTGCAGCTCGCCGGTGCGGGCTCCGTCGCGGCGCTCGCCGGCTGTCTCGCCGGCAACGGCGGCGACGGTGGCGACGGTGGCGACGGCGGCAACGGCAGTGACGGCGAGAGCGACTGGCAACCCGAGCAGGCGATCCAGTACATCGTCCCGTACGACCAGGGTGGCGGCACCGACGTCTACGCCCGGGGCATCCAGGAGGGACTGTCCGACGCGACCGGTCAGAACATCCAGATCGACAACGTCCCCGGCGCGGGCGGGCTGAACGGGTTCGGACAGCTCATGCAGGCCCAGCCCGACGGCCACACGATCCTCGGGAGCGCGACGCCACTGGAGGTCGCACCGCAGCTGCTCGAGGACCCCGGGTTCGACCAGCGCGACGCGTCGGGCGTCTGCATCTTCGGCCAGTCGGTGTGGACGCTCGTCGTCAACGAGCAGTACCAGGACGAGGTCGAGACGTTCGACGACGTCATGGAGAAGTACAACTCCGGCGAGTGGGAGTCGATCGGCGTCCAGGAGCCCGGCAGCTCCCAGGACGTCATCGTCCTCCTCGCGAAGTACCAGTACGAGGAGGAGTGGGGCTGGAACTGGACGGAACGCGTCCAGTATACGGGAACCGGACCCGTCTCGCAGGCGGTCGCCAGCAACGAGGTGCCCGCCGGCATCGGAACCGACGCGGGTACGCAGTCGGTCGTCGACAACGGCTCGATCTACCCGGTCGTCACGTTCGTCAGCGAGGGGTCGGAGGTCTACCCCGACGTGGAGTCGGTAACCGACGCGGGCTACCCGGAGATCGACTTCGTCGGCGGACTGAGCCGGGGCGTGTTCGCGCCGCCGGACACGGATGACAACATTACCCAGGGGCTCTCGGACCTGTTCGCGGAGGCCGTCGAGCACGAGAGCACCCAGAGCTGGACCGAGGAGACCGGCAACCCGGTGTTCCACGAGGGCCCCGACGCAGCGGATCAGCTCCTCGACGACGCCTTCGCGGCTTACGAGGAGAACAACGTTATCGACCTCGTCCAGGAACACTCCGGCTGATCGATCGCGGCCGAACCGACCTCTCGCCCCCCTAAATTATGTCAATAAAAGACAAACGCAATCAGGTGACGGCAGAGCACGTGATGCTCGTCGTTCTCCTCGCTCTCAGCGCGGTGTTTCTGATCGAACCGATCGTATCGGACTACCCGGATGACGCCCGGGTGTTCCCCCAGATGACCGCGTCGGTCGTCTTCGTAGGATCGCTGTTGTTGCTCGTTCGAAACTACCTTCCCGATCCGCTGTATACCTTCGTCGGCGAGAGCATCAACATCACGACCAGCGAAAGCGCCTCGGAACACGAGGAGGAACTCACCGAGCGCGAGAAGGAGATAGAGCGCGAGACGGGGCCGAAACGGACGCTCGGACGGAAGTACGGCTACGAGGTGAACGACACCGTGTTCATGATGGTAGCCGCGACGCTGTACTTCTTCGTGGGCTGGGCGGCCGGTTTCCTGTTCGTCACGCCGTTCTTCGTGTTCGGCTATACGACCTGGTTTCGGGTTCGGCCCCTCATCGGAATCGGACTCGCGGTGGCGTCGACGATCGTCGTCTACCTCTTCATCGAGTTTCTGATCCTGCCGCTGGATCGCGGTGCGATCTTCGACTTCAGCCCGTTCCTCCCGACCGCGTTCGACTCGACCGTCCTCGTCGCCGGGGTGATCTAGATGGCCGTCGACGCCTTCGTCGAGGGGATCGGGATCGCCGTCAGCTGGCCCGTCATCGGATGGATGGTCGTCGGGCTCCTCCTGGGGATCATCCTCGGCGCGTTGCCCGGCATCGGCTCGCCGGTGGGGATGGCGATCGTCCTCCCGCTCACGCTTCCGCTCGATGCGACCTCGGCGATCGTCCTGCTCGCGGCGATCTACAGCGGAGCGATGTTCGGCGGATCGATCGCCGCCATCCTGATCAACGCGCCCGGCACGGAGTCGGCGGCGGCGACCACGCTCGACGGTTACCCGATGGCGAAGAACGGGCTCGCGAAGAACGCCCTCGCGATCGCGACGACCGCGTCGGCGCTCAACGGCTTTCTGGCCGCGATCACGCTCGTACTCATCTCGCCGATCCTGATCGGGGTCGTCCTCGCGTTCGGCTCGCCCGAGTACTTCCTGCTCGCGATCCTCGGCATCTCGCTGATCACGATCGTCACGCAAGGGTCGATCGTCAAGGGGCTCGTCGCGGGCGCGCTCGGGTTCATGATCTCGACGATCGGGACCGGGATCCTGAGCCCGACGCCGCGATTCACGTTCGGGCAGTTCGGCCTCTACGACGGCATCTCGTTCGTCGCCGCACTGATCGGGATGTTCGCGTTCGCGGAGATGATGAAGCTCGCCGCCCAGGACATGATCGCGGAGAGCGACGTCGAGATGACCGGGAGCATCAAGGATGGCGTCATGACCGTGTTCAAGTACCCGAAGACCACGTTCAAGGCCGGCGTGATCGGGATGCTGATCGGGATGATCCCCGGATCGGGGGCGACGACCTCGACGTTCGTCGCCTATGCGGAGGAGGCGCGATCGTCGGCTGAGGACGGGTTCTTCGGCGAGGGCGATCCACGCGGGGTGATCGCTCCGGAGGGGGCGAACAACCCGACGGTGAGCGGCTCGCTCGTCCCCACGCTCTCGTTCGGGATCCCCGGTAGCGGCTCGACCGCCGTCCTGCTCGGCGGCCTGCTCATGCACGGCCTCCAGCCCGGCCCGACGCTGTTCGGCGATCAACTTCAGATCACCTACGCGCTGTTCATCTCGTTGTTCCTCGGTAACATCGTCATCGTCCTCGTCGGCCTCTCGGTCATCCCCTATGCGAGCCGGATCACCGAACTCGACACGGACATCATCATCCCGGTCGTGGTGGTCCTCTCGTTCATCGGCGCGTACACGCTGAACCAGAACTGGTACGACGTCGGCGCCGTCCTCGCGTTGGGGGTGCTCGGCTTCTACATGGTGCGGTACAACTACTCGGTGATCGCGTTCGTCCTCGGGATCGTGCTGGGGCCGATCGCGGAGGAGAACTTCTTCAGATCGCTCCAGATCTCCGGTGGGTCGTACTCGATCTTCTTCGATCCGATCAACCGACCGCTGTCGTTCGTGCTCGCGCTCGCCACGATCCTGATCATCACCGGACCGTTCCTCAAACCCCGCATCGACCGGGCGCTCGGTCGCGCCTGAACCCCGGAGGCCGTTCGCATCGTCGCTCGAATCCGCGTCGCCCCGTTTCGACGACGTCCCGTCCTACGGGCGCTCCTGGCCCGCTCGTCCCGAAGGAGAAGAAATTACTCGTCCCGAACCCATTCCGACCCATGACCGACGGCTGGCGGCACGTCTCGCTGGACGGCGCGGAGACCAACCCGGAGAAGCCCGGCGAGCGCTGGGAGCTCTCATCCGCGCTCGGCGTCGACGCGTTCAACCTCAACGTCGCGATACTCGACCCCGAGGACCGCCTCTCGCAGAACCACTTCCACTACCACGAGAACCAGCAGGAGCTCTTCTACGTCGTCTCGGGGCGCTGTCGCGTCGAAACCCCCGAGAGCGGGTTCGAGATGGGCGTCGACGAAGCGGTGGCCTTCGAGAAGGGCGAGGCGGGCGCACACGTGATCCACAACCCGTTCGACGAACCGTGTAAGCTCGTCGCGATCGGCTGGCCGCCGGAGGGCCGCTACCCCGTCCACCAGCTCGAGGAGACGGTGGACGTCTACGACGGCGAGTGAACGGCGAACGATCCATAGAGTAATGAATCGCCCCGTGTGAACAATAGACGATGGCGACGGATCCGGATACCCCGGCTGCACGTGACGGACGCTCGCCGTACGACTACGCCGGCGGCGAGACGGAGATACCGGCAGGACTCGAGGCGCTGCCGCGGCTCGTGGGCGGTCAGGTGCGCTTCGACGAGTACTCGCGGGAGCTCTACGCGACCGACGCGAGCGCCTACGAGACCACGCCGATCGGCGTCGTGTTCCCCACCTCGACCCGCGACGTCCAGACGGTGATGCGCCACTGTGCGGAGCGGGAGATTCCCGTCCTCCCACGGGGGGGCGGCACCAGCCTCGCGGGCCAGGCGGTCAACGAGGCTGTCGTGCTCGACTTCACCCGCCACATGGACGGCGTCCTGGAGATCGATCCCGAGACCGAGCGTGCCCGAGCGGAGGCCGGCGTCTACCTCGGCGATCTCAACCAGGCGCTTGCCCCTCACGACCTGAAGTTCGCTCCCGACCCCGCGTGGGGCGATAAGAGCGCGCTGGGCGGCGCGATCGGCAACAACTCGACCGGCTCGCACTCGCTGAAGTACGGCAAGACCGACGCCTACGTCGAGGAGTGCGAGGTCGTGCTGGCCGACGGCACGCTCACGACCTTTGGCGAACTCACCCTCGAGGAACTCCGCGAGCGGGCCGATTCCGACGGCGACCTCGAGGCACGGATCCACGCCGAGGTCCTCCGGATCGTCGAGGAGGAGGCCGACGCCGTCGAGGAGGCGTATCCGAACCTCAAGCGCAACGTCTCGGGCTACAACCTCGATATGCTGATCGAGGAGGCAAGCGAGGGCAGCGTCAACCTCGCACGGCTGCTCGCCGGTAGCGAGGGGACGCTCGCGATCGTCACCGAGGCGGAGGTCTCGCTGGAACCCGTTCCGGAGACCAAGGCGATGGCGCTTCTGACCTACGACGACCTCATCGACGCGATGGAGGACGTCGCGCCGATCCTCGAACACGATCCCTCGGCCGTCGAGGTGATGGACGACGTCCTGCTGGACCTGGCTCGCGAGACCGAGGAGTTCGCGGACGTCGTCTCGATGCTGCCCCCCGAGGCCTCCTCCGTGCTGCTCGTGGAGTTCTACGCCGAGGGCGACGCCGAAGGGATGACGAAGGTTGCGGGCCTGCTCGCGGATCGGGTCCCCGACGCCGAAAGCGAGGTCGAGCCGGGCGACGATCCCGTCCGGACCGAGGCCCCGATCAACGCGACCGCCGCGATGGAGGCTCACGACCACGAGGAACGCGCGACGTTCTGGAAGATGCGAAAGAGCGGGCTTCCGATCCTGCTCTCCCGGACGACGGACGAGAAGCACATCTCCTTCATCGAGGACTGTGCGGTCCCGCCTGAACACCTCCCGGAGTACGCCCGCGAGTTTCAGGAGATCCTCGAGGACAACGGCACGTTCGCGAGCATCTACGCCCACGCCGGCCCCGGGGTACTGCACGTCCGCCCGCTGATCAACACAAAGGAGATCGAGGGCGTCGACGCGATGGTCGACGTCGCCGACCGGGTGACCGACGTCGTCGCACGGCTTGGCGGCTCGGTCTCGGGCGAGCACGGCGACGGCCGCGCACGCACCCAGTGGAACAAGAAGCTCTACGGCGAGCACCTCTGGGAGGTCTTTCGCGACCTCAAGACTGCGTTCGATCCCGACTGGCTCCTGAATCCGGGCTCGGTCTGTGGCGACTTCGACATGAGCGAGAACCTCCGTCACGGTCCCGACTACGAGTTCGAGATGGGGTTCGAGCCGACGTTGAACTGGGAGAACGAGAACGGCTTTCAGGGCATGGCCGAACTTTGCCATGGGTGTGGCGGCTGTCGCGGCCCCCAGGAGACCACCGGCGGCGTGATGTGCCCGACGTTCCGCGCGAGCGAGGAGGAGATCACGAGTACGAGGGGACGCGCGAACTCGCTCAGACAGGCGATGAGCGGCGACCTCCCCGACGGCGAGGAGCTCTCGGAGGAATTCCTCTCGGAGGTGATGGACCTCTGTATCGGCTGTAAGGGCTGTGCGAAGGACTGTCCCAGCGAGGTGGACATGGCGAAGCTGAAGGTCGAACTCACCCACGAACACCACCAGCGGGAGGGGGCGAACCTCCGCTCGCGCGTGTTCGCGAACGTCGATACGCTCTCGAAGCTCGGCAGCGCGACGGCGCCGGTCTCGAACTGGCTTCCGGAGCTGCCTGGCGCCCGTCTAGCGATGGAGAAGACGCTGGGGATCGCCCGCGAGCGGACGCTGCCCGCGTTTCACCGCGAGACGCTGGTCGACTGGTTCGAGGATCGGGGCCCGCAGGTGAGCGAGGCCGATGCCGAGCGAAAGGTCCTGCTCTTTCCGGACACCTATACCAACTACAACCACCCCGACGTCGGGCGAGCGGCGGTGCGGGTGCTCGAGGCGGCGGGCGTCCACGTCCAGCTGGCGGAGGGCGTCGTCGACAGCGGCCGTCCGCCGTTCTCGAAGGGCTTTCTCGACGTCGCCCGCGAGCGCGCCGAGGAGAACGTCGCGGCGCTCGCCCCTCGGATCGAGGCGGGCTGGGACGTCGTGGTGGCCGAGCCCTCCGACGCGGTGATGTTCCAGCTCGACTACCTCGATCTCCTGTCCGGAGACGCCGTGCAGTCGGTCGCGATGAACACCTTCGGGGTCATGGAGTACCTGAACGCCTTCGGACTTGACGTACCCGAGGGGAGGGGATTGCTCACCTACCACGGCCACTGCCACCAGAAGGCCACGAAGAAGGACCTCCACGCCGCCGCGGTGCTCGAACGCGCCGGCTACGAGGTGGACGCGCTCGACTCGGGCTGCTGCGGGATGGCCGGTTCGTTCGGCTACGAGGCCGATCACTACGCGATGAGCCGGGCGATCGGCTCGATCCTCGTCGACCAGGTCGAGGAGAGCCCCGCGGACAGGGTGGTCGCGCCGGGGGCGTCCTGTCGCAGCCAGCTCGACGACCTCGCGGGTGAGGAGCCGCCCCACCCGATCGAGGTGCTCGCGGAGGGGCTCTGATGCCGTTTCTCCAGTTCGACTGTAGCGCGGTCATGACCGAGGGGGAGAAGCAGGCGTTCGTTCGGCAGGTGACCGACCAGTACGCCGAGCACATGGACGCCGAAACGAACCACGTCGCGGTCGCGATCCGCGAGCGCTCGACCGCCGAACTCGCCATCGGACGCACCGGTTTCGACGAGCCCTGTCTCGTGCTCGACGCCGACGTCCGACGGGGCCGCGAGTTCGAGCAGAAACGCTCGTTCGCGCTCGCGGTCATGGGACTCGCCGCCGACACGTGGGGGCTCCGCGATCCGAACATGAAGGTAGTCTTCACCGAACACGCAGGCGAGGAGCTGATGGGCGTCGACCGCGTCGGATCGGAGTGACCGGCGGACGAAAGTGATTGAACTGTCGAACGGTAGCTCTCGTTTGTGGCTTCTCGATAGAACCGTATTGACGATCTGATTCGACGTACGTTTTCATCTGTGTCGATAAATAGCCGCTCGTCTATCTGCGTCCGTTCGGTCCGTCGTCTCGAGATGGGACGGATTCAACGACTTCCGTCCGTTACTAGATCGCGAGGTCGGTGTCGATCGCCGCACCGTTGAACAGCGCCTTCACCCGCTGGACCGCCTCGCAGTCGGCCTCCGGCGCGTTCTCCATCAGGACCGTCTCGCTGGGGAAGAGCCGTTCGCCGACGATCAGTCCGTGATCACGGGCCGTCCCGCCGGTGACGGTGAGGTAGATGCCGACGCCGGTCTCGGCGATGGCCGCCTCCTCCTCGGCCACGTCGGGACCGGGATACCGGAACTCGATGCCGTCGGCGATCTCGGTCCCGAGCACCGCCTCGACGAGCCGTTCGTACCGCGGCGAGATGCACAGTGGGCCCTCGTAGTCCCGGAGGAACTCCCGGGAGAACGCCTCCGCGAGGTCGGGACGGCCCATGAGCGTGTGGTGGACGGTGTCGCCGAGGCCGGTAACGACCCTGACGTCCGTGTCGTGGGGATCGATCCGCTCGTTGAGGTCGTCGATCGAGGACAGCGGCTCCGGGCGGAGCGAGACGACCTCCTCGAGGACGAGGTCGGCGCTGTCGAACCCCACCGCGAACTCGTGTTTGCGCAGCGCGCGGAACGGCTCCTCCCGCCCGACGAGTTCGAGTTCGAGACCCTCGTGTTCGAGGGTGAGGCTGTCGAAGACGATCCGTCGGGGTTTGCCCGTACGGTCGTCGCGGACCAGCGTGTACTCCGGTCGGGTCGGGTCCGAGAGATCGCTGTACTCGGCGAGGCGATCGTAGACGGTCGTCTCCTCCTCCGCCCGTCCCTTCGTGATCGCCTTCTCGTATCGGAGCGTCGAACAGATCTCGTCGGCCACCTCGGCCGTGCCGGTCAGGGTCGCGAGCCGGTCCAGCACCGCCTCCAGCGGTCGACCCTTTCGCGGAACGGCCACCGGGATCGTCGCTGTCATCACCGTATCGAGGAGTGGGTCGCCTAAACGGGTTGTGTTTGCGCCCTGTGACGCCTCCCTACAGGTCCACGCGACCGCCGATCTCCGTGATCTCCAGCCGTCGGGGGTACTCGAAACTCGCGGCGTGTCGGTGGAGCACCGTCGGGTCCGCCGTGAGCCCGCGCCACATGTCCCAGTGACTGGGCAGGAGTCGATCGAGCCGGAGGTGGTTCGTCGCCTCGATGATCTGGTTCTCGTCGTTGTACCACTTCGTTCGCGTGGGTTCGCCCGTCTCGGAGTCGGGTATCATGCCGACGGTGCCGAACGCGAGCACCCCGAGGTCGATGTCGTAGTCCTCTCCGACCGACTCGAACTCGCCGGGGCGGGCGTCGCCGCCGTGGAAGAACGTACCCGCCTCGTGTTCGATCACGTAGCTTACGGGTTGGGTCGCGTCGGGGTCGTTCGCGGGCTCGACGTTCACCGTGAAGGAGCCGATCTCGTGGACTTCGTCCTCGTCGATAGCGACGAACTGGTCGTCAGCGACGTTCCAGGCCTCGCCCCATGCCTCCTCCTCGCGAGCGACCGCGAGGCTGTCCTCGGGGGCGTACATGGTCGCGCCGGTGTTCTCGAGGATCGGCGCCTGGCTCGGCCCGTGGACGTGATCGGTGTGTTCGTGGGTGGCGAGCAGCGCCGTCGCCTCGTTCACGTCCTCGGGATCGAACGGGATCGGAACCATCCGGACGGTCCGCGGCGGATCGCCGGTCCCGAGGTACGGGTCGATGAACAGCGTCGTCCCGTCGCTCGCCTTGAGGACGAACCCGTTGCAGCCGAGATACCAGATCGAGACGCCCTCGGGAGCGGTCCTCTCGATCTCGCGTACGAGCCAGTCGCCCCAGTCGCTGTGTGTCACGTTCCCCGATGCACCCACCGCCGGCGTAAGTGTTGCGCTGTCGGAGACGCGTCGGAGCGAGCTTCCAGACGCTCGATCGTCCGCTCTCGTTCCCCGGACTCACGTGACCACGACGAAACGGACGGGTACGGTGCGGCGCTCAGTCCTGACAGCAGCCGCCGGCCTGCTCGCCGAAGTCCATCGAGAGCGGCTCGGAGATCGCCTCGTTGATCGCCTCCAGCCGAGCGTCGAGTTCGGCCTGGGCCTCGAGGTAGTCGGCCATCGAGGGGATCTCGTGGAGCTCCTGCTGGGCCTGCTGGAGCTCTCTGAGGTCCTCCTGGGTGGCCTCGCCCGTCTGGCGCGCGAGCATGAACTCCTGGCGGAGCTCCTCGAACTCGTCGATCCTCCGCTGGGCCTCCGGGTCGTTCTCCACGCGGGTCCTCGAGTCCTCGTAGGCCTCGTACTCCGGCAGATCGGTGATTGCCTCGCCGAGATCGCGGGCGAGATCGGTGACGGCGGGGGCCTCGGCGTTCTCGACGGCGTCGGTGGATTCGATACTCATCGCCGGTCGTTAGGGGTGTGGCCGTTTAGGTGTGCCGGAAGCGGTGGATTCGGGATCGCAGAGGCCCTCGTCCACGGTTCGACGGGCGTCGGGACGCAGGACGCGGGCCAGCGGTCTCGCCAGTGGGGATCGTTCCCGACCGACGCCCCGTGCTCGCACGAAACGGTCGAGGCGTTGCGCTACGAGTGGGCCGGACGCGGGATCGCTCGCCATCGGATGGAGATGCCGAGGCCATCGACGCGCCATCCGGCATCGAGCGGGTCCGGCTGAAACGCCGTCGTTAAACGCCCTCGGCGAGTACGTCCGGTAATGAGCCAGGAATCGACGTCGAACTACTCCGAGGGCGATCTCAGGAACACGGGGATGGCCCTGAAACACGACCGTGAGTGGGACTACGAACTCGAACGAATCGTCGAGGCCGTCGACGAGCGCGACGCAGAGAAGGTTGGACTGCAGTTTCCCGAGGGGCTGAAACGGCGCGGGCCGAAGGTCGCCGACGACCTCCGGGAGCTGTTACCCGAGAACGTGACGGTGATGATCTCGGGTCAGCCCTGCTACGGCGCCTGCGACCTCGATACGTTCCTGATGAAGCGAACGGACGTGTTCGTCCACTTCGGCCACTCGCCGATGAAGGAGTCCGAGAAGATCATCTACGTTCCGTTGTTCTCGAACGTCGAGGTCGCGCCGATCATCGAGGAGTCGCTCGCGGAGCTCTCGGATCCCGAAGAGAACCCCGCGGTCGGTCTGGTCACCACCGCCCAGCACATGAACCGTTTCGAGGAGATGCGCGCACTTCTCGAGGAGCGGGGCTACGAGGTCCACACCCGTCGTGGCGACGACCGACTCACCCACGAGGGTCAGGTGCTCGGCTGCAACTACGCCTCGGCTGACATCGACGCCGATCAGGTGCTCTACGTCGGCGGCGGGAAGTTCCACCCCCTCGGCCTGGCGATGGAGCACCCCGAGAAGAACGTCGTGATCGCCGACCCCGTCAACAACGTCGTCACGGTCGCGGACACCGAGCAGTTCATGAGACAGCGCTACGCCTCGGTCCACAAGGCGATGGACGCCGAGAAGTGGGGCGTCATCTTCTGTACGAAGATCGGGCAGGGTCGCTGGGAGACGGCCGAGAGGATCGTCGAGGAGAACGAGAACGCCTACCTGATCACGATGGACGAGGTGACGCCCGACAGGCTGCGGAACTTCGACATGGACGCGTTCGTCAACACGGGCTGTCCGCGGATCACCACCGACGACGGCCCGCGTTTTCACAAACCCATGCTGACGCCCGGCGAGTACGAGATCGCGGTCGGTAACGAGCCCCTCGACTCGCTCTCGTTCGATACGTTCCACGGAACCTGGTAAACCTACGTTCTTACGGTTCGGGTACGCGGAGCGTACCACTCACCGCAAAGACCCGGAGCGAAAAGTTCGGTACGGATTCACTGCGTTAGCCCGCCACTCGTCCATCGGCATCGCGTCTCGCTCTCGCCGATCGTCACCGGAACGATCCGGCGTGACGTCGACGAGTGCACTGGACACCACGGACCGATACGAGCACGGACTGAGCGCAATCGATATCCGTTTTGTAGCGATCATAGATAGGGAGTCACGGGATGTCCGTCATTGTTCGTATCACATATGTGTCTATTATCCTAACAACTATAACGATGTTTTATCTACTCCACTTCATGAACTCACCGAGGAACACGATCGATGACTCAGGAACCGGATGTCTCATCGAATACACGATGAACTCGAGCCAGCCCGCTACCGAGGCCGTGGTGGATGCCGTGGCCACGGTTTCTGACACCAGCGCAGAGGAACTGTCCCCTCTCTACGAAGCGGTTGAAACGGATGCCCTCGACCAGTTAGTCGCTCCACGGATACACGAAACCTCGCGTACCGATGTGACAGTGGAATTCACCTACAACGAGAAGCTCGTATCCGTGAACGGGCAGACCATCAAAGTCTACCCGTTAGAGGCGTAGGACGTACCGCTACGTATCGCTGAAGGAATCGTCTCTGCTTCGGATCTCCGGGAGTTCCGTCGTTTCGTCGGTCGACGCACGAGCGTCTATGGACGTCCGGTTCGTACCCAACGGAACCCAATGTCACGAACCGCCGTCGTCGCCGGTGTCGGTCCAAATCTGGGCGCCACGCTCGCACGAAAGCTCGCGGACGAGGGGTGTGCCGTCGGGCTGTTCGCGCGTTCCGAATCCCACATCGAAGAGCTCGAATCGGAGCTACGCACCGGGGGTGCCGACGCGCTCGCGGTACCGACCGACATCACCGACCCCGAGGCGGTCGAACGCGGCTTCGAACGCGTTCGCGAGGCGTTCGGGCCGGTGGACGTTCTGATCAACCACGCCGGCGGCGGCAGCTGGCAGGGGATCCGATCGATCTCGGCGAAGTCGTTCGAGGACGCGTGGCGCATCGGCGCCCTCGGCGGACTGCTCTGTTCGAAGGAGGCGATCGAGGACATGCTCGCCGCCGACGGCGGAACGATCGTGTTCACCGGAGCCACGTCGTCGATCCGCGGTCGCGAGGGAGCGCTCGGCTTCAGCAGCGCGAAGTTCGCCGTTCGAGGGATGGCCGAGTCGATGGCCCGCGAGCTCGGTCCCGAGGGGATCCACGTCGCACACGTCGTGATCGACGGACACGTCCAGCGTCGATCGCCGCCGGACGCCCCGGATCGCGGGGACGTGGAGACGTTACACCCGGAGGCGATCGCGGACAGCTACTGGCACCTCGTCGAGCAGGACAGGAGCGCCTGGACGTTCGAACTCGATCTCCGACCGCACACCGAGGAGTTCTAAGTCGCCACGGCGGTGGGATCGGGGACGACTCGCCGTCCGATCGACGAACTCCGCCGAGTCGACGAACCAACCGGGCGGCGGCCGGCTCACTGGAGCGTGGTTCGGAGCTCCTCGCCGACCGTCTCGAGGCCGTCCCGGGCGGCGTCCAACTGATCGAGCAGGCTCACGAACCCATGGATCATCCCCTCGTACTCGTGGTGTTCGACCGGGACGCCCGCCGACTCGAGCCGATCGGCGTACTCGCGTCCCTCGTCGCGAAGCGGGTCGAAGCCCGCCGTCAGGACGGTCGCCGACGGCAGTTCCGAGAGATCGCGTGCGAGCAGCGGCGCGAAGTAGACGTTCCGGTGATCGACCGGGTTCGGGACGTAGCGCTCGAGGAACCACTCGACGCTCGCGCCCTCGAGCAGGTAGCCCTCGGCGTTTTCCTCGTGGCTCGGGAAGTCGTGGACCGCGGGCGAGGCGACGGCGGGATAGAGTAGCGACTGGTGGGCGATCTCCGGGCCATCGTGGTCGCGACTCATCAGGGTCACGGCGGCCGCGAGGTTGCCCCCGGCGCTGTCGCCGGCGAGCGCGATCCGATCGGGATCGCAGTTGATCCGATCCGCGTGTCTGGCGGCCCACTCCGTCGCGGCGTAGGCGTCCTCGACGGCCGCCGGAAACGGGTGTTCGGGCGCGAGGCGATAGTCCACCGAGAGCACGGCACAGTCGGCGGCGTTCGAGAGCGCCCGGCAGACCCCGTCGTAGCTCTCCAGCCCGCCGAGCACCCAACCGCCGCCGTGGAGGAAGACGACCAGCGGGTGGCCGTCTCCGGCCGGGCCGTAGAGCCGGACTGGGATCGGCTCTGCCGGCCCGCCGATGGCGAACTCCTTGACGCGGTCGACGTCCTCGCCTCCGCCGGCGAACAGTTCCTCCAAGCGAGCGCGTGCGCTCTCGACCGAGAGTCCGTACGTGGGTGGCATCCCCATCGCGTCGATGGTCTCGAGCAGCGCCTCGGCCTGCGGGTCGAGTTCGGGCATACGCCTCGTTCGGACGGTCCCGACTTAACGCCCGTGCCGACATTGTTTCAACGTCGTCCGCCAGAAGATATTGATACTACTGCGTCGTATTCGGCGCATGACTCCGGACGCCCACGCAGCCACCCTCCTGGAGTGGTACGAACGCTACATCGGCGAACCCGACGCTGAGACCGACGTCTACCTCGGATTCGGTCTGTTCTTCGTCGGGATCGCGCTCGCGGTCGTCGGCCTGGCGCTGTTCCTCTGGAGCGCGGGTCTCGAGGCGGGTTCGGCGTTCTACTGGAACCTGCGGCAGGTCGCGATCGTGCTGGCCTCGCTCGGTCTCCCAGCAGGGATGGTCGGGATCGTCGTCCTCCTGCCCGTCGACCGGCGGGCGCTCTACGCGGCCGGCGGTGGTCTGGCGGTCTGTGGGCTCGCGATGGTGTTCTTCGTCGCGGTCTACCCCGCCAACTGGAACGTCCAGTCGGCCGCCGACCACAGCGCTCTGGGGATCGCGCTCTACGCGATCGGTCTGGTGGTCGTGCTCGCCTCGACCGCCGCCGCGCTCGTCGCCTACCAGCTCGAACGGTCCCGACCCGCTCCGAGCGAATCGGGAGACGACCCGCGCGAGGAGATCACCGACGAACGGGTCGCACGCGACATCGAGCACGCGATGGAGGACGTGACGCTCACGTGGGGCGGCGTCCGCCGAAAGGAGACGCGGAAGCTCGCCGTCGACGTCGGTACCGAGGAGATCGATCGCTCGTCGTTCGACCGCGTCGAGGCTACGAGCACGCGAGCGGCCGGGACGGACGTCGAGAGCGCGGTCGCGAGCATTCGGGGACTTCGGGGCGGAAACGAGAAACAGGCGACCGGCACCGGCACCGACGATCAGGCCGCGGCGCTCGTCGAACTCCGGGAGCGTAAGCACGCGGAGGCGATCGCGACTCGCGATCCTCCCCTGAAACGGCTTCGGTCGCGGGTCTCGGAACTGCTCGACCGACAGGGCAGATAATTTCATTCCTTTACCAGATAGATTTATTACCTATTAGCCTATCGTACACGTATGGCTAAAGGACTCGACGTCGGAACGATGAACATCCTCTCGGGCCGACAGGACGGCTCGGACACCGTCTTCGTACAGCAGCGAAACAGCTTCGTGGAGATCGAATACAGCGACATGGCCGAACAGATGCTCTCGCGGAGCGACGTCCTCCACATCCGCAAGGGCGACACGGTGTACGTCGTGGGCGACGACGCGCTCACGTTCGCGAACGTGTTCAACAGGGAGACGCGCCGCCCGATGCAGCACGGCATCCTCTCGAGCAAGGAGCAGTCGGCCATCCCGATGATCAAGCTCATCACCGAGCAGGTCGTCGGCGAGCCCAGCCATCAGGGCGAGCGGCTGTTCTTCTCGAGTCCGGCGGATCCGATCGACTCGGAGCTCTCGACGCTGTATCACGAGAAGACGGTCGAGTCGTTCCTCACGGACATGGGCTACGACGTCGAGCCGATCAACGAGGGAATGGCCGTGATCTACTCGGAGCTCGCCGAGCGGAACTTCACGGGCCTTGGCATCAGCTTCGGCGCGGGCATGACGAACGTCTGTCTCGCCTACTACGCGGTGCCGGTGATGACGTTCTCGGTGGCTCGCGGCGGCGACTGGATCGACGAGCAGGCCGCCCAGGCCACCGGAACGCCTGTCGACAAGGTCACCTCGATCAAGGAGGACGACTTCAAGCTCGACTTCCGCACCGACATCGGCGGCGTCGAGGGCGCGCTCGCGATCTACTACGAGAACCTCCTCGACTACGTCATCGAACAGATCTCCCGCGAGGTCAACGAGGAGGACGTCGAGGAGGGCCTCGACGTTCCCGTCGTCGTCACCGGCGGCACCTCGAGCCCGCGCGGGTTCGAGGCGCTGTTCGAGGAGCACCTCGAGGGTGCGAACATCCCCTTCTCGATCAGCGGCGTCCAGCAGGCCAACGAACCGCTCTACAGCGTCGCCCGCGGCGCGCTCGTCGCCGCCCGCTCGGACGAACACGAGGCCGACGCCGACCGGCGGGCCGCGGCCCCCGACGGCGGCGAACGGGCCGACGGCGACTCGAAACCGGCCGAGAACTGACCGTCCGCGCGGCGACCGGCGCGTGACCGTCCCCCCGTAACGTTCTCTCGAGGCACGCTTCGAACGAATCGTGACTCGTCTCTTCGACGAAGCCACCTCCGCTTCCGGACCGCCTGTATAACCACTACGCATCCGCAAAGGTTTTTGTATATCCGCCGTGTATCGACTCCCAAGATGAGTACGTCACAGCGACCCGCCGTCGAAGGCTGCCGGCCGGAGGAGGCCACCCCCGTCAGGCTCGAGGCCGAGGCGCTCCATTCGACCGCACCGGACTACCTGCGCGAACTGAAGGAGGAACTGACCGACGAGCGTCTCGTTCCCGCCAGACTGGTCGTCGAGGTCTGCTTCGACGAGGACTGTTCGCTCTCGACCCAGGAGGAGGCCCAACGCGTTCGCGATCACATCCGCGCGGCGGCGTTCCTCGGGGCCGGCACCCTCACCGTGTCGCTCGACGACGTCGCGAACGAGCACAAGGTCCGTCCCGCGCTCGCGGCCTGCGCCGAACGGGCCCGGCGCGACGGCGTCGTGCTCGAGGTCGACGGACCGCTCTCGATCGAACCCTAGCCGATCGACTCGGATCCGCGAATGGGATCGAAGCGGGCGCTGGAACGGGAGCTCTCGCGGGTCCGCGGGTTCGAACACCCGCGCGTCGAACTCGAACAGTATCCCACCCCGGCGGGGATCGCCGCCCAGCTCGTCCACCTCGCGGACCTCCAGGGCGACCTCGAGGGCTGTGTCGTCGACCTCGGTACCGGAACCGGCGTGCTCGCGCTCGGCGCCGCGCTACGCGCCCCCGAACGCGTGATCGGCCTCGATCGCGATCCGGCCGCGCTCGCGCGGGCACGGGAGAACGAACGCCGGATCGATCCTCCCCGGGGGGTGGAGTGGCTCCTCGGCGACGGCGGCCGACCGCCGCTGTGTCCCCTAGGTACGACCGTGCTCACGAACCCGCCGTTCGGCGCCCAACGGGGCCAACGACACGCTGATCGACGATTTCTGGAGGGTGCTCGCGGGTTCGCCGACGTGATCTACTCGATCCACAACGAGGGGAGTCGCGAGTTCGTCGAGTCGTTCGCCGCGGACAACGGCGGCGAGGTCACCCACGCCTACGAACTCGCTTTCGATCTCGAGCGGCAGTTCGAGTTCCACGAGGAGGAGCGCCGGACGATCCGCGCGGAGTGTTACCGATCGGCCTGGCGCGACGTGTAGCGCTCCTCCTCCGCGATCGGTATCGCGGTGTCGCCGTAGACGGCGTAGAGGACGTCCCCGTCATCGCGTTCGTCGCCGTTCTCGTTCCCGTCCTCGGCCGCCTCCTCGCGGACGAACTCGATCCCCTCGACGGTCACGCTCTCGCCGAGATCGGGCATGTGAGCGCGGTCCTCCCCGTCGACGGCGATTCGGAACCCGTCGTTTCCGGCGAGGACGGCGACCTCGTGGCCGTCGATCGATCCCGGGGCGACGACGGGTTCGGAGGCGTAGGCGAGGGTGCGCTCGCCGTCGTGTTCGAGCCAGATCCGGTAGACGCGGTCGTCGTCGACGACCCAGCCCTCGCGTTCGGCCTCGATCCTCTCGCTCCAGGTCAGGCCGCCGATCCTGACGCTCCCCTCGCCGTGGGTTCGGAGTTCGGCCCTCGTCACCTCCTGACTCCAGACGGTTCGCTCCTCGCTGACGACGATCACCCCGCTCGCGGTGACGTCCGTCGCCTCGCCGAACGCCTCGACGTCGACGACCGAGAACGTCCGGTTGGTGATCTCCTCGTCGTAGAAGACGGTGTAGTCGCCCACGGTGACGGCCTCGTCGGGCGAGGCGCCGTCGACCGCGGTGAGGTTGAGCGGGACCGCGACGAGACACATGCTCACGAGCGGGAGCATCAACAGCAGGACGGCCGTTCGACGGTAGCTCAGGGTCCCGACGAACTGGCGATCGCTCGCGGCCAGTGCCGCCGTGACGAGCGTGGCGAGCGCGATGACGAGGGCGATACCGAGCGCCCGGTAGAGAACGAACGTCTCGGCCCCCCTCACCCACCAAACCACCCACAGCGAGAGACTCAGACCCACGAGCAGGGATCCGAGCCATAGCCGAAGGGGGTCCGGGCGGGTCCCCCGGCGATGCAGCAGCGCGGCCCCGACGAGCACGCCGAGCAGGAAGCCGAGCGCGTGGCCCTGGACGGCGATGCCGTACCACCACGGCGGGGAGACGCTCGCGGTCGTCTCGACGACGGCGATCGGTTCGTCGAGCGCGGCGGCGACGGTGCGGAGCGCGCTCCTCGCCGCGAGCGCGACCACCACGAGCAGCGGGTAGCGGACGAGCACGAAGCCCGCGAACGCGAAGACGACCCCCGAGAAGCCGATCACCGGCCCCCAGGTGAATAAGCTGGTGAACACGCCGAGGCCCAATACGGACGACGGAAAGAGCACGAACGCGCGGAGTCGGGGGTCGGCGTGCCACGCCCCGTCCTTCGTGCCGGGGTAGTGACCCCAGACGTACTCGGCGAGCGGGGCGAGGATCGCCGCGGAGGTGAGGTTGCCGAGGAGGTGGCCCGGACCCACGTGGGCGAAACTGGCGAACAGCCAGCCTGCCAGGTAGAAGTACGACCACGCGGAGAAGGGGATCGCCAGCGGCTCCGTCCAGCGGACCGCCCCCTCCTGAACGACGAGGTAGACGAACAGTACGAAGCCCAGCGAGAGGATCGATCCCCACGGGACGCCGAGGTAGAACCGCGAACGAAGCCTCTCGAGCCACCTCGTCTCGGGGTCGAGTCGCCGGAGCACGAGGACCGACCCCAGAAGCGCGAGCAGGAGGAGCGTCCGCCAGAGGAGGGTGTACCGCGAGTCGAGCATGTGGTCAGTCGGGGGCCGATCGAATTGAGGGTTGTGTCCCCTCACCTTCGATTTCGAAGTCACGAACGTTATGGATATCGTCGTATAAGGAGTAAATAACAGTCAACGGTTTGACTGCTGCCGCCGTAGGTGGTGAACGCTGGCACGTACCGCCAGCACGGGGATCGTGCCTCTGACACCCGGTTGCCCGCCGGGAACCGCCCCGTTTTCGCGCGTTCGAAAGCTTCAAACACGCCACGAGCGAAGCCCTCGCCATGGAACTACGCGTCATCACTCGCGAGGATCAGGAGCTCTCGATCGAGATCGGGGGCGAGGATCACACGTTCATGAACGTACTGAAGGGAGCGTTGCTGGAGACCGACGGCGTGGTCGCCGCGACCTACGACGTCAATCCCGAGCAGTCGGGCGGCCAGACCGACCCCGTCCTGACGGTCACCACCGAGCAGGGGGTCGACCCGCTCGACGCGATCGGGGAGGCCGCGGCGTCCATCCGCGAAACGACCGACTCCTTCCGCGACGCGTTCGCCGACGCCTCCGCCGCGGCCTGAATCACCTCCGACTCCTCCGGACCGATCCCGCGAACCCGAGACGACGATCGACGCGTCCTCAGAAGCGGATCGGAAGCCCGCGTTCCGCGAGATACTCCTTGCTCTCCTCGATCGAGTACTCGCCGAAGTGGAAGATGGAGGCCGCGAGCGCGGCGTCGGCGCCGGCCTCCTCGAACGCCTCGTGCATGTCTTCGGGTCCGCCACAGCCCGAGGAGGCGATCACTGGCGTCGAAACCGTCTCGCAGACCGCACGCGTGACGGGGATGTCGTAGCCCTCCTTGGTGCCGTCGGTGTCGATCGAGTTGACGAACAGCTCGCCCGCGCCGCGCGATTCGGCCTCCGCGGCCCACTCGATCACGTCGACCCCGGTGCCCTCGCGCCCGCCCTTGACCGTACACTCGAACCAGCAGGACTCGCCGTCGATCTCGGCGTAGTGCTCGCCCCGTTCGTCGAACCGCCGCTTCGAGTCGACGCTGATGACGATACACTGGCTGCCGAACGCGCGCGCTCCCTCGGTGATGAACTCCGGTCGTTCGAGCGCGGCGGTGTTGATCGAGACCTTGTCCGCGCCCGCCCGCAGGGTCTCCTTGATGTCGCCGGTGGTGCGGATGCCGCCTCCCACCGTCAGTGGGATGAACACCTCGTCGGCGACCGCAGAGACCGTATCGAGCATCGTCTCTCTTCCTTCGGCGCTCGCGGTGATGTCGAGGAAGACGAACTCGTCGGCGCCGGCCTCGTTGTACCGCTTCGCCATCTCGACGGGATCGCCGGTGTACTCCAGGTCCTCGAAGTTGACTCCGGTGTAGACCGCCGCCTCGCCGTTCTCGTTCACGTCGACGTCGATACACGGGATGATCCGCTTGGTCAACACCATCTGGCTGATGGTTCACCCCACCGCGCAATCAGCCTTCGGATCCGGCCCGTACGGGCCGCTCCACGCGGCGTCGCCGACCCTCTCCGGTCGACCGCTGGCCCTCCCGACCGCTGAGTTCGTCAAGGGGTGATCAGTCGTCCGTTCCTCCCCCTCGTTCGATCTCCTCATCGGTCGCCGGTCGAGTGATCACGACCTCCCGGCCGGGGCCGTCCTCGTTCCGGTAGACCCACGTCGAGACCGACCCGATCGGAACGCCGTTCCGGTAGGCCGACTCGAGGAGCAGACGGGGCTTCCGTCGAGAGGGAATCTCGTATGGGCGAGTGATACGCTACGGGTGGTAGTCGCCGACTCTCTGGACTCGCTTGGTACACCGGATCAGGAGAACGACCCGGAGATCGGGCCGTTGGCTTCGCTGGAATCCACTCGTCTCCGGGATTTCGATACGTCATGAGGAGCGGGTAATATCATCTAGCTATTATAAGTGCCTGGGCGGGGATCCATGAAACGGGAACACGAAGCCGAACTAATGGCGTGTACCGTTGTCGGCTTCGTCCACGTTCCGCCTCCGGCAAGGGGGACGGAGGGGCGCTCGAACGCGAGTCCCGTTCCTGTACGACGTACCGGGGAGATTGGATGAGCTCTCCCCCGTTCTTTCGACGGCCCTGATAGACGACGGCCTCCTTCCACCACGCGCGCTCGACGCTGGCGGCGGTCATGGCCGGGGGTACGGGGAACGCGTATTTCAACGGGTGGAATCCGATGGGTGCGTTTAAGTCCCGCGCGCGAACAGTACGGGACATGAGCGAACGCGAGAACCGCCCAGACGAGGAGCGAGGAGGGGCCGACGCCCCCGGCGAGGACGGCGGCACGATGGTCGACGACGAACCGGGTACCCAGCAGGACGTCGTCGGCGCGCCGGACAAGGAACGACCGAACGTGAAGGTGCCCGCGGCCGAGCGTACGACCGCCCCCCAGAGCCCCTACACGATGCGACAGGCCGGCATCGGCTTCGCGGTGCTCCTCGTCGGTCTGCTGGTCATCTTCGGCGTGCCGCTGTTGTTCGCGTAGTCGGCGAGTCCGACGGCGATCCGCCGCGCTCCCGTTCCGAGACCGCGACGATCAGATCGATTCGAGGGGCTCTCGTTCGCCGAACTCGGGGTCGGGACCGCCGGCCGGCGCGGCCCACTCGACGGCGTTCTCGAGCACCCGCTGGATCTCGGACTGGTGGTAGACGGGGTAGGTCTCGTGGCCCGGTCGGAAGTAGAACACCTTCCCCGCGCCGCGCCGATAGCAACAGCCCGATCGGAACACCTCGCCACCCTCGAACCACGAGGTGAAGACGAGCGTGTCGGGCGCGGGGACGTCGAAGCGCTCGCCGTACATCTCCGCCTCCGAGAGCTCGATACACTCGTCGATCCCCTCGGTGATCGGGTGACCGGGCTCGACGACCCAGAGGCGTTCTCGCTCCTCGGCCTCGCGCCACTTCAACGAACAGGAGGTGCCCATCAGCCGCTTGAACGGCTTCGAGTAGTGGCCCGAGTGGAGTACGAGCAGCCCCATCCCCTCCAGAACGCGCTCCTGGACCCGGTCGACGATCGCCTCCTCGACCTCGTCGTGGGCGATGTGGCCCCACCAGGTCAGCACGTCCGTCTCCTCGAGCACCTCCTCAGTGAGCCCGTGTTCCGGCTCGTCGAGAGTCGCCGTTCGTGTGTCGAAACCCCGCTCCTCGAGAAAGCCCGCGATCGTCTCGTGGATGCCGTCGGGGTACTGTTCCCGGGCGGCCTCGTCCTCGCGCTCGTGGCGAAACTCGTTCCAGACGGTGACCCTGGTCATGGTCGGACCTCGCGCCGGAGGGGAAAGGAACTACCGATGGGGGTTAAGGGATCACCGGTTGAAACCCCGGCGTGAACGTTGCGATCAACCTCTACACCGTCCGAGATCTCGACGAACCGCTCCTCGACGTCCTGGACCGCGTCGCCCGCGCGGGCTACGACGGCGTCGAGTTCGCCGGCGTCGAGGCCGACCCCGAGGACGTTCGCGAACGGCTCGACGGCCTCGGGTTGGCCGTTGCGGGCGCACACGTCCCGATCGAGGAACTCGAGGAGGGGTTCGAGGCGACGGCCGACCGCTACCGAGCGCTCGACTGTGAGCGCGTCGTCGTTCCCTATCTCGACGAGGGGGCGTTCGCCTCGCTCTCCTCGAGCGAGCAGACCGCCCGACGTCTCGACGCGCTCGGGGGGCGGGTGGCGGAGCAGGGGTTCGACCTCAACTACCACAACCACGACCACGAGTTCGTCGACGTCGGGGAGACGACCGGCTTCGAGGCGTTCGTCGAGCATTCCGCGGTCGGCCTCGAACTCGATCTAGGCTGGATCGAGGCCGCGGGCGCGAACCCCGCCAGGCTGCTCGAACGCTACGCCGATCGCGTCTCGCTGCTCCACTGCAAGGACACCCGCTCCGGAGCCCCGGTCGAACTCGGCGAGGGCGACCTCGATCTCGGGACGTGTCTCGACGCCGCCCGCGAGGCGGACGTCGAGTGGCTGGTCTACGAACACGACGCGCCCGACGATCCGGTCGAGTCGCTCGAACGCGGCGTGGAGACGCTCCGCGGACGGCTCTGAACGGATTTCGCTGGTAGAACCGGCGCTCCGCCGTCGCCGTGTCCTCGGCGAGTATCCTCGCCCTACCGGACGTAGTAGAGCTCGTCGGTGCCGAGAAACCGGCTCAGGTCGGCCGTCTCGCGGTAGTCGCGACCGCGGATCGACAGGAGGCGCTCGACCAGCGCGTCGGCGTCGTCCTCGTCCCACCCGAGGGGGTCGCGAACGGGGACGATGAGGAAGCCGCTGCCGCGGATCTCGGTCGCGTGAAGCGTCGTCATCTCGATCTCGAGCTTCGACGCGCGGGCGGTGTAGGTCTCGATCACGTGTCTCGTCGCGCGCTCGCCGACGGGAACGAGCACGTGTGCGGCGATCGCCCGGAGCTCCGCGTCGAAGAAGGGCTCCAGGTCGGCGTAACGCTCGGGGTCGGGATCGCGGCTCTTCGGCGGACAACACATGTGGAGGTAGCTCAGGAAACAGTTCTCCAGTGTCGGCTCGTCGGCGTTCGGGTCGTCGAGGAAGTCCGCTCCATGGAGCGTCCGCCGGATCGCCGTCCCCGCCTCGGTGCCGGCGAAGGGGACGCCGGTCTCGCGACCGCCGTGGACGCCCGGGTGGTCGCCGACGACGTGGAAGTCGGCGTTGGCGTCGCCGTAGCCGAAGACGGCAGGGACGTCCGCGGAGCAGGGCGCTTCACAGGGCGGGCGCATCCCGAAGGGGTTGCTCGTTCGATCGGTTACGTTCTCCACGGCCCGTCTACTCGGCTGGGGATCAAAACCGTCGCGGTTCGCCGGAGGCCCGCGTCAGCGTGCGTAGGGCGCGCCGATGCGGCGATGCGTTCACTCCTCGACGACGATCGCGCCGCGCATGCCCTGGGTGTCGTGAGGCGTACAGACGTAGCGGTAGGTCCCGGGCTCCTCGAGGGTGTGTTCGTAGGTGTGGCCCTCCTCGGTGTGGATCTCGTCGTCGCCGAACGTCTCGTCCTCCTCGACGACGTTGTGGCCGCCGCCGCTGCCGGTCCACTCCCAGACGACGGTCGTCCCGAGCTCGACCATCACCGCGGCCGGCTCGAAGGCATAGCCCCGGTCGCCGGCGCCGACCGCCACCCCGACCTCGCTCTCGCCGCGGCCGTCCGCGGTGCCCTCGTAGTTCCCCGTGGTGTCGAACCAGCCCTCGTAGTCGGGCTCCTCCTCCTCGGGGACGCGCTCGTACTCGTCGCCGGAACCGGCGTCGTCACCCTCCTCGCCGTCGCCGCCCAGACAGCCCGCGAGGGCGCCAGTGGCGAGGAGCGTACCGGTCGTTCTGAGGACGGTCCGACGGTCGTACGCCGCTGGTTTCCGGTTCATGATCAGTTGGGCCTCGATCCGCTCGAGTGTTGCTCGGTGGCGAACGGGCAAAAGCGAACGGAAACCGGTCGTCCCGAGCCGCCCGGGAACCGACCACGCTCGCTCGGGAGGCGATCACGGCGAGACGAGACGGACCGGCCGCACCGACGGTCGGTTACGCCGACCGAGCGGTCACTCCGCGTCGACGAGGACGAACGTGCTCTCGCTCCCGCCGTTTCGGATTCGTCGGGTCGCCTCGAGGGCTACCCGGAGCGCGTCGCCGCTCTCCATCGCCACCTTCTCGCCCTCGATGAGCAGGTAGCTCTCCTCCTGGCCGTCGGCGTGGTCGTGTTCCTTCCCCGTCCAGCCGGCCTCGCAGTCGAGAATCGTCACGCCGAGGCGTTTCGCAATCGAGCGCGTCGCGCAGGAAGTGCATCCCCTCTCTCATCGGTTCGACGTCGGTGTACGCGACCTCAGGGTCACGTCCGCCCGTCGCGTCGTCACCGTCACGTAGCCGACGCCGGCGATCGCGATCCCGATTCGAACCTGGTTCGGAGATAGACCCGATCGGTCTCGAAGCGGAATCGGGAGTCGGCCCTCGAGACCGGTGGGCGTTCAGAGGTACTGGCGGTACCCGCAGTCGGTACACTGGAGCGTATCGCCGGTCCTGACGATCCAGCCCCGGTCGCAGTGATCACACTCCCACTCGTACTCGGCGTCCGGCCCGACGACGAGCTGGCGCTCGAGCCGTTCGAGCTCCTCGAGTCGACGCTGCTGTGCTGCGATCCGCCGCTCGAGCTCGTGAAGCCGATCGTCGGTTCGCCATCGAGTGATCCGTGTCATCGTTAGCCGTTCTCACGGTTTAGTACGTCACTGACTGGCATGAGCTCACGCCTGGCGGTGGCAGGGCGTCGAAGAGAGAAAGCGAACGGCGTTCGTACGCCGTCCGTCCGTCCGCGGATGCTGGGAGTCGATCGTGGTGTCCGTCCGACGCAGGTGTACTATGGCCTCTGACTGCGTCCGATCCCAGCGTCCGTAGCGACACGAGGCGCTCTGGTAAGTTTTGTGATTGCTGTAGACCGACCGTCACGTCGGCGAACGGGGCGAAAACGTCGCTCAGCGCAGAAATCCGAGCAGTCTGTACTCCTCGTGGGGATCGTACCCCCGGAAGGCGAGGCTGTTGGTCATGACCGAGACGCTCGAGCCGGCCATCGCCAGTCCGGCGAGGGCGGGATCGAGCAGGCCGAGCGAGGCGACCGGGATCAGCGTCGCGTTGTAGACGAACGCCCAGAACAGGTTCTGGTGGACCTTCGAGATCGTGGCCTCGGAGATGCGGATCGCCTTGAGCACGTCCGCCGGGTCGTCGCGCATCAGCATGACGTCCGCCGACTCGATCGCGACGTCCGTGCCCGAACCGATCGCGACGCCGACGTGGGCGGCCGTGAGCGCGGGCGCGTCGTTGACGCCGTCGCCGACCATCATCGCCCGGCGGCCTCCCCGCTGGACGTCGTCTATCGCGTCCGCCTTGTCCTCGGGCAGCACTTCCGCACGGACGTTCCCCTCGGGGATGCCGACCTCCGCTGCGACCGCGCGGGCGGTTCGCTCGTTGTCGCCGGTGAGCATCACCACATCGAGACCGCGCTCGCGAAGCGCGGCCACCGTTCGCTTCGCGCTCTCGCGAACCGTGTCGGCCGCGGCGATCACGCCCAGGAGGTCGCCGTCGGTCGTGTCGTCGGGCGCGCGTGCGACGAGCATCGCGGTCTTGCCCTCGCGTTCGAGCCGTTCCATCGTCGCCTCGGCGGGCGCGGGGTCGATCCCCGCCTCGCGCAGGAGCGTTCGGTTTCCGACGAGGACCTCGCTTCCCTCGACGGTCGCGCGGATCCCGTGACCGGGGACGTTCTCGAACGCCTCGGGCTCGACGGTGTCGATCCCGCGCTCGGCCGCGCCCTCGACGACCGCACGCGCCAGGGGGTGTTCTGAGCCCGACTCGGCGCTCGCCGCCGCGGCGAGGACGGTCGTCTCGTCGACGGCCCGGGACCGAACCGCGGCCCCGCCGTCCGCGGCGACGTCGCCGCCGTCCGAGCGGATCTCGTCGGTCGCCACGACGTCGGTGAGCGCCATCTCGCCGTGGGTCAGCGTCCCCGTCTTGTCGAAGACCACCGCTTCGACGCCGCGCGAGCGTTCGAGGACGTCCCCGCCCTTGAACAGGACGCCGTTGGTCGCGGAGATGGTCGAACCGACCATCGTCGCGGCGGGCGTCGCGAGTCCCAGCGCGCAGGGACACGCGATCAGGATTGCGCTCGCGAGCACGATCATCGAGAACTCGAGGACCGGCACGCCGCCCGCGACGGGACCGCCGCCGACCGGCGCCCACAGCGGCAGCCACTCGACGAACCCGAACAGCGCGTCGGGGAACGCGTACCACGCGATCGCCCAGAGGACGGCGTTCGCCATCACCGCGGGGACGAAGTAGGCGCTGACCCGGTCGACCAGCCGCTGGACGTCGGGCTGGCGCGACTGGGCCTCCCTGACGCGCTCGACGATCCCCTGGATCGCGGTGTCCTCGCCGACGCGGGTGGCCTCGACCAGGAGCACGCCGTTCTCGTTGATGGTCGAGCCGATCACCTCGTCGCCCGCACCCTTCTCGACGGGGACGCTCTCGCCGGTGACCATCGACTCGTCGACCGCACTTTCGCCCTCGCGCACGATCCCGTCGGTCGGGATCCGCTCGCCGGGTCGGACCTTCATCACGTCGCCGACCTCGACCTCCTTCAGCGGGACGACGTGCTCCTCGCGCTGGCGAGACTCGGTCTCGCTGCCCTCCGAGCCGGGCTCGGAGACGTCTCGGACGACGGTCGCCTCCTCGGCCTCCATCTCGAGCAGTTTGCGGAGCGCGTCGCTCGCGCGGGTCTTCGACCGCGCCTCGAGCCAGTTGCCCAGCGTGATGAACCAGAGGACGAACGCGACCGCCTCGAAGTAGAGCCCGCCCGTGACGACGTCGAGGAGCACGGCACTGCTGTAGAGGTATCCAACCGAGGTCCCCATCGCGACCAGCGTGTCCATGTTCGCCCGGCCGGCGTTGACGGCGGCACGATAGGCCCCTCGGAGGAACTCCCGCCCGAGCGTCGCCATCAGCAGCGTCGCGAGGCCGAACTCGAGCCAGCCCAGCGGGAGGCCGAGGACCGTCTCGGGAACCGAGAACGGCCCGAGCATGCCGATCATCACGACGACGAACGGCGCGGTCAGCACGCCTCCGAGCACGGTGAGACGCCACTGCTTGTGCATCTCGCGCTCGGCCGCGGACTCGCGGGCCTCCCCCTGCCAGTCGTCGTCGCCGTCGTCTCCCTGGCGGACGGGCTCGTAGCCGGCGTCCTCGATCGCGTCGTAGACCGCCTCGAAGTCGGCGTCCGCGGGGTTGTACGCGACGCGGGCCTCGTCGGACGCGTAGTTGACGGTCACCTCGATCACGCCGGGGACCGACTCGATCGCGCGCTCGTTGGTCTCGGCGCACGTCGAGCACGACATCCCCGCGATCTCGACCGTGGCGCTCTCGCGTGTGGGCTCGTAGCCGGCGTCCTCGATCGCGTCGTAGATCTCGGCGAGCGACGTCGTATCGGAGTCGTACTCGACGCTCCCCTCGTCGGTCGCGAAGTTCGCGTCCACCTCGTGGACGCCGGGGAGCGACCCGACGGCCTCCTCGATGGTGCCCGAACAGGTCGCACACGACATCCCCGATATCTCCAGATGGGCCCTTCGAACGCTCATTGTGTTTCCGTAGGAGCGGTACGTTGATCCCCTTTATCGTTCGAATTCGAAGGCGAAAACCGACGTTCACTTCAGTTTCGAAGGTCAGTCGGCGCCGTCAGCGATCTCCTCGTAGCGATCGACGTAGAGGGTCTCGCACGAGGAACAGCAGAACGGTTTCAGTTCGCCGTCGATCCGGCGGGTGACGCCGCCGGGGCCGACGTCGTTGCCACACTCGATGCAGGTGAGCGCGAACGCCGCCTCGCCGCCGATGCCGACGGCCCAGTCCGCGTCGACGAGCAGTCGCACGTCGACGTCGCGCACGGCGTCGGCGTCGATCTCGGCGAAGAGCCACGAGCGGACGTCCTCGGTGGGCGCATGCGCGTGGACGACGACGCGTGCGTCGGCGGTGACGTAGACGTGTTCGACGCCCTCGATCCCGAGCAGCGCGTCACGGAGGTCGTCGCCGACCCCCGGATCGACCGTCAGCGTCACGAGCACGGGCGTGCCCTCCCGGAGTTGGGACCGATCGAGATCGACGGTGAACCGTCGGATGATCCCGTGTTCCTGGAGTTTCCGCACGCGCTCGGAGACGGCGGGCGGCGAGAGGTCGACTCGGTCGGCGACCTCGCTGTACGGACGGCGGGCGTCCTCGGTCAGCAACTGCAGGATCCGGAGGTCGATCTCGTCGAGCATGGTTCCGGTTGGGGTTGTACTGGAAAAGCCGTTTCGCCGGACTCGGCTTCGGTTCGAAGGTTAGACTCGGATCTAGCCGTTGAATCCGAAGAACAACGGTGAAAGGCACGGAGGGTGTAGTGAGGAACGTGACCCGAAACCTGCACGTGGGCGACATGAGCTGTGGAGGCTGTGAGACGGCCGTCGTCGACGCGCTTCGTGACGTGGACGGCGTCGAACGCGCGGAGGCCGACCACGAGACCGGACGCGTCACGATCGAGGGCGGAGCCGACGACGCCGACGTCCGAGCGGCGGTCGAGGAAGCCGGCTACACGTTCGAGGAGTCGGCCTGAGCAGCCGATCCCGGAGGACGATCGGGCGTGGATCGGCTGCTCAGTGAGTGTGCTCCGTTTGACGTCACGACTTCAGAAGCGAAGGGCTATCTCCGTCGAGGAGGACCGTTCTACCCATGGGGGGAACGAACGACCGTGCCGAGTGGGAGTGGAACTTCGTACCGAGACTACTCGCACAGTCGCTCCTGTACCCGATACGCGCCGGCGATCCACTGCGTCTGTTGAAGTCGTTCCTCCTCGGTGGGGTGCTGATCGTTCCGTTCGTCGTCTTCCTGTACGGCGTCTCGAGGGGGGAGTTGAGCGAGGTGTGGCGAGCGGCCGCGGAACAGGGCTCCGCCCTCACAGCGTTCCTCGTGGTGATCCTCGCGTTCGTGCTCGCGTCGGCGGTCGGCCCGCTCGGATACCTCCTGCGCGTCGTCCAACGGACGGCCGTCGAGGACGCGGCGCTCCCGACGATAGCGAACTGGCGGAGCGTCGCCGTGGACGGAGCGAACGTGCTGGCGATCTACTTCTTCTATCTCTTCTTCCCGCTGGACGTCATGCGACGGTTCCTCGGCGTGTTCGGGGAGGCCCTGCCGATCATAGAGCGGACCGTCCCCGAGTTCGTGCTGGTGTTTCTGGTGTTCCTCTATCTCTATCCCGCGGCCGCGGGGAGCTTCGCCGAGAGGGGACGGCTCCGGTCGGCGCTTCCACAGCGTCTCCAGTCCCTGCTCTGGTCGCGGACCTACGCGGTAGGTGCGGTGACCGCCGGCCTGCTGGGAGGGCTCATCTACGTCATCAGCGCGGGGATCGAGCTGGCCGATACGAGCCTGATCAGCCTGGTGATCGTGGGTGCAGGCACGTTCTATCTCTTCGTCGCACAACACTACGTGATCGGACGGACCTGGAGCGTCGTCGGCTCGGAGGAGCCGTCTGTCGACTCGATCGACGCGACCGCCGGTGACCCGATGCCGAGGAGCGGGATCGCCACCGGCGACCTGCGGGATCACGGGGTCCTCTCGGCGGAGGACGCCGCCACGATCCGGGGACGGTTCGAGGCGGCAGCCCGATCTCCCGACCCCGACGCGGCGGAACAGCTCGAAGCGCTGCGGACGCTCCACGGCCGGGGGATGTTCACCCGGGAGGAGTACGAGGAGAAACGCCGGGAGATCGCCGCTTCGGCGGGGCGGACCGACCTCGGGGACGACCTCGGAAGCGAGCGCTCGACGACCTCGAAGGACCGAACGACGGACGTCGAGGGGACCGAAACCGGTCGAGGAGCCGGACCGGTGGGCGGATCGGGGACGGCCGAGGAGGACGCCTCGGACCGCCTCGAGCGGTTCGCGATGCTCCGACAGCTCTACGGACAGGACGTCCTCACGGAGCGGGAGTACGGGGAGAAACGGCGGGAACTCGGGCCCGATCACGGGTCCGAAGGGGTCCCCGGCGGTTCCGGATCCGACCTCGCCGAGCGTTTCGAGACGCTGCGGGGGCTCTACGACCGGGGTCTGCTCACCGAGGAGGAGTACGCCGAGAAGCGACACGACCTCCTCGAGGAGCTGTGAACCGACGAAAAACGGGTCCGAGGTGCGATCGCGAGCGGCTCGTCCGTGGGCCCGGTCGGGACCGGGTGGCGGACGAACGCGAGGACGGCGGAGGGCCGAGGGTCGCGGGGATCGTTCGGTTCGAGTACTGGAAATCACGCCACCAGGTCGTTCGTTCCCCTCGAACGACGCGGAAACCGCACTACTGGAGCGACTCGATGCCGTGGAGGAGCCCCCGTCGGCGGTCCTCTCCGATGAGGGGTCTGCCGTCGTAGGGGTCGTCGAGGTCGACCGGCGCACCGACGTGCGACCGCTTCGCCTCGCCGGCGCCGTACTGGTTGTCCGAGAACTCCCAGTCGTGCCAGCCGCTGCCGACGTTGACCTGTCGGTACGGGACCGGCTCGTAGCTGGAGTTCGCGACGTTCTCGATCGTGCCGTCGCCGTCCGCGGAGTGGAGGAACCGGTTGTTCTCGGTGACGTACCCGTGGGCCGGGTAGCCCCGGAAGGCGATGGCCTGTGCCCACCGTCCGTTGATGTTGTGGGTGAAGGCGAACGTACACCGGCGCACGTCGATGCGGCCGCCGGCGGTCAGGTCGCCGCTGTAGCCGTTCTCCGAGAGACAGTGCATGTCGACCGCGTGCGAGAGGGTCGACGGGCCGAACACCGAGTCCTCGACGGTGAACCCGCAGTCCTCGTGGCCGAACCCACAGATCGCGTGGCGCGTCGCGTCGAAGTAGCAGTACTCGATCCGCGGGTGACCGCGGATGATGTCGACGACGTAGCCGGCCCCGGCCATCATGCAGTCGTGTCCGTAGACGTGGTGGATGTACGGCGAGTGCGAACTCGAGGCCGAGCCGACGTTGATCGCCTGGACCGGCCAGCCGTAGATCTCGCAGTTGTCGATCTCGACGTCGCCGGAGACGACGTTGATGCCGCGGGCGTAACGCGCCTGGCGCTTTCGTCGGCGTTCGGAGGCGCTGCCGCTGTCGAGCGGGATGTAGCCCGGGTAACGGGGGTCGTCGTAGTGGTCGTGGTAGGGGCCGCGGTAGCGCACGCCCGTCAGCCGGGAGCCGCCCGCCATCTGCATGACGCCGCGGCCGCTGCCGCCGTCCCACGCCTGGGAACTGCTCCCGTGGTCGGTCGTGTAGAGCAGCGCGCCGGGCAAGCCGTCGACGCCGCGCTCGGAGGCGACGGTCGCCCGAACGGTACCCGACCAGCCGCTCAGGTCGATCCGCTCGTGGCCGGGGATCCAGACGACGGTCCCTCGGCTCCCGATGTGGTCCAGCAGCTCCGAGCGGGAGGTGGCGACGACGTCGGCATCGGCGGCCGTTACGTCGCTTCGATGGCCCTCGCCGCCGCCGACCTCGGAGCCCCGGAGACACTCGAGGATGCGTTCGTTGGTGAAGTGGTCCTGCATGATTCAGAGGTGAGCGTCGGCGTTCGCGGCGACGTGCAGGTCGAAGAAGTAGTACCAGAACCGATTGTCGGAGAAGTCGCCGGGCTTGGACCCGCCGAGCAGCTCGAGACCGTCGCGGCTCTGGCTCTCCCACCCGCTCCACTCGCCGCGTCGGAGCGGGAAGCCGCCGTCGCGGGTCAGCAGGTACTCGCCGGGTTCGAGCGGCATGTCGAGGTCGATCTCGTTGAGCCCCGCGTCGACGTCGATCTCCCGCCGGTGAACGGGCTCGAAGGCGGCGTCGCCGTCGTACGTACCGACGACCGCGGTGAACGAGCCCGACTCGTCCGCGTCGACCGTTGCCTCGCCGAGGTGGATCGGCCGGTCGGTCCGGAAGTGGATCCCCCAGTGGCTCGCTCCGTGCTGTTCGCCGCGTGGCGCCGCACCGACGCGTCGTGCCGGGAACTCGAGCATGTCTGCAGCCGCGTTGAGGCGAGCGATCACCGCGTCGAGCGCCTCGCTGTCGACGTCGCCGCTAGTTCTGGCCTCCTGGCAGCAGCAGCAGCAGCAGTACCCTTCCTCCGCGCTCGCCGTCGACGTCGAGGCGGCGAGTCCCGTCGCACCGAGGGCGGTCATGAACGACCGCCGCGTCCAGTTGGCGTTCGGTTCCGCTTCGTCCGTTGTGTGTCCGTTGGTCATGTTTCCGCAACTGGCAAAAATAGAACTAATTATATAAGTCTAGGATTACATTTTAGTTCTCGGATTCGGTTACTGGCCGGTAAGCGGCGCGAGCTCATCAGAGGACCGCACGAAGCAGCACGTAGCCGATCGCCCCGAGGACGAACAGGACGACGGGGACGAGGAACGCACCCAGTAGGCCGACCGCCGACTCGACGAGCATGTATCTCCCTTCTGTAGCCACCATCCTAACGGTACGGATCCCGCCGAACCGACGACGGAGTGATACAGTGATATGGACCCGGTTCGAACGGAACGACATGTACAAGACGGGTCACATCGGCGCGGCGTTGCTGGTGTACTCGCCGGTCGGCCTCCTGTTGCTGCTCATGGGGCTGGACGAACTCGCGGTGCTGGGCGGCGTCGGCATGGTCGTGCTCGCGACGCTGCCCGACTGCGACCACCGGCTACCGCTCGTCTCGCATCGCGGCCCCACTCACTCGCTGACGTTCGCGGTGGCGCTCGGAGCGGCGCTCGGCGCGCTCGGGTTCGCCCTGGGCGGGTACGTGGTGGCCGTTTCCGCAGTCGCGATGGGTGCGTTCGCCTCCCTGATCGGCGTGCTCGCGGTGCTCTCGCATCTCGCCGCCGACTCGATCACGCCGATGGGGATCCGTCCGTTCTGGCCGTTCTCGCGGTGGCACTACTCGGCGAACGTCGTCCCCGCGAAGAGTCCGGTCGCGAACTATCTGCTGCTCGCGGTCGGTATCGTCTCGGTCACGGCGGCGCTGCTCCTCGCCGTCGAACTCGTCTAGAGCAGCCGGCCGATCTCGGCGATCGACTCCAGTACGTGGTCCGGCGTGATACCCGTGGCGTCGAGCGTCCGCTCGTCGGTGACGCCCGTGCGGACGAGCGCGGTCGTCATCCCGGCGCGTTCGCCCATGACGATGTCGGTGTCGAGGCGGTCACCGACGACGAGACACTCGGCGGCGTCGACCCCGAGCGTACGTTCGAGCGCCTCGACCGCCGTCGGCGCGGGCTTGCCCATGATGGCGTCGGGTTCGCGGCCAGTCACGCCCGAGACGGCGTTGATGATCGCGCCAGACCCCGGGACCTCCCGGTCCTCGGTGGGGATCGTCCGGTCGGGGTCGGTGCCGACGAACCGAACCCCGGGATCCGAGAGCGCCCACAGCGCGTTGGTCAGTTCGTCGTAGTCGAACCCGCGGTCGATCGAGGCCACGAGCACGTCCGCCCGGTCGTGATCGTCGGTCAACTCGAGTCCGGCCTCGCGGAGCTGCTCGCGCAGTCCGGTCTCGCCGATGACGTAGAGGGCGTCGTCCCCGCGTTCGCGTGCGAGGTGTTCGGCGGTGACCGTTCCGGCGGTGATCAGCTCCTTCGCGTCGAGCGAGAAGCCGTGGGAGGCCAGCCGATCGCGGTAGGCCTCGCGGGTGCGGATCGGGTTGTTCGAGACGAACGCGATCGCGAGCCCGGCCGATCGAAGCCGCTCGACCGCCTCGATCGCGCCGGGGATCGGTTCGCTGCCGCGGATCAACGTGCCGTCGACGTCGAGCACCACGCCCGAAAAGCCGCTCATAGGCCCGTGTCTCGGTGCGAGGAGTTATAGTGTGGGTTCGGAGCCCGAGGTGCGACTCGGATCCCCACGTGGTCGGCGACCGCGGCTCACTCGGCCGCCGGTCGCTCGTTCCAGGGGGCGTCGTCGGGATCGATCAGTCGTTCGCGCTCGTCGATCGCGTCGATCTTCTCGATCTCGCCCTCCGAGAGCTGATCGGCCAGCTCGAGCGCGCGGTAGTTCTCCGCTACGTGGTCGCCGCTGGCCTTCGGGATCGGGTGGACGCCCTTCCGGATCAGCCACGCGAGCGCGACCTGGGCGGCCGTCGCGCCGTGGTTGCCCGCGACGTCGTTGATCGCCGGAACGTCCCCGACGTCGCCCCGAGCGATCGGCGAGTAGGCGACGAGGTGGTGGCCCGCCTCCTCCGCGTACGCCCGGAGCTCCTCCTGGGCCAACAGTGGGTGGCACTCGACCTGGTGGGCGAAGATCGGCGTCCGGAGGATCTCGCTGGCCTCCTCCAGCTGGTCGACCCGGAAGTTGCTCAGTCCGACGTGTTCGACGGTGCCGTTCTCCACGAGGTCATCGAGCGCCTCGAGGGTCTCCTCGGGATCGTAGGTGTTCGTCGGCCAGTGGACGTAGAGCAGATCCAGCGTCTCGACGCCGAGCTTCTCGCAGCTCTCCTCGACGGAGCCGAGCACGTCCTCGTAGGCGAGGTTCTCCGTACCGACCTTCGTCGCGAGGAACACGTCGTCGCGGGGAACGTCGCTCTCCGCGATCGCGTCGCCGACGTACGCCTCGTTGTCGTAGACCTGCGCCGTGTCCACGTGTCGATAGCCGACGTCGAGCGCCCGCGTGACGTTCTCGACGCAGTCCTCGGGATCGTCGAGCTTGTACGTGCCGAACCCGATCTCGGGAAATGATCGCGACATGTCCCCGTCTGAGAGACCCACCGACAAATCGACTCCGGTATCGGTCATCGGCCGGCCGTCGTCCAGTCGACGATCGTTCGCTGACCGCTCGGCCGACCGAAGGGGTATTGATCTCGGATGATCAATAGTGTACATGGATGATCGCATCATTGACACCGAACTCGCGGACGAACTGATCAGCGTCTGTCGCACCGTCGTCGGCGACGAACTCCGGAGCATCACTTACTTCGACGAGGAGCGCGTCGAACAGCTCTACCGGCGGTCGGACCTCGACCGCACGGCCGACCTCGTCGGCTTCGCCGAACAGGAACGGGCAGGATTCAGATCTCAGTCGGCCTACCGGAACACCCAGTTGGGGGAGTATCAGGCCACCGTCAGGATGTTCGAACGCGGCTTCCTCACCCGGGTCATCGAGGGCGAGCACGGCGTCTGGGTGACGACCGACGACATCTCGATCGATCGCTTCGAGGAGCTCTCGACCGCGCTCAAGTCCGTTCTCGGCGACGTGGTGGACTCGATCGAAGCGGCCTGAGAGGGGCCGCCCCACCGTCCCGCGACTAGCCGAGCCCTTTCGGTCCGTCGTTCTCCCGTCATCCGTCCGAGACCCGATCTCGATCGAGCGCGAGCGCGAGCGCGAACGAACGGCGCCTCGAGGCGAACGCCAGTGCGTGCCGTCGCCGGGTAAAGGTTCTTCCGCGAAGCGTCCGACCCCTTGCCATGGTCGAACGCATCACCGCGGAACAGGTCCGAGCGTGGCTCGACGAGCAGGTCGTCAGCGACGTCCAGGAGGACACCGAGGGCGACGCGGAGTACAACCTCCAGATCGAGCTGTCGTTGCTCCCGCTTCACATCATCAAGGAGGAGCCGACGGGTCCGCTGCGGATCGTCGGGCGGACCGCGTTCGACACCGAACGGACCGCGACGCTCGTCGAGGATCCCGAGGCGCGACGGGATCTCCTCACGCGCATCGGGCCAGTGTTGGCCGCGACGCCGGGCTTCTACACCTTCCTCGACGAGGAGGGGAACCGATGCGAGTTCGACTCCGTCCACACGATCCAGCTCGAACACCGGATCTATCCGGAGGGCGTCAGCCGACAGAGCCTGATGGAGGGGGTGCTTGCCGTCGCGACGGCGATGCGCTACGTACAGAACATGATGGCGGTGCTGTTGACCCAGTCCGACGAGGGGAGCGAGGCGAACGGATGACCGTCGTGGCCGTGAAGCACGGCTCCAGCGTGTGAGGACCGACTCCACGAGGGAGAAAAGAGAGTCAGGTCGGGCGTCAGTTCCCAATCCGAACGCGAGCCACCCGCCGTCGGGATGCAGAGCCTTCCCGGTCATGAAGTGGCCACCAGCGCAGGCCCTCTGCAGAGCGGCCAGAGCAGGGAGCGAGCCGGCGGAGCTCGCGTCGAACGCCGAGTCCGGTGCGCCATTGGGGACTCTCGAGGCCGCCGCAGACTGGTTATAGGGCGCTACTCCCCGGGTTGCTCGAAGGAGGGAAGCGCGCGTTCGATCGCCCGCTCGCGGGCGGCGAGCCGTCTTCGCTCGGCGAGCGCGCCCTGCAGCCGAGCGGCGACCGTCTCGCGGAGGTCGCTCGCCTCGCGGGCGTCGAGGTCGAACGCGCGCGAACCGCCACCGACGAGGCCGCTCGACCCGGCCGTGTCGATCAGGACGCTCGCCAGGCGCCAGCGGCGCTGGAACACCGTCCGGCTCTCGATGACGTTCTGGATGCGGTAGTAGGGAACCACCCGGGTGGTCCGGTTCCAGAACCCGCTGCGGGTGGCGACGTACCCCTCGCCGACGTGATAGCCCCGGGACTTCCACTTGTAGTGGGCGGCGACCGGCGCGAGCGGAACGCCGAGCAACACCACGTACCAGTACATCTCCATGCCCAGTGCGAGCGTCACCGCGTAGACGACGCCCGCGAGCACCCCGAGGGCGATCAGGTAGCGAAACGCGTAGCGCCTGCGAGCGCGTCTCGGCGGGCGGGTCATCTCGAGCCCCTCGAAGGGCTCGATCTCCCGGGCGATCCGCCAGGTCGTCTCCCGGTCGGCGATCGGGACCGCCGACTCGGAGCCGACGCCGCCGCCCTGTCCGGGGGCGTAGCCCGCGGTCTCGACTACCAGCGAGGAGTAGTCGAAGACGCGTTTGAGGAGGTTCTCGCGGAACGCGAGCAGCTGGACCTTATCGAGCGGGATCGAGCCGTCGTAGCGCTGGAGCAGGCCACGCTCGTAGCGCAACTCCTCGCCTGATCGGGTCAGCCGGAAGCCGTAGGTGTTGATCACGGCGTTGGCCCCACTGAGGATCGCCGAGCCGATCACGACGAGCACGATCACCGCCGCGACCACCAACAGCGGGTCGACCGGCAGATCGGTGATGATCTCCACGAGCACGGGCGGGGCGACGACCGACAGCAGCACCGAGACGAACGAGACCAGCCGAAGGTCGAACGAGGCGATCGCGAGCACCGCGAGGTCCTCGGGCGTGATCTCGTAGAGGAGGCGCTCGGACTCCTCGTGAGTCGCCGTCTCGCCCTCGCTCTCCTCGCGGCGCTTTCGCCTGCGGAGCTCGTTCTGGAGGCGTTTGGCCTCCTCGTAGCCGACGTACCGGAGGACGGCCTCGGTCTCGCCGCCGCCGGCGGTCTCGATGCTGAGCTGGGCGATGCCGAGCGCGCGCTGGGCGACGTTCCGCGAGATGTCGACGTTCTGAACGCGCCAGTAGGGGATCTCCCGATTTCGCCGCGAGATCACGCCCGAACGGATGTCGAAGGTGTCGGGGGTGGTCTCGTAGGCGAAGCGTCTGTAGTAGGCGAGCTGCCAACCCCCGACGGCGACGACGCCGAGGACGATCGCCAGGAACCAGAGGACCGGCGTGAGGTCGCCGACGACGGGCCCGGAGGCGACCGCGAGGAAGATCAGCAGGGGGACGTAGCCCAGCCCGGACTGGACGATCCGGTAGGGCACCGAGAGCGGGTGGAGGGCCTGGCTCATACGGCGTCGTCACCCTCGGCGGCGGTCGCGAGCGCCTTCAGTCGGCGCTGGAGGTCGTCGGCGCCGTCGGGCGTGAGACCGGGGACCGTCACGTCCGCGCCGCGCGAGCCGGCGGTGTAGACGACGGTGCTCGCGAGCCCCGTGAGCCGCTCGAGTGGGCTTCGCCGCGAGTCGACGTGTTGGATCCGGACGAACGGAACCACCGTCTTCACGCGCGTGAGCACGCCGCGTTCGAGATAGAGCTCGTCGTCGCGGATCTCGTAGCGCCATACCCGGTATCGAAGCAGGCTATGGACGCCGGTCAGCGAGAACAGCCCGAGGAAGACCGCTGCGGGGAGCCACGTCCCGATCCCGAGGAGGAACCGGTCGGCGGCGGCGACGATCGCCGCGAGAACGGCCGAGGTGAGCACGGCCTGGAACAGCCAGACGATCCGAATCCGGGAGTGGAGCGAGCGCATTGGGCCCCGTTGGACCTCGATCGAAATGAACGGCCGGGATTACGGTCGCGCGGTAGCGACGTCGGGATCGAGCACCTCGACGCGGAGCCCGCGCGAGCGGACGTCCTCGGCGAACGCCTCCTCGTCGGCCTCGAGCGCCTCGAACGTGTCGTAGTGGACCGGGACGACCAGCTCCGCGCCGAGGCGCTCGGCGAGGTCGGCGGTGGCGTCGGGCGACATCGTGTAGGCGTCGTCGATCGGCGCGAGGAAGACGTCGGCGGTCAGCCCCTCGTACTCGGGGACGACGTCGCTGTCGCCGGGGTAGAACACGGTGGTCCCGTCGATCCCGAGCCGGTAGCCTACGCCCTCGCCCTCGGGATGGTAGGGGGTTCCGTCCTCGCGCGTGTGGCCGTCGGCCGTGTTGTAGGCGCTGATCGCCTCGACGGCGATCCCGTCGACCTCGAAGGAGTCGCCGATCCCGATCCGGCGGACGTCGTACTCCAACTCCTCGACCGGCCGCGAGTCGCGATCGATCTCCGCCGCGTCGATCCCCTCGAACACGCCGACGACGGCGTCGGGCGCGGCGACGCGTTCGATCCCGTCGGGGTCGTAGTGGTCGTCGTGGGTTACGAGCACGAGATCGCCGTCTCGCGCGTCGTAGGCGTCGAGAACGCCGTATCGTCCGGGGTCGACGTAGACGACGCGCTCTCGCGGTGCGTCACCGCTCGTTTCCGAGGTGCGATGCACCTCGCTCTCCCCGTCGGTGATCCGCGAGGTCGCGTAGCCCAGCCAGTCGATCGTGAGGTTCTCGTGGGTGACAGCCATGACCGACGATACGTCGAGGAGGACGAAAAAGCCACCAGAACCGAGACCCAGCGATGAACGATCGGCTGCGATACGAAACGAGGAATCCAGGAACCCACAGCGACGCACACGTCGGGGTCTCGGATCGCTCCGCACGTCTATCGCCCCACGACTGTGAGGCAGGTCGCATCGAATCCGATCCCGAGGTCGGCATGGGTGGCTCCGAACCCACTCGATCGAGGATCGAAGAGGGTGAACACGGCCGCATCCGGGCTCAGCGTTTCGAGGCGTTACCCGTCCGTCTCGTTCTCCCCGTCCGTGGTGTTGCCGGCCTCGTCGTCCCGGTCGGTCGTGTCGGGGTCGTCACCCTCGGCTTCGTCGTGGTCCTCCGGATCGTCTACCCCGCCGTTCCCGTCCTCGCCCTCTCCGTCGCTACACCCCGCGAGCCCGACGGTGCCCGCGGTCGTCGCACCGGCGAGCAGGAGAAAGCGTCGTCGGTCCGTCGTCGAGTGGTCTCGGTGCACGCCCGCCGGTTCCGACGCCAGCTACTTACGTCCTGTTCGTTCCGGCCGCTGATCGCGAAACCGGCGGTGCGAACGCGCTACGAAGGGTCGTTCTCGTCGGTACGGACGTCGTTGGCTCCGCAGGCCGGACACGCGAGTTTGCCCTTCGTCTCGGTGACGGCCTCGGTCCGTGAGAACGTCGCGCCACAAGAGCCACACCACGCGTTCTCCTGGCGGACGAGCGTGGTGTGCTGTGCGGGGATCCCTCGAACGACGGAGCAGCCACAGGCCGGACACGCCAGCGCGTTCTCCGTCTCCGTGGTGGCTTCCTCCCGCGGGAAGGTCGCTCCACAGTCGGTGCAGCGTGCGTTGATGGGGTTCGGCATTACCGTGATATGGGATGACACGACCATAGATCATCCGGTGGTTCGACCGAGGAGGGTGGAACGCGGTTCGAAGGCGTCACTCGGGCCCCCGAGAGACGAACCGCCCGAACGAGCGTGAGCGTTCACGACGCCGACTCGAAGTTCCGGATCGATCAGCTACTAACGATCAGTTTAATAATAATATTATGTATTATGCCGGAGGGAAGAGACCCTTTTTCCACCGTCGCGGCGATAGTGACCGCATGGACGACGAACGAAGTCATGGAGGGAGGGTACGCTCCGATCGGCGGGCGGTTCTGCGGACGCTCGGCGCGGCGGGTCTGGCGGGTCTCGCCGGCTGTACCGACAGCATTCCGGGAGGCGAGTCGGGAGAATCGGGATCGAGGAGTCAGAACCTCATCTGGGCGACCACGGCGACGGCGGAGACGTACTACGAACTCAGCCAGGAGTTCGAGGAACTGATCGAGGAGGGGACCGACTACTCGTTGGACCTCCGGACGGTCGACGGCGAGACCGACGAGGCCGCCAGCGTCGACCTCCTCCGGAGTCTCGACGGCGCCGACCTCGACTTCGCGACGGTGCGAAACGACCTCGCGTACTTCGGCCGGACGGGAACGGGTCTCGAGGCGTTCGAGGAAGAGCCAGCGGAGAACCTCCGCGGGGTCGCGACGCTCTATCCGGAGGGGATCCACGTCCTCACGCGGGCGGACGCCGGCATCGAGTCGCTCGAGGACCTCGAGGGCAGGACGATCGACACCGGCGCCGTCGACTCCGCGACGCGAGTCAACGCGCTCCGGATCCTCGAGAACGTCGGCCTCTCGGAGGGCGACTTCAGCGAACGAAACGAGGGGTTCACGCGGACTGCCCGACCGAACGGCGTCGTTCGAGGGGACGCCGCTCGAGGCATCGGGTTCGCACAGACGGACGGCGATCCCCTCGCCGACGTCGACGCGGCGTTCGTCATCGGCGACTGGCCGATCGAGGCGGTCGAGGAACGCCTGGTGGCTGGCGACGTCAACCTCCTGAGTCTCGACGAGGAGTCTCGCGGCGCCATCACCGACGGGACCGAGTGGCTCACGCCGGACGTCATCCCGGCCGACGCCTACGACGGCCTCGAGGAGGACGTCGACGTCGTCTCCGTCCGGGCGATGATCGCCACCCATCAGGGGACCGACGACGAGGTCGTCGGAAACGTCACGACGACGATCTTCGAGAACGCCGATCGGATCGAGACCAAGGGGAGCTTCATCTCGAGCGAGACGGCGATGGAGGGCATGTCGCTGGAGATGGACGCCGCCGCAGAACGCTCCCTCCAGGAGACCGACGGCGAGGCCGAGGAGGCGAACGAGACCGGAGACGGGTCGGAGGGCTCCGGGGACGCCGAGGACGGCAACGAGAGCACCGGAGACGCCGGTGACGGCGGAACCGAGAGCGGTGGGGACGGCGGCACCGACGACGGAAGCGAGGACGGAACTGACGGGACCGACGGAACCGAATCGGGAGAAACCGACGATACGGGAAGTGGAGGAACCGATGGCGATGCGGGAGGTGGCGACGCCGAGGACTCCGGAGATTCGGACGACTCGGGGAACGGTGATGGAGCCGACGCCGGTGACACCGGGACGGAGGAGACGGACGCCGCCTCCGATGGAGGGGGAGAGGACGCTGAGGCCACCGGCGGGAACGAAAGCGCCTGAGGTAGCGGAGAGGTCGAAGGCCCGTTCGGCTCGGGGCGCTTCGACCCGTGGAGCCGGCCCGGCGGCGCTCGACGGACGGATCAGGTGTGGCCCGACACCCGAACCGGCTCGTACGGCTCCTCCAGGTAGTCGAGGTCGCTCTCAGACAGCGAGATCTCGAGCGCCTCGACGGCCTGTTCGAGGTGTTCGACGCTCGTCGTGCCGACGATCGGAGCGTCGACGGCGTCCTGGTGGAGCAGCCACGCGAGCGCGATCTGGGCCATCGTGACGCCCCGTTCCTCGGCGAGTTCCTCGACGCGGGCGTTGACCTCGCGGCCGCCGCCCTCGCGATAGGGGTGGCGGTACATGTGCTCCTCCGACTCCCCGCGGCTCGTGGCGTCGATCTCCTCGGCCGGCCGGGCGAGGTAGCCACGCGCGAGCGGGCTCCACGGCATCACGCCGACCCCCTCCTTCGCACAGAGCGGCAGCATCTCTCGCTCCTCCTCGCGGTAAACGAGGTTGTAGTGGTTCTGCATCGTGACGAACCGATCCAGGCCCATCGAGTCGCTGGTGTGGAGCGCCTCGGCGAACTGGTGGGCCCACATCGACGAGCCGCCGAGATATCGGACCTGGTTTCGGCGAACGGCGTCGTCGAGCGCCCGTAGCGTCTCCTCGACTGGCGTCTCGTCGTCCCAGCGATGCGTCTGGTAGAGATCGATCGTCTCCCTTCCGAGTCGATCGAGGCTGTTCTCGAGCTCCTGTTCAACGGCCTTGCGCGAGAGCCCGCGCGCGTTGGGATTGTCGTCGTCCATCGGGTTGTAGACCTTCGTGGCGACGACGCTCCAGTCCGGATCGTAGCCCTCGAGGGCGTTCCCAAGGATGCGTTCGCTCTCGCCCCGGGAGTACATGTTCGCGGTGTCGAAGAAGTTGATTCCCAGGTCAATCGCGCGCTCGATGATCTCCCGGCTCTCCTCCTCCTCCAGCACCCACTCGCGCCAGTCGGGATCGCCGAAGCTCATACAGCCCAGACAGATTCGGCTGACGCGCATACCCGTCGAGCCGAGGGTCGTGTACTCCATGGCCCGACTGTGTCGGGTGTGGACAAAAGGCTACGGCTCCCGGAAACGCCGACAGCCCGCTTCTCCGGCGTCGGTTCGACGGGATCGTGGCCCGCGTAAGGTTGACGTGGACCCGGAGCGAAGGCGGACCATGGACACGCTTCGATTCCTGAAGACCGCCGGACTGGTCGTTCTCGGCCTGGTCGCGCTGGTGATCCTCAGCGCGCTGGCGAGCGTCGTGCTGTCGCTCCTAAGCGCAGTCGTCACGATCGCGGTCGTTGCCGGAATCGTCTACCTCGCCTACAGGCTCCATCGTTCGTTCGACGGCGGCGAGGAGTTCGACGCCGGGGAGATCGACGAGACGATCGGCGAGTTCGAACGAGAGTTCGAGCGCTAGAAGGGAATCGCCGAGGGAACCGACAACAGGGCGGCGACGGCGAACAGCAGGACGCCGACGGCCGATCCCGCGAGGAAGTACGGACGCGCCTCGCGAGCCGGGGCGCGCACCTTTCGCTCCGCGAGACCCGTCGAAAGTCGTTTCGCGCCGATCTCGACGAGCGCCGCGAGGACGAACCACAGGCCGACCATCGCGAGCACCAGCCATCCCTGCCCGGTTCCGAACAGCGAGCCGGCGGTGTAGCGCGTACCCGCGAGGTGGCCGCCGCTCACGAACAACAGCAGCACGCTCGTCCGCGAGATCCACGTCAGCCGGGCTGTGACGGTCTCGAGTGGTGCGGCGTCGAACGCTCCCTCGCGGGCGACCGGAAGGATTGCGACCGTGAGGAAGATCACGCTCCCGACCCAGAGGCCGGCGAACCCGAGGTGGAGGCCGTTCATGAGTGCGTCGATGATGGACACGACCGGAGTTCGGCCGAGGGGATCTCAGTGGTTTCGATCCGCGGTGGAGGAGGCCGGATCGGCGGAGAAGGCCGGCGGCGAGTTACGGCGACTCGGCGGTCGCGCCCGGCGCGGGCTGTTCGTCCGTCCCGACGCCGCCGCGGTTGCGAAGCATCAGCGCCAACAGCAGGACGACGCCGACGCCCCGCAGCGCGAAGTCGAGGGTCGGCGTGTTGAGGACCAACCAGACGCCCATCGCGCGGCCGAGCCCCTGTACCGTCAGCAACAGCAGCCCCGGTGCCATCATCGCGATCGAACTCAGCGCGAACAGCCCACGGTCGAGATCGGAGACCTCCTCGGTGTAGTAGCCGATGATCGCGATGCCGAGCGCGTAGACCCCGGCGAACATGCCGACGATGGGGATCGCGACCTGGGGGACGAAGAAGCCGAGGTCCAGGACGTCGGCGAGACCGATCACCGAGGTCTCGCCGCCCTCGCCGGTGCGCAAGAGCAGGATACCTGGTGAGAGGACGAACGCGAATGGGACGAGGATCTTGTTGAGCGAGAGCGTGAACGCGATCACGCCCGTCGAGAACTCGTCGGCCTTGGCGACGCCGGCGGCGGCGTAGGCCGCGACCGCGACCGGCGGCGTGACGTCGGCCATCAACCCGAAGTAGAGGATGAACAGGTGCGCCGCGAGGATGGCGACGCCGAAGTCCTCGAGGGCGGGTCCGAGCATCGAGACGAGGATCACGTACATGACGGTCGTCGGCATTCCCATCCCCAGAATGATCGCCGAGAGTCCCGCCAGCAGCATCAGGACGAGCAGCGACCCGCCGCTGACCGAGATGATCAGCGCGTTCAGGTTCGGTCCCAGCCCAGTCGCACCGATGACGCCGGGGATCACGCCCGCGGCCGCGACCGCGATGACGACGGTCGTCGCGGTGCGCGCACCCGAGTCGAGCGACTGGAGGATGAACGTGACGAACCGACCCGGCTGGGAGGTCGCGAACCCCTGACGGCCCAGCGAGTCGTCGATCCGTTCGGCCTTCTCGTCGACCGAGGGGTCGAGATCGAGCAGTTCCGAGCGCATGGCCGGGCGTGCGAGGATGACTACCAGACTCACGAGAATGATGATCACGCCCAGATCGCCGACGGCGGCCCGCAGCGCGCCGGTGATCCCGACGGCGGCGCCGGTGGTTCCGGTGACGACCTGGTGGAGGCCGCCGCCGAGCGCGGCGTACGCGGCGGTCTGTGCGCCGAAGAGCGCCAGGATCGATCCGAGCAGCGGGATGCGGGTTCGGTCGTCGTACGCAGAGAGCAGCGCGACGAGCGCGACGATCACGATGATGGTGTACCAGCCGGCACGCGCGATCGAGAGGCGCGCCCCGATGATGAAGTACAGCAGTAATGCCAGCGGCAGGATGTAGAACCACCCTCCCTTCAGGTGCCCTCCGAGGTCGACCAGTTCCGAGCGGTCGATCCCGCCGATACCCTGGCGGACGGCCTCGAAGTGGACCATCACCCACATGCCGAAGAAGAAGGCGATGGCGGGCAGCGTCGCGGCGATGATGACCTCCGCGTACGGCGTACCGGTGAACTCGATGATCAGGAAGGCGGCAGCACCCATCACCGGGGGGAGGACCTGCCCGCCCGAGGACGCCGAGGACTCGACGGCGCCGGCGAACTCGGGGGAGTAGCCCGAACGCTTCATCAACGGGATCGTGAACGCGCCGGTCGTGACGGTGTTCGCGACCGACGAGCCGCTGAGCATGCCCATGAATCCGCTGGCGACGGTACTCGCCTTCGCGGGACCGCCCTGGCGAGTGCCGGTCAACCCGTAGGCGAGGTCGATGAACCACTTGCCCGCCCCGCTCATCTCCAGGAACGCGCCGAAGAGGATGAAGATGTAGATGAAGCGAACGCTCACGATGACCGGGATGCCGAAGATCCCCTCGGTGGTGAACCAGAGATAGCGCACGATCGTCTCCCAGGCGACCCCACCGATCGAGAGCGTCCCGATCAGCGGTGCGTCGCCGGGGATCAAGTAACCCCAGCGCGCGTAGACGATGAACGCCCCGACCAGCGACATGAGGAAGAACCCGAGCGCCCGCCGGGTCGCCTCGAGGACGAGCAGGATTCCGAGGACGCCGACGATGAACATGTAGGAGGTCTGGTCGAGCGGGATCCCCAGCGCGGAGACCGCCGAGACGGGCGCCTCGAGGATCGGGTACACCTCGTCGATCGAGCGACCGATCCCGAGACCCCGCACGCGCGCCTGGCGGATCTCGTCGAACGACCGGACCATGTAGAGCGGCGAGAGCAGCGCCAGGAGGATGAGCGCGTAGTCGACGGGGGTGATGCGGTCGCGGTCGGGATCCGCAGCGGCCCAGCGGACCGCCCCGCGAACCCGTCGCAGCCCGTTCGTGACCCCGTGACTCTCGCCGAATCGGTCGCGAGCGGCGGGGAAGACGCGCGACAGGCCGCGAAAGACGAACCCGTCCCTGGAGCTCACCGGAAACATCAGGAACGCGAGCACGAGCGCGAACGCGACGTGAACCGAGTTGATCTGGAGCTGCTGGAGCGCGGCGATATCGAACCGGATCCCCGTGAACGGGATCGCGAGGTAGAACGTAAAGCCGCGGGCCGCGATCCAGACCTGGAAGATCGAGAAGACGATGCCGATGGCCGCGACGACGATCGCCCCCCATCCGCGGAGCGACCGCTTTCGTTCGATCTCCTGGAGGATCTCGTCGGGGTTCTCCCCCTCGATGTCCTCGTCGGCTGGAGCGGTATCAGTTGACATCGTCCATCACTCGTGTCTCGCGTTCGGTGACGTAGATGGAGACCGGCTCCCCACCCGACCGCTCGACGAGGTCGTAGTGCACCTCGTCGATCACGAGTCGGTGACCGGCCCGATCGCCCGGCGACACCGTGAGTCGGTCGTACGTTCGATCCAGTTCGTAGACGTAGCCCTCGCCGTCGGCCGCCCGTTCGACCGGGGCGTCCGAGGGCAGGCCCGCGCCGTAGGAGTTGAATTCCATGTGAGTCATTCGGAGAGTCGTCCCGTCGACGGTGTAGACGTCCGCGACGGGCGTTTTCTCGACGCTGTGCGTGTACTCGAGCCGAACCGTGGTGTCATCAGTGACGGGTTCGCTAAGCAGTACCTTACCGTCATCGCTCGCCACGACGAGCACCCGCTCCGTCGTGGGGACGGTCGCGACGGCGGTGATCGAGAGGACGAGCACGAGAGCCAGCACTACCAGCGGGCGAACTGTCGATCTCGATGGAATGGGGTTCACGCTCGTCCTGAAGGAACGCGGGGAGTCGGAGCGGTCTACCGTGTCATTGGCTCGTGATCACTGCTCCGTCTCGTTCTCGCTCTCGTTCCCGCTGCTCTCGTTTCCGGAGCCCTGTTCGTCGAAGTACGCCGCGGCGGCGGGGTGCATCTCGAACGACATGCCGTCGAGGGCGGTGTCGGCCGAGATGAAGTCCGCCTTGGTGCTGATCGAGTCGGTGTTGTCGAAGATCGCGGCGGTGACGTCCTCGACGAGGGCGTCGTCGACGGCCTCGTGAGTGGCGATCATCGCCTGGACCGAGACCGTGTCGACGTCCTCCTCGATGCCGTCGTAGGTGCCGGCCGGGATCGTGTCCTCGGCGAACCACTCGGCGCCCTCGAGGATCGTCTGACGGTCCTCCTGCTCGATGTTGAGGATGTCGATCTCCGCGGTGGTCGCGAGCTCCTCGACCGCGCCGACGGGCCAGCCGCCGACGATGAACGCCGCGTCGATGTCGCCGTCCTGGAGCTGGTCGCCGGCCTGCGAGAAGCCGGTGTTCTGCTCCTCGAAGTCGTCCTGCGAGAGGCCGACGCTGTCGAGGATCTGGAGGGCGTTGACCTGGGTACCCGACCCGAGGTCGCCGGTGTTGACCGTCGTACCCTCGAGGTCCTCGAGCGACTCGATGCCCGCGTCGGGGCGAGTGATGATGTGAATCGTCTCCGGATAGAGCGTCGCGACCCCGCGGAGGGTCTCCACCGGATTGCCCTCGAACTCATCGAGGCCGGTGCCGTTGAACGCGAAGTAACCGACGTCGTTCTGGATCAGCGCGAAGTCAGCCTCCTCGTTCTCGAGGTTCCCCACGTTCTCGACGCTCGCACCCGTCGAGCGGACCTGTAACACGTGGGGCGTGTTCTCCTCGACGATCGTCTTGAACTCGCCCGAGAGCGGGTAGTAGGTCCCGCCGGTGCCGCCGGCGTCCCAAACGACGTTCTGGCCGCCCTCCTCGGGTTCCTGATCGCCCCCGCTCTCGTTGTCGCCACCCTCGGGCTCCTCGCCGACACAGCCGGCGAGGCCGAACGCCCCGGCGATGCCGACCGCTTTCAGTACTCTGCGTCGATCGTAACCGTCCGTGACGTCATTCGCCATATCCACCTATTCGAATCTGACGAAACATATATGTATCGGGAGATATCCGTTTCGTTCGGCTCGGCCGCAGAAGAACTGAACGTCTAAGAAATAAGTTATGAAACGGCTGTGGTTTCAGTCGGCGGTCTCGTCGATCCCGACCGCCATCCCCTCGCGGACCTGATCGGCTGCGCCCTCGTAGACGTCGTTGGCGCGGAGCATGTTGACGTTGCCGATCGGCACGTTCTCGACCCACTCGTTGCCGAGGTCGGCCGCCTCATCGCGCGCGTCCTCCGGGATCCCCTCCTCCCAGCGGGTGATCTCCGGCGACTCGGGCGCGTAGATGCTCGGCTCGTCGATCGCCTCGATCAGTTCGAGGCCGTACTCGACGTGGTGGAGGATCGCCTGGACGACCGACGTGATGATCGTCGGTCCGCCGGGCGAGCCCACCGTGAGGAACGGTTCGTCCCCCTCGGCCACGATCGTGGGGCTCATGCTCGAGAGCGGCCGCTTGTTCGGCTGGACCTGGTTCGCGCCGCCGGGTTCGGCGTCGAAGTCGGTGAGCTCGTTGTTGAGCATGATGCCGTAGTCGGGGACCATCACTCCGGAGCCGAACGGCTGTTCGATCGTCGTGGTGTAGGAGACGAGGTTGCCCTCGCCGTCGGCGACCGTGAAGTGGGTCGTCTGGCCGACTGCGCGCTCGGTCGGTCGGCTCGCCGACGGCGCCTCGCCGCGCTGGTAGGGCCACGGGTTGCCCGGCTGAGGGTCCTCGTTGAGCGCGTCGGGACTGATGAGTTCGCGTCGCCCCGCGACGTACGACGGATCGAGCAGCCCCTCGCTGGGCACCTCGACGAACTCCGGATCGCCCATGTACTCGCCGCGGTCGGCGTACGCGAGTCGCATCGCCTCGGCGAGCAGGTGGTACTTCGTACCCTCGCGCACGTCGTAGTTCTCGCCCAACTCGAACGGCTCGAGGAGGTTGAGGATCTGGATCACCGTCAGCCCCCCGGAGCTCGGCGGCGACATCGAGTAGACGTCGTAGCCCCGGTAGCTCCCCTGGACCGGTTCGTCGAGGGTCGCCTCGTACCGGGCGAGGTCGTCGACGGTCATGCTGCCGCCGGCGTCCTGGACGGTCTCGGCGATCGCGTCGGCGATCTCGCCCTCGTAGAACTCGCGGATCCCCCGATCGCGCAGCAGTTCGAGGGTGCGTGCGAGATCCGGCTGGACGAGCGAGTCGCCCTCCTCGAGCAGTTCGCCGCCCGGCACGAACACCTCGCGTGCGGCGTCGTTGAGCTTCCACTCCCTCTCGACGAGCTGTTCGGCGAGATAGCTGCTGACCGGAACGCCATCGGCCGCGAGGTCGATCGCGGGATCGATCAGCTCCTCGATGGGCATCGATCCGTAGCAGGCGGCCGCCCGTCGGAGACCGCTCGCCGTGCCGGGGACGCCGACCGCGTCGCCGTGGGTGTGGCGCTCGTCGAACGGGATCGGCTCGCCGCCGTCGAGGAACATGTCGGGGGTAGCGCCAGCCGGCGCGCGCTCGCGGCTGTTGACGACGTCTACCTCGTTGGTCGCGTTGTCGTAGTAGAGCATGAACCCGCCGCCGCCGATGCCCGACGTGTGTGGCTGGGCGACGTTGAGCGCGAACTGTACCGCGATCGCGGCGTCGACGGCGTTGCCGCCCTCCCTGAGGACGCGCGCGCCGACCTCGCTCGCCTCGGGGCTGACCGAGACGACCATCCCGTCGGCGCCGGTCGCCACCACGCCACAGTCGACGCCCTCCTGCGAACAGAGGTCACCGTCCTGCTGTGCGATTGCTGGCACCGACGACAGCGAAAGCGCCGTCCCCGCAGCCGCCCCGGCGAGGAACGTACGTCGGCTCAGGCTCGATCTTCGTTCCTGATTGGTATTGTCAGACATGCACAAATGGATCCGTTCGTTTAGATGTTATCAGTATCTGTTTAATTCTTAGAATAGCATATCGGAAAAAGTCCGTCGGCCGGCAAACTGAAGCCCGTCGGCGCCCTCCAGCCGGCATGAGCGACGAGCCGTCGTTCCGGATCCCCGCCCGCCCCGAACGCGAGTACCGGGAGGGCGGGGTCGAGCGCACGAGGGGATCGGTGTTCACCCTCACGCCCGACGACGGCGCCGTCGAGGACCGGGTCGAACGCGCCCTCGCCGACGAGCGCTACACCGTCGGCGACTGGTTCGACCTGCCCGCACCCGTGTATCTGGTACGCGACGCCGAGCGCAACGGCGTCTTTCGCGTCGTTCGACACGACGACCGGGTCGACGTCCACGTCATGGCGACCACCGATTCGGGCGTGTTGCGTGCCTTCTACGACCGTCTCGGCGCCGTCGGCGACGTCTCGTGGTCGGTCGAGTGCGAGACGAACGACGACTAGCGCGACCGGCGCGGGTCGTCAGAGGGGCCGAGCAGGATCCGGTAGACGAGATAGCCCAGCAGCGCGGCGAGGGCCACCAGCGCGAGCGTCTCGACGAGGAGGACGACCGAATAGAACAGTCGCGTGAGCACGCGAACGGCGACGAACCCGCCGAGGATCAGTATCGCGAAGGCCAGTCCGCCGAGGGCGGCACCGAGGCGTTCCATACGTACGCCGACGTCCTCGGGACGTTAACCCCCGTCGAGATCCGACTCCATCGGCCGAACGCCCGTCACCGCCAGCAGGGCGGCCAGGAACAGCCAGACGAGCAGGGCGAGCGTGAACAGCCCGACCGGCGCGGAGAGCAGCGTCGCGGTCCGCTCGCCGAGGAACAGCCGCGTCGTGCCCCGAACGACGAACGTCGCGAGGACGAGACCGAACGAGAGCAGGCCGAGCCGGACGAACGTCGACTGCTTCACGGTGGGCTCTCGCGTCCGAGCGAGCCTCCGTCTTTCGGTCCGCTTATCCCGCGGAACGCGCTACTTCGACCATGAACCCGACGACGAGCGGGCGGTTCCGCGTCCTGGGGGACCCCCACGGGGAGTGGCTGCTCGTCGACCGCGAGACGACCGATCCGATCGCCGTCTCCGGCGGCGAGGGGCTCGAACCCGGCTACCTGATCGAGGCGACCGTCGAGTGGGACGACGGCGATGCGACCCTCGCCGAGTGGAAGGCGGTCGCCGAGACGCGGATCCACTTCGTCGGAAGCGTGACGAACCTCTTCGAAGTCGCCCGCGACCTCTGTGAGGACGCCCGACTGCAGGGCGAGGCGGTCCTCGGGAAGACCACCCGAAGCACCGACAACGAACCCAACGGCGCGGTCTACGTCTTCGCCGAGCAGTCCGGTGCGCGCGACCTTTGGGAGGAGTTCCGGACGGGCGCGATGCCGCTCGAACCGCTCGTCGAACGGCTCTCCGATCACTCGCCAGAGCCGTACGAGATATTCGTCCTCGATCCGGTCGACGAGCCGTTCGTCGTCGTCTACCTGGTCCCGGATCCCGACTCGATGCTCGCGGAGACGGTACGCGACACCTACCTCTGAGGATCGGACCGCAACGATATCGGAAAAGCCTAGATCAACGACTATTCATCGGTCTGACGTGTATCGGATCCGTTCCGATACACGACGGAGAAGCGGACTCCACAACCGCATGTCGAAAGACGGTTAGATCCCGCAAAGCACGCTCATGATGCGCTAAGAGGCGGCTCAGGCATGTCGGCTTCGTCGTTGGCGTAGGCGCTGTAGGCCGAGAGGACCGCGATGATCAGACCGGAGATAACGGTGCTCCTCGCGAGTTCGGTGCTTCCCATCTCGATGACATAGGGTGAGATGAGCGCCCAGAGTCCGAGCAGGGCGGCCAGCGATGCGATGCTACTCCTCCCCAACTGATCCTTCGACAGTCGGTAGAAGTTGTATCCGCCGAGCAGGAAGATCGCTGTCCCGACGAGCCTGTCGTTCCAGATCGCCGTCTCGGTGGCTTCGAAGATGAACGGCGAGGCGACGAGGTACAGCCCAACCAGCGCGACGATGGCGCTCAACCACTGCATTACGTCCGTGTCAAGGGTGTCCTGACTTTGGTCGGTTTCGGCAGCCTGGTTCGTCTGGTTGGACGTTGGCGTGTTGCTCACGATGGATACTGGCCGCGTTCGGCGAAAGTGCCGTGCTTGCAGTTGCCGGACATCTCGGGTATTGGCTGTCTCTGCTCACGGTTCGGTTCGCTTCCTCTTCGTACCGGTCTGCTGAATCCATCCTCCGTGTTCAGCACGTCATTTTCGTCGGATTGCGATGGTTCCGGCAGGGTCATCGAAACGGGTTTGACCCGCGAGCCGTTGTCTCCGGCATGCTCGACGTCGGAGCCGACGCCCCCGCGTTCGAACTCGCAAACCAGAACGGCGAGGCCGTCTCCCTCGACGAGTTCGAGGGACGCGTCGTCGTCTACTTCTACCCGCGGGCGGACACGCCCGGCTGTACGACCGAGGCCCGCGGGTTTCGCGACGCCTGGGACGCCTTCGAGGAGCGCGACGTCGCCGTTCTGGGCATCAGCGACGATTCCGTCGAGGACCTCGCCGACTTCGCCTCGGAGTACGACCTCCCGTTCGAACTGCTGAGCGACCCCGACGGCGAGGTCGCAGCCGCGTACGACTCCTACGGCGAGAAGACCATCGGCGGGAACACCTTCGACGGCACCTTTCGAAACACCTACGTCGTCGAGGACGGCAGGATCGCGGCGGCCTACGAGGGCGTCTCGCCCGAAGGCCACGCCGAGGAGATCCTCGCCGACCTCGAGTAGCGATCGGAGCGCTCCGCGTCGCGGCCCGACTCCCGGTCGATGGTATAGCGGCTCGCGGTGTACGGGCGGGCCGTGATCGACGCTCGCGATCAGACGCGTGGCTCCTCGAGCGTGTCTAGTACCTGCTCGGAGAACTCGACCTCCGAGAGCTCGCCCTCCTCGAGCGCGCGGAGCCACCCCTCCTCCATCCGCCACCGTCCCCGCCGGTGGTCCTCCTCGACGTCGATCACCGTCGCCTCGATGGTCGTCGGCTCCCAGCCCTCGTCGATGACGTCGCGGAACGTGTTTATCACCTGTCCGATCTGCTGGTGGGGGACGCCCTCGCCGGGCGAGATCGTTCGGTACTCGATCTCGAGGCGGTCGTCTCCCTGGTCGGCCGCCTCGAAGTAGACGCCCTGGCTCATGAGTCGGTTGCTGACCCGCTCGAGGACGGGGTCGTCGGGTTCGAAGGCCATGCCCGGGAGTTGGGACGGCTGCGTATAGTCAGTGGCGGTCCCAGAACCGATCGAGACCTAGCGAGAGCATGTCCGAACTCACCGGCCGGAACTCCTCGCGCTCGTTCTCGGGGAGGTGTTCGCGGACCCCGTCCCACGATTCGCGGGCGTAGCGCGCGTCGAGCAACACGCGGACGCCGACCTCCTCGGGCCCGCGGATCACGCGACCGATCGCCTGGCGGGCCTTGCGCACCGCGGGAACGGTGAGCGCGTACTCGAACCCGTCGCCGAACTCACGGTCGTAGGCCGTCCGAACCGCGCGCGTGCGCGGACTCGCGGTGTTGATGATCGGCACGCCACAGACGACGGCCGCCGAGAGGCGGTCGCCGCTGTAGTCGACGCCCTCGGTCAGCGTGCCCCGGAGGCTCGTCACCAGCACCTTCCCCTCGCCCGCGAAGAACTCGCGTTTGAGCGCCTCGGTCGCGTCGTCGCCCGAGGACTCGTCGAGCAGAACCGGCTTCGCGACCCGTTCGCGGAGGTGAGCGGCGGCCCACTCCGCCTCGGCGTAGTTGGGCATTCCGACGAGGACGTTCCCCGGGCTCTCGGCGACGTCGCGCAGCAGGTCGCCGTAGAGCTGACGAGTCCGGGTCTCCTCGCCCGGCGCGCCGCGGTTCTCGTAGGTGAACTTCGGCGCGTCGACCGCGAAGCTCGCACGGTTCGTCTCGGGGAAGGCGAGCGGATAGGTCCGCTCGACGACCGGCCTGCCGCTCTCCGCGAGCCGGTCGAGCCCCGTCACCTCCCGGAGGACGTCGAGCGGTTCGAGCGTCGCGCTCATCAGCACGCCGCCGCCGAACGCCGCGAGCCGTTCGGCGATCGCGTCGCCCGGCACGCAGTTGTGCAGCGCGAGCCGCGCCGAGTAGGCCCGCCGCCAGGAGTCCTCGGGCTCGGTCTCGTTCCACGTCCGTTCGAGCTCGATCTCCCGGAAGTAGCGCTCGTGATCCACCCGGTACCACGAACCCAGCAGCCGTCCGACCGACGAGGTCGCTCGGGAGCGATCCTCGTCCTCCGCCTCGTCGAGGATCCGCTCGACGACCGCCCCGACCGATCGGGCGCGGACCCACGTCCCGCCGTCGTAGCCGGCCTCGGCGGCCCACTCGGAGACGGCGTCGGGCTCCGGCGATTCGGGGTCGCGAAGCGGGATCTCCTCGTCCGGTAGCGACGTGGGGTCGGCCCGCCAACCCGGCTGCTCGCGGTCGAGGTGGCTCTCGACTCGTCGGTCGAGTTCCTCTCGCAGATCGCCGACGAACCGCCGGAGCTCCTTGCACTCCTCGAGGGTGACGTCGCTCTCCTCGAGTTCGCCGCGAACGAGGGCGGCGTCGTCCGTATCCCCGTCGAGCTCGACCGCCTGGATCACCCGCGCGAGCTCGCTCTCGGCGTTTCGCAGCGTCTCGTCTCCGACGCCGTCGCTGACCAGATCGCGAACGCGCGGCTCGAGCATGTGTGCCTCGTCGCAGATCACGAACGTCGAGTCGTCGAGCACCGCACCGGTGAACGACTCGGTCGTCGTCGGGTCGAACGCGTGGTAGTAGTTGCCGATGACGACCTCGACCTCGGGGACGAGCGCGCCCATCGTCGAGTGGGGGCAGGTCCCGTGGGAGACGGCGAGCGAGACCAGGTCCTCGCTCGTGAGCAGCCCCTCCTCGGTGAGGTCGAACGGGACGGCCTCGATCGCGTCCCCGTCCTCGGGCAGATCGTCGAGGTACTGGGCGTAGAACGGACAGAACTCGACGTCTCCGTGCTCCGGCATCGACGGGGGGTAGGGTGCGGGCTCGCCCGCGGTCTCGAGATAGCGCGCGGCCGTGGCTCCGCTGTCGGCCAGCCCGGTCTGCTGGCCCCGCGCCTCTGCGGTCAGCGCGCTCGCGCTCGTCGACCCGCCATCACCGACCAGCGAGCGCGTCCGGTCCCGAAGCGACTCGCAGCGATCGTAGACGTTCGCGCCGTCGATTCCTGCTGCACCCTCGCGGCTGTACGGACAGACGTCCGCCTTTCCCACCAGCGTGAGTCCCGAGACGGGGTGCCAGTCGTCGGGCAGGCCGGCGTTGATCGTCCGGAGGTCGGTCTCGAACTGGCGGAGCTGTTGTTTGACGCTCGTGAGGACCATCACCCGTTCGAACCCGCTGTCGGGGTCGCGCACTCGGTCGATTCCGGCGGCCAGCGCGAGCATCGTCTTCCCCGTGCCGCAGGCTCCCTCGATGACGGCGAACCCCCCCTCCTCGGCGGTCTCGATCGCGGTCTTGACGCCGTCCACCTGGCTCTCGTACGGATCGTCGTGTCCGAAGATCGTCCGCCAGGTGGAGTCCATGGATCTCCCTCGCAGCGTCCGACGCATAGGCCTGTCGGAGGATGGACCACGTTCGTACTTCAACTCGAAGTCCGGGTCTCCCGTAGTGACGGCGTCAAACTCGACGTCCGTCGTCGGAGTGGACGCCTATACACCGAACGTCGGGATACCAACCGATCGACTCGATCGAGTGCGGTCCGTTCGACCCCCACACGATTCGGACGGCGGATCGAGAGGGAGACGGTATCGATACGTCCTCTGTCTACGGACCCAAGAATGAGTTGGTGATATATTAGGGCGCAATCATATTTAATGTGTTATAAATTAATAAAGAAAGTTTATGCACATAGATGGCTATCTATCGTTATGGATGATCGAACGCCCAACTACCGATACCCGGACGGAAGCTGTCGTCAGTGTGGAGAGCCGTTACGTCTACGGCCGTGTCTCAACTGTGGTGGATAGACGGAAACGAGACGTCGTTCTCGGTTTCGGATCGCGCCGCAGCGGTCGTCCCCGGATCTCGTATCCAGACGAGAGGTAGAAACACAGACGAGGTCCGTTCGAATGTTCGTTTCGATGCGCGTGTAGGTGCTGTGAGTCCGGTTGCCGTCGAAGTCGCGCCCCGGAGGGCGACTGTCGGATCCGGGCCGGATCGATCGGACGCCTGTGGACGGTCTGCGGTCTCGAACGGGAGTTCGAGAGAACTCCGTTCCAGGTGAAAGGGACAACACTGGATCAGTCTAGACGGAAAGCGGAGGAAGAACCACTCAGGCGTTTTGCTCTACTTACGCTTCGAGTCGATTCGTCCCTTCATTCGTGCTATTATATAGTACTGTAACAGTAAAGTAGTAGTACGAACCCCCCAAGACGAGGAGTTAAAGAGAGGTTGAGTTCGTCGCCATCTCGGAATACGTCTGATTTATAAACCGATCCAAGATCGATCTTCTATTCCGAAGCGAATCCTCCAGCCCCGCGGTAACACCACATTTCGAAGGACATCTCCTGTAGACGTCCTCTCCTCCCTGATTCGTCTCTTAGCGGAATTCAACGCCGTTCTCAAACTCCCGTTACTACGCCTAACTCGCCGGATCACTCGAGACCTCACTGGTCCGCGATGGCGATTGTGGTCGAATGCTCGCGGAGAAACGGGCTAATGAGGCCGATGAGAACGTCATATACCTCCTCTCCGTGCTGTATACGTACCAAATATTTATGATTAATGTATGCAAAACAACGGCTAATGCATGAGATGGAACAGGTCGAATCGGCTTTAACGGACGAGGAACGCGCTGATTACGGTGCCCATTCGTATGTCCGACGGGGGACGAAAGCACTCGTATCAACGCCTGAACGGGTTCTTCTCGTCAAGGAACAGCACGCAAATGGGTTTCCGTTCTGGACGCTTCCCGGCGGTGGTGTGGACCCGGATGAATCGTTGGTCGAGTGCCTCACCCGAGAACTGTTCGAGGAACTGTGGTGTCGCGCTCTCATCGGTGAACCAGTAGCAACCATCTGGTATGCGCATTCGAGCTCTCAACGCACACTCTCGGCCTACACCGTTTTCGAGTGTTCACTCGTATCTACACCACGACCGAACGGCGACGAAGGCATTCATGAGTACAAGTGGATGTCGCCGTCGAACCTTCCGTCATCCACCCTTCCGCAAGTCCGCCAACTCATTCGAAACCACGACTTGGGCGGCGCCCCCTCGCTGTAGCGTGAACCGTTCGTCACTCGAGAACGCCACTCGGACGAACCTGTTATCGAGTCGTGTGGATCGTACTCCCGGCTAGACGGTGTAGCCGGTGGAAACGTAGTCTCCAGAAGATCTACGATCGTCCAAGCGACTCGACACCGTCTCCGGGACGAATTGGCCCGCTGTAACGCTCTTCTGACACTCGGAGTGCGTGTGTAGTCCAAGCGAGGGACTCACGCTACGGAGCAGCCCGGTCCCGCTTGCTCCCGATCCGCTTGAGTCGACAGAAGAGAGAGGCACCGTAGGTCTCTCTATACCCCCGGCCGGAGACCTGTCGATCGTCGAACCGTCCTCGAACAGGTCGATTCGGACGATCTCTCGCTACACGCGTTCGGCTACTCGATCACGTTTCGACTGGTTCTCCGAGTTAGTCATCGAGTCCGCAGCCCTCGTTCGTCACCTGCGTGCTCCCCAACGATCCGGATTCCTCGGCGGTCGAGTCAGGATCACCGCAACGGTCAGCCGTTTGGACGGCCGACCGCCGTTGCATCGTTCCCAGGTCTCGGGGCCGGATCGGCGGATTCGCGGCGTCGCTCACCGCGTCCTGGTCGTCACCGAGGTGCCGTCGTGTTCGACGACGACCGTTCCCGGTTCGGCATCGATGAACTCAACGCGGGCCTCGTACTCGATCCCGACCAGCATCTGGGCACACATCTGGCCCTCATCTGCGTCCTCGTAGCTCTCGACGGCGATAGTGTGCTCGTCGTCCGAAAGCGAGACGTCCGCGATCCGTGCGGTGTAACATCCGTTCTCGCCCCCGATCGTTCCCCTGACGAGCACGCGGTCGTTCTCGAAACTCACCGACGCCGACTCCTCGCCGGTTCCGTTTTCGACCTCGAACACCTCGAACGAGACCTCCTCGACGCACTCAGGCAACGTCCCGTCTGTCGTGTCCTCCTCGTCTTCGTTCACGTTTCGTTCGTCCTCCTCTGTCGACTCGTTCTCGGGGGGTCGTTCGAACCGATGGTCCCGTTCTCGTCGCGTCCGATACAGCCGGCGAGTCCGACGACGATCCACGTGACGCGCCGCCGCCTGACCCTCATCTACGACGGATGGTCGGTTCCGCAACCGTATACTCTTGAGTACAGTCCGGGAGATCTCCATAGATGTGTCGAGTTCGACCAGGGAACTGGCCATCAGAAATCCGATTTCTGAGCCGATCGTGTCCTATCGGGATCTACGGCTATGTCGGCTCCCTAGAACTACTCTCTTCGGACGGATGAAGTATGGTAGCTCGAACCGACGGCTAGTCCAGAGGAGAGACTCGCTATCAGAATTCGAACCTGGTGGAGGCTATCATCCTTCCGAACCATACTGGTACTCGTCGCTCGTTGGCGGCGTATCGAGAACGCTCGCGTGCTAACAACGTTTTTTACCCCTCGAGTCCTGGTTGGTATACAATGTATCACTGCTTCCGATCCGTCGATGAACTGGGCGAGGAGGGGCGCGCCGAGACGCGTGAGGTACAGACGCCCGAAGAGGTGCGCACCGAGTACTCCGGTGAAGAACTCGTACGGCTCGGCGTCGCCACGTGATCAGTCACCGAACCGCACTGAATATGCATCGTGCCCGACTCACGATCGCTGCGAGTCGGACAGGGTGGACCCGAGTCTGGTCTCTCGGACGGGACTCCCCCTAATGAGACGATCCCTCCTTCCAGGAGCCACCGCCCTTGCTGGAGTCCTGATCGCCGGTGGGGCGGCGATTCGATCACTCCACCACTCCCCAGAGCGTTCATTCAAACGTGCTCAGGACGCACTCAACCAGGACCGAATCATCGAGACCCTTATGGAGGGGACGGATCACGAAACCGCTGCCTACGAAGTCACCGGATCCAAGGAGGGGCCGACAGCGGTGATTCTCGGCGGAATGCATGGCAACGAGATCAACGGCTATCAGGCTGCGGCCGACATCACGAACTGGGGGATCGACGCGGGTCGATTGATCGTGATCCCACTGGCCAATAGCGTCGCCATCGAACGAAACAGTCGCCGCGGACCGAACGGCGATCTCAATCGACTGTTTCCCAGCGAACGGACGCCTGAAAGTACTCTCGCTCGTGCGATCTGGCGCGTGATCGAAGATGCTGCTCCGGATGTGGTAATAGATCTCCATCGTTCTCGCGGACTGTTCAACACGCATCAGCGGTGGATAGGACAGGTAATCCTCCGGACGGAGACGGACGGAACAGCCGATACGGCGAACGACGTTGTCGAGTATATGAACGATCGCTACGTCCCTCGATCGATGCGATTCCACCGATTCACGACGACGAGCATCCACGACATTGACCGGGGCTCGGGGTTGCTTGTGCAGAAGGTTCACCACGATATGGGCGTCCCAGGATTTCTCGTTGAACTGACGGACTTCCTGCTCGATCTCAATACGCAACTCCGCTGGACTACGGCGTTAACCGAACGACTGCTCGAACAGTATGGGATCCAGCGAGCGGTATGATCGGTAGTCACCCTCCGCTCAGAGACCTCGTTTTTGCACCCATCGTCTGGGTGAGTTTCGCATTGCTGGTCTTTCCGCTCGCGATTAGTAAGATCGATTCACGGTTGTTCTCCCCGCTTGCCGTTCCGGGATACGTCCTCTTCGTCCTCATGACCATCGTCGGCAACGTTCTGCCATGGGTTCGGAACTTTAGCTTCCGACTTTATTGGGCACCCTTCGTCGTCATCTGTTATGGCATCTCGGTTGCCGTCGGGATCAGTTACCATACGTTCCGTCAGCGATTCGACGTGTGAACCATCCTCCCTGCTTGCTCACGGCTGCGCACGGAACACGGCAAATCAGGCAACGCAGGCGTGTGCCACACCGTTATCGTACGTGATCGATCGGGTCGCACAGTAGCGACGTTCGGTGGTCGTCGTCTCGTAGACGTCCGCCCCGACGTCGTCGAACAGGGCCGGTCGTTCGGCGTACGACTGGCGATAGAGGAGCACCTCCTGATCGGCGTCCTCGGGCGCGGCGATCTCGGCGGGCGCCGTCCCAGTACGCGTCAGTACCTCGACCGTCAGGACGTCGGTGCCGATCGGCGTCGTCGTCTGCTGGCTGACCGTCTCCAGCGCGGCGAGCTCGGCCCCGGAGTACGAGTACGTCACTCGTTCCTCGGGGAAGGCCGGAGAGTCGATCGTCGCGGGACCGGCGAGGGCCATCACGCCGGGGAAGAGAACGCAGAACGCGACGGGCGCGGCTGTGGCGGTCGTGGGGTCGATACGGCGGACGCTCCACCGAAACCCGAGCGCACAGAGCAGGGCGACCGGGACGTACAGGAACGCGAACCACCGGCTCGGGAGGAAGTTCCGCAGGCCGACCGCCGGCGTTCCGATCGCCACCACGGAGAGCGCGCAGGCGACGCAAACGAGGGTGAGCCAGGTGTGTGTCGCCCGTCGAAGCGCGACTAACGCTCCGACCGTCCCACCGGCAGCGAACAACAGGAGCCCGCCCGCCTCGAGGAGGTACGTCAGCGACGTCAGCGGTCGAAGTCCGTAGTCCGCCTCGGGCGCGCCGAGTTCGATCGCAAGGTTGAGCCACCCGAACTCAGCGAGGTAGGTCTCGCGCAGGAACAGGAGGGTTCGTTCGGCGAAACCGAGGCTAGAGCCGCTGTACGGCGTGATTATTAGAAGCGCGGCGAGCACGCAGACGAACGGGACGAACAACCACACGAGGTTCACCGATCCGGCGCGGGGCATGGCGCGAACGAGCGACGGGCCGGCCTGCGCGAGAACCGCCATTCCGACGATCGTCGCCGCGATCACCGACGATACCTGGTGGGTGAACACGAGCGCAAGCGAGAAGACGACGAACAGCACGATCGAACGGACGGAGTAACCCTCGCGGACGATCCGGAGGAGGGGGACCAGCAGTCCGAGGGTGAAGACCAGTCCGAGACTCGTCGGAACGAGGTAGATCCCCCAGAGGATCGCGTGATCGCTGAAGGCGTACATCGCGGCCGCGAACGCCGCCCACCGGGGCGGGAGCAGCGAGGCGCCCAGAACGTAGAGGAGTAACGTCGTCGCGATCGGAACGACGAGGCCGATCGAGAGCCAGAGCGCGATTCGCGGGGAGACGTCGGCTATGAGGACGGTGGCGACGACGGAGAGGTGATAGAGCGGTGCGTAGTAGTACTTGCTGTCGCTCAGTGCCTCGAGCGAGCCATCGGCCGCGATCCCGGCGACGTACGTCGGGACGTGCGACCAGGTATCGAGGCCGATGTAGCCTGCGGTCGTCGCCAGCGCGGCGAACCGGACGACGAGCGCGATCACGAGGACCTGTCCCAACAGTACCGTCGGCGAGAAGTCGTTCTCGTCAACGAGGGCGATCTGCAGGAGGACTCCGGTTCCCAGCGTTCCCGCTCCGAGATAGAAGGGGACCGTTCTGCTGCCGGCGATCGTAGCGTACCACGAGAGCACCAGCGCCCCGATGAGCACGACGCTGGGTAGCGCCATCGCCACCGACCGTGGAACCGTCGGGCGCTCGTAGTCGACGGGATCACGTCTCGTGACGACTGCGAACGTGAGTGCGCCTCCCGCGACGACCGGTGGAAGGGTGAGCAGATAGACGGGAGCAGCCGATCGACTCGTGAGGACGATCGATAGGGCGAAGAGCGTGCTGCCGAGTGCGAGGAGAAGTGCGACGTCGCGAACATCGAGACGGCCCATCTACGTAGCGCATCGTCCCCCGGTGCCATGTGTCCGTTGATGCTACTCGAAGAACGGTCTCTCGACGGATCGAGTTACCATCAATCGTTAATCGCTATTCCCTATTTCGGTGAACTCGCTACAATAAGTCGTCCATGTGCTGTGATAGCAGTTCTGATCCAACGTTTCAGCGTCTCTGTGTGGAGATTAATGAACTACTGAATCCAAAGGCACTTATTTACTACTATCAGAGTAATCTCTGATGGCCGTTCGAGAATACTCCACTACCCCCGGAGAGGTACGACCATGATGTGGCAAGATCTGATCTTCATGATCGGCAGTAGTCTTTCGATCGTATTTCTTGCCCCGACGCTTCGCGACACAGACGCCCAGGTCCCGCTTGCGACGAGTGCTCCCTCAATGATGATCGGTGGCGTCTATGCGTTTACGTTCGCGACGCTCGGCATGACGTTTTCCGCCGTCGGGGCGTTCGCCGCCTGTCTCATGTGGACGCTAATCGGCTTCTTTCGCGCGCCACGATCGCCCTACAACCGGTCACATGCGGTTGGTGATCTCCGTGAGCGATTCGAACTCTTCTGCAACGATGCTCGGTACTGGGTTGAGCGAAAGCGTCGCCAGGACACCGTTTCGCTCGAGTCGTACGTCTCGGCCGATACAGCATCCTCCGTCACAGTTCACGCCGACTGAAGGACCAGTAGGCGTTTCGATCCTTCTACAACGACAGGCCGTATCGGAACGGCCGAGCGTTGCACCAGACGTGTCGAAAAGGAACTGGGGGAGCAGACTGCAACGATGCCCCTATTTCCGATGTTGTGAACGGACTTCGATTCGACTCATGACCAACACAGCGCGACCTAGATGTCGATGATGATGTCCTCTCTGATCGATCTACCAGCTTCCATCAAATGAGGGGAGTCTTATCGTTTAGGAGAAGAGTCCTGAGAGCTGATCAGAAGCGTTTCGAGTATCGAAGGACGTATCGAGGCTAAATGGAACAGCTTGCTGAGCTACTCGCTCCGTTCACTCTTCCGATGCAGATACTGATCGTCCTACTCGGATCGGTAGGTTCTGCAAAGGTGATCGAGCTCACGGGTCGATGGATCGCACCCTCAATCGAATCAACAACTGGATCGGTCCGTCGTGTCATTCTCCGCGAGATCTACGTCCCACTCTACCTCTCGGTATTTCTCTACGGGTTGTTTCTCAGTCTCGAACTCATCGGCGCTCCAATTCTCAGACTCTTCGAGTCGGTTATCCTGTCCGCAATCGTCGTTCTGTGGACGCGTGCAGGGATCCGTGCCGGCAGTAACTCACTAGAGGAAATCAAAGAACACGATACCCACTACGAATTCGCTCCCGTATTCAAGAACCTCTGGTCGGCTGCAGTTGTTGTCATCGCCGCCATCGCGTTGTTACTCGTCTGGAACATCGACATCACCCCGCTGCTCGCTTCGGCTGGCGTATTCGGGATCGTTCTTGGATTTGCAGCCCAGGAGGCGATCGCGAACTTCGTCGGTGGAATCGCTCTCTACTTTGATGATACGTACAAGATCGGTGATTTCGTTGTTCTGGAGTCGGGTGAGAAGGGCTCCGTCAGCGATATCGGGATCAGGAGCACGACACTGCTCACACCCGATCGGGTGCTGATCACGGTCCCGAATTCGGTACTGAACTCCGCGCAGGTCCGCAACGAGTCGGCTCCACAGCGCCAGAAACGGATCCAGATCCCGATCGAGGTCGCATATGGGACGAGTACTGAGACGGTTGAGGAGATCCTCCTATCGATCGCGGCAGACGTCACTGGAGTTCTGCCCTCGCCCCAACCGATCGTTCTGTTTCGAGGATTCGGTGATTCTGCGCTACGGTACGAGCTTCAGGTCTTCATCTCACACCCGCTTCGAGAGCCGCGTGTCGTCGACGACATCAACCGTGAAGTCCAGCAGCAGTTTGCCGAGAACGACATTGAGATTCCGTTCCCGCAACGCGAGATCTCGCTGCGAGATGACGATGACTCGCTCAAGGATGGCGGACAGCCCCGTTACCCCGAGTAAGTGGGAAACTCGCGGGGACAGACGCGCGCCGACCGAAAGAAGGAGCATCGCCTCGTTCCCGAAGCGGAGGCGGTAGAACGAGACATCCGCAACGGGTTCCGCTCATCGTTCTTATCGAGCGCGACGGGGAGATTCTTACACTGTACGGGGATACGCGGATCGACCCAGATGGCGTCGCAACGGTCTTCTCTCGAGGTGGCGTCGATGATCAGACCGTGAACGCCGTTATCCGTCCGTCCAAATAGACTACTTAGTCGTATTCCGCCGGAGGAGCTTGCGGCTACCACCGAGTGGATCTCAGCGGCTCCAAGACCCCGATCGGTTTCTCTGACCAGACTCCCGTTGTATGAGTGGCGGTCCAACTCAGAAAGTCGACGAAAACGAAGGGCAGCTATGATGACGGAGAGAGTTCGACGTCCACATCATCAGGACGTAACGTCTCGGGCAGATCCCCTTCTCGATCACCGGTAATGTCGGCCAGGATTTCGGAGAGATATCCGTTGAACAGTGCTGGATGTTCACTCATCGGGAAATGACCGATATCACTCATCTCGACTGCTATTGCTCCTTCCCCGATACCATCCGCTACCGCACGCCCATCCGCTGGGTCAGTCAGGTAATCGTACTCGCCGTTGACTGCATAGAGTGGACATTCACTGGCATCGATCTGATCGAGTTTATCGCGGTAGTCGTGATCGACCGAATAGTAGTAGAGATCCCCTTTGAACACGCCTGTCGCGCCTTGCTCGTACAGATACATGGTCTCTCGACGGGTCTGTTCTGGGCTTTGTTTAGCCATCAATCCCCAGCAGGAGTACGCGTTGACCTCCGTCGTATTGACGTGGGGGTGATCAAGCCAATCGATATGGAAGCCAGGACTATACGCGCCACATTCGAGTCCGATCAGCGCTCGGAACCGATCCGGATACCAGTCGGCTAGCTCCAACGTGATATTGCCGCCCATACTCGAGCCCATATAGATCGGATCCTGAAGGTCGAGCGCATCCGCGATACCGACGATCGTCGCGGCAAACTGTTCGGCATCCAATTCGTAGTCTTCCTCCCACCAGTCGTCACTGGTTGGTGGAACGGATTTCCCGTGGAAGGGCAGATCGTATGCGATCACCCGAAACTCGTCGGTGATATCGTCATCTGCGAGGAGATGCCGCCATTCCTGGTTGTTACACCCAGCAGTATGCTGGCAGAGGAGTGGAATTCCATCGTCTGGGCCGTTTTCCTCGAAGTAAATTCGGTAATCGGTTCCATCGACATCGACGTGAACGTACTTGCCGGTGATCGGCTCGACCGTACCTGGTTCAGTGCTCATTAGAGGTTCCCTCCGTTGTTGTGGGCTTTGCGCAGCAAGTCGAGCATCCGCTGAAACGCACGCAAATTCTGGAAAATGGCCTTGTTGTTACCGGTTAGTTGGAGATGACCATCATCGCCTTTCACTGCACTTCGATAGTGGGAGGCGATAATCTCGTGATTGAATGCTGGAGGGATTTCTTGAACGAACTCCTCCCACGCTTCGGTGTCACCTTCGACCCCGAAGGACCACTGATGATTCATCGCCGGGTTCGGAACGATCGCATCGATTTCCCCGCGATCGATCTGGAGGAGAAACCGATCGTCACCGATTTCAATATAAAAATTTTCGTCGAATTTATCGTGGCCGCGGACCTTCATCTCCGGGTCGCTGTTGACCGTTTCTTTGTAGTGTTCCCACCACGCTTGTGAGCCAAGTTCTGTTTCTGTCATTGTGGACTTCCAGTACTGGAAACCAGTACGAGTCTAGTGATAGCTTCACAGGCTTGTAAAAACCACCCACGGGAAAGACGACCTCTTTATTACCGTAGTTTCAAGAGCTCCGATAAAACGACTACTCCGGATGCGAGGGGTTCGCCGCCGTATCTGATTTGGCATCAGGATTCGGCGTCCTGAAGCCGTCTCGGTAGCAGGGCCAACAGGGGAGATCGTCGAACGTCGGGAGACACTTACAGTCTGCTGGGCGTTGATCCGTTTGCTGCTCCCACCGTGGTGATTGCTCCACCGGCGTTCGTTCAGACGGCAACTTTTCTGAACTATGAGCTCACCTCTAAATAGAACCGCCAGCAGGAGCGGCAGAGCGATATCGTTCCACCAAATTTCTGAACGAGCTGCACATCTTTGCAACTAAGGCAGTTAGGGGCACGGCAGATCCCGTGATCGTTATCAGGCGGCTGGTCCCTGGGTGGTGTTGGATTTGCGTTCGTACTCATCGTTGGATCGCCCGTAATGCGCCAGCGACATCACTCCAAATCCGTTTCTCTCCCCTTCCGTGCCGGAACGAGGAGCATCATTCTTTCAACTGAGTGAACGGTGGATTCGTCTCCGGATTTCCGTTCACAGACTGGGTCTTTCTATCGCTCTGAGGGTGGATCTAGCGCTGGTATCGAAGGATATGGAGCGTGTGACAGGCTCCACTCGACTAGAGTCCCCCTACCGTCAAAAGCACGCGCCAACCATGGTGAAAGTGAAGATGTGGGCCGTCAGATGGGACCTGCAAACGACAATGAGTGACCGCTGTAGTCCGGGCCGAGCGGAGGCTTTCGTCCCGGCCTCAAACCCGAATTACGTCACGTCTTTCCGAGGAACCGCTCGACTTCCTCGCGGTACGCGTCGGAGCGGTCCTCGATTACCCAGTGGTACGCCTCGTCTATAGGAACGAGTTCGGTCTCGCCTGCGATGTCGTCTTCGAGCCGTTCGGCGTAATCTATCGACTGGAGGACGTCGTCAGCACCCCACAGCAGGAGCGTCGCGGCGGTGACCTCGCCGTAGTCGAGTTCCGCCGTATGGTTCGTGTTCGTAGCGATGGCGTTCCGGACGAGTGAGGTCCGTCCCATCTCCGACTGCCAAGGGGCGCGCATACCTCTGCAGAACTCACCGTGCTCCGCGGCGTCGTCGTGGAGTCCTTTATCGAAGACGAACGCCATCTTCTCCTCTAGGGTCTCGTCGTCCGCCAGCTCGTCAGCCATGCCTGGTAGGCCGAGACCGTGGATGAACTCAACGGGCCAAGAGTCGTAACACGCGACGTTCGAGAGGACGAGCCGTTCAACGAGGTCGGGCCGGTGAGCCGCCAGTCGCAGAGCGATTCCGCCGCCGATGTCGTGAGCGACGATGGCGGTACTATCGGCACCCAAGTGGTCCAGCAACGCATCGACCATCGCCTCCTGGGTGCGAATCGAGCGGTCGAAGCCGTCGTGCTGGGCTGAGTTACCGTAGCCTAGTAGGTCCGGAGCGACGACATGACGGTCGGCCGCGAGTGCCGGCGCTACCTCACGCCAGAGAAACGACCACGTCGGAATCCCATGCAAGAACACGACCGGCGGCCCTGGATTTCCCGTCCCGTCCTCGTAGTACGCGATTTCTAGGTCGTGACCGTCCACTCTGAGGGTCGTTGCGGTCTGCTCGGCCGACCACTCCTCATGGTTCACGTTCGGTTACCTCCCTGACGAGTGCTCCCCCGTCGAGAAGTCGCATCGTGTAATCGACTGATCGGTGTGGACTGTTGGGACATACCACTTCGGGTGGGACTGCCTGGCCAAAAACGATGTCGATCAGGGAAGCCGGTGGGATGCTATCACCCTATCGATTCGACCGTGAATTCCTGATCGGCGTTGGGATGATCCCCTCCTCGTTCAGGAATGTCGCTGTGATTTCTGCGCTCACTGACGTACCTGACTGGCGAGATACTCCCGGGAATCTCGAAGAAGATCAAGACGGCGAATTTCGCGAGCGGTAGGTTACGAGGACTGGAAGGAGGCACAACACCTGAACGCGCTCGACACCTCGAAGCGCGAGGACGTCGTCTCGACGCTGACCCTTAGCGAGGAGACGGGCCGCGTAACGCGGTTCAATCGAGGATCGTTCCTCATCTTCAACCGGACGGAACTCGGCGAGGAGTGGAGCTCAATCCGCTGATTCGTTGCGACCAACTGCCGTTGGAGATCGTCAACTCGTGCTCTCTCGTCATCAGATGATATCTCTATTGAAATCGGCGTGCTAAATACAGAGGACATCTCTATCAGGAGGGAGCTGGTTAGTCCCCTCTGCATGAGAATACCGTCATGAACCGTCAACCACCCTCATCGCTTGGAACGCGTATCGCCGGCTGGAACGACACATGGTCGCTCGCGATCGTGTTCGGGATCGCTTCGATCCCGTGGACGTATGGATTCGTTGCTGGCTTGAACATCCCATTGTGGCCATCGTTTATCGCTTCAGGGACGTTCTATGCGGCGGGGGCCGGAGTGGATGGGCTTGCTCGAGGATACGCAAGTAATCTCGCTGGCATTCTCTACGCCGCCACGACGCTCGCCGTAGTGAACACTTATCTCGGTGGTGGAGTCGTTGCACTCAGCATCGTCGTCGGTGTCTTCATGTTCCTCGCCAGTCTTCACGAGTTCATTCCATTACTGTCGTTCACTCCAGGAGGGTTCTTCGGCTATGCCACCATGTTTAGTGTGGCCGCAACCGACGCGACCGCCTTCGGCATCGCTGGACTTCCCGGGGAGACGCTTGCTGCCATCGTATCGATGTTCATCGGGGCCGTTATCGGACTCTCCACCGATGAGCTGAGTTCGCTCCTTGGGGAGTGACGGATACGCGCCCTGTATTCACATATCTCCTTACAATCACCGTTGCCTAATTATTACAATAACTACAAGACGTTTCATAAAAACCCTGTGTCACCGGTGAGCGATGGTATACGTCGGGGTCAAGGGGGGTGAAGCCGACAACGACTCGGTGGGAGAACCAACCGCGATACGTTCACAACGAACAAGGTCCGCGACGGTGGATAGTGCCGTCGAGGACGACGAATCCCTCGGAAGTGTGAGGTGATCTGACTCCGCGTGGGATCGATGACGACGAGGTCGTTTCGTGCACTGAGGGAGCCGGTCAGCGGGTCAGCAAAAAACGAACAGATGATAGCGGAGTGCCGTCAGTATCCTTCGAGTGTGAAGATGTAGAACCCGGTGGTGGCGTCAGACGCGTAGACGTGCCCGCTGTCTCCCGCGAGTGAGCTTTCCGCACCCCACGTGAACGGAACGTTGTCCACCAGATCGTGCCGGACGGGATCCTCTCGACGAACCTCATCGACGCCCTCCGCCGGCAGATACTGGTCAATGCGCACGGGGTCTCCGGGATCCGAAACGTCGAACGCCTGGACGCCGGCCTTGTAGTCGCCGCTGAACACAACGTCTTGCTGATCACTAACACCCCAGTCTGAGAAGTGGCCCGTCCACCAATATCCCTGGTTACCGGTGGGCTGGTTGGCGTGTTGTGGGAACTGGAACGACGACTGGAGCTCGGTCTCGCCGTTCTCGAGGTCAAAGCTGACGATATGCTTGTATCCCGGCTCACCGGTGCCGATCTCCTCGCCGAGCAGACAAATGTCGTTCGAGGGATGGGGGACCGCATGATGGCACGCACGTAGCGGGACGTCTGCCTCCTCTTCTGAGTAGTCGAACGACACAACCACCTCGAGACGTTCGGGATCGCTCATGTCGAGGACGTACAGGCCCCGATTCCAGTGAGCGAGGAACGCGTAGTCGCCGCGGACGTGTGCGGCGTGAATAGTCTCGCCGTCAGCTTCGTGCTCATGACCGTCGTCGTGGTCTTCGTCCGGTTTCGGCATTTGGAACGACGACACCTCGATGGGATCTTCGCGGTCACTGATGTCGTAGACGACGGCACCACGTCCATGGCCCACCGTGATGAGGTAATCGTCGCCGAAGGCTTGGACGTTGTGAACGCCGCTGGAAGCGTCCTCAACGGTGAATGGGCCGATGAGTTCGGGATTCTCCCTATCGCTCGCATCGACGATGGCCCAACCAGTATCCTCTCCGCCCTCGTTGGCAGTAAACACCCATGGTTCCGTGGGGTGGACGTCCGAGTTGCGGATGTCGCTTGAGTGGCCATCAGGATCCGTGAAAATCGTCGAAACCAGCTCTGGATCAGTGCGGTCCGAAATGTCGACGAGACGCAGTTCGTTATCGCCGAAGACGAACGACCCCACTGCCGCGAGGTCGTGCTCCTCACTAACGGCACCGTGGGTATTTGCGCCGTCACGCGCACCGAGCGTCGTATGGCCAACGAGGTCCAGCCGCGGGTTCTGGTCACCGTTACTGTTCGCCGATCCAACGCCGCTCACACCTCCGATCGTGCCGAGTACGCCGACCGTTTTCAGTACTGTTCTTCTGTTCGAAACTATATCCCTGTGTGTCATTATTGTCCTCGATACGCGTCTTTTGACCCGTTTGCTACTGGTTTGTTCGCTGGTCTGTGCTGCACCGTGATGCTCTTTCGATACTTCCGGTCCGGTCTCTTCCCTGTCGTGCCTACCATTGGTAAGGCACCACGCCGTACGGTTCATAATATATCATTAAATAATTTTCTAAATATGAGAGTAGTATTTACAATAGGAAGTGTATATAATATATTAATACTATCTCAGTGACTCCCGAACTACCGTATCAGATGGATATTCGTCGTTCGTTTTGCCGTCGTTGCTCGACGTGAGGACATCTTCACTCGGATCGGTAAACCGAGGGTGAATCACTGGGACTGGGAGGTGGCCGGCGTTTCGGCAAGGGGATACCGAGTCGAACGACCCGACCAAGGTTGTCGCGTCTTCGAACTCCCCGTGCTCGCCGCGAGCTACGTCCCCGTCTATCTGCTTGCGCTCTCTCGGATCGCCGAACTGGTCGAGTGAGTCCCGGTCACCACCGGAAGCCGGCGGGCTCCGCGGGCGGATCGAGCGGGCTCTGCGCCAGACCCTCGACGACCTCGGGATCGTTGTAGCCGCCGGGTGCGACGTCGTTCGCCGAGTCGGCGTAGAACAGCGAGGCGATCGCCTGGATCTGGCCGCGTCCGACGTCGAGTTCGAACTGGCCGCCACCGTACATCGCGATCTCCCGCTCGATACAGAACTCGATCGTCTCGAACAGCGATTCGACCGAGCCGAAGCGCGAGGGCTTGATGTTGAGCCAGTCGGGCTCCCATGGGAGTTCCTCGACGTCGGCGATCCCGTGGATCGTCGCATCCCACGAAACCCGATCCTCGTGGCCCTCCAGTACGGGGCGGGTCCCCTCCGTGAGCGCGGGATCCTCGATAACGGACTCGGAAAGTCCGTTGATGACTCGCTCGTAGAGGTCGGGGTCGGGGGCCTGATCGACCTCCGTCCCCTCGTACTGACCCTTCAGATCGACCACTCGGACCGCGCCCGTATCGGCGAGGCGATCGATCAGCTCGTCGTCCCACTTGCTCGTGGGGTCGAGCTTGAACTCCAGATCGGGATCGTTCTCCAGAAAACGCTCGATCCGGTCGAACGTCGGCGGGTCGCCCAGTCGGGTGCTAGCGATGAAGCGGACCGGATCGTACTGCCGGTCGAGCGCGCTCGCGAGATCCGTATCCGCCTGCCGAAGCGCCAGATCGAGCGCCGCGCTCTCGAAGGCCCAGCGGCGGTAGTGGCGGAAGTCCTCTCGGGAGGGGCCGTCGGGAAAGAGCTCGAGGTCCGCGAGGCGCGCGGAGAACTCGTCGAGGGTGTACTCGCCCTCCAGATCGGGCGCGCCGGCCTCGAGCAGCGCGTCGTGGTCCGCGGTCTCGTAGGTGACGTCCTCCCCCTTCCCGATCTCGCCCTCGCCCGAGAGCGAGATCACCGTGGTAACGCGGGTGAAGCCGCTGGAGGTGTCGCGTTCGCGTCGGGAAAGCGAGATCTCGTCGATCCGGACCGGGAGATCGGAGACGGCATCGTACAGCGCCATACCCGCCGTACGCTCGCGACCGCCTTAACCCTCCGTCAGGGCGGCCGCTCCATCGAGAAGCGGTCGCGCGTGCTCGCGTAGTAGCTCCCCGAGAGCCGGCCGACCGCGTCGAGCTTCGTTACGTCGACCTTCCCGCCGGTGGTGACGTCGTCCGCGACGTGGGCGTACACCACCTCCCCGAGCACCATCGAGGAGCCGCCGATCTCGACGAAGTCGTACAGCTTACACTCGAAGGCGACCGCCGCGTCGGCGACGCGTGGAGGCGCGATCCGGACGCTCTCGGCACGGTCGAGTTCGGCGTGGTCGAACTCGTTCTCCTCGACGGTGGCGCTCGTGGCGTTCATCGCTTCGGCGAGCTCCATCGTCACGACGTTGACCACGAACTCCTCGGTCTCGAGGACGTTCCGTGGCGTGTCCTTGAGATCGTCGCCGGTCCCGACGGGTGCGAACATCACGACCGGCGGGTCGACCGCCACGACGTTGAAGAAGCTGTAGGGCGCGAGGTTGTCACGGCCCTCGGGACTCCGGCTGCTCACCCAGGCGATCGGCCGGGGAACGACCGAACCCGCCAGAAGCCGGTAGGCGGAGTCCAGTTCGTCGATGTCGACCTCCATCTCACTCCCCCTCGAACGGGTCGATCTCCTCGGTTCCGGGGTCCTCCTCGTCGACGCCGAAGCCCGGCCCCGCGGTCGCGAACTCGAAGACGAGTCCGTCGGGGTCGCTGAAGTAGATGCTCCTGAAGTAGGTCCGGTCCTTCACCCGCGAGACCCGGACCCCGTGGTCCATTAGGTGCTCGCGCCACTCCTCTAGAGTCTCGTCGTCCTCGACGCCGAAGGCGAAGTGGTGGCTCGCTCCCGGTCCGGGCCGTCCCTGGGAGCCGGGGTACTCGAAGTAGGTGACGTTGGTTCCGGGCTCGCCCTCGGGCGTCGAGGAGAAGTAGTAGTGGAGCGTCCCCGGGTCGTCGTAGTTCCGGGTTCTCTTCACCGTGTGCCAGTCGAGGACGTCCTCGTAGAACTCCACCGTCTCCTCCATGTCCGTGCAGATGTTCGTCACGTGATGCAGTCCGGTGGTGGGTGGTGCGTCGGTCATGTGATGTCTCCTGATCGGTCGCGTGTCGGTTCAGTCGTAGCCCGCGCCGGTCGGGGCGTCGGGCAGTTCGTAGGGGTCGGCCTCGAGGCCGAGTTCCTCGAGCGCTCGCCCGACGTGCTCGTCGTCGACGTAGTCGGCGCCCGCTTTTTCCCGAATTCGCTGGGCGGTCGCGAGCACCTCGCCGTGCCGATCGTCGGGGATGTGGTACTTGTCGGTCGCGATCTCGAGCACCAGGCCGTTGTGATCGCGCGTGTAGATCGAGTGGAACGCGCCGCGATCGAACTCGTTGTAGGGATGATCGGCCTCGTCGAAGGCCTCCTTGGTCTCGACGAACCGTTCGGGCTCGACGCTGAACGCGAGGTGGTGGACGGCGCCGATACCGGTTCGCTGGGGGCGCGGATCCGACTCGCGGTCGTCGTTCACGAAGAAGGTGAGGATCCGACCGTCGCCCGTGTCGAAGAAGAGGTGAGTCACCTCGGGTTGGTCGAGGTTGGGCTGGCGCAACACGAGCGACATTCCGAGGAGATCACGGTAGAACTCCACGGTGTCGGCCTCGTTGCTGCCGATCAGCGTGACGTGATCGGTCCCGGAGAGACGGATCGGACTGTCTGGCGGTTCGGCGACAACGGGCGTGGGTTCCGTAGCTTCGTCGGTCATGGGGTATGAGTCGTAGAGCTAGGTCCGCTCGTTCCGGTCGTGAAGGGACGAGGACCGGCTGATCGGACGGTTCCCGGCGGGAGGGTGGACGACGGCTCTCGCGGGGACTCCGGTAACATCCTGTAACTTGCTATACGATGTGAACTCATATATCGCTTCGCGTACGTACGGGACACCAGGTAACATCGATGTCATCGGAATCCACTGCGTACGACGGGTCGACCTGTTCGGTCATCGACTCGCTCGAACAGATCGGCTCCCAGTGGCGACTGATCGTGCTCCACGACCTGCAGGAGGAGGAGAAGCGGTTCAACGAACTCAAACGGTCGACCGATGCCTCCTCACGAACGCTCTCGCGGGTGCTCGAGGACCTCCAGGAACTGGGGTTCGTCGAACGTCGCGTCGAGGCCGACTCGCCGATCGCCACCTACTACAGCCTCACTCCGAAGGGCGAGTCGCTCCGTCCCGTCTTCGGGGAGATCGAGTGCTGGGCGGACGAGTGGCTCTAGCCCGGATAACGGGACGCGACGAGCTGCCCGTCCTATCATCTATTCTCAATATACTTTAATTAAATTGAGATTAGTATAGATATCATGGAAGGATCACGGGACGATCGAGACGTCGGTGAACCGCTGCGGGTGCAACTGTACGTGCGCCACAACACCTTCGGCGCGCGAACGCAACAGCAGCGGCTGTTCGAACGGGTACGCCGTCTCGAAGCGCGTTCCCGGATCGAGCGCACGGAACTGCGTCGGTGGCCGGACCGTATCCCTGCGAACGAACGGAGCGAACTCGGCGACGTGATAGGCGAGTTCGAGGCGTGGGCCGCGGATCGAGATCTGGCGCTCGCTCCCTGCTTCGATCGCCGTGAGGTCGAATCGCGGTTCGGCGGCGGACGATACGAACGGATCTCCCTCCCGATCATGTGCCTGGCCGTCTACCGGAACGGACGGCTCCAGCGCGTCGCGCCACACGTGGACGGCGATCGATCGTACACCGTTTACGACTGTATCGACGACCTCGAGGAACGCCTCACCGGGGAGAAGCGACGGTCGTTGCGAGGCTCCGATGCGATCGTCCCGCCGTAGGACCGCTCCAGCTCCGAATCAATCGTACCGGTCGGGGTAGGCGGCCTCGAGCAGCTCGGGTTCGGCCTCGAAGCGCTCGCGGATCGGCGCGATGACCTCCGAGACGTACTCACCGGTCGCGTTCTTCAGGTCCTGCGGGTGAAGCTCGCCTGAGACGAAGTCCTCCTCGAGGTCGGCGTACTCCTCGTAGACCACGTTCCCGCCGTACTCCTCCGGTCGTTCGATGACGAACGGTTCGTTTCGCTCCCCGAGAACGGGAAAGACGAGGTGGTTCAGGTACTCGAGGACGCCGTTGTCCTCGACCTCGCCCTGGGGGCAGTAGGCGCCGTTGATCTTCTCGGAGACGGCCTCGGGATCGTCGGTGAGGTTGACCTTCGAGCCCGCCTCGCTCGCGCTCATCTTCCCGCCCGAGAGTCCCGAGAGCAGCGGCGCGAACAGACAGAGCGGTTTGGCGTGGCCATGCTCGGGCAGCAGTTCGCGAGCGAGCATGTAGATCCCGCGCTGATCGATCCCGCCGTAGGCGACGTCCGCGTCGAGGGCGGCGACGTCGAGGCTCTGCATCAGCGTGTAGACCAGCCCCCCCAACTTGGGGTTCTCCGACTGGCGGACGACCTCGCTGCCGGCGCGCTGGGCGCGGCTGATCGTGGTGTCGGCCAGCAGCCGGTAGAGTTCGAGCGTGTAGGGCTCCTCGAGCTCGAACTCGGTGCCGCGGACGAACTCGATGTCGTCGGGGTTCGCGCCGGCGGCCTCGACCATCGCCTCGATCGCCGCCCGGTAGTACTCGGAGCGGGCCTCGAGCAGTTCGAAGGGGCTCTTCTCGTCGTCGAGGTGGGCGTGGAGGTCGGCGATGAGGACCGTTACCTCCATGTCGGCCCGGAGGAAGTCCGCGAGCTTCCGGATCGTGGTGAAGTGACCGATGTGCATCTCGCCGGTGGGGGCGTAGCCGATGTAGACGCTGGGGTTGGGCCGCTCGAGGAGGTCGACGAGCTCCTCCTCGGTGACCACCTCCTCGGTGTGGCGGAGAACGCGTTCCGTTCGCTCGGCGGTGTCCATGTAGACGGGGAGCCAATCGCCCGGGTTAAGTCGTTTGATTCGACCGGTGAGGAGGCCGTCGCGCGTCCGCTCCGAAAACACCGGGGATAAGTACTCCGGCACGGACTAGACGACTACCCACACGCAATGGCCCTCGATACGAACGACCGGGCGATCGCCGGCTTCACGATGACGGGTCACTCGCTGGTCCACTGGTTCGAGACGTCGATCCCCATCTTCCTCGTGGTCTGGCTCGCGGAGTTCGACGTGAGCGTCGCGCTCCTGGGGATCGTCGTCGCGCTCGGTTACGCGCCGTTCGGGCTCGGCGCGCTTCCCGGCGGCATCCTCGCGGACATATACGGGACCAAACGCCTGGTGCTCCTGTGTCTCGGCGGGATGAGCCTCTCGTTTCTCGTCCTCTCGATCGCGCCGAACATCTACGCGATCACCGTGGGGTTGGTGCTCTGGGGAGTCGCCGCGAGCGTCTATCATCCCGCGGGGCTCTCGCTGATCTCGACCGGCGTCGAGGAGCGCGGAACGGTGTTCGCGTGGCACGGCATCGCGGGCAACGTCGGCATCGCGCTGGGGCCGTTCGTCGCCGCGACGCTGCTGATCTTCCTCGACTGGCAGCTCGTCGCTGCCCTGCTCGCGATCCCGGGGCTGGTCGCCGTCGCCTACGGGCTGTCGGCGGACTTCGATCCGATGAACGCGGTCGACGACGTCGAGGAGACCACCGAGGAGGCGCTCTCGCTCTCCGAGCTGTTCGGCCAGTCGCGGGCGCTGCTCGCGAGCGCGTTCGGCCTCGTCTTCGTCATCGTCACGTTCGAGGGACTGTTCTACCGCGGCATGTTGACCTACCTGCCCGAGATCCTCCACGGGCTGCCGGCGATGGAGGCGTTCGAGCTCTCGGCCGATCTTCGGGGGATCGAGCCGGCGGACTACATCTACGTCGGCTTCCTCGTCGTGGGGATGGCGGGCCAGTACGCCGGCGGGAAGCTGACCGACCGGGTACCGGCAGAACGCGGGCTGCTCGCGATCTTCGGCGTGCTCGCGCTGCTGGCGCTCGCCTTTATCCCCGTGACGGGGATGGGACTGGGCGCGTTGCTGGCGCTGTGTGGCGTGCTCGGCTTCTTCCTGTTCGCGATCCAGCCGTTCTACCAGAACGCGGTCGCGGTCCACACCCCGACCGACACCCGCGGGCTCTCCTACGGCTACACCTACCTCGGGGAGTTCGGCCTGGGCTCGGCGTCGATCGCGATCGGCGGGTTCGTGCTCGACTCGTTCGCCCTGTCGGCGTTCTTCGCGATGCTCGCGGCGTTCGCGCTGATCGCCGCGGCGCTGTCGGCCGGCCTGCTCGTCTTCCAGGACCGTCTCGACCCCTCGCGCGAGCACGCCGCGGGCGCCGGAACCGACGACTGATCGGGGACGAGCGCTTTTGTCGGTCCGAGCCCGACGATCGGACGTGTACACCGGGAAGACCGAACGGCCCTGCTGTCTCTGCCGAAACCCCGAGACCGGGTCTCGAATCGACCTTCCGCCGCGGGCGATCACCCACATGAGACACGCCGGGGCGATCGCCTGGCAGGACGTCGTCGGCGAGGTGTCGATCCACTTCTGTGCGGACGACTGGGCGCTCGTCCGGGAGCTGGTCCTCGAGATGGGGTTGAACCCGCTCTCGAGGTGCAACGTCGCGTACGCCTCCTTCGACCTGCGCGAGGACTTCGAGGCGCTGCTCAACGCGACCCGCGAGGGGCCCGATCACGCGCCGATCGAGCGGCGCATGCGCGAGAGGAGCGAGACGGTCCTCTCGAGTCCCGACGAGCACGAACTCCGCGACCGGGTGGAGGCACGGATCGTCGGGTTCGTCCTCGAGGACGAACCGGAGCGTTCGGTCCCCGAGTGAGCGATCGTCCCCGTTCGAGGCCATCGAACTTATATCGCTCGGTGATCATCACGTATTAAGAGGATGTCAACCGACGAAGCGTCGGCCGACCCCGTGGTTCTCGTCGTCGACGACGAGCCGGAACTGGCGAGCCTGTTCGCCGCCTGGCTCGACGACGAGTGGACGGTCAGGGTCGCTCACGACGGTGATGAGGCGCTCGAGCGGATGGACGAGGAGGTCGCCGTCGTGTTGCTCGACCGCCGGATGCCCGGACGGTCGGGCGACGAGGTGTTGGACGCGATTCGCGGGGAGGGCTACGACTGTCGGGTGGTGATGGTCACGGCGATCGACCCGGATTTCGAAATCATCGAGATGGGCTTCGACGACTACCTCGTCAAACCCGTCACGGGCGACGAGCTACGGCGGACGGTCACGCGGGTCCACCGTCGGACCGAGTACGACGAGATCATGCGCGAGTACTACAGTCTCGCGTCGAAACGAGCGGTGCTCCGGACCGAGAAGTCCCGCTCCGAACTCGAGGAGAACGAGGAGTACCGGCGCCTCGAGTCCCGCCTCACGAAGCTCCGAAAGTCGGTCGACGAGACGATCGAGGGACTCCGGGGTCACGAGGACTTCGCCGCCGCCTTCCGCGACCTGGGCAACGGCCGCTGTAGCTAGTCCGGCGGACCACGACTTCGCGGCCGCGCAGCCGCGACGCTACGACTGGCGGTAGATCAGGTTGCGCTGGACCTCGTTGGTTCCCTCGTAGATGACGGGGATCCGCACGTCGCGATAGACGCGGGCGATCCGCCGGTCGGTGAGGACCGAGCGCCCGCCGTGGAACTGCATGCCTTGCTGTGCGCAGTCGACGGCCATCTCCGTGGATTTGGTCTTCGCCAGCGCCGCCCACAGCCCCGCGTTCTCCTCGTCGCGGACCTTCCTGGCCGCACGATGGTTGAGTGCGCGGGCGGCCTCGAACTCCATGCGCATCTCCGCGAGGCCGTGCTGGACCGCCTGGAACTCGTTGATCGAGCGGCCGAACGCCTCCCGATCGTGGACGAACTCCCATGCCTCCTCGATCGCCGCGGCAGCCAGCCCCAGCCCGTGGCCGCCGACGACGATCCGGCCATGGTTGAAGAAGTCGGCGAGCATGTAGAAGCCGGCGTTCTCCTCACCGACGAGGTTCTCCTCGGGGACGCGGACGTCGTCGAAAACGATGTGTGCCTGCTTGGAGGCGCGCATCCCCATCTTCTCGGGGATGTGCTCGGCCTCGTAGCCCGCGGCGTCGGTGGGAACGATGATCAGCGACTGGTTCGAGTAGCGGTCGTTCTCCTCGCTCGTTTTGACGAAGACGCTGATCCAGTCGGCCTCGACGCCGTTCCCGATCCAGTACTTCTCGCCGTTGATGACGTATTCGTCGCCGTCCTTCTCGGCGGTCGTGGTCATCCCCGCCAGATCGCTCCCGGTGTCCGGTTCGGAGACCGCGAGCCCGGTGATCTGTTCGCCCTCGGCGACCGGCCGGAGGTACTCCTCCTTCTGCTCCTCGCTGCCGTACTTGTAGATCATCTCGCCGCCGAAGCTCGCGAGCTGGAGCGTCAGCGCGATGCCAGCGTCCGCCCGGTAGAACTCCTCGGCGAGCGCGAGCATCTGGACGACGTCGAGTCCGCGGCCGCCGTACTCCTCGGGGATGTCCTGGGCCACCAGTCCTGCCTCCCGGCCGGCCTCGAGGATCTCCCATGGGTACTCGCCCTCGCGGAAGCACTCCTCGGCGTTGGGCGCGATGTGTTCCTGGGCGAACTCGCGGGCCTCCCGTTTGATCGGACGGGCGTACTCCGGGACGATCTCCTCGTCGAGCAGTTCCATACAGGGCCATCGAAACGAACCGGGAAATAGTTCGTGGAACTCGGGTGAACGCCCGTGAAGTTCCCCTCACTCCGGCCGGAAACGGCTGAGCGCGATCCCCTCGCCCAGCGGGAGAACGGTCGTCTCGAAGGCTGGATCGGCCCGGACGTGATCGAGATACGCGGCGATCCCGCGGGTCCCCTCGTTCAGGTCGGGGGAGCCGCCCTCGACGTGGTCGAGCAGGTCCTCGAAGACGACGACGTCGGCGGCGCTCATCGCGTTGTCCGCGACCACGACGGCACCGGACGCGAGCTTCCCGCGGACGGCCTCGAGCGCCTCGACGTACCGGTGTTTCTGGTGGTCGATCAGTACGACGTCGAACGGGCCGTCGTAGCGTTCGACGGTCTCGATGGCGTCGCCGTGCTCGTACGTCGCGATCGTGCCGTAGCCACCACGTTCGAGGTACTCGCGGGCCATGTCGAGCAGCTCCCTGTTGACCTCGGTGAGGACGATCTCGCCGTCGTCGGGGAGGGCGTCGGCGAACCAGTAGGCGGAGTAGCCGTAGCCCGAGCCGAACTCGAGGACGCGTTTTGCGCCCGCGACCCCGGCCAGAAAGCGGAGGAAGCCGCCGACCTCGGGGCCGACGTGGGGGAAGCCCTCGCGTTCGGCGTACGCGTCCATCTCCCGCAGGACCTCGTCGGGCTGGGGGCCGACCGCGCGAACGAACCGGAGCACGTCGTCGGACAGGTATGCCATGGGCCCACCCACGCGAGCGAGGCCTAAGAATCTCCCTCGAACGTCGCCCCCGCAAGCCGCGCCAATGTGCCACAGAGCACGCTCGTCGCCGTCGCACAGTCGTTCCAGTCGGTCCACTCGCGGGGGTTGTGCGAGATCCCCTCCCGCGAGGGAGCGAACAGCAGTCCGGCGTCGGTCACCCGCGCGATCCGCATCGAGTCGTGGGCCGCCCCCGAGTACAGCTCCATCGTCGTGATCCCGTCGGCCTCGGCGGCCTCGCGCGCCGCCGTCCGGCATCGGGGAGCCATCGCCGCGGGCTCGACGTCGAACTCGCGAGCCAGCGTGCAGTCGACGCCCCGGACGCGCTCGAGGCGGGCGAGGCTCGTTCGCGCCCGGTCGACCAGCGCGTCCATGAGGCCGTGATCGACGTCGCGCACGTCGACGCCGCAGTCGACCCGGCCGGGGACGACGTTGGTGGCGTTGGGCGCCACCGAGAGGCTCCCGACGGTGGCGACGGCGCCCTCGCTCTCGCTCGCGACGGCCTCCTCGGCCGCGCGCTCGACGTCACGGACGAACTCGCTCGCGGCGGCGAGCGCGTCGGTCCGCTCGCCCATCGGCGTCGCGCCCGCGTGGTTCGCCTCGCCCTCGATCGTCACCGAACAGTGGGTGATCCCCGTGATGTCGGAGACGATCCCCACCGGGACGTCCACGCTCTCGAGTCGCGTCCCCTGCTCGACGTGGAGCTCGAGCCAGGCGTCCCAGCCGGCGGCGTTGAGCCGGCCCTCGCCGCGAAAGCCGATCTCCTCCAGAGCGTCCTCGAGCGTCACGCCCTCGGCGTCCTCGAGCGCGAGCGCCTCCTCGACGCTTCGCCGGCCCGTCGCTACGGAGGAGCCGAGCATTCCCGACCCGAACCGCCCGCCCTCCTCCTCGGTGAACGAGACGACCACCAGGGGTCGCTCGGGCTCGATACCCAGTTCGCGCATCGTACGGACGGCCTCGAGGGCGCCGTAGGTGCCGAGCGGGCCGTCGAAGATCCCGCCCTCGGGCACCGAGTCGAGGTGGCTGCCCGCCGCGACGGGCTTCGCGTCGGGATCGGCGCTCTCGGGCGTCCACCGTCCGACGACGTTCCCGACCGCGTCGACCCGCACCTCGAGGCCGGCGTCCTCCAGGCGCTCGACGAAGTACTGGCGGGCTCGCCGGTTGGCCTCGGTGCCCGAACGGTTCGTCCGGCCGCGTCCCTCCTGGGTCTCGACGCGGCCGAACTCGCCGTTTCGTTCGACGTCCTCGCGTAGTCGTTCCCGATCGACCTCCATGCCTCCGGATCGGACGGCGGGGTGATCACGGTTGCGTCTCAAGACCGTACGAGCGGTTCGGCCGACCACGGCGACTCGGACGGGCCGTCGGAACGACGGGACAGAGGGGTTCACTCCGGGACCCAGCGGGCGTCGGAGAGGGTTCGCTGTACCGCCTCCTGGCCGACCGCCGACGCGAGCTCCTCGAACCCCTGGCGGACGGTTCGATCCTCCGCGTTGGCCACCAGCCGCGAGACGATGAACTCCGGGGTCGACCGCCCGACGGTCCCGAACCGCGGCTGGTAGTCCACCTCGAGCTCCAGCTCCGGCGTCAACCCCTCCGCGAAGATGCCGTCGATCCGCGCGGCCGCCGGCAGCGGCGCGAGGTCAGCCGCGAGGTGCGTGACGTAGACGCCGAGCGCCTCCCGGTCGACCGTCAGGCCGACGAGGCCGTTCAGCAGGTCGGCCGCGCGTCCGGGTTCGGTGATCGCCTCGAACTCGTCGACGAGCATCAGCGTTCGATCGCCCTCGACCAGCGGCGGCACCACCGATCGGAGCGTCGACTCGAGGACACCCGCGTTGAACGAGGCGTGACGGCGGTGGAAGACGACGCGGTCGAACGAGCCCACTCGGGCTTCCTCGGCCGGGACCGGCAGCCCCATCGACGCGAGGATCGCGACCGCACAGAGCGTCTCCAGCAGGGTGGTCTTCCCCCCGGAGTTGGCTCCCGTCAGCACCGCGACCCGGTCGTCGGCGGGCGGGCGGACCGATCCGGTTCCCGGAAGGTCGTGGGGCCCGACCGCGTACGTCACCGGCTGCACGTCACCAGACAGGAAGAGGTTCCGGGCGCCCTGTACTGCCAACCCGTCGGCCACGAGGTCGGGCCGTCGGAGGTCGTGTTCGGCCGCGAACCGCCCCAACGAGAGTTCGAACGCGACGTCCGTCACCGTCTCGACCGCCCGCTCCACGTCGCCCTCCGCGTCGCCGACCTCGGATCGGAGCGCGGCCGCCACGGTCTCCTCGCGCTCTCCGACCCTCGTCTCGAGGTCGTCGACCAGGTTCCGGAGCGTCCCCGAGACGAAATCGGCGGTGTCGACCGCGCCCTCGGCGGTCGCGCTCCTGACCGTCCCGCGATCGATCCCGGTCTCCGCCGCGACGTGTTCCACCACGGCACCCCGGAACTCCTCCGTGTCGCGTGTCCCGGCCGCCCGTACCGACTCCATGACGTCCAGCGCCGCCGCCTCGAGTTGTCCGGCGGCGTCGAGCCGGTCTCGCGTGCGATCGAGCTCCTCGTCGGCGCCCTCCAGCACCTCGATGCCGTCGTCGGTCTCGGCCAGATAGCCCAGCGCGCCGGCGGCCTCACGGAGGGCGGTCGGATCCATCTCCGCGAGCACGTCGAACGTCCCGCCCTCCAGGCCCACCTCGCGCAACGCGAGTGCCGTCTCGACCGCCGCGCGATCGGTACCGCCGGCCTCGTCGTAGGCCACGAACGCCTCCAGTACGCGTTCACGGGCCGCCCCATCGAGCGACTCCCAGGCCTCGCGCGCGGCGAGTACCTCCTCGAGTCGATCCGCGGCCGTCGCTCGGTCGGTCAGCGGCGTCAGAACGCGGATGCGGTCGGCGGCCCCGCCGGTGACGGCGTACCCTGCGGCGAGCGACAGCAGGTCGTCGTAGACGGATCGCGCGTCGGCGGTCGCGAGGGCGTCCATCCCCGCCCCGCCGTGGGCCCGTCTAAGGATCCGCGTGGTCCGCCCGCGCGGAACGCCGGCGTCGACGAGCGTCCGGACGTCGCCCGACTCGATCGCCCGGATCGCGCGTTCGACGCCGAGCTCCTCGGCCAGCAGTTCGCTGGTCTTGGGTCCGATCCCCCAGTAATCCTCCAGGCGCATGCCCACACGTGGCCAGGGGGACCCTTTGAGGTTTCCATGCCAGTCACGGTCGGACGTGACCGGTATCGACACGACGTCCCGGCGTTCCGTCGGCCGTGACTTCCGTCGCCGATGCAGGTTGCGACGTCGGCGACGAACGTTCGCAGAGCGCTCCGTTCGAGTGAAGCGGTCGGCTACGGGACGATGACGGCCCGGCCCTCGATCTCGTTGTGCTCGAGTGCCTCCGCGACCTCGTTGATCTCCGAGAGGTCGTACTCGCTGGTCTCGAGGTGCATCTCGCCCTGCTCGACGAGCGAGACCAGTTCCTGGAGCTCGGTGTACTTGCCGACGATGTTGCCGACGAAGGAGAACTCGCCGTCGACCAGCGCCTGTGAGGGTTCGTGGACGTGGCCGCCGTAGCCGATGATGTGGTGATCGCCGCCGCCGGCGACGATGTCGGGCGCGAGCGCCGTCGTCTGGTCCGCGCCGACGAAGTCGAGCACCTGCTGGGCGCCCTCGCCGTCGGTGATCCCCTCGACCGCCTCGGCGACGTCCTCATCGCTCGAGTTGATCGTGTGATCCGCGCCCAGGCGATCCGCGAGCGAGAGCGCTTCGTCCTTGAGGTCGACGGCGATCGTGGTCGTCGCGCTCATCGCCTCGAGCGCCTGCAGCCCGATGTGGCCGAGCCCGCCGATCCCGATCACGATCGAGTAGCTGCCCGGATACAGGTGCGGAACGGCCTTCTTGACGGCGTGATAGGCGGTGATCCCCGCGTCGGCGTGCGGTGCGATCTCGACGGGATCGACGGAGTCGAGCTTGATCGTCGCGCGCTCGGAGGTCAGCAGGTAGTCCGCGAACCCGCCATCGGTGGTCAGCCCGGGGAACTCGCCGTTCTCGCAGTGCATGTCGTCGCCGAGTCGACAGGGCCGACACTCGCCGCACGTCATCAGCGGATGACAGATCACCTTGTCGCCGACCTCAACGGTCGAGACCTCCTCGCCGACCTCGACCACCTCGCCGGCGTTCTCGTGACCGAGCGTCATCGGGAGGTCCTGCTCGACGTAGTCCGTCCACATCCCCTCGATGATGTGATTGTCCGTCTGACACCATCCCGCCCCTTCGATCTCAACGACGACGTGGTCCGACCGGCCCGCCTCCGGCCGGTCTACCTCGTCAATCGTCAGCCCCTCGCTCATGTCCTCTGTATACTCGTGGAGTCGTGCGGCTTCCATGATACCACGTGACGAGACATCGGTGACAGGCAAAAAGATTATGCAGTATACCGCGAGATGGGACGATCAGCTCGTCGAAACTGTCATTATCGTCCGTTCCTGACATCCGGTGCCGTGTATCAACACGAAGGCGAGGACGTGTTCGTGATCGACGGTCACGTCCACTGGTGGGACGCGAGCAAGGAGAACATCAAACACGAGGGTGGCGAGCAGTTCATCCGCTGTTTCTACGACTACCACACCGGGTTCACGCCCGACGAGCGCGAGTGGAGTCTCGAGGAGTACCGCAAGTACGACGCCGACCGGATGCTTCAGGACATGTTCGGTAGCGGTCATACCGACATGGGGATCTTCCAGCCGACGTACCTCAACGAGTTCTACAAGGAGGGATTCAACACGATCGACCGGTGTGCCGAGCTCGGGGACGAACACCCGTCGCGGTTCGTCGTCAACGGCCGGTTCGACCCGCGGGAGGGCGAGGCCGGCCTGCGGGAGCTCGAGCGCCAGAAGGAGGAGTACGACGTAAAGGGGGTGAAGCTCTACACCGCCGAGTGGCGCGGCGACTCGAAGGGATGGCGCCTCGACTCGGACGAGGCGTTCGAGTACCTTGAGAAATGTGCCGACCTCGGCATCAGGAACATCCACGCCCACAAAGGCCCCACCATCAGGCCGCTGAACCGCGACGCGTTCGACGTCGCCGACGTCGACGCCGCGGCCACCTCGTTTCCCGAGCTCAACTTCATCGTCGAGCACGTCGGGCTCCCCCGGCTGGACGACTTCTGCTGGATCGCCGCCCAGGAGCCGAACGTCTACGGCGGGCTGGCGGTCGCCGCGCCGTTCGCCGAGACGCGCCCGAGAAAGTTCGGCGAGATCATGGGCGAGCTGCTCTACTGGCTCGGCGAGGACCGGATCCTGTACGGGAGCGACTACGCCCTTTGGGAACCCGAATGGCTCGTCGAGGCGATGATGGAAGCGGAGCTGACGCCCGAACAGCGCGAGGAGTACGGCGTCGAACTCGACCTCGAGACGAAGAGGAAGATCATGGGCGAGAACGCCGCCAGGCTCTACGACATCGACATCGAGCGCCAGAAGGAGATCCTCCAGGACGACGGGATCAGCGAACGGTTCGACCTGGCCGACCAGTACGGCGAGGAGGCGACGGCCGACTGACGATGAGCCGACACCAGCGCCAACCGATCGACGCCGGGACCGTTCGGGATCGACTTCGGAGGGTCACCGATCCGGAGCTCGATCGATCGATCGTCGAGCTCGACTACGTCGACGAGCTCCGGATCGACGACGAAAGCGTCGAGGTCGAGTTCACGCTGCCGACCGCGTGGTGCTCGCCGGCGTTCGCGTGGATGATGGCCGTCGACGCCCGAGACGTGCTCGAGACCCACCCCGCGGTCTCGGAGGCGACGATACGGCTCCACGATCACATGCACGAGGCGGAGATCAACGAGGGCGTGAACGACCGATTGGCGTTCGAGGACGTCTTCGACGAGGCCGACGGCGACGTCGAGGAGACCCGCAGAACGCTCGACGAGAAGGCGCGACTCGCCCGGCAGTATCGTGCGGTCGACGCCCTGCTCGAGGCGGGACTGAAGCCCGAACAGATCGTCCGACTCACCCTCGAGGACGTGGACGTCGAGACCGACTCCGGCACGTCGAGGGACGAGGACGAGGACCGCGCGGTCGTCCGCGTCGACGACGCGCTCTCCATTTGCGTCGAGGCGGAGCCGATCCGCCGCTACGTCGAGAAGGCGACGGCGCTGGACGTCGTGAGCGCCTCGACGGACGCGCTGTTCGCGACGCCGGCGGGCGATCCGATCCCCGCCGACGAGTTCGAGACGGTCCACAAACGGGGACGGCTGGCCGGGACCAACATGAGCGGCCAGGGTCACGTCTGTGAGAACCTCGGCGAGGCGCGGATCGGCGGGCCGTCCGCGGCCGACGACTGAACATCGGCCGTGACGGTTACGACGAGCCCGCGAGCCCGTAACGGCCGCCGCTCACCCACTCCGATTTCTCCCAGCCACACTCGGGGCACGTGTCTTCCTGCCACTCGAACTCCTCGCCACACCGTTGGCAGAGCGCGGTGTGCGGTTCGGTTCCGTGGGCTAGCTTCGGCTCGTCCTCGCCTGACATGCTCTCGTCGGACATGCGTGTCCCGTTAGCAGGGGTCGGTAGTAAATGGTGGGATCGAACGGGCGAGCGCTGGACTTCTACCGCTACTATGGACGATCGGCGCTGGCGGGAACGAGAACGAAAACGAAAGCCACGAAGCGGACGACGAGTCCCCGATCGCGCAGCTCCCTCACCGGTACGTTACTGGCGAGATCGACGAGTCGACCTCCGAGCGATGGTTCGACCGGCTTCTCGAGACCGAGTGGATCGAGGAGAACGTCGCACGGACCGACCTCGAGCCGCTCGAGGAGGTCAGCTGAGGAACCGCTTGAGGCGTCTGAACAACCCCTTCTCGGGGTCACCGCCCCGGGGTTCCTCTCCCTGCGAGCCGTCCCCGCTCGCGCCCTCGGCGTCGGCCGTCGTCTCGGTCGGCTCGGTCGTCGTTGCGGCGCCGTCGCCGCCCGCGCGCTCGACCGCCTGGTTCACGAGCCCCTCGGCGTCGTTGACGGCGTCCTTGACGGTTCCCTTCACCAGCGTGGTGTTCTCGAACCGATCGCGGTTCACCGACGTGTCGGCGGCGATGATCACGGCGTCGGCCTCCTCGATCTCGGCGGCGGTGAGCTCGTCCTCCGCGCCCATCGCCCCCTGGACCTCGACGCGGATCTCGTGGCCGAGCTTCTCGGCGGTCTGCTCGAGGTTCTCCGCGGCCATCTGGCTGTGTGCGATTCCGGTCGGACATGACGTGACTGCGACGAGTTTCATTGGTGTAGTAGGTTCGTAACCGCGTGTCTGGTCGGCGATTCGAGTGCGTCCCCTGCGAGCGCCGCGGCCGCGTCGGCGTCGGTCTCCACGATCCGGGCTTTGACGTCGGGGATCGTCACGGCGCTCATGCTCAGTTCGTCGAGTTCCATCCCTACGAGCAGTTCGGTGAGGTCGGGATCGCCCGCCATCTCCCCGCACATGCCGATCCAGGCGTCGTTCGCGTGGGCGGCCTCGACGCTCCGGGCGATCGCGCGCAACACCGGCGGGTGGAGCGGGTCGTGCAGGTCGGCGACGCGGTCGTCGTCGCGCGCCGCGGCCATCACGTACTGCGCGAGGTCGTTCGTGCCGATGCTGAGGAAGTCGACCCGCGCAGCGAGCTCCTCGGCGACGAGGACGGCACCGGGCGTCTCGATCATTACGCCGAGTTCCGGACCGGCGTGCTCGATCCCCTCGCTCGTGAGGTCGTCGGCGACCCGCTCGACGGTCTCGAGCGCGGACTCGAGTTCCTCGACCGTCGAGACCAGCGGGAACATCACCGCGAGGCGCCCCTCGCCCGCCGCGGCGCGCAACAGCGCGCGCAGTTGGCTCTCGAACAGGCCCGCGTCGGGCCCCAGCGACCGGCGGATACCCCGCTCGCCGAGGAACGGGTTCTGGCTGTCGGGCAGCTCCAGGTAGGGAATCGGCTTGTCGCCACCCACGTCGAGCGTGCGGACGACGACCCGTCCCTCGGGGAACGCAGAGAGCGCCTCGCGGTAGGTCTCGTACTGTTCGTCCTCGTCGGGCGGCGACTCGCGGTCGAGAAAGAGGAACTCGGTGCGAAAGAGGCCGATCCCGTCGGCCCCCTGCTCGAGCGCGCCGTCCAGTTCGGCGAGCGTCCCGAGGTTCGCGGCGACCTCGATCTCTCGGCCGTCCGCGGTGGCGACCGGCTCCCTTCTGACCTCGACGTCTCGAACCGCCGCGGCCCGTTTCCGGACGGCATCGTCGGGTTCGACGATCACCTCGCCCGACTCGCCGTCGACGACTATCTCGCTCCCGTCCTCGATCTCCTGGAGCGCGTCGCCGAGGCCGACGACCGCGGGCAGTCCGAGCGACCTGGCGAAGATCGCGGCGTGCGAGGTCCGCCCGCCGAGGGCGGTCGCGAAGCCCGCGACCCGATCGGGGTCGAGCTTCGCCGTGTCGCTGGGAGTGAGCCGCTCGGCGAGCAGGATCGACCCTTCGGGCAGGTCCGCGAGGTCCGTCCCCCCGGCATCGGTGAGCACTCGAAGGAGTCGGTCACGGACGTCCCGCAGATCGTCGGCACGCTCGGCCATCCGTCCCTCCATCCCCTCGAACTGTTCGATGGGTCCCGAGAAGCCCTCCCTGACGGCGTGCTCGGCGGGCAGGCCGTCGGCGATCGCGTCCTCGACGCCCTCGGCGATCTGGGGATCGTTGAGGAACTGGACGTGCGCGCCGAACACCTCTGCCTCCTCCTCGCCGACGCGCTCCTCGGCGCGCTCGCGCTCGGACTCGAGGTCGGCCTCGGCCGTCTCGCGGGCCGATTCGAACCGCTCGCGCTCGGCGTCGGCGTCGACCGTCGAGGGCTCCGGCGGGTCGCGTAGCTCGATCTCCTCGGCGTACCAGACGACCCGACCGAGCCCCGAGAGCGGCGTCACGCCGGTACCGGTGAGCGTTCTCATCTCACTCCTCACCCTCCTCGGGCGTCGAAAGGACCTCCTCGAGCGCGTCGAGGGCCGCCTCCGCGTCCTCGCCCTCGGCACTCAGTCGGACCTCCTCGCCGTGTTTCACGCCGAGACTGGTCACCGCGATCATGCTGCTTGCGGCCACCGCCTCCGCGTCCTCGCCCTCGGCGACCGGCGCGACGGTGACGTCGGCGTCGAACTCGTTTGCGGTCTCGACGAACTTCGCCGCCGGACGGGCGTGCAGCCCCGCCTCGGGGACGATCTCCACGACTCGCTCCATCAGGCGACCGCCTCCCTGAGCGTCTCGCGGACGGCCTCGGGCGATTCCGCCTCGTGAAGCGAGTCACGCACCTCCTCGTGCATGAGTGCACGAGAGAGCGAACTGAGCATCCCGAGGTGCTCCTCGCTTCCTCCCTCGGGGACCAGCAGCATGAAGATCAGCGTCGCGGGTTCGTCGTCCATCGCGTCGAAGTCCACGCCGCGATCCGAGCGGGCGAACACCACCGTCGGCCGGGTCACCGCGTCGGTCTGGGCGTGGGGGATGCCGATGCCCATCCCGACGCCGGTGGTCGTCTCCTCCTCGCGGGCGAACAGCGCCTCGAGGGCGGTCTCTCGGTCCTCGACGCGACCCGCCTCGACGGCCATGTCGAGCAGGTGTTCGATGCAGGCGTCCTTCTCGGCGGGCGGTTCCTCGAGCGATACGAGTTCTCGGGGTAGCAGCGTGTCGATGTCCTGTGGGTCCATGAGTAGTAGTGGGTCCGCGGTCGTCAGTCCGCGCTCTGCGGTTCGTTCGCGATTCGATCCTCGAAGTCCGGCTTGATCAACGTTGCCACGGTCGCGGTGACGACCGTTCCGAGGGCGATACAGCCGAGGAACAACAGCGCACTGTTCGAAAGGAGGACGACGAAGATCCCGCCGTGGGGGGCGGGCATCGTCACCCCGAGCGCCATCGCGGTCGCTCCGGCGACGGCGCTGCCGGCGATGGCGCTCGGGATCACCCGCAGCGGATCGGCCGCCGCGTAGGGGATCGCGCCCTCGGTGATGAACGCGAGTCCGAGCGGCACCGCGGCCTTCGCGTTCTCGTACATCTCGGCGGCGTACTTCTCGGGCGCGATGAAGTTCGACAGCGCGAGTCCCAGCGGCGGGACCATGCCGGCGATCATCACCGCGGCCATCGGCGCGTAGATCTGGTCGGCGACCAGCACGGTGCCGAAGACGTAGGCGACCTTGTTGATCGGGCCGCCCATATCGGTGGCCATCATCGCGCCGAGGATCGCACCCAACAGGAGGGCGTTCGTCCCCTCGAGCCCCGAGAGGAAGTCGGTCAGCGCACTGTCGACGATGGCGATCGGCACGCCGAGCCCGACGATCACGATCGGCGCGAGCACCAGCGTGGTCACGACGGGAATGACGAGCACGGGCATCATCGGTTCGATCATCCCGGGGACGTCGAGCCCCTTCAGCCAGCGTGCGACGTAGCCCGCGAGCAGCCCGGCGACGATCGCGCCTAGGAAGCCCGCGACCGCGCCATCAGCGTTGAATCCGACGAGATCGCCGGCGGCCGCGATGAGCGGCTCCTGCTGGACGGCGTACGAGAGGATGAATCCCGGTGCGAGCCCCGGTCGGTCGGCGATCGCGTACGCGATATACCCCCCGAGGATGGGAATCATGATCGTCAGCCCGAGCACGCCGATCTCGGCGAAGTACCACCCGAGAGTCCCCGTCTGTTCGAACACCGCCTCCGTGTCGCCGATCGCGAACCCGATCGCGAGGAAGATCCCGCCGATCGTCACGAACGGAATCATGAACGAGACCCCGGTCATCAGGTCCTCCTTGACCGAGGTCATGTACGATCGCATTCGTTCTTCGGCCCTGTCTTGGGTTGCCATGGATCTCTGTCACGATAGTTTCTGTACCTACACGAAAGGCTTTTCGATTTTGATCGTTTTTGATCGTTCAGTATCGATTCGAGCCCGGACCCGTCACCGAGGAACGACGGAGACCCGCTCACGCGTCTCGCGGACGTCGCCGAGCGACGGGACGCGCGTTCCGGACACGCCGACGACGCGCGTCGCGACGGCGACGCCGGTCCGGAGCGCCTCCTCGTCCGTCTCCCCACGGGCGAACCCGCCGAGCACGCCCGAGAGGAGCGCGTCGCCCGCGCCCACCGTGTCGACGACCTCGACGTCGAGCGCCGGCGCGTGGACCGCTCGATCGTCGCTCACCAGTATCGCCCCCTCGGATCCCAGCGAGGCGACGACCCGTTCGAACCCCCGATCGCGGAGCGACCGGGCGGCCGCGATCGCCGAGTCGACCGAGTCGACGGACCGACCCGTCGCTTCCTCGAGCTCGACGCGGTTCGGCTTACAGAGCGCGTAGCCCGCCGAGAGCTCGCCGAGGACGTCGCCGCCGAGGTCCACGACGGTCTTCCACTCGCCCGCGGTCGCGATCCGGTCGACCGTCGCCGTGTCGATCCCCGGCGGGAGGCTCCCGGCGACGAGGACCGTCTCCGGGTCGCGTTCGCACAGCGTCCCGAGGAGCGACTCGATCGCGGCCGCGTCGATCGTCGGCCCGGTCTGGTTGATCTTGTACTCGGCGTCGGGCGCGAGCAGCGTCGTGTTCAGTCGTGTCGTCTCGTCGATGTCGACGAAGCTCGCGGGGAGCCCCGCCGACGCCAGTTGCGTCTCGAGGTGCTCGCCGACGAACCCGCCGAGAAAGCCCGTCGCGAGCGTCTCCCGCCCGAGCGCGTCGAGGTACTTCGAGACGTTGATCCCCTTGCCGCCGGCGTCGTAGCGCGTCCGGTCGGTTCTAAGCACCTCCCCGGGCGCCGGCTCCGCGGCCAGGGTGACGGTGTAGTCGACCGCGGGGTTCGGAGTGACGGTGACGATCACGAGCCGGCCTCCACGATCGAGACGTCGGCGTTCTCCGAGGCGTCACGGACGGTCGACGACGATCCGTCCTCCGTGATCAGTCGGTCGATCTCGTCGAGCTCCGCGAACCGGACGAAGCTCCGCTCGCCGAACTTCGACGCGTCCGCCACGACGACCACGCGCTGGGACTTCTCGACCATCAGCGACTTCATCCGGGCCTCGTCCTCGTCGGGCGTCATCAACCCGTCGTCGTCGATCGCGTTCGTGCCGAGAAAGAGCAGGTCGAAGCTCATCCGTTCCATGAACGACTCCGCGCTCGGCCCGACCAGCGCCCGCGAGCGGTGTCTGAGCGTTCCGCCGGTGAGCTTGACCTCACAGCCGACCTCGTCGAGCTCGAGCGCGATCACCGGCGAGTTGGTGACCGCCACGATCGACTCGGGTGCCCGCTTGGCTACCTCGAGGGTGGTCGTCCCCGAGTCGAAGAAGACCACCGTGCCCTCCCGGATCTCCTCCGCGGCGCGTTCCGCGATCGCCACCTTCGCGTCGAGTCGCTGGACCTCGCGCTGGCCGTAGGGTTGTTCGTCGCCGACGGTCGTGACGGGAACCGCACCGCCGTGGGAGCGTTCGAGCAGCGACTGGTCCTCGAGCTCCTGGAGATCGCGCCGGATCGTCGCCTTCGATACGTCGAGCTCCGCGGCGAGCTCCGCCACCGAACGGCCGTCGTGTTCGGTGACGAGCGCCACGATCCGTCGTTTTCGCTGTTCGGGTAACATCGGCCGTGGCGGCGATTGTTTGTGCACGTTTGTAACTGTTTGTGTCGGGACAGGCGGGATCGATCAGGGCGGCCACCGGATCGAACGGGAGACTCGCGGATCGGTCGTTCCAATGAGGACGAGCGTACGCGGAGCGGAGGCGGTTTCGGAGGAAATGCCTGACAAACGAGCGGGGGACGTTCGCCGCGACGGGATCCCGGCAGACGGCGGTCGTTAGGTGCTACAGTCGATCGACGACGGCCGTCGTCACGTCCTCGGTGGTGGCGTCGCCGCCGAGATCGGCGGTCCGTGGCCCGTCGGCGAGCGTCTCGGTCATCGCTCGCTCGACCCGGTCTGCCTCCTCGTCGTAGCCGAGGTGTTCGAGCAGCATCGCCGCCGAGAGGATCGCCGCGCCGGGGTTGGCGACGCCTTCGCCGGCGATGTCGGGGGCGGTGCCGTGGACGGGTTCGAACAGCGCGTTCTCCGCACCGACGTTCGCGCTCGGCAGCAGACCGAGTCCGCCGACCAGCCCCGCGGCGAGATCCGAGAGCACGTCGCCCGCGAGGTTCGGACAGACGACGACGTCGAACTGCCCGGGATCGAGACAGACGTGGGTCGCGAACGCGTCCATCAGCACCTCGTCGGCTTCGATGCCGCGGTCGTCGGCCACCCCGAGGACGGTCTCGCGGAACCGGCCGTCGGTCTCGCGCATCACGTTCGCCTTGTGCGCGACGGTGAAACCCTCGTAGCCCCGTTCCTCGACGTAGTCGCAGGCGAACCCGGCGAGCCGTTCGGAGGCCGACGTCGTCACCACTCGAGTGAGCGTCGAGAGGTCGTCGCTCAGCCGGCTCTCGTGGCCCGCGTAGACGCCCTCGGTGTTCTCGCGGAGGAAGACGACGTCAGTCTCCGGACGAAGCGCGTCGACGCCGGGGTAGGCGCGAGCGGGACGGACGTTGACGAACGAGCCGACCGCACGCCGGAGCGGGATGATCACGTCCGCCGCGCTCTCGCCCGCGGCGCCGAACAGCGTCGCGTCCGCCGAGGCGGCGAGGTCGTACGTCTCCTCCGGGAGGGGGTCGCCGGTCTCTCTCTTCACGCGGTCGCCCGCCTCCGCCTCGGTGAACTCGAACCTCCCGACGGAATCGAGCACCTCGACGGCCGCGGGGACGACCTCCTGGCCGATCCCGTCGCCCGGGATCACGGCGATCTCGTCAGTCATCGCTTCGGACGTACGGCAGCGACTCCGCGGTCTCGCGGACCGCGCTCTCGTTGGCCTTCATCAGCGCCGTCGTGTCCCAGACGCCCTCGACCAGCGCCTTGTGCTGGGCGTCGGCGACGTCGACGTTGACCGCCTTCTCTTCGTCGCCGTCGCCGTAGACGACGAGTTCGCGCTCGACGTCGACGGTGATCTCGGCGTCGGGGTTCTCCTCGACGTACGCCTGGAGCGCGCCGATCTCCTCGGGGCTCGCCGTGACCGTCGGAATGCCGAGTGCCAGGCAGTTGCCCGCGAAGATCGACGCGAACGACTCGCCGACGATCGCGTCGATTCCCCAGCGCTGGAGCGCCTGGGGGGCGTGCTCGCGCGAGGAGCCGCAGCCGAAGTTCGCGTTGACCACCATGACGTTTGCGTCCTGGAAGCGCTCCTCGTTGAACGGGTGGTCCTTCGGGTCGTCCTCGTCGTCGAAGCGCTGATCGAAGAAGGCGAACTCGCCCAGCCCGTCGAAGGTGACGACCTTCATGAACCGGGCGGGGATGATCTGGTCGGTGTCGATGTCGTTGCCCCGGATCGGGATGCCGGTGCCCGAGACCCGATCGACGATCTCCGCGGGGCCGTCGCTCCGGTTCTCGCGCTGGTTCTCGGAGCTCATGCTCGCGCCACCTCCTCCAGCTTCCGCACGTCGGTCACCTCGCCGGTGACGGCGGCTGCGACGACCATACGGGGGTTCATCAGGACCGTTCGGCCGTCCTTCGACCCCTGGCGGCCGACGAAGTTGCGGTTCGACGAGGACGCACACGCCTGGTCGCCCTCCAGTTGGTCCTCGTTCATGCCGAGACACATCGAACAGCCGGCGTTTCGCCACTCGAAGCCGGCCTCGCGGAAGACGTCGGCGAGCCCCTCCTCCTCGGCGGCGCGCTGGACGCGCTGGCTGCCGGGGACGACGAGCGCGCGCACGTCGGGGTGGACTTTTCGGCCCTCGACGAGCCGGGCTCCGTGGCGCAGGTCCGCCAGTCGAGCGTTCGTACACGAGCCGAGGAAGGCGACGTCGATCGGGTAGCCCTCCATCGTGTCGCCGGGCTCGACGCGCATGTGCTCCTGGGCGCGCCGCGCGGTGTCCTGTTTGTCCTCGGGTAGCTCCTCGGGACGGGGGATCGGCTGGGTGATTCCGACGCCCTGGCCGGGCGTGGTCCCCCAGGTGACGACGGGCTCCAGCGAGCTGCCGTCGATCGTGACGACGTCGTCGTACTCGGCGTCCTCGTCGGACCGAACCGACTCCCAGTAGGGTTTCAGCTCCTCGAATTTTTCCTTATTATCGCGGAACTCGTCGGTCCCCTCGAGCCACTCGTAGGTGGTCTCGTCGGGGTTGACGTAGCCCGCGCGGGCACCGCCCTCGATCGACATGTTGCAGATGCTCATGCGACCCTCCATGCCGAGGCTCTCGATCGCCTCGCCGGCGTACTCGTAGACGTAGCCGACGCCGCCCTCCGTACCCAATCTTCGGATTATCTCGAGGATCACGTCCTTCGCCTCGACGCCGTCGCCGAGCTCGCCGGTGACCTCGATCTTTCGCACTTTCTGCTTCTCCATCGCCACGGTACCGGTGGCGAGGACGTCACGGATCTGGGAGGTGCCGATGCCGAACGCGAGCGCGCCGAACGCGCCGTGGGTGCTCGTATGGGAGTCGCCACAGACGATCGTCATCCCCGGCTGGGTGAGCCCCTGCTCGGGGCCGATCACGTGGACGATCCCCTGATCGCCGGTGTCGGGGTGGTCGAACTCGATGCCCGCCTCGCGGACGTTCTCCTCGAGCTCGCGCATCATCTCCTCGGCCGCGTCGTCGCCGTAGGGACGGGACTGATCCGCTGTCGGAACGATGTGGTCCACCGTCGCGTGGGTCAGCTCGGGGTAGGCGACCTCGATGTCGCGCTCGCGCAGCATCCCGAACGCCTGCGGGCTGGTCACCTCGTGGATGAGGTGGAGCCCGACGAACAGCTGGGTCTGTCCCGTCGGCAGTTCCGCGACGGCGTGTCGGTCCCACACCTTGTCGTAGAGGGTTCCTCGACTCATTCCTCACCTACTACCGGTTCGGTTCCGTGTTCCTCGCCCCGTTCGAAGACGCGGTTCGCACCCTCCTCGCTCTCCGGCGGGGTGTGATCCACGTCCTTCATCGTTCCCGAGGCCGGTTCGACCCCGTTCTCCTCCCCACCCGCGTCGACCGCGTTTCGCTCACCGCCGTCGGCGACCACGACGGGCCCGCGCAGGAACAGATCGCCCGCGCTGCGGTCGTCGTAGGGGTGGGTGTGATCGATCTCCCTCATCGTTCGTCTCTCGTTGGCGTCAGTCATCGGCTCTCACTCGCTCCTGTTCGTCCTCAGCGGTCTCTCCTTCCTCCTCGGCCCACGCGAACAGCGCGCGCAGTTCGGCGCCGACCTCCTCGATCTCGTGGTCCTTCTCGGCCTGGCGGAGCTGGGTGTAGCTCGGTCGGCCGGCCTGGTTCTCCGCGATCCACTCGCGGGCGAACGTGCCGTCCTGTACGCCCTGGAGGACCTCCTCCATGTTCTCGCGGGCGTGCTCGTCGACGATCACGTCGCCCTTGGTGAGCCCGCCGTACTCCGCCGTATCGGACACCGAGTCCCACATCTCGCCGAGCCCGCCCTCGTACATCAGGTCGACGATCAGCTTCATCTCGTTGAGACACTCGAAGTACGCCATCTGCGGGCTGTAGCCCGCGTCCACGAGCGTCTCGTAACCCTGTTTGATCAGGCTCGCGATCCCGCCACACAGCACCGCCTGTTCGCCGAAGAGGTCGGTCTCGGTCTCCTCACGGAAGGTGGTCTCGACTACACCCGCGCGCGTACAGCCGATGGCTTGGGCGTACGCGAGCGCCTCCTCTTTCGCCTCGCCGGTCGCGTCCTGATACACCGCGAGCAGCGCGGGCGTCCCCTCGTCGTTCTCGTAGTTCCTCCTGAGGAGATGGCCCGGCGTCTTCGGCGCGATCATCGTCACGTCGACGTCCTCGGAGGGCTGGATCTGGTTGTAGTGGATGTTGAACCCGTGGGCGAACTGGAGCGTGTTGCCGGGTTCGAGCTCCTCTTCGATCTCCTCGTAGACTGCGGGCTGGACGGTGTCTGGCACCAGCACGCTCACGATCTGCGCGCGGGCGGCGGCCTCCTTCGGCGTGGTCACCTCGAGACCGTCCTCCCGGACGGCCTCGCGCGAGGAGGAGTCCTCGCGCAGCCCGACCACGACGTCGATCCCGCTGTCGGCGAGGTTCTGTGCGTGGGCGTGGCCCTGGCTGCCGTAGCCGAGCACGGCTACGGTCTTGTCCTCGATCTGGCTTCGCTGTGCGTCTTCGTCGTAGTAGATGGATGCGTCTTCAGTCATTGTTCGTCGGGGTCTGCCAGCGTTCGTGCATTCGTTCGTAGCGTTCCTCCTCGACATCGGTCGTCCACTCGTCGCCCCGGGCCATCGCGGTCTGGCCGGTGCGCGAGAGCTCGCGGATGCCGAACTGCTGGAACGCGTCGATCGCGTCGTCGATCTTCTGCTCGTCGCCCGTGATCTCGACGGTGATGGTCTGCGGGCCGGCGTCGAGGGTCGTGCCGTCGTACATCTCCGTGACGGCGTGGACCTTGTCGGGGTCGCTGCCGTGGACCTTCACGATCACCAGCTCGCGTCGGACGGCGTCGCGTCCGAGCTCCTGGACCGAGATGACGGGCACCAGCTTCTCGAGCTGTTTCTCGACCTGTCGGATGCCCGGCTCGGGCTCCTCGATCACCAGCGTGATGCGCGAGGTCTCGGGGTTGGTCGTCTCTCCGACCGTCAGGCTCTCGATGTTGAACTGGCGTCGGCTCACCAGCCCGGAGGCCCGCGCGAGCACCCCGGGCTCGTTCTTCACCAGCGCCGAGATCACCGTTCGCCGCGGGTGTCGTTCGGCCTCGACCTCGGGGTCGATCCGCGTCCCCTGGCTGTTTCGACGCCCGCTCGGACGGGGACGCGCCTCCGGCGGCGGTCCTCGAAGTCCGTTGGTTCGCTCGTACTCGCCCTCGATCTCGGTCTCGGTCTCCTGGCTCATAGCTGGTCCTCCGAGAGGGCGAACTGGCCGTTGTCCCCGCCGCTCGGCACCATCGGGTAGACGTTCGACTCGGGGTCGATGTGGAAGTCGATCACCGAGGGTCCGTCGTACTCGAGGGCGGCCTCGACCGTCTCCGCGACCTCGTTGTACTCGGTCACCGAGAAACCGCATGCGCCGAACGCCTCGGCCAGCTTGTCGAACGCCGGCACCCACGGGTACTGCGAGGCGGAGTGACGGCCCTCGAAGAAGGCGTCCTGCCACTGGCGCACCATCCCGACCGAGGAGTTGTTCAACACGGCGACCGTGATGTCGAGGTTCTCGTGGACCGCGACGGCCAGCTCCTGACACGTCATCAGGAAGGAGCCGTCGCCCTCGAAGCAGACGACGTCGCGGTCGGGCGCCGCGAGCTTCGCGCCGATCGCCGACGGCAGGCCGTAGCCCATCGTCCCCAGCCCGTGGGAGGAGACCCACGTCCGGGGGTGGCGGTAGGTCCAGTACTGACACGCCCACATCTGGTGCTGGCCGACGCCCGTCGTGACGATCGTCTCGTCGGGCGTCGCCTCGTCCATCGTCTCGACGACGAACTCCGGACGCAGCAGTTCGTCCTCGGGCGCGGCGTAGTCCATCGGGTACTCCTCCTTCCACGTCTGACACTGCTCGCGCCACTCGCGTGCGTCGGGCGCGTGCTGCAGCTCCGCGTCGAGCTGCTCGAGCACCGTCGCGGCGTCGCCGATCGCGGCGACGTCCGCGGTGATGTTCTTCGAGATCTCCGCGGGGTCGATGTCGACGTGGAGGATCTGTGCGTCGGGCGCGAACGTCTCGACGCCGCCGGTCAGGCGGTCGTCGAACCGACAGCCCACCGCGAGCATCGTATCGCAGTGCGTGATCGCCATGTTGGCGTAGCCGGTACCGTGCATGCCGGCCATCTCCATCGCCAGCTCGTGGTCCTCGGGGAACGACCCGAGCGCGGGCATCGTCGTCACGACGGGGATCTCGTACTCGGTCGCGAACGCCCGAAGCTGCTCGGTTGCATCGCCCTTGATCACGCCGCCGCCGGCGAGGATGACGGGCTTCTCCGCGGCCTCGAGCGTTCGCGCGGCGGCCTCGATCGCCTCGTCGTCGGCCTCCATCTGCGGGTCGTACGTGTCGGGCGTTCGTGCTTCACCCGGGGCGCGGTCGGTTGCGCCGTTGGTGACGTCCTTCGGCAGGTCCACGACCGTCGGTCCCGGCCGACCGGTTCCTGAGAGCGCGAACGCCTCGCCGACGGTGTCGCCGACGGTGTCGGAGTCGGTCGCGAAGTAGTTCGTCTTCGTGATCGGCGCGGTGATCCCCGTCGTATCGGTCTCCTGGAACGCGTCGTTGCCGACGAACGCCGTCGGCACCTGGCCAGTGAGCGCGATCATCGGATCGGAGTCCATCGAGGCGTCGGCGATGCCGGTAACGAGGTTCGTCGCGCCCGGTCCGGAGGTCGCAAAGCAGACGCCCGGCTCGCCGCTGACGATCCCGTAGGCGTCGGCCGCGTGGGCCGCGCCCTGTTCGTGGGCCATCGTCACGTGGTGGATGTCGGAGTCGTAGAGCGCGTCGTAGACGGGCATGATCGCCCCGCCCTGGACGCCGAAACACGTCTCGACGCCGGCGCCCTCGAGCGCGGCGATGACCGACTCGGCGCCGGTCTCGACGGTTCGCTCCGCGTCGTCGGTCTCCTCGACCGGGGCGGTGACTCTCTCGCTCATCGTTGGGTCGCTCCGTGGTTGGTTTGCGTGCGATGCTGCGGTCGGTTCGGGGTGTAATCGGGAACGTACATGGGTAGCGCGCGTGCTGTGGTTCGGGAGAACGGTGCGATCGGATCGGGGGAGGTGGGTGGTGTAGGGGCTAGACCCCTACGATAATGAGCGCGCGTGCCACGGTCGCGTCGCTGGTGGACGCCTGTGTGCCCCGACCAGCGGTCGCCGTGTTCATCTACTCGATCGGTGGGCATCGGGCCCGCATAAACCTTCCGCGAGCCGCAAGCGTTGCCGGGCCCGACCCGCGGCTGGCGGGGGGCTGACCGAGGCGTGTTCATCTTACGCGCGTACCTCCTCGTGGCTTACGCCGATCTCGCGCGCGAAGCGCTTGACGTCGGATCTGGTGACGCGGTTCTTCTCCGCGCCGTGGTCCTTCACCCGCCGGGTGATCTCCTTGACCTCGTCGTCGGTGGGGGAGAAGCCCGCCTCGTCCAGGAACTGCCGGACCGAGTGGGTGCCGGTGTGTTTTCCGAGCACCAGTTCGCGGCGCGCGCCGACCATCTCGGGGGTCATCACGCCCGGCTCGAACGTGTCGCTGTTCTCGATGACGCCGGCGGCGTGGATCCCGCTCTCGTGGGAGAAGGCGTTCTGGCCCACGATCGGCTTGTTCGCCGGGACGGGGACGTCGCTCTTCTCCTCGATCATCCGCGACAGCTCGGTGATGCGCGTCGTGTCGATGCCGGTGTCGACGCCGTAGATCGCCTCGGCGGCCATCACGACCTCCTCGTAGGCCGCGTTGCCCGCGCGCTCGCCGATGCCGTTGACGCTCACCTGGGCCTGCTCGGCGCCGGCCTCGAAGCCGGCGATGGCGTTCGCGCTCGCCATCCCGAAGTCGTCGTGGGCGTGGACGTCGATCCGCGCGTCGGTGTGCTCCTTCACCTCGCGGACCAGCGAGCCCATTCGGCTGGGGCTCGCGACCCCGCAGGTGTCGGGAATGTTGATCCAGTCGACGCCGACCTCGTCGACGGCCTCGACGATCTCCATCAGGAACGCGGTGTCCGTTCGGGTGGCGTCCATCGGCGAGAACATCACCTCGACGCCGGCCTCGTTGGCCCGGCGGACCGCCTCGACGGCCTGCTCGGTGACGTCCCCGCGGGTCGCGTGCATCGAGTCCTCGATCTGGACGTCGCTGGTGGAGACGAACGTGTGCACCATGTCGACGCCGCTGTCGATCGCTGCCTCGATGTCCTTCTCGACCACCCGGGCCAGCCCGCAGGTGGTCGTGTGCGTTGCCTTGGCGATGTCCCGGACGGCCTCGAACTCGGCGTCGCCGTTGACCGGGAAGCCCGCCTCGATGACGTGGGTGCCCATCTCGTCGAGCACCGCCGCTATCTCGCGTTTGTCGTCGTACGAGAACGAAGTTCGAGGCGTCTGTTCGCCGTCCCGGAGCGTAGTATCGAAGACCCGTGCGGTCTCGATCTCGTTATTGGAAGCTAACGTGCCCTGGAAGAACTCGACCCCCCCGACTGGTGTCGGAGGAGCCCATGGTGTGATCGGACATGGTATCTGGAGTCAGGGCCAGCCCAGTATATAAACCTGTCCGTCCGGCCGTGCCCTCCCTCCGGATCGTCGTTCACGATCCGCGTCACGAACGCCGCAATCGCACGACTGAAGCGACGTTTAAGGTGTACAATCACATTATACGGATACCTACGCGATCGCGACGCCGGGCCCGTTCGCGTCGACGCTCGTGAAAATTCCGTCCCGAATCGATTGAAACGTACTTCCGAGGCTGGAGCGCGCGCTCGAAACTGGACGGACGTACGGCCGGGGTGTACACTGAAGGGGCCGGCGAACCAAGGACGAACGCATGACGAACGATCAAGTACTCGAGATCCTGCGTGAGGCGTACAACGACGAGATGGAGACGGTGATGAACTACATGACTAACTCCATCGTCCTCGACGGGGTCCACGCAGAGGAGATCAAGGATAGCCTCGAACAGGACATCGACGAGGAGCTCAACCACGCACGGATGCTCGGCGAGCGGCTCAAGTACTTCGACGCCCGTCCGGGCGGCTCCTACGAGTTCGAGGCGCGCCAGGAGGGGCTCCAGCCCCCCGAGGACAGCACGGACATCCTCACCGTGATCGACGGCGTGATCGAGGCCGAGGAGGACGCCATCGAGACCTACCGCTCGCTGATCGACGCCGCCGAGGAGGCGAACGACCCCGTCACGGAGGACCTGGCGGTCCAGCTGCTCGCGGACGAGGAGGCCCACCGCGGTGAGTTCCGCGGCTTCCGCAAGGAGTACAAGGACTAGCGGACAGCCGAACGGTTTTTGCGGTCGGGGATCCACCCCCGCGTATGGCCGACTTCGGGCTCGATCTCAGGACCGTGGAGGAACACATCGACACCGACGATGAGAGCGACACGAGACGGGTCTCGCTCGGCGTGCTCGACGGGACGACCCCATCGGAGGAGTGGATCGCCGCGGTCGACCGCGGCGAGGTGCTCGTGCTCGCCGTCGAGGGCGAGCTGAACGAGCTCGCCTCGGGCTTCGCCCGCGAGATCAGCGAGTCCGGGGGCGAACTCGTCCACTTCCGGGAGTTCCTCGTCGTCACGCCGCCGGGCGTGAGCGTCGACACGAGGCGCCTCTGATCGAGCGCCGAACGCGTCGCTTTTTACGTACCGGCGACACGGATCGACCCGGCGTAGGGGAGCTCTCCCCGCCGAACCTGACGCTGATGGGGCCCGGCCCGAGCAACGTCCATCCATGCGTGTTGCGCGCGATGAGCACTCCGCTCGTCGGCCACCTCGACCCTCGTTCGTCGAGATCATGGATGAGACACGGGCACTATTACGCTACGCGTTTCGTACCGACAACCGGTGGACGCGGCCCGTCTCGGGCACCGGATCGGCGGCGATGGAGGCCGCCATCGGCAACGCGGCCGACCCGGTGACACGGTGCTCGTGCCGGCGAACGGCTACTTCGGCGGGCACATGACGGGCATGGCCCGACGCGCCGGTCGCGAACGACCAGCTCACCACTCGATCAGCGCGGCGGCGCCGTGGGAGCGGACGAGGATCGCGAGGAGGGTCGCCACGCCCGTGATCGCGAACGCGCCGCCGACGTAGAACACCGACGCCATGCTCACGGTCGTCATGAGCCACCCGCCCAGGAGCGGCGCGATCACGCTGCCGGGCCGCCAGACGAGCTCTCGGAGCCCGAAGCTGGAGGCGACCCCGCCCTCCGAGGTGCCCTCGTCGGCGAACAGCGCCATGCTCGCGGGTTCGCGGAGGCTGTCGGCCACGCCGAGCAGCCCGGAGAGGGCCACCAACGGGACGAACGCGGGCGAGAGCTCGCCGACGAGCGGGTAGCCCGCGGGCAGCGAGAGCCACGCGCCGATGGCGGGCGAGAACGGCACGCAGAGCGCGACGACGCCGTAGAGGCCACCACCGACGAAGACGAACGCGGCCCGGCCGTACCCGTCGGAGAGCCGGCCGGTGAACGGCTGGCAGAGCATGTTGGTGAACTTCTCGGCGACGACGGTGAGGCTCACCGCGAGCGCGCCGTAGGCCAGTCCGCCCTGGGCGGCCGTCACCCCGGCGTAGATCGGCACCCAGGTCCGGACGAGCGTCACGGCGAAGGCGTACTGCACGCGAAAGCTCGTGAGCGTGAGGATCCGACGGTTGAGCGCGAGATCGGCGAACGGGAACCCCCCGACCCGGGTCTCGTCGGGCTCCAGGTAGCGAACGCTCCCGAGCCACGCGACCGTCGTCAGGACGACGATGACGGCGAAGACGGGGGTGAAGCCGAACGCCTCGTAGAGCGCGCCCGCCGAGAGGCTTCCGAGGATGGAGGCGGCGAAGCTCGCAGCGTTGGCCTTTCCGATGTGGTTCGCCCGGGTGCCGCCCGCGGCGATCTGACCGACCAGCGAGAGGCTCATCAGTCCCGCGCCGGTCACCGCGATGCCCTGAAGCCCGCGCGCGAGGACGAGCGAGGCGCTCGAGTCGACCAGCGGGAACAGCGCGTAGGCGACCGCGCCGAGCCCGAGCGAACAGAGCAGAACGAGGCGCTTGTCGAAGCGATCGCCGGCCCACGCGAGCGGGACGACGGCGGCCGTCTGCGCGAGCGTAAACCCGGAGGTGTACATCCCGATGACGAACCCGGCGCCGACGGTCACGCCGAGGACGCTCGTCGCCGAGGGATCGAGCGCGTTGATGTAGTACGGGAGCAGCGTGATCAGCGTGATGAAGCCGAACCCCTCGGCGAACCGCGCGGCGTACAGGGTGAGAAACTGGGCTCGCTCGTCGTCCACACCGGTCGTGGCGATGGCTCCCGAATAGCCCTTTCGAAGCGACTATCGGAACGTCAGGTAGTGGCCGTCGGGGTCCCGAACCCGAACGCCGTCCTCTACCTCCTCGACCGCACACGCCCGATCGGCGACCCGGTCGGCGGCTCCTTGGGGATCCTCGACCCCGAACCCCAGATCGACGTGGACGCCGCCGCGCGCGTCGGCGAGTCCCAACTGGGGCTCCCAGAGTTCGAGGTCCGTCGGCCCCGAGAGGCGGATCCGACGCCGCTCGCTCCCGCGGTCCGCGACCTCGAATCCGAGATCGGCGTAGAACGACTCCGCACGCTCGAGGTCCGTCACCTCGAGGACCACCTCGAAGATCCCGGTGATCCCCTCGCCCTCGTCGTTCGACTGGCCGATCTCGACGCAGTGGTCGTCGGGATCGTCGAAGTAGAGCGACTTCGCGGAGCCGAAGACGTGCTCCTCGAGCTCGAACGACTCGGAGAGGTGGTCGTACCACCCGTCGTACGCCGCCGCGGGCGTCGAGAAGGCGTAGTGGACGTGGAGGCCGCCGCGGGGCACCCCCGTGGGCCGGCGCACCACGAGCGTCGTCTTGCCCGCCTCGAAGGCGACCTCACGGTCGGTCTCGCGTTCGATCGCCAGGTCGAGGTGTTCGACGTAGAACGCACGGGCCCGGTCGAGATGCTTGACCTCGAGTGCGAGCCACTCCAGCGTGTCGAGCATGGCACCACTGCGTGCGCGGACCACATATATCGTCGGCCGCGGCCGCCACGACCGGTCGGGACCGCGTCGCGAGCCGACGGGTGCCGGGCGGCGTTTTATCCCCGCGTGGGACGTACTCCGGACCATGACGATGAAGGCCGACGATCCGCCGACGCACGCACGGAAGATCGACGAGTGGGACGGCGGCTTCGGGTGGATCGCCCACCCGGAGGAGGAGATGCTGCGCGCGAGCCACGCGCTCGCGACGGACGAGGGGGTCTGGCTGATCGACCCCGTCGACGTGCCGGATCTCGACGAGTGGCTGACCGAGTTCGGCGAGGTGGCGGGCGTCGTCGCACTGGTCGGCCGCCACACCCGCGACGCGGCCGAGGTGGCGAACCGCTATGACGTCCCGGTCTACCTGCCCGAACCGCTCTCCTCGGCGCGCAAGGAACTCGACGCCCGCGTCGAGCTCTTCGGCGACGAGCTCCCGGGGACGGGCTACCGGACGATCACGCTGCTCGATACGCCGGTCTGGACCGAAATCGCGCTGTACGACGACGAGAGCGCCACGCTCCTGGTCCCCGAGAGCGTCGGGACCGCCGAGTTCTTCCGCGCGCCCGGCGAGCGCCTCGGCGTCCACCCCGCCCGCCGACTGGTGCCGCCGACGCCGCTTCGGGGGTTCGTCCCCGAACGCATCCTCGTCGGCCACGGCGAGGGGATCACCGAGGACGCATCCGGCGCGCTCCGGGAGGCGCTCTCGGGCTCGCGGCGCAACGCCGCGAAGCTCTACACGAGTACCCTCAAGAACTACCTCCCGCTATAGGTGACAGTATTTTTATAGATGCGTGACGAAACGCAAGCGTGGTCTACGTCACGCGAGGATTGATCGAGGCGCTGCTCGAGTTCGCGGCCGAGGCGGAGCCCGAACGGTTCACCGCCGGTCTCGAAGTCACCCTCGCGGAGGAGTTCGACGCTATGCTCGACCTCCCGCCGGAGACGCCGGTCTTCACCCACTTCTACCACCCCGACGCGAGCCAGTCGGTCAGCGCCGTCTTCGGGATGGACCTCTCGACGCCGATGGGTCGGACTCGCGGGCGGTTCGTCTCACACCCCGACGGCGAACTCTCCGTCTCGCTCACCGACGACCTGCACGCGACGATGCTCGTCGCGATTCCGCCGTGGAGACGGGAGTCGGTCGCGGTGTTCGATCGGCGCGGTCGGCGGGGCTCGCTCGAGGTCGTCGACGCCGAACCGCCGATCGAGGAGCTGTAGTCCGCCGTTCGTGCGGGCGGACTCGGATCAGCGCTCGCGCTCCTCGTGGAAGCGTTGCATCTGTTCGCGATGCAGCGTGACGATCAGATCGGAGAGCAGCCCGAACATCACGATCTGAAAGCCCAGCAGGATCGCGACGCCGGCGACCAGCGCGAGCACCTCGTGGCCGACGCCGTGGACGAACCAGCGATAGCCCACGTAGCTCGCGACGAACGCGCCGAGCAGCATCGTCGAGAGGCCGACGCTTCCGAAGTAGAACAGGGGGTTGTTGGTGCGCGCGAGCTGGTAGAGCGTGACGACGATGAGGCTCCCGTCGCGAAGCGGCCGGAGATTGGTCTCCGAGCCGTCGGGCCGGGGTTCGTATCTGATCGGAACGACGCCGGTCGAGATGTCGCGCTTCGCGCACTCGACGGCCATCTCGGTCTCGATGCCGAACCCGGTGGCGTCGAGCGTCATTCGCTCGGCTGACTTCCGGGTGAACGCGCGGTAGCCCGAGAGGATGTCCCGGAACTCCGGACCGTGCATGAGCCCGAACGCCCAATTGATCAACCGGTTGCCGGCGTGGTTGACCCGCGACATCGCCCCCGGGGCCATGTCGGCGAACCGGTTGCCGATGACGTGTTCGTACTCGCCCGAGACCAGCGGCTCGAGCATCGTGTCCGCGTCCTCGGGGCGGTAGGTGCCGTCGCCGTCGACCATCAACACGTACGGCGCCTCGATGTGCTCGAGCGCTTCGCGGACCGCCTGCCCCTTTCCGGCTCCGGTCTGGACGACCACCCGCGCGCCCCGTTCGGTCGCGATCCCGCGGGTCTCGTCGTCCGAGTCGCCGTCGACCACCAGCACGTTCGTGAACCCGTGCTCACGAAAGCCATCGACGACGTCGCCGATCGTCTCGGCCTCGTCGAGCGTCGGAATGAGAACGCAGACGTCGTCTCGGTCGACCATCGGCGAAAGGTCGGCCGGGCCGCCGCATAAAAGGCGCGTTTCGCCCGGCACGCGAACGACGCGAGCGTCGTCCGAAGCTGATCGATTTATTAGTCCCAGTCGAGAAGGGCGACGCATGTGCGCTGGTCCCGAGACGATCGACGTCGCGATCCCCACCTACGAGTCCGGGGCCGTCCTCGACGGGACGCTGGAGCGCCTCGCTCGCGCGGAGGAGGCCGCTCCGGTCACCGTCTCACGGCTCGTCGTCGTCGACAACGAGAGCGACGACGACACGCGGGAGATCGCGCGAACGGCGGCCGACGTGAACGACTGGGAACCGGTCGTAACGTCGCGTCCCTCCACGCTGCCGGAGGCGCGAGAGCTCGCGATCGATCGCGTAGAGAGCGAGTGGTTCCTCTTCCTCGACGACGACGTCCGGCTCTCGGAGTCCTATCTCGCCGACGTCGTCGGGGCCGTCGCGCCGGCAGTCGGGGCCGTCCAGGGTCGGAAGGGATCGCGAGACGAACGCAACACCGACTGGGTGCGCAGGCGAGCGCGACGGGGGGGTACCCACGCGACGCTCGTCCGTCGCTCGACGGTCGAGGACCTCTCGTACCCCGACGACCTGCTGGTGTTGGAGGACGAGTACACCAGGCGGCACGTCGAGGACGACGGCTACCTCTGGGTGTTCAACCACCGCGCGCGGTTCGAGCACGCGAGCCAGGAGCGCCACCCGATCGGCTGGCGGGAGGGGTATCTCGGAGGGAAGTACGGACTCTCGCAGTTCCACACCGTCGCGCTCAACGTCCCGTTCTCGCTCGCGAGCGGGCGATCGCCCGCACCCCACGCCGAACGCGCGCTGGGCTGGGTCGCCGGACGGGCCCGCCGCGGCGCGGCATCGATCCGAGCGGAGGGGATCGACGCATGAGTGCCGGCATCCTCGACGTCGGCTGCGGCAACAACAAGCGCCACCCGGAGGCCGTGGGCATGGACATCCGGGAGTACGACGACGTCGACGTCGTCCACGATCTCAACGACACCCCCTGGCCGTTCGAGGACGACCGCTTCGAGCGCGTGCTCGCCTACTCGGTGCTCGAGCACGTCCCCGACCTCCCGGCGGTGATGGGCGAGATCCACCGCATCTCGAAACACGGGGCGCTCCTCGAGGGGAAGGTCCCCCACTGGAAGGACCGCAACGCCTACACCGACCCCACCCACGTCGGGCGCGTGCTGGGGGAGCTCCCGGACGGCACGGAGACGACGTACCCGTGGCCGCTCTCGGGACTCGTCGACGCCTACTACGACGGGTTCGAGCCGCGCGCGACGCTGGTCTGCGGGTTCGACGAGCGGACGTTCGACTTCTGGGACCCGACGACCGGGATGGGCGAGCGGGGCTACTTCGACGCGGAGTTCCGCGTCCGGGAGGTAGAACGGATCCGCCGCGTGCAGTTCTGGAAGTCCCGCCCCGTCGAGTTCACCCTGGAGGTGCGGAAATGACGACCGTCGTGCTCGGGTGGGACGGGCTCGACCACCGGCTGGCCGAGGCGTTCGACCTCACGGAGGCGTTCGGCGAGCACAACCGGGAGCTGTCGACGTTCGACAATCCCGCTCTCGAGAAGCCCCACACCTTCGAGCTGTGGCCGTCGATCATCACCGGCGTCGAACCCGACGAACACGGCATCCACGCCGCGAGCGAAGGGGGCGGCGTCGCCTGGGAGAACCCGGCGATCGCGTTCGCCGCGCGAGCCTCCCGATCGTTCCTCCCGGAGTCCGTCCGGACGAAGGTCGGAAAGGCGCTCAGGAGCGGCGGCGCCGGTCTCGACTTCAAGTCCGCCGACTACTACCGGGAGGCGGGCGTCGAGACGGTGTTCGACGGCCGCAGGTCACGGGCGATCGCGGTGCCGAACTACCGCGTCGAGCGCGACGACCGGCTCGGGTTCGTCGTCGACCGGGGCGCCGATCTAGGCGAGTTCCTCGACATCGAGGACGGCGAGGGCGCCGAGGGCGACTACTCCGCACGCGTCCCGCTCCCCGAGCTCGAGGAACGGCTGGTGAGCGAGGCGACGCGGAAGCTCGGGGCCGTCCGGGCCTGCATCGAGCGCGAGTACGACCTGGTATTCGTCTGGCTGGGCTATCTCGACACCGTCGGTCACCTCGCGCCGACCGTCGACGAGACGGGCTGGCAGGAGCGCGCCTATCGGCTCGCGGCCCGGCTGACCGACGAGGTCCGCGAGGAGCTCTCGGGGGAGGACGTGCTGCTCTGTGTCTCGGACCACGGGCTCCGCGACGGCTATCACACCCACGACGCGTACGTCGGCGCGAGTAGCGAGGAGGCGATCGCGGGGGTCGAGTCGGTGCTCGACGTCCGCGAGGGCATCGAGCGCGTGACCGACCGCCACGAGCCGACGACGCGCCCCGAGGTCCGGCCCGCCTACCGGTGTGAGAGCGAGGTGGAACGCCGCGACGCACGGGACGTCCGCGACCAGCTCGAGGACATGGGCTACCTGTAACGGTCCGTGGCCGTCTCGCGGTCGTCCCGACGGCCCCGACGCCGCCTCAGCCGCTCAGACCCGCGTCCCGATTCGAGCGGGCAGCAGCGACAGCGCCTTCTGCCGGATCCGCGTCGAGATGGCGACCAGAACGACGGTGTAGACGCCCGCCCCGACGGCCACGAGCAGCACCGTGACGACGTGGTTGCGCGGGACCTGTCCGACGAGTCCGAGGAGCACGACCGTCATGACGAGGCTCGCGGCGACCTCGCGGCCGATCTCCGCGGCCGGGATCCGCGGGCGACCGATGAGGGTCGAGAGCGCGTAGTACCCGAGGACCAACGAGAGCGCGGCCGAGAGCGCGGTGGCGACGGCCGCACCGTACCAGCCGTAGCGCGAGACGAGCACGACGTTGAGGAGCAGGTTCGTCGCGACGAACGCGCCGTTGATCCGGAACGCGACGTCCGGCCGGTCGATGGCGTTGATCGCGCTGAGGAGCTGGGAGCCGAAGGCGGCGATCGTCCGTGCGACGATGAGGACGAGGAGGACGGTCGCACCGCGCGTGAACTCGGGGCTGTATATCCGGAGGATGTCCGGCCCGAGAACGGCCGCGCCGAACAGTCCGGGGATCGCGAAGATGCCCACGAAGACGAACCCCTCGTTGAGGTAGTGGTGGATGCGGTCGTAGCGCTCGTCGACGCCCAGGTCGCTGAGCTCGGGAAAGAGCGTCTGCTGGACGGCCACGCTGATCAACGCGAGCGTCGAGGCGAGCGTCCAGGCCACCTCGTAGACGCCGATCAACGACGACGCGACGAAGAACGCCAGCACCGTGGTGTCCATCCAGCCGAACATCTGCGATTGGAGGCTGCCGAGCCAGGAGTAGCGCCCGTAGTCGGCCAGACTGCGCAGGTGGTCGCGCGACGGGAGCTTCGGCCGGACGTCGAAGACGGCCAGACCGACGAGTCCGGCGACGAACAGCGAGAGGGTGTGACCGACGATCAGCCCGGAGACGCCATAGCCGAGCAGGATCAGCCCCACCTGTCCGCCGAGCCGTCCGACCCGTTCGATGACCCTGACGGCCCCCTCGTGGGCCACCTTCTTCTGTCCCGTCAGCCCGGCGGCGATCGAGTCGAAGAACACGTTCGACCAGACGAGCAGGACGAGCATGCCGCTCACCGAGGCGCCGACGTACGCGTTCACGGCGTCGCTGAAGCCGAGGACGAGCGCCGTCGCCACGCCGGCGATCGTCGCGGCGGCGACGAACCCGGCCGAGAGGTACTCGCCCCGTTCGCGCCCCTCGCTCACGCGTTTCTCGATCGCCGCCCTGACGCCGTTGGCGGGCACTTTCAGCCAGAACAGCAGCGCGATCGCCACCATGTAGGTCCCGAGCGCGCTGGCGCCGAGGAGTCGTGCGATGAAGAACGTCGCCAGGAACCCGGCGAGCGAGAGAACGACCTGTGAGACGAAGTAGACGGCCGCAGTTCGTCCAAAACGCATTTACTCGGTGGTGGTGATGCGTATATAAAGCATGACTGATACAGAGCGAGGTCGAGGCGCGTACGATCTCCCGCTCGAGCGCCCGCTCGACCTCCTCCGGGAGGTCTACGACGGTACGATCCGTCGCCGACTGCCGCGGGTGCTCGGCGTTTACAACGGGGTCGTGACCCGGCGGTACTACCTTCTGGATCTCACGCAGTCCACCAACGAGCCGGCGTACAAGCAGGCGCTCGTCGAGGGCGTTCGGGAGGCGATCGACCCCGGGGACGCGGTCGTCGAGATCGGAGCGGGGTTCGGCGTCTGTACGGTCTGGGCCGCGAGGGAGGCGGGAGCCGAGGGTCGCGTGCTCAGCTTCGAGGCGAACGCCGAACAGACGCGCGTGGTACGCGAGGCGCTCGAGCTGACCGGACAGGTCGCTGGCGAGGACCTCCTCGATCGGGTCGACGTCCAGCAGGCGCTCGTCGGCTCCGACCTCGAGACATACGGTTCGATGGCCGGCGCGGCCCGCGTCGAGCCCGCGGCGCTCCCCGACTGTGACGTACTGACGATGGACTGCGAGGGGGCCGAACTGGACGTTCTGCGGGAGCTCTCGGTCGAGCCGCGCACGATCGTCGTCGAAACCCACCCGACGCACGGGGCCCCCACCGACGCGGTCGTCGAGGTGCTCTCCTCGAAGGGGTACGCGATCGAGACGACCCCGGTCACCACGAAGGAGGGCGGCTCGAAGGACGTCGTGACGGCGACGAAGTCCTCGGACACGTAGATCGCCGCGCCGCACTGACCGGACCGTGCCTGTGGCGGACGGGGTCGTGTGACCCGAGGCGGGGAACGCGATCAGGCGCTCGCGACGCGTTCGTAGACCTCGGAGTGCGTCCGGATCGCGTCCTCGAGCGACATGTTCATCTTCGAGAGGGTCTCGAACCCGCGTTCGACCTGCGCTCGGTACAGATCCTCGTCCTCGAGGAGTTCGAACGCGGCGTCGCGCACCGAGGCCGCGTCCCGATCGGCCCAGACGTACGTGCCGTGGTCCTCGAAGAGGAGTCGGATCACGCCGTCCGCCGTCGTGATCGCGGGCGTTCCGCAGGCGATCGACTCCAGGCCCACGTTGCACGTGACGTCGGTCTCCCGGGGAATCAACGTCACGTCGGCAGCGTTGAAGTAGTCGGGCAGCTTCTCGTTGTCGACGAACCCCTCGAACCGGAGGTCGTCCCTGTCCTCGAACTCCTCCTCGAGCGGGCCGTCGCCGACGACGATGACGACCGTCTCCTCGTCGTCCGCGAGCAGTTCCGCGAGTTCGCTCACGAGGGCGGCGCCCTTGTACTCGGTCAGCCGGCCGACGTAGAGGAGGACGTTCGCCTCCGGCGCGATGCCCATCGAGTCGCGGAGCGCCCGAACCCGCTCGTCGTCGTACGGGTAGAACTCGTCGCGGTCGATCGTCGCGGCACACAGCGGCGTCTCGTACCCGTAGCGCTTCCAGCGGGTCATGTACCGGTGGGTCGTGATCTTCACGTCGACGCCGATGGCCCGCCCGAGGAGGCCGTGCCAGTGCGTCGGCTGGGTGCCGGGCCCCACGCCGATGACGATCGGACCGGAGTAGGCCGCACGGACGAAGGCCGCCTGGTAGACGTTGATCGGCACGTGAACGAGATCGGCGTCGGAGAGGTGCCGACGGACCTTCCGCAGCGCGTCGATCGGCTTGTCGACGGCGACGGGGACGATCTCGGCCGCCTCGTCGACCTTCTCGGGCTCGCCGGTGAGGACGACGACGTGGTGGTCCGTCCGGGTCGCGATCGCGTTGATGACGTCGCGGGCCCGCGTGCGGGGACCGTTACCCGAGAGACGGTAGCAGAAGTAGCCGACCTTCATGCCGGCGGCTACGCCACAGCGGAGCAAAAGTCCTGCCGTATCCGTTACCGGTCGACGACCGAGAGCGGGCGTCGGGCCCACCCGGGTGGCGTTTCGACCGTACCCCGGTAAGTATTTAACCGCATGACGACACCTGATCTCTAGTAACCATGCCAATTCTGCTTACAGGAGCGGACGGCTACGTCGGGTGGCCGACGGCCCTCCGTATCGCGGACCGGACCGACGACCGAGTCGTCATGGTCGACGACCTCAGCCGGCGTGGCTGGGTCGACGAGGTCGGCAGCGTCAGCGCGACCCCGATCGGCGACGTCGAGACTCGACTGACGGCGGCGAGGGAGGTCCACGGGCTTCGAAACCTCTCGTTCGTCGAGGGCGATCTCACGGAGAAGGCGTTCGTCGACGAACTGCTCGACGTCCACGAACCGGAGACCGTCGTCCACGTGGCCGCCCAGCCCTCTGCGCCCTACTCGCAGATAAACGGCGAACGGGCGAACTACACCCAGCACAACAACATGCAGGCGACCCGGAACCTCCTGTGGGGACTCGAGGAGGCAGGTCTGACCGACACGCACTTCATCGAGACGACGACCACGGGGATCTACGGCGCGCCGAACTTCCCCGTCCCGGAGGGCGGCGCGACGATGGAACACGGCGGCGAGCGCGACGAGGTGCCGTTCCCGGCGATGGCGGGCTCGTGGTACCACCTGACCAAGGCGCACGACGCGGCCAACGTCCGTCTCGCACACGACCAGTTCGGCATCCCGACGAGCGACGTCCGAACGGCGATCGTCTACGGAACGGAGACCGAGGAGACCCGCGAGGACGAGCGCCTGAAGACCCGGTTCGACTTCGACTACTACTTCGGGACGGTCACCCACCGGTTCTGCGCGCAGGCGGTCGCCGGCTATCCGGTGACGGTCTACGGGAAGGGCGAGCAGCGAAAGCCGTTCGTCAGCCTCGAGGACGCCGTCGAGGGGCTGGCTCGACTCGCGCTCGCGGACCCCGACGACCGCCCGGACGACCACGTCGTCTACAACCAGGTCACGCGGGCGATCAGCATCGTCGAGGTGGCCGAGACCATCGCCGAGACGGGGGCCGACTTCGACCTCGACGTCGAGGTCGAACACTTCGAGAACCCCCGCGACGAGGACGAAACCCACAAGATGGTCATCGAGAACGATCGATACATGGACCTCATCGACGAGCAGCGCCAGTCGTTCTCCGAGGGCGTCGACGACGTCTTCGAGACGCTCGATCGCCACCGCGACACCGTCACAGCCTACGAGGATCGCTTCCTACCGTCGGTCCTCGCGGAGCGGGTCTAGCCGATGAACGTCCTCGTTACGGGCGGCTGTGGCTACGTCGGAAGCGCCCTCCTCCCACACCTGCAGGCGTCCGAGGAGGTCGATCGGCTCATCGTCCTCGATGACCTCTCTACCGGCACTCCGCGAAACCTCTTCGGCCTCGACGTCGCCGACGGGTTCGCCTTCCGATCGGGCGACGTCCGCAACTACGGCGACGTGGAGAACGCGGTCCGCGATGCGGACGCCGTGATCCACCTCGCGGCGATCACCGGCGCGGCGAGCACGCACGACCGGCCCGAGGAGACCCGCGCGGTCAACTACGAGGGGACGAAGAACGTCCTCACGGCCGCCGAGAAGTTCGGCATCGGAAACGTCGTCTTCGCCTCCTCCTGTAACAGCTACGGGCGCGCCGCGAGCGAGGACATCGACGAGAGCGTCGAGCCGGCGCCGATCAACCCCTACGCGGAGACGAAACACGACTCCGAGTCGCTGCTGCGCGAGTTCGTCTCCTCGACCGGCGCCGACGCGACGGCGCTGCGGATGAGCACGAACTACGGGCTCGCTCCCGGGATCCGATTCAACCTCGTGGTCAACCACTTCGTCTTCCGTGCGCTGACGGGACGCCCGCTCACCGTCTACGGCGACGGCAGCAACTGGCGCCCGTTCATCCACGTCAGGGACGCCGCACGCGCGTTCGCCCACGCCGCGCTCTCGCCGGAGCGGTGGTCACACCTCGTCTACAACGTCGGTTCGAACGACGAGAACTACCGCATCGCCGAGGTCGCACGCGTGGTCCGCGACGAGATCGACGCCGACCTCGACGTCACCTACCTCCAGGACGAACACCCCGGTCCGTCGTACCACATCAACTTCGATCGGCTGGCCGAGACGGGGTTCGAGACGCGATACACCCTCCCGAGGGGGGTTCGCGAACTGGCGGAGGCGTTCTCCGAGAGCCGGAAGGGAACGCTCGAGGGGAAGGGGATGATCGAGCCATGAGCGAGGCCTCGACCGACGAGACGACGCGACCGACCGTCGCCGTCACGGGTGCGGCGGGCTACATCGGAAGCCGCGTCGTCACCCGCCTCCGAGAGGTCCACCCGGACTGGGAGGTCCGCACGTTCGACAACTTCTACAAGGACGGACTCCGCACGCTCGACGGCCAACCCGTGACGTATCTCGACGTCCGGGACCGGTCGCAGTTGGAGGCCGCCCTCGAGGGGACCGACGTCGTCCTCCACCTGGCGGCGGTGAGCGGCGTGGACGACTGCGACGAGAACGCCGACCTGGCCTACGAGACGAACGTCGTCGGGACGAGCAACGTCGCGTGGTTCTGCCGCAAGAGCGGCGCGGGCCTCGTCTTCCCCTACAGCATGGCGGTCATCGGCACTCCCGAGTCGTTCCCGATCACGGTCGACGCCAAGCGCGAACCGCTCAACTGGTACGGACGGACGAAGCTCGCGAGCGAGCGCGACATCGAGACGTTCGCCGACGGCGCCTTCCCCGCCCACCTCTACATGAAGTCGAACCTCTACGGCGAACACGTCACCGAGGGTCGGCACGTCTCGAAGGGGACGGTGATCAACTTCTTCGTCGAGCGGGCGCTCGCTGGCGAGCCCCTCACGGTGTACGAGCCCGGAACCCAGTCGCGGAACTACGTCCACGTCAAGGACATCGCGGAGGCGTACGTCCATAGCGTCGAGCGGCTGCTCGAGCAGCGCGAGGCCGGCGAGACGGGGACCTGGAAGTACGAGCTCGCGAGCGATCAGGAGATGAGCGTCCGACGGGTGGCGGAGCTCGTCCGCGACGTCGCCACGGAGGAGCTGGGCGACGCGCCGGAGGTGACGCTGGTCGAGAACCCACGCAGCGACGAGACGCTCGTCGAGGAGTTCTCCGTCGACACCTCGAAGGCGCGCTCGGAGCTCGGATGGGAGCCGACCCACAGCGTCGAGTCGACCGTTCGGGACCTGCTCCGCGGCGAGGACTGAAGCCCGATCGCCGTCCGGACGCCAGGACGGCACGTCGTTCCTCCCGGCCCCGCCGGCAGGTCCCGCATCCCGAAGGTTCATATCGATTACCTGTGTACTTCGTTACATGACGTTCGACATCGATTCGGAGGAGGACCGGAAACGCCCGGAGCGGCTGGAAGACCTGGAAGGTCTGGAAGAGGGCGCGGGCTGTGTCGAGATCTGGGAGGCGCTGAGCGAACGCCGGTCGGGAGCGGAGTCAACGGAGGACTGACGGAGGGAATCCCCCTCGGCCAGCACCTAGCGGCTCGGACTGCGGGGATCGAGAGTCGCTCCGTCCGAGCCGTCGTGACCCAGAACGCCTCCGCCGTTCTCACTCCCCGCGGACGGCACGCAGGATGGAACGGTATCGCTCCACCGCCGCGGCGTGGCTGTACTCGCGCTCGGCCAGCGCTCGCGCGTTCGCGCCGACGTCCGACAGGTCGTCCCTGGCGAGGATCGACTCCAGATCGCGGCGGATCGCCTCAGGATCCCTGCTCCGCATGAGAAAGCCGGTCTCGCCGTGTCGAACGACGTCCGGCACGCCCGAGACGGGCGTCGCGTACGCCGGCGTTCCGCAGGCGAGCGCCTCCAGAATCGTCGTCGGAAGTCCCTCGGTCGGCTGCGAGGGCATGACCAGCAAGCGGAGTCGGGCCAGCTCTGCGGGGACGTCCTCGTGGTCGATCCAGCCGGTGACCTCGACCGAGCCCCGTTCGATCTCGTCGGCGAGTTCCGATTCGAGCCACGGCCGTAGATCGCCGTCGCCGATGAACCGAAACGTGACTCCCTCCGGAAGCGACCGGGCGACCGCGGCGAGCTCGCGGATCCCCTTCTCCTCGTCGAGCCGGCCGAGGAAGCCGACGACACGCTCGCGTTCCTCGTACGGGACCGACGGCGAGAACCGATCGACGTCGACGTATCGCGCGCCCTCGGGGTGGACGGTCGGCGAGTCGGGGTCCAGTCCGAGCTGTCTGGCCATGTTCGGCGTGTAGGTGACGACGGCGTTCGCGCTCCGGAACCCGGCCCGCTCGAGCGCCCTCACGGCCCCGGCGAGCACTCTCGCCACCGGCGAGGGGAGACGCTGCTCCCAGTTGAGCCGGAGGGTGAGCGGGACGTCCCCCCGTGGCTCGATCAGGACCGTCTTGCCGTAGAGCCGTGCCGCGAGCACCGGGAGCAGATAGGAGGTCGCGCCGAAGAACAGCACGACGTCCTCGTCGCGACGGACGACGACGCGACACATCCGGAGCTGGTTGGCCAGAAACCGCGTGGCCGCCACCGGAACGCTGTCGCCGGCGCCCTTCGACGTGATCTCGACGAGTTCGTACTCCTCTCTGATGGTCGAGTTCGCCGGGAGGTCGGCGGTCACCAGACTGACCGGCGAGACGGCGGAGAGGACGTCGAGCAGCGTCCTCGTCGCGTTCTCGCCCGACGAGCTCAGCGGATGGGTGACGACGCAGACGCCCCGTTCGCCGACGTCGCCGTCCGACGCTCGCCACTTCGTGAACCCGTACAGGTAGCCCGCGGCGACCGCGGCGGTGAAGACGTACAGTGCCACCAGCTGCAGCGCCTTCGCCACGGAGGGCGAGTCAACCAGCCCCCTGAGACGCCGCGGCGTCGCGCTCGTGAGGAGGTAGCCGAGGAAGTCGGCCTCCTCGCCGCCCTCGTCGTCGACGAGCACCTCCATCGCCCGCTTCGAGTACCCCTGCCAGAACGCCCGGTCGAGGAGCCAGTCGGGCACCGTGCGGTAGTCGTAGACCTTGTGTGCGACCGTCGCGCTCGGGACGTACCAGACGCCCTCGCCGTAGCGCTCGCGCAATCGTGCACAGAGCTCGGTCTCCCCTCCCTGAAGGTTCTCGTCACCCTTTCGTCCCCCGATGCTCGCGTCGAACCCGCCGAGCTCCAGGAAGACCTCGCGGTCGAACGAGATGTTGGAACCGAACGTGTTCCGGACGTACCCCTCGCCGTCGGCGAAGCCGGCGTGCGTGACGCCGACCAGCCAGTGGAACTCCTCCGGGAGGAAGGCCGGTCGTCCGGCGACCCACTCGGGAACCATCCGCCCGCCAACCGCGCGGACGTCACGCGTCTCGTAGCGCTCGACCAGCTCCTCGATCCAGCGTTCGTCCGCGACGGCGTCGTCGTCGATGAAGGCAACGACGTCACCGGAGGCCAGTTCGGCGCCCGTGTTTCGACTCTCGAGCAATCCGCGGTTCTCCGCGTTGCAGTGGACCACGACGTCCTCGCGATCGCCGTACTCCTCGCGAACGCGTTCGTAGACCGGTTCGGTTCCGTCGACGACCACGACGAGTTCGACGTCGTCGTGGCTCTGGGAGAGGACGCTCTCTACGGCCTCGTTGAACTCGTCGTACATGTCCATCGCATACGTACAGAGAACGACGGAGACTCTCATCACCGGGGCTCCGCCCGGTGGTGGGTTATTCCTTCCGTTACTTCCGTGGAGATCGAACGGGCGAGCGTACGGATCGCGCCCCTCCGTACGCCCCGATTACATAAGGCTTATAGAGAGATTGGACCTCTCCGAGCCAATGCGTGACGAGACCGCCCGGCAGCCCGGGTCGGAACGTCCCGCGACCGTCCCGACCGCGTTGGAGCGGTGGTACCACGTTCCGGTGCTCGCCGCGCTCCTGGCGTTCATGCTGTGGACGCGGACGCGAGCGTACGACCGGTTCGTCCGGGCGGACGGGACGATCGTTCTGGACGGCGTCGATCCCTGGTACCACTATCGGACGACCCTCTACACCGTCGTGAACTGGCCGTGGAGCATGCCCTACGAGGTCTGGTCGGGTCACCCGTTCGGGACCCACGTCGATCACTTCGGCACCCTCTTCGACCTGCTCATCGCCACCGCCGCCCTCGTCGTCGGCCTCGGCGATCCCTCCTTGGCGACGGTGAACGTCGTCTTCGTGCTCGCGCCCGCCGTCTTCGGGGCGCTCGTCGGCGTTCCGACCTACCTCCTCGGCGAGCGCCTCGGCGGGCGTCTCGGCGGCCTCTCGTCGGTCGCGCTCCTCGCGCTGTTTCCGGGGACGTTCCTCCGGCGGAGCCTCGTCGGGTTCACGGACCACCACGTCGCCGAGACGCTGTTCATGGCGATCGCCGTGCTCGCGTACGTGGTCGCGCTGCGCGCGGCCGAGGCCCACGAACCGAGCTACGAGCAGGTCGTGCGACGCGACCTCGACGGCCTTCGGACGCCGCTGACCTGCTCGCTGCTCGCCGGCTTCGCCGTGGCGCTCTACGTCTGGACGTGGCCCTCGGCCGTCCTGTTGGTGGGCGTCCTCGGCCTCTTCTTCGCGGTGGCGCTGACCGCGAGCGTCCTCGTCGGCGACGATCCCGAGGGCGTCGCGTTGGTCGGGGTCGTCAGCCTCGGGTTCGCGGGACTGCTCGTCCTCCCGACGACGAGCGTCTGGGGCTTCGCCGGATCGACGACCCAGAGCCTCCTCCAGCCGACGCTCGCGTTCGCCGTCGCGCTCGGCTGTGCGTTCATGGCGTGGCTCGGGCGCCAGTGGGAGCGCCGCGGGATCGCGAAGGCGTTCTATCCGGTCGCGATCGTCGCCATCGGAGTCGTGGCGTTCGGCGTAACCGCGTCCGCGCTCCCGAACCTCGTCGATACGCTCACGACCAACCTCTCGCGCGTCGTCCCGATCGGCGCGACCGAGTCGACGCTCACCGTCAGCGAGGCACAGCCCCCGGACGACGCCGTCGACCGAATGGTCGACGAGTACGGTCTTGCGTTCTTCACCGCGGTGGCGGCGCTCGTCCTCATGATCGGGGAGTACGTCCTCGATCCACGGCGCCGGTCCGAGTACCTCCTCGTCGTGATCTGGGCGGCGTTCGTCACGAGCATGGCGCTCACGCAGATCCGGTTCAACTACTACCTCGCCGTCGTCGTGGCCGTCTGCAACGCGCGGCTGATCGGTCTCGTCTTCCGGATCGACCGCTCGATTCTGCCGGACCCTCGGGCCCTCCGGGGGGCTCACCTGACGCTGCTCGTTGCACTCCTGTTCGTGTTCTTCGCCCCGCTGGTCCCGCTGATCGGCCCCGTACCGAGTACGACCGTCGTCGAGGCCGGCCAGGCGACGGGTCCGAACGACAATGCGATACGCTGGGAGGGGTCGAACGCGTGGCTCGAGATGAACAGCCCCGCGCCCGGCGCGTGGGGCGGCGCGGACAACGAGGACGAACTGGCGTACTACGGCACCTACGACGTCCCCGAGGACCGCGACTTCGCGTATCCGGAGGGGAGCTACGGCGTGATGTCGTGGTGGGACTACGGCCACCTGATCACCGTCCAGGCCGAACGCATCCCCCACTCCAATCCGTTCCAGCAGAACGCCAGCTCCGCCGCCGCCTTTCTCACTGCCGACTCCGAGCAGCGGGCCGAACTCGTTCTCGAAGCGCTGCCCGTTGCCCGGGGTGGGGACCCCCTCTACACCCGCAGCGACGAGGAACTCGCGGCGCTCGCCGACGAGCGGACCGCCCAACAGGAGAACGAGGAGGTTCGCTACGTCATGATCGACGACGAGATGGCCGGCTTCAAGTTCGGCGCCATCACGACCTACGCCGGCGGCGGGAACGGCCCGTACGCCAGCTACCGGGAGGTCGAGACGCGCGAGGGCGAGATCATCAGGGCTCCGGCACGCAACCAGGCCTACGCCGACACCACCCTCTCGCGGCTCTACTACGACGACGCGGACGGAATGGAACGCTACCGTCTCGTCCACGAGAGCGACGGGACGACCCGGTTCGCCAGCGTCGCCGTCTCGCGTAACGACGGCGAGAGCTGGCAGTCCAGACGGATCAATCGGGAACTGACGCCGAGCGTCGAACGCTCGATCTCCCGGCTCCGGGAGGATCCGAACGTCGACGTCGCCGTCTACGACGAGCGCGAGACCTCGAGCGTGAAGACCTACGAGCGCGTCGAGGGCGCCCGGCTGACCGGCAGCGTCGACGCCCCCGAGGGGTCGATCGTCACCGCCGAGGTCGAGCTTACCGCCGAGGGGACGGGCCGGACGTTCACGTACACGCAGACGGCGCGCGTGGACGAGGACGGGGAGTTCGCGATGCGGGTGCCGTACGCAACCGAGGAGGACCGCAGCGTCGAGGAGGGCTACACCGACAGCGACGTTGCCGCAGACGGCCCCTACGAGATCCGGGTCGACGCCACGGACACGTCGGAGGCCGGGAGCGAGGACGAGTCCGTCGGGACGGCCGAGGTGCCCGAGAGCGCGATCTACGACGGCGAGACCGTCGGGATCTAGCTCGGCCGGCGCGGACGGAGCCGACGGCGACGGGACGAAAACGCCACCGGCGTGGCGTTCGATCGGCCAGTCTACACGACCTACCGAAGCGACGTCGCGTGGCCCCGCCGATCCCGCTCAGCGGAGATAACCCAGGTCCCTGAGCTGGTCTGCGATCTCCTCGAACTCCGCCTCGGTGAGTTCGCCCCGTTTCTGGTGCTGGATCACGATGCTGCGGAGCAGGAACCGCACGAGGTCGCTCGTGCTCTGGAAGCTCGTCCCCTCGATGGTCTCCTCGACGCGCTCGGCGAGGTCCTTCGGGATCGAAACGGTGGTGTACTCGGTCACGTGCGGGCGTGAGCACTGCGGACCCAAAGCGGTTGTGCCCCGCGGGACGGCGTCGACGTCGGTCGCGTCGCTCGTGGGGAAGACACTCCGTCACGAACTGCGGCGCGGGTCGTCGTCAGAGAGAACGGTTTTCCCCCTCCGTCCGAAACGGCGAGTCGATGAGAGAGTGGGTCGTGATCTATCTGAAGGGAGTCTGTATGGGCGCCGCCGACATCGTCCCCGGCGTCTCGGGAGGGACGATCGCGCTGATCACCGGCATCTACGACCGGCTGATCGCCGCCATCGCCGCGATCGACCCGCGCGTGCTCGCCGGGCTGCCGGAGGTGGGAAGCGTGGACGGACGGGCCCGACTCCGCGAGGACCTGCTGGCGATGGACGTGCCCTTTCTCCTCGCGCTGGGTGCCGGTATCGGTACCGCCTTCGTGCTGATGTCGCGAGTCATCCACGCCGCGTTCGAGGCCTATCCCGCCGTGCTGAACGGCTTCTTCTTCGGCCTGATCGCCGCGAGCGCCGTGGTGATCTACCGGGCGATCAGGGTCGACACGCCCGGGCGGATCGCCGCCCTGCTCGGCGGTGGCGTCCTCGCGTTTCTCGTCAGCGGCGCGGCCGAGTCCGGCGGAAGTGCGAGCCTCGCGCTCGTCTTCCTCGCGGGTGCGATCGCCATCTCCGCCATGGTACTGCCGGGGATCTCCGGCGCCGCCTTCCTCTACATCCTCGGGCAGTACCAGTACATGCTCGGGGCGCTCACCGAGTTCACCGACGCGCTCGTCGCGATCCCGAGCGGCGGAAGCGTCGACGCCGCCGTCACCCCGGGAATCCCCGTCGTCGTCTTCCTCGCGGGCGCGTCCGTCGGCCTGCTGACGATGGCTCGGGTGGTGAAGCGCGCGCTCGAGCGAAACCGGATGGCGACGCTCGGCTTCCTCGTCGGGCTGATGGTCGGAGCGCTTCGCCTCCCCGTCGAGGAGGCCGCCGCCGCCACCGGGACGCTGACGACGGGCCTGCTCGTCGCGATCGTCCTCGCCGCGGTCGTCGGGGTCGGCGTCATCCTCGCCTTCGACCGGTTCGGCGGGTCGCTCGACTACACCGAGGACACCGCCGTCTGACTTCGGACGCCGAAACTACAGTAGCCTTCGGCTCCGTAGCTACGGTATGGGAGACGCCGATACGGAGCGAGAGGAGACCACCTGGTTCGACGCGGCCGACTCGGTGATCGATCGGAACCTCGCGCGCGACGAGACGATCGAACTCACCGCCGAGGACCTCACGGTGGACGTCCCGACCGAGTTCGGTGAGAAACCCCGGGCGACCGTGCGGTTCAACGGCACCGTCAGGATCAGTTCCGAGGGGCTGTCGGGCCCGCTGTTCGCGTGGCTCGACTGGTGGGACGAGCGCGAGTGAGCTACCCGAGTAGCGCGTCCTCGACGACCTGGAGGGGATGGCGGATCTCGTAGCCGGTGCCGTGTTCCATCTGCATCGCACACGTCGGACACTCGGTCATGCCCGCGTCGGGTTCGGCGTCCTCCATGTGGTGGAACATCTCCGCGCCGATCTTCATCGAGGTGTCGTACTTCTCGGTCTTCCAGCCGTAGGTGCCGGAGATCCCCGAGCAGGAGTCGCCGACGTCCTCCGCCTCCGCGCCCTCGACGCCCTCGAGCAGTTCGAGCGCCTGGCCCGCGAGCCCCTGGTTGCGCGCGTGACACGGCGCGTGGTAGGCGAATTTTCGAGAATCGACCTCGCTCTCGGCGAGCGCACCCGAGAGGTCCTCGTGGATCCGCAGGTACTCGAGCGCCTCGTAGGTGTGTGCCGAGACGTCCTCGATGCCCTCCAAGTCGAACAGTTCGGGATACTCCTGGCGCAGGGAGAGCGAACACGACGTGCAGGAGGCGATGACGTCGGCGCCGTCCTCGATCGCTGTGGAAAGCTCCGCGACGTTGGTCTCGGCGGCGCGCCGCGCGTCGGGTAGCATCCCGTTCGCGAACATCGGCGTCCCCGAACACTTCTGGGGCGGGACCATCACCTCGTAGCCGAACTCCTCGAAGACGCGGACCATCGCCTTGCCGACCTCGGGCGTGTTGTAGTTCGAGTAGCAGCCGTGGAAGTACGCGACGCGCTTCTCGTCGCTCTGGACCCGTGCGCCGCCCCGCTCTTCCCACCACGCTCGAAAGGTCTGCTCGGCGAACTCGGGGAACTCCCGCTCGGCGGTGATTCCCATGACCTTCTCGTTTATCGTCTGGACTACCGAACTACTCATCACGGCGTTCGCCAATCGAGGAGCCTTCGAGCCGAACCACGCGAGCGTCCCGTAGTTCGAGAGGATCCGGTTCCGGACGTACTCGCGCGAGAACTTCTCCATCCGATTCTCGACGAACGTGCCCCGCGCGGTGTTGTGCATCTGGCTGAGCGGCACGTCCGAGGGACACGCCGAGTCACAGCGCATGCAGTTCGAGCAGTTCATCACCGAGTCGTCGATGTCCTGGTCACCCTTGCGCTTGAGGCGCCACTGTTCGGGTCCCTGGAACTTCGGGCCGGGAAAGTCGTCGTCGACGGCCGCGACCGGACACTCGCTGTCGCAGGTCGAGCACTTGTAACAGTCGTCGGCCCCGCTCCGGAGGTCCATCCCCCCGGACTCGGCCTCGGGGAACACTTCTACCGGTTCGAACTCGTCGGATGTCTCTGCGTCACTCATTGTGTTGTAGATCCTCGCTCGCTCTTCGGCCGGCGACCAGTCCGGTCGAAAGCGAGACGCCGCTTCCCGATTTCTCGCGCGCCAAGTCGTAATCGCCCAGCACCGCGCCCGTCGCCCGGAGGTTCGCGAACTCCGGCTTTCCATTCGAACTGAGCGGCCGGAGGTCCTCGTCGACCCGTACGCCGAACCGGGCGTAGGGCTGGTCGTCGAAGACCTCGTCGTGAAACCACTCGTAGCGGTCCTCGGACTGGGGAACGTGACAGTCGAAGACGGGTTCGGTAACGCCCTCGCGATCGGAGTCGATCCCCTTGCCGACGAGGCCGCCGGTCGCCAACACGACCTGCTCGGCGTGATAGGGGACCCGTCTGCGTCCACGGTCCACGTACGCCGCGGTGATCCGGCCGTCGTCCTCGTCGTAGCCGACGACCGGGTTGCCCGCCTCGACGCGCACGCCCTCCTCGTCGAGTGCCCGTTCGAGTCGGTCCTCGAGGCGCATCCCCGGCAGGCTCGGCGGCCCCATCGGCACCTCGAAGACCGGAACGCCGAGTTCCGATTCGAGGCTCTCCCGCACTTCGCGGGGCTCGTGATCGCCGAGGATCGCGGGAAATCCCACGCGCTCGGCGTTCCCGAGGTGTTCGGCGACCCGCGCCGCGAGGACCTCGCGGGTTCCGATTCGACGTTGGCGATCGAGGACGTCGTCGGCGTCGAGTGCCCCCGCTAGCCGGGTGATCCGGGCGTCGGCCCGGTAGTCTCCCGGAAACGGGATCGTGACGCCGCGTACGTCGAAGGGCACCGACGAGTCGAGCCGTTCGGCCGCGAGCGGCGCGTCGAAGGTCGTGACCGTCTCGAATCCGACGAGCAGCGTCTCCTCGAGCCTGCTCGCGAGTCCCGCCGCCGCACTCGCGGGATACCTGCTCGTCGGCTTGACCCGCCCGCCGTAGGTCGGCGAGAGCGCGTTCGTCTCGGTGTGGCTCCCCTCGTAGAAGTCCTCGGTGATCTCGTCGAACAGGGCAAGGGACTCGCGGACCGCGTCGACGCCGACCTTTCGGTAGGGGTGTTCGTCGGGGAGGTCGGGGATCGCCTCGAACGGCTCCGCGATGGGCTCGTCGCTCCCGTGGTAACCCAGCACGTCGATCAGCCCGCTGGCGTTGCGCAGGGTGTTCTCCTTGTAGGTCACCAGCCGAACCGCCGCCCCGCCGCGGGCGGCGGCGATCGCGGCGGTCGCGCCCGCGAGCCCGCCGCCGATCACGAGCACGTCGTCCTCAATCGCCATTCCGACCTCTCCTCGTCCGTCCACCGTCGGATCGAGGATCCGACGAGGATCGCGAACCATCCTCGGACCGCGAGACGGTCCGATGTGGATCGCGCTCGTCTCGCTCGCGCTCACCGTGGGTTCGCTCACCGCCGTCCGTCGCCGTCTCCGCCCCCGAATCGAACGCCTCGAACTCCGACACATCGGGTTCGCGGTCGAGGCTCATCGTCGTTCCGTGGAGCTGGTAGTTCAGCGCGGCCTGCGAGAGCCCCTCGCCCCACAGCGCGTGGCGCTCGCCCTTCCAGCGCTCCTGGACGAGTTCGTCCCACGCGGCGCTGACGGTCGGCTCGTCGTACTCCGGGTGGAGCTCGCTCGCCATCCGGTGACAGCAGAAGCCGCCCTGGCAGTTGCCCATCGATGCGCGCGTCCTGATCCGCACGGCGTTGAGGTCCGAGCCGGCACCCTTGATCGCGTCCTGGATCTCCGCGCGCGTGACCGCCTCGCAGTCACAGATCACCGGGTTCGGATCCGTAGTTTTAAGCACCTCGTCGGCCCGCGATCCGAGCCGCTGGACGCTCCGTCGGCCGATCGGGGATCGGAGCCCGAACTCGTCCATGTAGTCCCGGAGCACCGAGAAGTCCTCGCTGCCGGGCAGCGGCTCCTCCGCGGTTCGACAGTCGGCGGTGACGTCGAGCTTCTCACAGACGTGGTTCGAGATCTTCTCGGCCATCAGCCGGTAGGTGGTGAACTTCCCGCCGACGATGCTGGTCATGCCGGGCAACGAATCGCGCTCGTCGTGGTCCAGCAGGAAGAAGTCGCGCGTGATGTCGGTCGGGTCCGTCGTGCCGGTCCCCGGCGGCTCGTACAGCGGCCGGACGCCCCAGAAGGAGCGAATCGTCCGCGCGTCGGCGAGGATCGGCACCAGCCCCGAGAGCTCCTCGATCATCATGTCGACCTCCCAGCGCTCCTCGGGGTAGTCCTCGGGGTCGTCGACCTCGACGTCGGTGGTGCCGAGGATGGCGGTCGTCTCGTGGGGGACGATGATGTCGGCGTCGCCCTTCTTCCGACAGCGGTTCACCACCGTGTCGACCTGCCGGACGTTCATGATCACCATCACGCCCTTCGAGGGACGGACCTCGACGTCGACGCCGGCCATCTCGCCCACTCGCCCGGCCCACGCGCCGGTCGCGTTGATCACGTGGTCGGCGCGGATCTCCTCGGTCGTCCCCGATTCCCGGTGGACGCGCTTTCCCGGCCCTGACTCGTGTTCGACCTCGCATCCGACGACCTCGCCGTCCTCGACGAGGACGTCGGTGACCGGCGCGTGGGTCTCGATTCGCGCGCCGTGTTCCTCGGCGTCGGCGGCGTTCGCGACACAGAGTCGGAACGGATCGACCGCACCGTCGGGAACCGCGATGGCGCGCTTGACCTCGCGGGTGAGGTAGGGCTCGCGCTCACGAGCCTCCTCGGCGGAGAGGACCTCCGCGGGGATGTCGCACTCGCGACAGCCCTCGAGTTTCCGTTGGAAGTACTCGTCGGGGTCGTCCTCGAGTTGGACGAACAGCCCGCCGGTCATCTCGACGCAGTGGCCGGCGATCTCCCGTAGTACGCGGTTCTCCTCGATGCACTCGCGCGCGCTCGCCTGGTCGGAGACGGCGTACCGGCCGCCGCTGTGCAACAGTCCGTGCATCCGTCCCGTCGTCCCGTGCGTCAGGTTACCCTGTTCGACGAGGGTCACCTCTACTCCCCGCATGGCGAGGTCCCGGGCGATACCACAGCCCGTCGACCCGCCCCCGATCACGAGGGCGGTCGGTGTGTGTGTCATCGACTGGTTCGACTCTGGTCGCGGACTACTTCACTTTACCCATCACCCGTCGACGGTAGTAAACTACTAGCCACTCGACGGTGAGATGAAGCCGTCGACGTCACCGTCGAGCGGGCGATCCCGCGAGCGACGCGCACGCGGGGGATCCGATTCGCGCCCTCGGCGACGGTGGCAATCTTTATAATGGACGTCCGTATTGTTTACCAGCAATACGGTGCTATCGGTAAAGAACCGACGGGCGACCGTAGGGATGAACGCACATGTCAGAACGATACGTCGGTGCGATCGATCAGGGGACGACCGGTACGCGGTTCATGGTGTTCGACCACAGCGGACAGGTCGTTGCCAACGCGTACGAGAAACACGAACAGATCTACCCGGAGCCCGGCTGGGTCGAACACGACCCTGCCGAGATCTGGGAGAACACCAAGTCGGTGATCCAGAAGGCGCTCTCGAACGCAGACCTCGGGCCCGACCAGCTCGCGGCGATCGGCGTCACCAACCAGCGCGAGACGACGCTGCTGTGGGACGTCGAGTCCGACAGACCGATCCACAACGCCATCGTCTGGCAGGACCGCCGGACGACCGACCGCGTCGAACGACTCGAGAGCGAGGACAAGGTGGACTGGATCCGCTCGAAGACCGGCCTCGAGGCCGACGCCTACTTCTCGGCGACGAAGGCCGAGTGGCTCCTCGACAACGCCGATCCGATCAAGCTCCAGCGCTCGCGACCGGAGGACGTGCGCGACCGCTCCGAGGACGGCGAGATCCTCTTCGGCACGATCGACACGTGGCTGATCTACAAGCTCACCGGCAACCACATCACCGACGTCACCAACGCCTCGCGGACCATGCTGTTCGACATCCACGAGATGGCGTGGGACGAGGAGCTCTGCGAGGAGTTCTCGGTGCCCATGGCGATGCTGCCGGAGGTACGGCCGTCGAGCGACGACGACCACTACGGCTCCACCGACCCCGACGGCTTCCTCGGAAGCGAGGTACCCGTCGCGGGGGCGCTCGGCGACCAGCAGGCCGCGCTGTTCGGCCAGACCTGCTTCGACGAGGGCGACGCGAAGAACACCTACGGGACCGGGTCGTTCTTCCTGATGAACACGGGCAACGAGGCCGTCGAGAGCGAACACGGCCTGCTCACGACGGTCGGCTTCCAGCGCTCGGGCGAGCCGGTCAACTACGCGCTCGAGGGCGCGATCTTCATCACCGGCGCGGCGATCGAGTGGCTCGAGGACATCGATCTCATCGACGACGCCGCCCAGACCGCCGAGCTCGCTCGCAGCGTCGACTCGACCGACGGCGTCTACGTGGTCCCGGCGTTCACGGGGCTGGGCGCGCCCCACTGGGACCAGCGTGCCCGCGGTACCGTCCTCGGCATGACCCGCGGCACCCGCAAGGAACACGTCGTCCGGGCGACCCTGGAGTCGATCGCCTTCCAGACCCGCGACGTCGCGGAGGCGATGGAGGCCGATTCGGGCATCGAGCTCGGCGATCTCCGCGTCGACGGCGGCGCGGTGAAGAACAACTTCCTCTGTCAGCTCCAGGCGAACATCATCGACACGACGATCCTCCGTCCCGAGGTGGACGAGACGACCGCGCTCGGCTCGGCGTACGCCGCGGGGCTCGCGGTCGGCTACTGGGAGACGATCGACGAGCTTCGTGACAACTGGCAGATCGATCGGGAGTTCGAGTCGGAGGGTGACGCCGAAGACGTCGACAGGCGCTACGCCCGCTGGGGCGAGGCGGTCGAACGGTCGAAGGACTGGGCCCGCGACGGTGGTGAGTGATCGATGGTCGACGTGAGCACGCTGCTGGTCAACGTCATCGCCGCCTTCGCGGGCGGCGCGTTCGGCGCTGCCCTCGGCGCGCTGCCGGCGTTCATCTTCACCGGATTCATGGTGATCGCCGGCGAGACGGCCGCCTACGTCGACGGCGAGTTCGACGCCATCACGGGCCTGATCGCCTTCGGGCCGATGTTCGGCCCGCACGTGAGCTTCGCGGGCGGCGCGGCCGCGGCGGCCTACGCCGCGAAGCGGGGCTACATGGACACCGGCTTCGACTTCCACGAGGCGAAGAACATCCTCTACGCCCACGGCACCAAACCCGACGTGCTCGCCGTCGGCGGCGCGTTCGGCATCTTCGGCTACCTGGTCTTCTTCGCCTTCGCCGAACTCGCGATGCCGTGGGACCCGATCGCGATGACCGTCGCGGTCTCGGCGGTCGCCCACCGAGTCGTCTTCGGTTACCCGCTGATCGGCCCCGCGAAGGAGGGGCTGTTGAACATGGAGCCGTTCGAGGCCGAGGAACGGCGCGTCATGACTGACCACGCGACCGACGGCGGGACGACCGAACCCCTCGGACGGTTCGTCGTCGAGCCGTGGCTCCCACACCAGTACCGCTGGAGCGGGGTCCTGATGATCGGGCTCGTCGTCGGACTGGTCGGCGCGTACATCGGGCTCGCGACCGGTAGCGCCTTCCTCGCGTTCGGCATCAGCGCGGCCAGCCTGCTGTTTCTGAACTGTGGGGTCGAGAAGATCCCGGTCACCCACCACATCTCGCTGCCGGCGAGCACTGCCGCATTGGCCGTGTTCGCGAGCGGCGCCGAGCCGACGCTCGGCCTCGTTCCGCTGCTGGTGGGCGCCGCGTTCGGGATCTTCGGCGCGCTCGCGGGCGAGGTGATCCAGCGCGTCTTCTACGCCCACTCCGATACGCACTTCGACCCGCCGGCGGCCTCTATCGCGGTGAGCACGTTCGTCATCGCGATCCTCACGATCCTGGGCGTGCTCCCGCAGTCGGTGTGGGTGCCGACGCTCGGTCTCTGATTCGCGTCGCTCGACGATGCGGCGAACCGGACGTCCGGTTCCCGTGACGATCCGAACGTCCCCCCGTTTCCGACCGATGAACCTCAGAGAACGCATCGCCAGACGCCAACGGACCGACCACGCGCCGCGGCTCGTCCACGACTACGACGCACTGAACCCGGTCGTCCACCTCGATGAGCCGATCGGCCGCGGGCCGGCGCTCGAACGCCTGCTCGATCACGTCGAACCGGCGTTCGAGGGGGTACTGCCCTCGAACGGCTACGTATACGGTCCGAAGGGATCGGGCAAGTCGGCGGTCGTCTCCGCGCTCTTCTCACAGCTGACCGAGATGACCGGGACGGGCCGCTCCGCGATCTTCACCACCACCCGCGGCGGAACGGCCTCGCCCGCCGAGTTCGTCTACGTCGACGCGCGCGGCGCGAACAGCGATTTCGGGCTTCACCACGCGGTGTTGGACGCGCTGAGCGACGAGTCGGTGCCCGAACAGGGACTCGGCACCGCCCAGTTGCGCGAGCGGCTCCGGGAGGAGCTCCGCGCGTACGACCGCAGCGTAATGGTGGCGGTCGATCACGTCTGCGAACCCGAGACCCACGAGGCGACCGACGTTGCGGCGCTGTTCTCGCCGCTACCGTCGCTGTCGTGGCTCTGCATCGGACGCGAGCACCCCGACGACGTCGCGCCCGACGTCCGAACGCTCGAGTTCGCCACGTACCGTCACCACGCATTGGTCGACGTCCTGACCGGCCGGGTCTCCTCGGGGCTGGCCCGACACGCGCTGACCCACGAGCAGGTTCGCGAACTCGCCGAGTGGGCCGACGGCGACGCCCACGACGCGCTCGCGGCGACGTTCGGCGCCGCGGACGCCGCGCTCCTCGCGGGCCACGGGAGCGTCCTCCCGGACGACGTGGACGAGGGGATGGCGGCGGTCCCCCGTCCCTGCGTCTCGCTCGGGCGCGTGCTCGCGCTTCCGGAGAACCGAAGGCGGGTGCTGCGGGCGCTGATCGACCTCGAGGACGACCAGCGCGACTCCGTGGGAAGCGCGGCCGACGCGATCGCCGCCGGCGGGAGCGTCGACCTCTCGGCAACGACCGTGAAGCGGGTCCTCTACGAACTCTCCGAGGCGGGAATCATCCGCCGAGTCACCCGGAACTCGGAGGGGATCGGTCGGCCGCCGAGCCGGCTCGAGACCCGGTTTCCCACGCGCGTGTTCAGGCGGCTGTTCGACGGCGAGCACTGAGCACGGACCGGCGAACGTCTCAGGATCGGCGGAACATCGAGGAGGGGGGATCGATTCCGACCGAGACGTCCTCGAGCGCGGGCTCCTCGGCGAGCCGTTCGAACAGTTCGCGTTGATCGGCGCCGGCCTTCGTGTTGTGGAGCGTCATCGAGGTTGGCTCGCCGTCCTCGTCGACCCACTCGATCTCGACTCGCGCGCGCCGAAAGCGCGTTCCACGGACCAGCCGAACGCCCTCGAGCGTCGAGAGCGGGACCGAGAAGTTCTTCGGATCGTACGCGGCGGCCTCCTCGAGCGTCTGGTCGCCGAGCGCCGCCCGGTCGCGCTCGCCCATGTCGGCACGCAGGAGCGCCGAGGAGAACGTCTCGCCGACGAAACACCAGAGCAGCCGATCGCTCGTGACGAACACCTCCCAGAACTCGAGCGAGCTCGGGCGCCGCCGAAACCACTCGGTGAGGCGCCCGAGTCGCTGCTCGCTCATCGTTCGAGGAGAGCGTGGAGGTCGGCGGGGAGTTCGTTGCCGGCACGATCCTGCGTGGCGATCGAAACGCCGATGAACAGGATCATCGCCACGAGCAACGCGACCGTTCCGACGGGGAACCCCTCACTGAAGGGGTAGAGCGCGAGGACGCCCGCCGCGAACCCGCCGAAGCCCGCGACCTCGGCGGCCATCGGAACGGCGCTGTAGAGGATGTTGACGACGAGTCCGCCGACGATGGCGGCGATCGCGCCCTCCTTGGTCGCACCCTTCCAGTTCAGCCCGAGGACGGCGATCGGAACGAACGCGGCGGCGAAGAAGCCCCAACCGATCGTCCCGAGGATGCCCACGAGCGTCTCGGAGTAGTAGACGACGCCGGTCGAGAGCAGCGTGAGGCCGGTGAGTGCACCCTGGGTGACCCGCAGCTCCGTCTTGTCGTCCGTGATAGGCCTGCCCATCGCCCGCGGGATGTCACGCGAGATCGCCGCCGCGCCGATGTTGAGGAACGAGTCGCTCGTCGACATGATCGCCGCGAGCAGTGCCGCGAGGATCAGTGCGGCGACGATGCTGGGGGTGAACTCGAGGACGAACACCGGTCCGACCTCGCTCGCGCTGAAGGTCTGCTCGATCGCGCCGGCCTCGACCTGGGCGCGCATCGAGAGCCCCGCGGAGAAGGCGATCAGGCTCGAGATCGCGTAGGAGAACGCGGCGATCGGCGCGCCCCACTTCAGGATCGTCAGGTTACGGCTCATGTAGAACTTCGTGATCAGGTGGGGCTGGCCGGCCGTGCCGATCGAGAAGAGGATCCACCAACCGATGGCGACGAAGATCGCCGCGGTCGGGGTTCCGAGTCCGCCGAACGGCGAGATCAGGGTCGGGTCGGCGGTCGCGAGGTTCCGCGAGATCCCCTCCATGCCGCCGCCGAACGACAGCGCGTAGGCGAAGACGAACACCGCGCCAATGATCATCGTGATCGCCTGGATGAAGTCGGTCCAGACGCCGGCGATCATCCCGCCGAGCACGCTGTAGAGCAGCAGAATGAACGCGCCGCCGAATAGCCCCCAGATGACGGGGATGCCGAAGATCGCCCGCATGACGAACTGCAGCGCCGCGAGGTTGGTCGCGAGGTACGCGATCACGCCGACCGCGACCGCGAGACCGGTCAGCCCGCGCACCCAGTCGCTCTCGTAGCGGACGTACATGCCGTCCGCGAGCGTCAGCGTGTGGCGAATGTCCGCGAGTACGCGCATCCGTTTCGCGAGCACGACCCACGTGATCAGGAAGCCGAGCGGCGCGGTGAAGAAGATCCACAGCGCGGTGGTGCCGAACTCGAAGACGAGCTCGGGCCCACCGACGAAGCCGAAGCCCGACTGGATCACGGAGAAGGCTGTCATTGCTAGTACCCACGTCCCGACGCTCTTCCCGGTGATAAGGAAGTCGTCGGTCGAGTTGGTCTGGAGGTAGCCCCAGACGCCGATCAGGACGACGATCAGCAGGTAGATCGACCCGAACGCGAGGATGACCGGGTCGTCCGCGACCGGGATCCCCCCCTCCTGGAGGGGAAGTAGCGTCTCAATCATCGGCCTCCACCTCCATGTCCGTGGTTCGCTCGACCCGTTCGGGCGTCAGCGGCAGGTTCGCACCCTGCTGAGCCTCGCGGGCGTCCTCGAGAATGCTGTCGACGATCTCCTCGCTCCCGATCCGATCGAAGATCAGCGAGTAGTAGATCGCCCCCACCGGCGGCAGCAGCCAGAGGAACAGGAAGTAGACGAACGTCGACACCGGAACGCCCAGTACGTAGGAGTCGTAGGTGATCTCCGCCGCGTTCGGGTCCCAGAGCAGCCAGATTCCAGTGAGCCCGATCAGGAACACCGCCGTCAGCCCGGCGATCATGCCGGTGTACGGCGCGAGCGACCATTCACGCTCGTTCGTCTCGATCGACGCTGTAGCGATCGTTCCGAGAATGAGCAGGGCGGCCAGATACGAGAACAGCCGGTAGGTGCCGATCGCGGCCGTCACCAACAGGGCGGCCGAGAGCAGTCCGACCAGTCCCATGATCGTATTTCGTGCCATCGCCCGTCCCAACAGATTCGAGATACATAACTATTGATCCAACCGGCCCCGGAACCGGGGGGCCTATTCGTCTGCGGGCGAACCGGAGGACATGGTTCCGCCGATCGTCGTCGACATCGACGGCACGATCACCCGGGGGGACGGATCGAGCGCGATCGATCCACGCCTCTTCGAGGAGCTGCGCGAGTGGCCCGAGCCGGTCGTGATCGCGACCGGCAAGGCGTTCCCCTACCCGGTGGCGCTCTGTCAGTTCGTCGGGATTCCCGCGCTGGTGATCGCCGAGAACGGGGGGATCGTGCTCGTCGACGAGGAAGTGCGGATCACCGGCGACGCCCGCGCCGCCCGCGCGGTCAGCGAGGAGTACCGCGAGGCCGGCTACGACCTCGGCTGGGGGGAGACCGACCTCGTGAACCGCTGGCGCGAGACCGAGGTCGCCGTCGACCGCGCGTCGCCGCTTGCACCCCTGGAGGCGCTCGCCGAGGACTACGGCCTCGAGGTGGTCGACACCGGCTACGCCTACCACGTCAAGGACCCGGCGATCACGAAGGGCGAGGGACTGCGCGCGATCTGTACGGTCCTCGATCGGGACCCCGAGGAGTTCGCCGCGATCGGCGACTCGGAGAACGACGTTTCGACGTTCGCGGTCGTCGGACGCTCGTTCGCGGTCGCGAACGCGGACGAACTCGCCCGGACGAGCGCCGACGAGATCACCGAACGTTCCTACTCGGAGGGCGCCCTCGAGGCGCTCTCGGCGATCCGTTCGTAGCTCATAGGAGCCGTCACGGAAACCGTCCTGTGGATCGATCCATCCGGTCGTGCGGTCTCTCGTGTACGGACGTTCAACCGCTAACCGTCGGTCGACTCCTCGATCCAGTCGGCGAACGCCGGGAGGACGTCGTCCTCCTCGAAGCGCTCGATACAGGGGACGTCGTAGGGGTGTTCGGCCTCGACGCGCTCGACGAGGTCGGGGTAGCGCTCGTCGGTCGTCTTCGCGAGCAGGATCTCCTCGTCGTCGTCGATCACCTCGCCGTCCCAGCGGTACGTGGAGCGACAGGGGACCCGGTTGACGCAGGCGGCGAGGCGTTCCTCGACGAGGATGCGGGCGAGCGACGGGGCTACCTCGTTGGGAGCGGTGACGTAGACCGTCGGCATCGCGTCACTCGAACGGGCTGAAGGTGCCGTCGATGTCCCACTCGTGGATGCAGTGAGGGTTGCCGACCTTTCGGTCGTCGTCCTCGACGTCGATCCGCCAGCTGCCGTTTCGCTCGTTCCATACCTCCCGTCGCTCGCAGCGTTCGCAACCGCGCTGCCGTGGCGTTCTGAGTTCGGTACGTGTCAACATGATCGTGACGACGGACCCCATGCAGATAACCGTAGCGACTTCGAACGGCGAGAGAGGGGACGACACGGCGAAAAATCCAGGGAAAGAGATCTGGATGATCTGGTATATTCCCTTACCGAAACTCGAAGATCGACTACTCGTCGTCTTCGAGAGCTACCGTTCGTCCTCGACGACGCCGTCGTCCTTGACGTTCGGCGCACCGATCACCAGAATTCGGGACTCCTCACGAGCGGTGAGTCGGCGCCAGGCGTCGGGTTCCACTACGACCACGTCGCCGGTCTCGAGGTCGAGACGGTCCTCCTCGACCTCCATCTCGAAGTGCCCCGAGAGGACGACGTAGAGCTCCTCCTGTTGCTCGTGGCGGTGGCGGTTGTTCGACTCGCCCTCCTCGTACTCCCAGACGCCGGGGCGCATCTCCTTCGGTCGAAGCTCGTAGCCGATCGCCCGCAGCCTCGGCTCGATGCCGTCGATCTCCCGGGGCTCGACCTCGTCGATGGCACGGCGTTCGTACATGGGAGATCATCGCCCGGAGCACGCAAAAAGATCCACCCTCGTATCAACGGATCGGATAGGACCTAACAATGAGGTCACGCCCGTCCTACTCCCGAACGCATCATGGGTACTAACGACGAGGCGAGCGAACGGATCGAGGAGACGGAGACGTGGCCCGACCTCGCGATCGGACTGTACGATCGACTGACCGGCCGTGGCGCCGAGATCACCTACGAGTTCGAGGAGATGGAGGTCGACGTGCCGAGCAAGACCGGCGACGACGCCGACCACGCCCACTGGCGGGTCGACGGAACCCTCCGCATCACCACCCGCGAGAACGAGTAACCGAATGTCACGGTCGCTCGCCGTCGAGGCGGACCTCCGGCTTACCGTCGACGGAGAGGAGATCACGGTCTCCGGTGTGGACAACCATCTGACGGTCGCCGTGCCGACCGTCGCCGCGGGGCGGCGGACGCTGCGAGCGCTCGACGCGCTACCGACGGAGTTCGCGACGGCGGGAACACGGGCGCGCGACTCGGGACTGTCGGTCGACGTCACGTTCGAGGGAGTCACCGTCGCCCGACTGGGTCCGTTCGTCGAACCCGACGCCCTCTCACGGGCGCTCGGGATCGCGCCGGCACGGGTCCGGCCGGGTGCGATCGTGCGTGCGCTCGGTCGCCGTCTCATCCGGTGAGGACGTAGACGTCCTCGTCGCATGGATCGCCCTCGACCGGTCGTGCCGACGCAGACCCGTTCGAACCCGTAGCCTCGATGGAGGGCGGTACCGAGTGCTCCACCCGCGAACGATTTCCTCCGATCGGAAGTGACCGCGCTCGTCGACCCGTTCGCATGCCGTCTCGAGCGGTCGCGGTCGCGTCCCGGAGCGTCGCTCGCGGCGGTCGGGAGGGGGATACGGGCGAGGCCTTCAGATAGTCCTCGGGCGTAGGCTCCCGATCGAGTCCCGCAGGCACAAACGTCATACCGGAGGGCGTCCCCCTCCCCCGAGATCCAACCGTTACACGGCCAGCCGTCCACGCGCCGGCGGTAGACGTCGATCTGCCGTCCGAGCCGCCGCAATCGCTTCTCGACCGAGGACGGCATGGCTACCGCTTACGGACCGCCGACGAGCGTCAATCTTCCGCGATCCGAGCAGTTCGGCTTCGCTATCCCGCGTTCGAGTCCGGACCAGCTAAGCGGTCCGCACGCGTAGTCGTCCCATGGGATTTCACACCTATCCGGTCGAGCGTGCTCCCGGTCTCGAGGAGCCCTCGCGCTATCGCTACCTCTCGCGAGAGGAGCTGCTCTCCACCCTCGACCTGCGGGGTGACGAGCAGGTCGTCGATCTGGGCAGCGGCACCGGCTTCTACACCGACGACGTCGCGCCCTTCGCGAGGCGTATCCACGCCGTCGACCTCCAGGCGGAGATGCACGAGCGCTATCGCGAGAAGGGGGTGCCGGGGAACGTCACGCTCGTCACGGCGGACGTCGCCGCCCTCCCGCTTCCGGACGGCGCCTTCGACGCTGCGATGACGACGATGACCTATCACGAGTTCCAGAGCCCCGACGCGCTCGCGGAGGTCCGGCGCGTCCTCCGGTCGGGCGGTCGATTCGTCGTCGCGGACTGGTCGGCCGCCGGGACCGGCGAGGACGGCCCGCCGACCGACGAGCGTTACGACCTCGCGACCGCCCGCGACCAGCTCCGGACGGCGGGGTTCTCGATCGAGCGGGCGGACGAACGTCCGGAGACGTTCCTGCTGGTCGCTCGCTGAGTCCTGTATGCTATGAAATCATACCCTCCGTATCGGGACAAGGATTACGTTCCGAACGCCGACTATCACGGGACGGGATCCGTACGATCCATCCGAATCGTCCTACGAACGTACGGTCTGTCAGTCGAGAACCGTCAGCTCCGACCACCGCGGTCGATGTCCCGACCGCGGTGAGACGGTCCGTAACCTCGCGGTCGGACGGGAGTGAACCGAACCGGGGACCCCGGCGCCCGATCGGCCGCGAGCACTACGAGAAGTCCGGGAGATCGTCGGGCGGTTCGTAGTCGGACTCCCAGTCGATGTACTCGTCCTTCAGGACGTCGCAGACGATCTGGCCGAGTTCGGTCATTCCGGCGTTGATCGAGGAGACGGTGCTCCAGCTGTCGAGTTCGGGGTGGAGGTCCCGCTCCTTCCAGTCCTCCGGAAGCCCGGGGGCGTGATAGCCCACGCGCTCGGCGAACGCGTCCCAGAAGAAGTCGAAACGCCGGATCAGCTCGAGGTCCCGGACGATCGCGAACTCCTCCTCGTCGACGTCGGTGTGTGCTGCCCACTCGTCCCACGCCTGATCCCAGGCGCCGTCGCGGAGAAACCCCTCGAGCTCGTCGCGCCGGTAGTCGGTGTCGCCCACCACCTCGGCGTCGTCGTACTCCGCGGGATCGATCTCGCGCAGTTCGGGCGGTTCGGGCATCTCCACGTTCAGGCTCATGTCCTCCGGTAGCACCGCTCGGCCGATAAGGGTTCGCTCCCGATCGGTCGTGAGCGCTCGCGCGGTCCACGGGGACGATGACGTGGACTGGCGACCGTGGCGGCGACCGGATCCGCCAGCTTTCTCTCCCCCAGCCGCGAATCGTGGGCATGGAGCTGCTGAAGACCCGCATCGAGAACCGCGAGATGGTCCAGCCGAACCACGCAAACAGCCTCGACACCGCCCACGGTGGGAACGTGCTCCACTGGATGGACGAGGTGGGCGCCATGTCGGCCATGCGGTTCGCCGGCGAGACCTGCGTCACCGCCCGGATCAACCAGGTGAACTTCGAGCGGCCGATCCAGGTCGGGGACGTCGCGCTGATCCGAGCGTACGTCTACGAGGCCGGCGAGACGAGCGTCCGCGTCCGGCTCCAGACGTTCCGCGAGGACCTCCGGACCGGCGAGCACGAACAGACCACCGAGTCGTACTTCGTCTACGTTGCGATCGACGAGGACCGCACGCCGACGACGGTTCCCGAGTTGACGGTCGAGAGCGAGGAGGCGGAACGCCTGCGCGAGGAGGCGCTCGCCGGCGAGAACGGCGACTGACCTACTGGCCCTTCCAGGCGGGGACGTCGACGGCGGCGGTGATTCGTCGGAAGAACCCCCGCTGATCCGGTACGTTCTCGACGACGTCGTAGTCCGCCTCGAGCGTGCCGCCCTCGCGGAAGGAGAGCAGCGTCACCTCCGAGGTCTCCGCGCGCGCCGCGACGCCCTCCTCGACGGTACCCGAGGTCGTGACGACGATCGGATGCGCGTCGACGGACTCCGCGAACGCGCAGAACGAATCGATGCGCTCGGTGCTCGGCGTCTCGTGGATCGCCACCAGACGCCGATCGCCCATCAGGTCGTCCTCCGCGAGGACGTGGACCGGAACCGGATTGCCGGTCCCGTCGTCGACGGTCGCATCGATTTCGGTCTCGAAGCTCCGCTCCTCGAGGCTCTCCGCGATCGTCTCCCGGGCGGTCCGCTGTCGGTCGAGCCAGCGCTCGCCGTCGGCCGTGAGAGCGTACCGATACAGCACCCGTTCGATCGTCTCGTCGGGCGGGAACATGTAGAGACAGTCCCGACACCAGAGCCGGTGGTCGGGCGTATCGAACACCTCCGTACACTCCTCGCAGACGTAACGGTCCGCCTCGGTCACGTTCTCCGGCTGGAGGCGCTCCTCGCAGTTCGGACAGCGGCTGCGGCCGTCCGCCTCGAACTCCTGCTCGGTGCCCACGTAGCCGCAGACGTGCTCGACGACCGTCCTCTCGACGGCGTGTGCGGCCTCGCATGCCGGACAGACGGTGGTGTACTGCATCCCCTCCGCGGAACACTCCGGACAGACGTACACCTTCGAGACGAACTCGTTGGCCAGTACGCCGCGGGCGGCGAACCGCTCGAGGACGTCGGCCGGATCGCCGTCGGCGTCGTCGAGGAGCCGCGCCGCCTCGGGATAACTGACCGCGCCGCTCTCGGCTATCTCGGGCTCGAACTCCGTGCCGTCCTCCGTCAAACTGTCAACCAATCGCAGCTCCCCTGGTGAGACCATGGCTCGGTCGGTACGTTCTCCCGGACCCACATGAACGTGCGTTTCTCTCCGGTTGGACGGACAGTCGATCGCTTCGACACGGCTAAACCACGTGGCGAACAAAGGCCGGTGATGAGTGACCGTCCGGCGTCGATGCAGCGCGAGCGGGAGGGCTCGGTTCGGCTCCTGGGGACCGCCCACGTCTCCGCCGACAGCGTCACCGAGGTCGAGGAGGCCATCGAGACCGATCGTCCGGACGTCGTCGCGGTCGAACTCGACGAGGGACGCTACCGACAGCTGAAGGGCGAGCTTCCCGATGACCTCGACGCCGGGGATCTGTTGCGTGGCAACACCGTCTTCCAGTTCCTCGCCTACTGGATGCTCTCGTACGTCCAGACGCGCCTGGGCGAGCGCTTCGACATCGAACCCGGCGCGGACATGCGCGCGGCCGTCGAGACCGCCGAATCGCTCGGGCTGGGCGTCGCGCTCGTCGACCGCGAGATCCAGACGACGATGCAGCGCTTCTGGGCGCGGATGACGCTGCTCGAGAAGCTGAAGCTGGTCGGCGGGCTCTTCCTCGGCGTCTTCGGCATCGGGGGCACGGACGAGGAACCCCTCGACGTGGAGGAGCTCACGGACGCCGACGTCGTCACCGCGATGATGGCCGAGTTCCGCCGCTTCTCCCCGGGCGGCGCGGAGGCGCTGATCGATGAGCGCGACGCCTACATCGCTCACGAACTCCTCGCGCTTCGCGAGCGCGGCCACGACGTGCTCGCGGTCGTCGGCGCGGGCCACCGCGAGGGGATCGAACGCTACCTCGAGGAGCCCGAGCGGCTCCCCCCGATGGAGTCGCTCGTCGGCACCGCCCGAGAAGGACGCTTCTCGTGGTACAAACTGATCGGCTATCTGATCGCCTTCGGCTTTCTCGCCTTCTTCTTCCTGCTCGCGATGGCCGGAGTTCGTGACGGCTTTCTCCTCCGGTTGTTCGCGGCGTGGTTCCTCTTCAACGGGGTCTTCGCGTTCACGTTGGCGAAGGTCGCAGGCGCCCACTGGTCGAGCGCGGGCGTCGGCGGGGCGATCGCCTGGATGACCAGCGTCAACCCGCTGCTCGCGCCGGGCTGGTTCGCGGGCTACGTCGAGCTGCGTCACATCTCGGTGAACGTCGCCGACATCGGCCGGCTCAACGAGATCATCGCCGACGAGGAGAGCCCGATCACGGAGCTGTTCGGGCGGATGCTCGAGGTACCCCTCTTCCGGCTGATCGCGGTGGTCGCGGCGACGAACGTCGGCAGCATCATCGCGACGCTGCTGTTCCCGGTCGTCGTGCTGCCGTGGCTCGCTGCGGACATCGGTGGCGTCGGTGCCGTCGCGGATCGAATGCTCGCGGGCGCACGCAACAGCGCCGAGCTCATCTGGGGGCTGGTCTGATGAGCGTCGTCACCGTCGGCTCGATCCGCTTCAGCGGCGGAGAGCTCCGCGACCTCCTGCTCGCGTGGCTCGCCCTCGGCGTCGCCTTCGCGCTGTTCTTCGCGGGCGGCGCCGAGGGCGTTGCCCGAGGCGCGTTCCTTCCGCTACTCTTCATCAGCATGCTCACCGCCGGCGTCGGCTTCCTGCTCCACGAGATCGCACACAAGGTCGTCGCCGTCCGCTTCGGCCAGCGCGCGGCGTTCAAGGCCGACTACGGCATGCTCTTCATCGCGATCGTCAGCGCGATGGCGGGTTTCATCTTCGCCGCGCCCGGCGCGGTCCACCACCGCGGGCGGATCACGAAACGCGAGAACGGGCTGATCGCGCTCGCCGGACCCGTCACGAACCTCGTTCTCGCCGTCGCGTTCGTGCCGCTGCTGCTCGGCGGCGGCTTTCTCGCCCGATTGGGGCTCTACGGCGTCGGTATCAACCTGCTGCTCGCGGCGTTCAACATGATCCCGTTCGGCCCCCTCGACGGGAAGACGGTGCTCTCCTGGAGCCTACCGGTCTTCCTCGCGGCGTTCGGCGTCAGCGTCGCGCTCGCGCTCGGAGCGGCCTCCGTGTTCCTGTTCTGAGCGGGAATCCCCGTACGATGGACGAGAGGTGCTCACGACTCTACAGGCGTAGTGGGAGCCGGACGAGAAGCGGCGGCCGCCGGATCAGAACTCGAACGTCCCGATCCAGCGGTCGCTACCGTGGGCCGGACAGAACGACTCGTGGTTCCGCTTACAGTTGGGATCCATACACCACCCACACTCACACCAGTGGCGTAGCGATCGCTCCGGGATCGCACGTCGACAGAGCGTGCATTTCGCCACCATATGTAGTGTTACCATATGACACATCAAAGTCCTTTCGGCGCGAATCAGCCACGAGGGCCGAGTCCGCGCCAGCCTCGCGCTCGGCGGACCGTTCGCGCCTCCCGTCTTTCGGCGAACGGACGAACGCCGTCAACGGTTTCGGGCGGGAGCCGGCGATCGTCGGTCGTCTCCTCGCTCGACCGGCACCCGCCGACCCTTCGCCCGCTCGGCCAGTCGCTCGACGCGCTCGTCGGTCGGCGGGTGGGTCGAGAGGATGCGTTCGAGGGGGTGTTCGTCGCGCTCGACGGGAATCCGGAACGGACCGATTCGGGGCATCGACGCGCGCTCGATCTTTCGCAACGCCCGCGCGAGCGCGAGCGGGTCGCCGGTCACCTCGGCCGCACGGTCGTCGGCCGCGAACTCACGACGACGCGAGCGAGAGCGGGCGAACGCCGTCACCAGGAACACCCCGAGGCCGACCACCGCGCCGATCGCCGCACGAATCCGCAGCGCGAGGTTGTCGGGCCGGCCGGTGATCCAGACGAGCCCGCGGCCGATGCCGGTCAGCGCGAGCGCGACCGGGGCTGCGACGACCAGCGCGACGCCCACGAGGGTCTGTACCGTGGCGTAGACCATCGCCCTGACGAGACCGTCGTCGTTCTCGAGGTGGGCAAGTTCGTGAGCGAGGATCCCGGTCAGTTCGTTGCCGTCGAGCAGCTGAAAGAGCCAGACGTCGAGGACGAGCGCACCGCGTCGGGAGCTACCCAGTGCGAGGGCGTTCGGCGCGCCGAGCGACGCCACGAGCAGGTCGGGCCGATCGAGGTCCATGCGCTCGACGAGCCGATCGACGCGGCGGTGGATCCCCGGGGCCCGCCCGCGCGGGAGCGCCCGGGCGTCGAGGCTCCGCAGCAGTCCGACGGTGCCGAAGCGGTAACTGAAATAACCCGAAAGGACGGTTCCGAGGACCAACGCCGTGACCAGCACGGCCGGATCGGGCCGGCCGGCGACGATCGTGGCGAGCAGCAGATAGCCCAGGGAGGCGGCGACGAGATAGCCCGCCAGCACGAACAGCCCGATCAGGACGGCGAGCGTGCGGCGTCCCATAGTGGCGAGTAGGGATCGGGGACCGAAACGCCTGTCGGACGGCCGAAACGGTGGGCTTTTGCCCGCACCGCGCGCGCACTCGGCCATGACCGAGGACGGAGACGAACTCACGTATTCGGACGCAGGGGTCGACATCGCCGACAGCGAGGCGGCGACCGCGGCGCTGGTCTCGGCCGTCGGGGAGTCGGCGGGCGACTACGCGGGGTTGCTCGACATCGGCGATCGGTATCTCGCGCTGGCGACCGACGGCGTCGGCACCAAACTACTGGTCGCGGAGGCTCTAGAGGATTACTCGACGATCGGCATCGACTGCATCGCGATGAACGCGAACGACCTCGTCGCGGCGGGGATCGGACCGGTCGCGTTCGTCGACTACCTCGCGGTCGAGGCGCCCGACGAGACGGACGCCGAGCAGATCGGTGAGGGACTCTCCGCGGGCGCCTCGGCGGCCGGCGTCGAACTCGTCGGCGGCGAGACGGCGGTGATGCCCGAGGTGATCTCGGGGCTCGACCTGGCGGGTACGTGTGCGGGGCTAGCCCCGAAGGACGCGGTCTTCGAGGGGCGAGCCGAGCCCGGCGACGCGCTCGTGGGCTGGGCATCGAGCGGAATCCACTCGAACGGGCTGACGCTCGCCAGGAAGGCCGCGACCCGCGAGGGCGGGTACGACGACCCGTTCCCCGGCTCCGACGACGACCGAAGCGTCGGCGAGATCCTCCTGGAGCCGACCCGGATCTACGCCGACCTGCTCGAACCGATGCGTTCCCACGGGGTTCGCGGGGCCGCCCACGTCACCGGCGGCGGGTGGACCAACCTCGAACGGCTCGGCGAACACCGCTACGTCGTCGACGACCCCTTTCCGGCCCAGCCAGTCTTCGAGTACGTTCAGGAGCGGGGCAACGTCTCCGAGGCGGAGATGCACCGAACGTTCAACATGGGGACGGGCTTCGTCGCCGCGCTTCCCGAGGACGCCGCCGAGTCGTTGGCCGACGAGACGGACGGCCGGGTGATCGGCCGCGTCGAGGAGGGCGACGGCGTCGAGATCCGCGGGCTCTCGCTGTAGGCCTACTCGCGAACGATCGTTCCGTCGAGATACGTGCGGATCTTATCGTTCGTCGACTGGGTCCGCTTGAGAAAGGTGACGACCCGCTCGCCGTCCTCGCGGCGGTCCTCCTCGATCTCGACCGTCAGCCCCTGATCGCGGAGGTGGTCGAGCAGCGCGTCGAGGACGCCGCTATCGCCACGAACCGTGTGACGCTCGCCGACCCGCCCGCCGGATTCGACGGTCTCGACGGCGTCGGCCATCGGGAGCAGGATCGCCTCACCGAGCGCCCGGGCGCGCTCCTCGCGGGTCGTGGCCCCTTCCTCGAACTCGACGGACTGGAACGCCTCGCGGATCAGCCGCCGGAAGAGGAACTCGCGGCCGTAGTCGAACGGCAGCGAGAAGGCGAACGCGAGGTCGCTCCGATGGGTCGCCGAGGTCGTGTACTTGAGCTGTTCGGAGCCGTCGAGCGACTTCATCACCACCCCCTCACGGCCCTCCTCGTCGAGCGCCTCGACGATCGCCGGGAGCTCGCGGACGGCCTCCCTTTGCTCGTAGGTTCCGAACAACGGCGTCTGGCCGATCCCGTACTCCTCACAGAGCTCGCGGCGCTCGCGGACCGACAGCGGCTCGCCGGTCTCCCGGTGGCGGACGTCGAACGCCCGGAGCGCGATCGAGTTCACCCCGGGGTAGTCGTGGGCGGTGTAGGGGTTCTCGGGGCCGATCGCCTCCATGCAGAGCATCCGCTCGGGGTGATCCTCGAAGAACCCCTCGAGCCCCAGCCCGTCGGCCAACCACGACGTGTACGGACAGACGATCCCGCTTCGCGTGAACGCGAGCGTCCGACCCTCGATCCGGGCGATCCGGACGTTGTAGCCGTTCAACTTCTCCTCGACGGCGATCCGACCGTCGAACCGTTCGGGGACGCCGGGATCGATCACGAGCGTCCGGGGCACCTTCGGAAAGCCCCGCACGGCGGTGTCGGCGATCAGGACCGTCCCCCGCTCGAGCCCCCGTCGACCGTCAGGGAGGTGGCGGTACTCGAGGCCGTCGTAGCGGCGCTCGGTGAACTCATCGCGGAGCTCCTCGAACGTCTCCCGGGAGACGCCGAGGAGTTCGTGCTCTCCCATGGGATCAATTAGCACGCGGACGCCAAAAACCTGCGGCGCCGTCGCGGCGGCCCTCTCGATCGGGTTCGCGGTGGTAGCTATTTGTGGATCGGCCCGAATACCACGGGTATGCCCGATCACCCGCTCAAACAGCGGTTCGTCCTCGACACGTCGGCGTTTCTCACCAACGAGATCCGCCGCGAGGACGAGGAGCTGGACGAGACGCTCCACCGACTGCTCGATCTGGTCGCGGCGGCGAAGCTCGAGCTCAACATCTCCTGTTACATGCCGCCGTCGATCCACACGGAGCTCACGACGATGCTCGAGGGACGCGACGTCGACGAGGAGGTGTTCTCGAAGCTCAACACGTGGGTGATCAAGAAGAACCCCGCGCGCTTCGAGCTGATGATCCCCGCGGAGATCGTCTACGGCTTCATCGACGAGATGAGCGACCGCGTCGATCGCGGGCTACGCGTCTCGGAGAAGGCCGTCCGCAAGGCCGAGGAGTCCCGATCCGAGCCGGTCGAGGACCGCGATCACGTGACCGAGGTGGACCAGGTGATCAGCGACCTGCGCGAGGAGTACCGCCGGACGCTCAGACAGGGAGTGCTCGACTCGCGGGAGGACTTCGACCTGCTGATCCTCGCACGCGAGCTCGAAGCGGGCGTCGTCACCGAGGACACCGGCATCGTCGGCTGGGCCGAGGACTTCGGGCTTCGCTACCTGAAGGGACGTGACTTCCCGGCGCTGCTGGAGGAGTATCTGCGTACCGCCGACCGCTAGATGATCGAGCGGTCCCTGTTGGTCTCGACCTCCTCGTTGATGACCGCGATGAGGTTCCCGTACGGGACGAACGCGATCATCTCGTCGTCGTCCGTGTAGAGTTCGACGCCGAAGTCGGTCTCCTCGTAGCGCTCGCAGTCGAGTTCTCCGTCCGGGAGGATTGCACGGAACATACTAGATGACTGATCGTCCACGTACTTCAAGCTACCACCGTCGCCCTGCCGGTTCGACGGGGAGGCGCTCGGAGGATAGCGGCGCAACGGCGACGGCCCGTCGCCCGTGATCCGTCGGGAGAGACGGGGGTTCTCAGGGGGCCGGCTCGGGGGAGATCGTCTCGAGGACCGTCGAGACGCGCTGGAGGAGTCGCTCGACTCGGGGCCGTTCGGTCTCCCAACAGTCGTTCGAGGGATGGTGGGTGGCGAGGACGTCCCGAATCGCCTCGAGTTGGGCGGCGGTGAACCGGCTCTCGCCCCCGTCGAGCGCGTCGAACGCCTGAAAGACCTCGAGGGGTGGCGGCTCGATTCCGGTCGTGTCGCTTGCGGTCCCTTCCTGCTCGATTCGGTGGAGGAGCACGTGATGGAGCGTCCAGAGCTCTTCCGGCGGGAGCGAGAGCGTGGTCGGACGGTCCGATCGGGGGTGGGTGGACATGTCGGGGTGTACGTCGTGGCCGTATGCACCTATCCATCATAAGCCTTGTTAACAGATCACATCAACCGAGACAGTTCGGACGCCAGGAGTCAGGCGAGGTGTCGTAAGCGGGACGCGAACGTCAACGCGAGCCGTACCGGTGGCGGAACGATGCGATCGCCGTTCGAGAACCGAAGGTGGGAGGTCTGGCTACTCCGACAGACCGCCGATGACCTCGCGGTACTCATCTTCCGTGAAGGCCCTGAACGTCTCCGTCTCCACGGCACCGCCGCGGCCGATGGTGAGGACGGCCTGGGCCGCCGCCTCGTCATCGGGCATCTCGGCGATGTAAACGAGGTCGTATTGGCCGAACGTGAGGTAGAAGTCCCTGAACTCACCGCCGAACTTCTCCGACACCTGCTTAGCCTGTTCAAGCCGCTCCGGACTCTCGTCCACGTTCCCTATCCCCTCTGATGTCCACTTCGTGAGCGTGATGTACGTTGGCATTGTCTCGTCCTCCCCGGGATTGTACCCTGTCGGCGCTCTCACCGCCGCACCGCTCAAGGTATGAACCTATAGACGAAGTTATATTACTTATAATTATGTACGTTTGGAGGTGACGACGGAGACGACCAATCGGTGAGGGACCGTGAAACGTCGACGAGAGTATGATATCCCGTCACTACGACGAAACGACGGCAGGCTTCAGTCGAGCCGGCGGCTACGATCGGTTTGAGAAGGGATTACGGCGAGGACGGATACAACCACATCTAACACCGCCGCTCGCAGACCCGCTCGATGATCCGGCCGGTCGAGAGCAGCTCGTCGTCGTAGTCCGGCTCCCGCGGGGAGGCGCGTCTGACCTCGCAGGTGATCCCGCGTTCGGCGAGCGCGCGCTCGATCCCCTCGTCGTCGTGGTGCTGGTCGTGGCCGAGCACGATCACGTCGGGTTCGATCCGCTCGATGGGGACGAAGATGTCCTCCTCGTGGCCCAGCAGGGCGCGATCGACGACCTCGAGGGCGGCGACCACGTCCCGGCGCTGACGACCGTCGAGCAGCGGCGGCCGTTTGTGGGTGACGTTCGAGCGGCGAGCGACGATGACGTAGAGCTCGTCGCCCATGTCGGCGGCCTCCTCGAGGTAGTGAACGTGGCCCGGATGCAACAGGTCGAACGTACCCTGGGCGAGCGCCCTCACCATCGCGGCCGCCCCTCGTCCTTGAGTTCGCGGTCGATGTCCTGCTGGTCGAAGTCGAAGAAGGACTCCTCGGGGAGCGAGACGTCGAGCACCTCGAGCTCGCGGGGCTCGCCCCGGCGGTCGAACGCCCGCCAACAGTCCCGTTCGTAGGGCGCGCCGAGGATCACGTGGACCGATCCGCGGCCGAACGTCTGCAGGTCGGCGTCGCTTGGCTCCAGTACGCCGTTGGGGTGGGAGTGGATCGAGCCCACCCCCGTGAGATCGTTCGGGATCATGTTCGTCCGCACGGTCGCGCTCACGGGGTTCGACTCGGTTCCGGGGATCACGAGCACGTCGGTGACGACGGTGCCGTCACGATCGAGTCCGAGCGTTCGGGCCTTCTCACCCCGGAGCATCCCCATGTACTCGTCGGGATGCGTCTCGGCGGAGGCCTCCAGGGCGAACGTGAGGGTGTCGGCCGCGATACCGATGACCTCGTCGGCTCGGAACAGCGACCCGAACAGTCCCATACTCACCATCGCCGCCTCCGGATGCTAAACGTTGCGGAACCCCTGACTCGCTTGATAACGGTTAAACGGCCCCCACCCAAATGGGGGGCAATGACAGCCAACTCCGGCTCGGACGGCGACGATCGCGTCGTCTACGAGCTACAGTCCGAGTGTACGGTCGAGGAGGTCGACGAGGACGCACGCTATCTCGCCACGGTCAACGGCGTCGTCGAGTACGGCGTGTTCGTCGACCTCTCGGAGCACGTCTCGGGGCTCGTCCACGAGTCGACGCTCTCGACGGACTACGCGGTCGGCGACCGGCTCGTGGTGACGCTCGATCAGATCCGCGAGAACGGCGATCTGTCGTTCTCGCCGGCCGACGTCGACCCCGAAGAGGCGACGGTCGAGACCGTCGAGCACCGCTACGAGGTCACCCGGAGCGAGGACCTGGTCGAGAACGATGAGGTCCACCTCGAGGGAGAGGTCGTCCAGATCAAACAGACCGGCGGCCCGACGGTGTTCCAGCTGAGCGACGAGGCCGGCGTCGTTCCCTGTACGGCGTTCGAGGAGGCGGGCGTGCGCGCCTACCCCGGAATCGAGGTCGGCGACGTCGTCCGCGTCTCGGGGGCCGTCGAGCTTCGCGAGGGCGCGCGCCAAGTCGAGGTCGGGAGCCTCGAACGGCTCGAGGGCGAGGCCGCGTCGGACGTACGTGAGCGGCTGGAGGCCGCGATCGAGGAGTGCGCCGAGCCCCACGAGATCGAGCCGCTGATCGAGTGGCCCGCGATGGAGCCGATGTTCGAGGGGCTGGAGGAGGTCGCTCGGCTGATCCGTCGTACGGTGATCGAGGGACGCCCAATCCGGATGCGCCACCACGCCGATGGCGACGGGATGTGCGCGAGCGTGCCGGTCGAACTCGCGATCGAACGGTTCATCGATCAGACTCACGAGGACTCCGAGAACTCGCAACACCTGCTCAAGCGCCTCCCGAGCAAGGCGCCGTTCTACGAGATGGAGGACGCCACCCGCGACCTCAACTACGCGCTCGGCGACCGGGCGCGCCACGGCCAGAAGCTGCCGCTCCTGTTGATGCTCGACAACGGCTCGACGGAGGAGGACGTCCCCGCCTACGAGACGCTCGCCCACTACGACATCCCGATCGCGACGGTCGACCACCACCACCCCGACCCCGAGGCGGTCGAGCCGTTGCTCGATGCCCACGTCAATCCCTACCTCCACGGCGAGGACTACCGGATCACGACGGGCATGCTCTGTGTGGAGCTCGCGCGGATGATCGACCCGACCGTGACCGAGGAACTGCGTCACGTTCCCGCGGTCGCTGGCATCGCGGACCGCTCGAAGGCCGACGCGATGGACGACTACCTCGAACTGGCTCGGCAGGAGGGGTACGACGAGAACGACCTCCGCGAGATCAGCGAGGCGCTCGACTACGCCGCCCACTGGCTGAAGTACAGCGCCGGCCGGCGGGTCATCGCCGACGTGCTCAACGTCGCGGGCGACGAGGAGCGCCACCCCGCGCGCGGCGAGTTCCTCGCCGAGCGCGCGCGCCGTGACATCGACGAACAGCTCGAGGCCGCGATGCCCCACGTCGAACGGGATCGACTGGAGAACGGCGCCCACCTCTGTCGGATCGACGTCGAGAACCACGCCCACCGCTTCACCTTCCCCGCGCCGGGTAACACGACCGGTGCGATCCACGACCGGGTCGTCGAGGAGACGGGCGACCCCGTCATCACGATCGGCTACGGCCCCGACTTCGCCGTCCTTCGAAGCGACGGCGTCCGTCTGGACATCCCGACGATGGTGAGCGAGCTCGTCGAGGAGATCGACGGTGGCGGCGTCTCGGGCGGCGGTCACCTCGTCGTCGGGTCGATCAAGTTCGTCAAGGGGATGCGCAAGGAGGTGCTCGACGCGCTGGTCGAGAAGATGGGCGACGCCGAGATCGACGAGGAGCTCTCGAGCACCGCGGTGGTGCCCGAACAGTAGACCTCACTTGAGGACCCGGCCCGTACAGTCGATTCTTTTACCGCCCGGGAACCGTGAACCGGGCCCATGGAACGCGATCGGACGGCCGACGCGGACGACCGGGACGGACGGCGGCCGAGCCGTCGGCGCGTACTCGAGGCCATCGGGGCCGCGACCGCGGCCGGTACGGCGGGGGTCGCCGGAACGGGCGTCACGGGCGCCGACCCCGAGGAGGAGGGCGACGACGAGCTCGCGGGCCTACAGCTCGCGACGGGCGATCCCTGCGAGTGGGAGCGAACCGACGACTCCCGTCTCCCGTTCGAGACTGAGGGCTACGGCGGCTGGGGCGGCCACGAGTTTCTCGACACCGAATCGGGGCTCGATCACTACCCCGTCGTCCTCGCCCACGGCAACACCCGCGACGCGTGTGACTTCCTCGACCACGCGGAGTACTTCATGGAACGGGGGTTCGGAGGCGACGCGCTGTGGGCCATCACCTTCGGCCGCGAAGGAAGCACCCACGACGAGATGCGAAACCAGCTCGAGGACTTCGTGACGCAGATTCTCGAGTACACCGGCGTCAACAAGGTACAGGTCCTTGGCCACAGCCTCGGCGTGACGGGCCTGCGCTACTGGATGGACGGACTCGACGACTACCCTGACCGGTACGACCGCGTCGAGACGCTCGTCGGCCTCGCGGGCGCGAACGACGGCACCTGGACCTGCGGTCCGGGTTGCGAGGAGGGGCCGGACAACACCCGCGTCTGTCAGTTCATCTCCCACGACTGTGCGGACACGCCCGGCGAGCCGCTCTACGAGCTCAACACGCCCGATGAGACGCCCCACGACGAGGAGATCGACTACCACACGCTGCGGGGCAGCGCCGACGAGTTCTTCCTCGTCCGCCCGGAGAGCCCGACGCTCGAGGGGGCGGAGAACGTCGAAATGGCGACCGACCACGATGGCGTTCGAACGGAGGAGGCCGCGAAGCAGCTCGCCTACGAGTGGCTCTCGACGCCGCTCTCGCCCGATGCCCGCCGGCAGGACTGATCGGTTCGGACCGTCACGACGATCGAACGGGCTCCGGCGACGGGGACTCGGCCTCCTCCACGACCGACCGAGGAGCCGTCCCCAGGTTCGGCGTCAGGGTGGAACGGAAGCGGGACGATCTTCCTCGCGAACTGTGGGGAGCTACGAACGGGTGGAGATCCTCGAACGCCTAGATGGCATCGCCGACATTTACATGCCCGACGTCAAGTGGCCCGACGACGCGGCCGCGGCCACGTACTCGAAGGCGCCGGAGTACTGGGAGAACGTCACGGACTCGCTCCGAGAGATGCACCGACAGGTCGGCGATCTCCGGATGGATGACCGCGGCCTGGCTACCGGTGGATTGCTCGTTCGTCATCTCGTCATGCCGAACCACGTCGAGAGCGCGAACGGCGTGATGGAGTACGTCGCGGGGCTCTCCGAGGACACGTTCGTGGACGTCATAGCGCAGTACCAACCCTACTCCAGGGCCAGGAGCGAGGAGTTCTACGACGAGATCGATCGCGGGAGCACCGAGGAGGAGTACCGCGAGGTCGTCGACCACGCCCGGGAGGCCGGCCTCGAGCGCCTCTCCCTCGATGAGTCGATGCTCTCGTCCCGATCCGGGTTCTTGGACGCGTCCTGAGCCCGCTTCGACGCGGCACTTCGCTCGGCCGGTCCCGACGCGACGCGCTCCCGTGGCGCCCGGGCGACGGCGGCCCTGGCGGCCGACCCGCCGCTCGGTCGGCGAAGACCTCGTCACCCGGAGTTATGTTCCCTCACGCGGATCGCCCCCGTATGGAACGAGTCGGCACGGGGCTGGTTGGGATCGATCGGGAGGACCGCCGGGCGGACGTCTACCTCTCGCGACCCGAGAAGCGAAACGCGATGACGGTCGAGCTCATGCGTGACCTGACGGAGGCGTTCGAACGGATCGACGCCGATGAGGACGTGTGGGCCGTCGCGCTACTCGGGAAGGGGTCCGTGTTCTGTGCGGGGATGGACCTCGAGATGATGCGGGACCGATCGGGGTCGAGCGCCGCCGTGGATCCGACGATGGAGGTATTCCCCGAGTTGCTCTCCGCGATCGAGACGACCCGTCAGCCGGTCGTCGCCGGGATCAAGCGGGCCGCGCCCGCGGGCGCGTTCGAGCTGACCCTTCCCTGTGACCTCCGGGTCATCGGACGGGACGCGACCTACGGCCTGTTCGAGGTCGGACTCGGCACCTTTCCTCACGGCGGCGGCACCCAGCGGCTCCCCCGGCTGGTCGGGCTCTCGAGGGCAAAGGAGATCGTGCTCACCGGCGAGCCGATCGATCCCGAGGAGGCGGAGCGGATCGGCCTCGTCCACGAGGTGTGTGAACCCGACGAGGTCGACGACCGGGCGAGGGCGTTTGCCGACCGCCTCTGCGAGAACGCCCCCCTCGCGCTCCGTCAGGGTAAGCGCGCGCTCGACGCAGCGCTCGAGACGCCCCTGGAGACGGGGCTGCGCTACGAGCGAAGCCTCGCCCGCCAGCTGGACGACACCCACGACTATCGCGAGGGGTTCGACGCACGCCTCGAGGGGCGTCAACCGAAGTTTCGCGGCGAGTGATCGTCCCAGCGGACGTCCCGCTCATACGGACGGTCGCGTCACCGACGCCTCGTCGACGACCCTCGTAACGGTACCACGCGTCGCATCGTCCGGGGCGGGCGGCGGGTTACGATCGTCGACCGATCCGTTCGACGCTCACGGAGGCTCGAACTCGACCGATCGCTTACCGACGAGGACGGCCCCGCCGGCTGCGCTCGCAACGCCGAGATCGACGAGGAGTTCTCGAGTGCCGCGACGACGCTCGAACAGGAGACACGGCCAGGTCGTGGAGGACGATGAGCCGTCGGTCGTGTTCCGATCGGCGTGAACGTCCCGACCCAGCCGTACTGCACGTCGACGTCGAACGCCGAGAGCGATCAGTCGTCGATCCCGCAGCCTTCGGTCGTCGTTTGCGCGGTCTCGGACGACGCGGAACCTCCATCGACGGTCTCCGCCCCGTCTTCGTCGTCCCCGGACCCGTCCTCCGCGACGTTGATCGTCAGCCGATAGGTCTCCTTCGAGAGAAAGTCGGCGGCCGTCGTCTGATCGTCAGGGCCGACGTGGAGGAGGTAGGTGCCGCTCGTCCGTGCCGCCACCGTCGCCTGCGAGCCGTCGATCTCGACGGTCTCGTCGTCTGGCGTGTACAGGACGAGCGCCTGATCGAACAGGTTGACCTCCCGGACGACCTCGTAGTCGATCGTGAACTCGTCGCCCGCACTCGCCTCGATCGCGAACCAGTCGTGGTCGTAGCCGGCGATGACGCCCTCGACGGTCTCGCCCGATTCGATCGGAGTGGCGCTCTCCCGGCCCTCGTTCGGGTCGAACCGGTCGAGTTCGACCGTCCGTATCGTCAGCGCGTACTCGATCGGTTCGTCGACGGTACCGTCGGCGCCGGTCACGCGGACGCAGTAGCCGCCCGTCAGTTCGGCGACGTCGCCACCGACGACCGAGTTACCGAGATCGGGGTTCTCCGCGTTGGTTACGTACGCACCCCGGTTCGGGTTGTCTGTCGGGAGTTCGCCGATCTCCGTTCCGTCGGGATCGACGAGCGTCATCCTCGCGTCGCGACCCGGCTCGAGGTTCAGGACCGTCATCTCGAGCTCGATTCCCTCCCCGGCGGTCGCCTCGACCGAGTACGTATCCCGCTGGTTGTCCTCGTCGAGCCTCCCCTCGTAGGTCGTTTGCGTTCCGTCGGTTCCGAGCGTATCACCGGAGTCGCCTTCCACGCCGCGCTCGTGTTTCTCCCCGTTTGCGGATCCCGCCAGCGCGCTGCCCGTGATCATCCCTCCGATTCCCCACAGCACGCGTCGCCTGCCGAACGTTGGTCGTCTCATGGTCGTCGTCCTCCCCGGAAGGGGATACCGTGCCTCGACGCCGTGTCACGAGTTATCTCTTCCTCAAAAACTTCACCAAGAGATGTGTTTTAGGAAACAGTTTGGGATCGGTTCGACGGTGGAGCGGCCGATCATCGACGGGACGGCACTCGTAATGGGTATCGGGATTCGGATCAGGAAGGGCAGGGCTTGGCGAGTACTTGCTACGGGTTTCGTCAAGGTCACCGATGGACGGACCCGGAACTCGATCAAATATGACTCAGTTGATACAATCTCGCCAGCTGAGTCGAGGCCAGGAGAGCCGCGAACAATAAATCGATGGAAGGGTACGATCCCATAGATAACTTTTTATTATTATAGTTACTAATGGTACATCGATTTCGGAGGATCGTATTAGGGTATGAATCGAGGAGAAAGCATTTCGCGACGGATGGAGCAAACGATGGGCGAACTCCAGGCGTGGAGACGTCGGGGGAAAGCGGTCGACTGGACGCTCGAGCTACGCCAGCCAGTACGAGTGGCGGATCTCAAACCGGCCGATGAACGGTGGTTGGCGACGCGGTTGGTGGGCGACTCGAAGACCCGTCGGACGTTCCCCCAGTCGGTCGCGAGTGGCGACCCCTCAGAGACCGGCGTTGTCCTCTGGACGCGGATCGCCCCCGATGCGTACGATGCGGGGACGTCCCTGCTCCTCGAGGTCGCGGAGGACGGGCGGTTCGCGCGGGGACGGCGCTGCTACGAGATCGGAGTCGGGGAGATTACACCGAAACACGACTACACGGTCAAGGTCGACCTCGACGGGACGCTCGAACCCGATCGACGGTACTACTACCGGTTTGGGTACGACGATACGACAAGCAAGACCGGCCGGTGCCGAACGCTCCCAGCAGCGGAGTCGAGCCCGGAGAGCGTTCGATTCGGCGTCTTCACCTGCCAGAACTACCTGGACGGCTACTTCGGTGCCCACCACCACCTCGCACGGGAAGACGTCGACTTCCTCCTCGACCTCGGGGACTCGATCTACGAGGTCGGCGACCTGCCGGGAACGCGGGAGAAGTACGCCGGCCATCGAGTCGATCTCGAGAGCCAGCAGAGGTTCGTCAACACGCTTGAGGACTACCGCGGAATCTACCGCACCTATCGATCGAACCGCTTCTTCCAGGAGGCGCTCGAGCGACACACCCGGATCCACGTCTGGGACGACCACGAGTTCGTGAACGACATCTACTGGGAGGAGGATCCGGAGTCCAGGATCGTCGTTCCGAGAGCGAGGGAGCACTCGGCAAGCCACCCAAAAAGGAGCGACACGGCGTTCATGCTCGCCCTCATTGCGGGCGCCATCCAGGCGTGGTCGGAGTATACGCCCGCCCGCTTCGAGTGCGGTTCCGAGACGGGACCACTCAACGAGCGAATCAAACTCTATCGGCGGTTCCAGTTCGGCGACCTTCTCGCCCTGATTAGGACCGACGAGCGGCTCTACAAGTCTTGGACGCAGCCCCACTGGACGGAGTACTGGATCGAACACGCCCCCTCAGAGCTGCTGGAGCAGTTATTGCGGCGCTTGGCGTCGAGCCCGGCTGACGAGGAGGATCACCGATCCATGCTCGGCGAGACACAGCAAGAGTGGTTCCTCAAGGAAGTGACGAAACCGGGGTCGATCTGGACCGTCTGGGCCAACGAAGTACTGACGCTGCCGATACCCATTCCGGTGCCACTACCCGTTCCTTTAGAGGAGTACATGCATGACGCCTGGGACGGCTATCGTAGCGAGCGGCGGGCGATCATGGACGCGGTAGCGAACGCGCGTAGAAACGGAGACGTGAAGAACTTCGTGACGCTCACCGGCGACATGCACTCACATCTCGCCGGCTACCAGTGTCGGCGCTATCCGGTTCGCGACCTGCTCAGGAGGCCGAGGTCGGAGAACCGGGTCGGGGTCGAACTGATGACGCCGGCGGTGACGAGCGGCAACATCAGCGAAAAGGCCGCGGAGACGGTCGTGAAGAAGGAGGGTCCGGTCGGCGACGCGATGCGGTCCGCGTTCGCCTGGGTCATCGGATTGGTACTCCCTGTCGTCATCGAAAACCTCCGCTACATCGTGTCCTTCGACAGCCGCAAATGGGGCTACTCGGTCGTCGAGTTCACGCCGGACTACTGCATCCACCGGACCTACAGCGTCGACAAGCGGACGAACGCGAGAGACGCGAAACGGAAGCTGTTCAAGGAGTTCCGGATTCCGAACGGCGAGATAGCGATCGAGGAGGTCGCGTGAGTATCGCCGGGTGTTGGTCGTCGGTCGCAGTCGTTCGAGGTAGAGAGGCGAAACGACCGAGTCCGGGAGGGCCTACGATGAAGACGACTCAGTCGCTGACGGAGACGTTCCTTCGGCCGTCTTCGGACCGCTCATCAGATCCCACCACCGCGGCGGGAGGAGTGGTGCGGCTTCTCGAACTTCCTCGGGTTCCTCTCGTCCGAGATGGATCCCGTTTTCCCGATGAAACCCCGATATCGGGTCGTGTTCGGCCTTCGAAGAGCGACCCTGTCGTTGCTCAGGCTCGTCTCTAGATTCGAGAGATGAACGCAGAGGAGGAACGCGTGATCGACGGGTCCGGACGAGGGCGACGGTCGAGTCGGTCGTTCCGAACTCAGTCTCCGGCCTCGAACTCGATGAGTCGTGAACCGACGAACGCCGCCCCGCCGATCGCACCGGCGACGGCGAGGCCGACGCCGACCGGGATCGACGGCCGCCCTCCCCGCCAGTCCGCATCGAACACAGCGGCGTAGTAGGCGGCGGCCGCCTCGCTCTCGAGGATTACCGCCACTTCACGGTTGTTCCGCACCGAGTTGTCGTTCCAGTTGACGCTTCCGACGAGCGTCCGGCGGTCGTCGACGACGACGCCCTTCGCGTGGATCTTCTCGAACTCCCCGCGTGAGTCGACCAGCCGCGCCTCGATCGGCAGTCCGTCCCGTTCCGCACGGCTCTCGAGTCGCTCGACGAGCGCGCGGTTCTCCCGTTCGACGTACCAGGAGTCGTCGAGCAGAATCCGGACGTGAACGCCGCGTTCAGCCGCGTCGATCGCGGCCTGGAGGAAGGCGTGATCCGGGTGGATCGCCACCTGCTCGATACGGATCGACTCCTCCGCACCCTCGAGCAGGGCGATGATCTCCCTCTCGGCGTTGTCGGGCGCGGTGACCAGGCGTACCGAGTCGACCTCGACGGGTTCGGGATCGAACCGTGACGGGTACGAACCGGTCGCCGGGTCGTCCTCGACGAACCGGCGCTCCCGCCCCTCGCGGTACCGTTCCCAGGGAACGGTGTCCTCCCAACCTGCGTCGGCCTCGAAGACGGCGACGACCGCGTCGGCGACGGGTGCGCTCTCGACGACGACGCCCCAGCCGCGACTGGCGCGCCCGCCGGTTCCGGCGGGCTTCCAGTTCTCCGTCAGGACGATCACGCGGTCGTCGACGACGGCGTACTTCGCGTGATGGAACCGGTAGCGCGTCACCGGCCCGTCGAAGACCCGAACCGGGATTCCCGCGTCGGCCAGCGAGTCGAGCGCGTTCGCTTCGGCCGTGGTCTGGCCGCCCACGGGCGTCCCGTCGACCAGTACGCGGACCTCGATGCCGCGCTCGGCCGCGACTCGAAGCTCCTCGGCCGTCGGTTCGGAGCTGAAGGTGTAGCCGGCGAGCAGGACCCGCTCGTCGGCCCCGCGAATCGTCTCGATCGGAACGCCGGGCGAGTCGGGGAGGACGAACGCGAGCGCACTCCGGGCGGGCAGGTCGCGGGCCTCGAACGTCGTCGCACCACGGGGACGCCACTCCCAGCCGTCGTCCGTGCGGAGCCACCGTTGGGCGCGCGGCGCGCGTTCGTAGGTGGTCTGATCGACGATACGACCCTCGTAGCGAAGCTGAACGGTCTCGCCCGTCTGGGCGAGCACGAAGTGATCACGGAGCTCCAATACGGGATCGTCGACCTTCTCCCGGGCGACCGCCGGGTCCCGGCTGAACGCGACCCGCCCGGCGACGGTCTCGTCCCCGAGTCGAGTCGTCGTCTCCCCGTCCGTGAGCGTCCACCCCGTCAGCGTCGTCGGCTCCGGAAACGACAGCGTGACGTACTCCCCGACGTCGTTCGGGACCGACGTGTTGGGGTAAAGCTCGACGATGTGGGGCTCGACCGGGACCGCTGCTTGGGTCGTTGCCGTCGCTCCCAGCGAGGCCGTGAGGAACACGACACAACAGAGCGCGAGGACGAACGACACACGGACGGATCGCGACACGACCCGTGCTGGAGCCGGTATCGCATATGAACGTTCGTTGCCGGCGCGATCAGCCGGCCTTCTCGGCTTCGGACTGGACGAGGTACGCTCGGTCGTCGGCGTACTTCCCGACCTCCTCGAGCGCCTCCTCGATCCCGATCTGGTTGAGCGCCCACGCGGCGCTCGCCCGAACCGTATCGGAGTCGTCGTCGGCGAGCACGTCCGAGAGCGGCGCGATGGCCCGGGTGTCGCCGATCATCCCGAGCGCGCGGGCCGCGCGGCTGCGTACCTCGGGGTTATCGGAGGTGAGCCGGTCCGCGACCCCCTGGGTCGCCTCCTCGCTGCCGATCTCGCCGAGCGCCGTGAGCGTGGTCAGCTGGAGCTGCGGGTCGCTGTCGGCCTCGGCGTACTCGAGCAGCATCTCGAGGGGTTCGTCGCTGCCGATCTTTCCGAGCACCTCGATCGCCGCCTTGTCGCGCTTGTCGGCACGCTGGGTCATCGCGTCGAGCGCGGCCGGGTGGCCCATCAGCTTCAGCGCGTGGATGCAGTGCTCCTCCATGAAGTCCGAGCCGAGCATCTCGAGCGCGAGCAGGATCGGCTCGGGCTCGTTTCGCTTCTCGTAGATCTTGAGCGCCTGCCACTCGGGCGGGTAGTCCTTGCGATGGTCGAGGACGTCGTAGAAGCCGTGGGCGTCGAGCTTCTCGCGGACGGTGAGGTCGTCCCACTCCTCCGCGTCGTCGATCCCCGTCTGGAGCTCGTCGACCGCCTCGAGCAGTTCGGCGATCGTCTTCTCGTCCTCATCGGGGTGGAGTTCCGCGTCGCCGACGAGCTTTGCGGCGGTCTCGAGCGTGGAGACGAGGGCCTCGGGCTCGCGCCCGTCGAGATCGACGTCCGTCCCGAGCGCCGCGTTCAGCGACTCGACGAACGACTCGACGGGTGCGACGAGCTCTCCCTCTCCCTTCTCGGTCCACTCGGTCCCGTCGATGGTCGTCCCCGCCTCCTCGATCCCCTCGATGACGTCCTCGGCGTAGGGGCCGCGCTGCTCCTCGAGCTCGTCGCGCAGCTCCGAGAGCCGTGATTCGAGCTCCTCGCGGGGGTCCTCCGCGTCCTCGTCGTCCTCGTCCGGTTCGGGGAGCTCTGCATCCTCGAGGTCGGCCTCGATCGAGTCGAGCGACGCCTCCACGTCGTCGAGGTCGTCCTCGGTTTCGGCCTCCTCGAGGGCGGCTTCGACGCCGTCGAGACGGTCCGGAAGCGTCTGCTCGGGGAGCCGTTCGTCCGACTCCTCCGCTTCGTCGGGGTCGTCGACCTCGTCCTCGGATTCCTCGTCGGTCTCCTCGGACTCCGCCGACTCGTCGTCTCCCTCCGTTTCCGGGTCGGGTTCCCCGTCCTCACCCTCGCCGTCTTCGGCTTCGGACTCCTCGCTCTCGGACTCCCCGTCCGCGTCGTCGGGCGTGTCCTCGGCCTCCTCGGTTTCGGGCTCCCCGTCTCCCTCCGAGGACGGATCGCTCGGGTCGTCCGCCGGCTGTTCGTCGGACGCGTCGGCTTCCGCCTCGGGTGCGTCCTCGGCGTGCTCCTCGTCCTCGCTCATGGATCATACGTCCGGCGGAACGACCTATGAGCGTTTCCCTTCCAGGCCGTGTCGCTCGGTCTCACCCCAGTAGAAACGCGGGCCCAGGACCAGATACGCGAGCGCGAGCGTCACCAGCGCGACCGGGAACATCCCGCCCTGGTAGTCGGGGACGAGAACGGCCAGCACGTGGACGACGCCCATCAGCAGGGCGTCGCGCGCGAGCAGGTCGGGGTACTGGATCGGCGAGACCATCAGATAGCAGAAGGCGGCGGTGACGGCCAGCACGGCGACCGGCTCGTCGATCCCGGCGAGGATCCCGGCGGCGAGCGTCGTCGCCGCGAGCGTCGTCGGGACGCCGACGGTCCGGGTGTGGTCGGTGTCGTAGGCGGTGTAGAGCCCCAGCCGGACGACGGCCATCGTGACGAACAGCGCCGGGATACCGAACCCCAGCGCGGCGTGGATCGCACCCGACGACGTCCCCTCGACGACGCCGACGACGAGCATGGCGGGCGCGACCGCGAAGGAGGCGACGTCCGAGAGCGAGTCGAGATACGGGCCCGCGGGAGTGCCGCCGAAGCGTCTGGCGAGCACGCCGTCGAGACCGTCGGCGACCGCAGCGAGCAGGACGAACTGGGCGGCCACCCGGACGTCGACGATCGCGATCGCCGCGGCGAGAAAGCCGAGGGCAGCGTTGCCGGCGGTGACGGCGTCGGCGACGCCGAGCCGCCCGACGAACCGCGGAGCCAGCTCCATATCCGCGGGTCGTACAGGTCGCTCTTACCTGTTGTGGATCCGCGCCTCCGCCCGAAACCAGCGGAGCTATAGGCCTCACGCACCTACCCGTGGCCATGCATCGGCGTGCCGTTCTCGCCGCCGGGAGCGCGGTCGCGGCCGGCCTCGCCGGCTGTACTGCCCTCGCGGACCGCACGGCGGACCACGACGTCGGGATGAGCGCCCACGCCTTCCGCCCCGACTCGCTGGTCGTCGAGGTCGGCGACACCGTGATCTGGGAGAACACCGGCTCGCGCGCCCACACCGTCACCGCCTACGACGGCGGCCAGCCCGAAGGAGCGACGTACTTCGGAACCGGCGACTTCGAGAGCGAGGCCGAGGCGCGCGAGGCGTGGTACGCGGACCGCGCGGGGTCGATCTACACCGGCGACCGGTTCGAACACACCTTCAAGGTGGCGGGCACCCACCGGTACTACTGCATCCCACACGAGCGCGGCGGGATGATCGGGGAGATAGTCATCGAAGAATAGCCGATCGGCCCCGTCGGGTTCGCTACCCGCGCCAAGCGACGGACGTGGAGACGAACCGTGCCGCGCGACCGCCGGCGAACGCGACCGTCCCGAGGACGAGCGCCGAGACCCCGAAGAACGCGAGCCCGTCCGGGGAGACGAGGAACGCGATCCTGTCCGCGAGCGGACGGCCCGAAAGGCCGAAGACGGCCCACTCCGCGTGGAAGCCGAAATATGAAGCGTAGACGGCAGCCCACGCGATCGGGAGCGCGCCTGTCCGATAGCCGATCCACGCGCCGACGATCGCCCCGACCGACGCGGCGTGGACCGGCACGAAGACGACGCCACCACCGACCTCGAAGGCGCCGGTGGCGTACCCGACGAACGCCACCACGAACGAGCCGACCACGAACGCGAGGTGGCGTGGTTGGCCTCGGTGGTCGCCGAGAAGCGTCGGACGGAGGGCCCGTGCCATGCGGCATTAGCTACGTGTCGGATGTTGTATCTTTCGGCAGGGGCTCCTCACCGCGAGCCACAAAGGGACCGCTCGAGGGTCTGCCTACGCTTCCTCGTCGACCGCGACGTCGGTCTCGTCGACGTCGACCGCGGTCTCCTCCTCCTCGGCGACCTCCTCGGGTCGGGCCTCGAGGGTGAGCTTCTTGATCTCGACGCGTCGAAGCGGGTAGATCGTCTTCGCCTCGCCGTAGATCGCACTCGAGAGGCGACCTTCGACGACGCTGTCGACGAGTCCCTCGAAGGTGCGCTCCGAGGCGGCCTCGCGGACCATCTCGATCATCCTCTTGCGGATGGCGTGCTCCTGGCTGTGATCGGCCTTCTTAGTGGTGAAGGCGACCGGCTGGATCTGCACGCGGTAGTCGTCGGTCGTCAGGACGGTGACGTAGGCGTCGATCTTCGAGGCGCCCCGGCGGACGAGGCTGCGCAGGTAGTCGCGCGTGAGTTCGTGCTTCGTGAACTCGGTGTACGCCGTATCGCTGCCGACGTCGTTGATCTTGAACGTGAGCTTGATGTTGTTCTCGCTCGCGTTGTTCGTGATCTCGCCGAGCGTCGTCTCGAGGTTACGCTCGAGGAGCTGCTCTGGTTCGTTCGCGGGGCTCCGTCCGAGCTCGGCCCGGTCGAACTGCTCGGGCGCGAGTACGGTGTACCACCGCTTCTCTCTCTGCTTTCTGGAAACTGATCGTTCACTCATGATTGGGTTTCGTGGGGTTGGTTCGCTCGCTGTACTTCGCTCGCCACCGTGAGGTTCACGACGTAGTCGTCGACCGTCGTTCGGAGCCCGCCGGTCGTCTCGCGCTCGATCGTCGTCACGACCTGCTCGTCTCGAACGCGGGTGTCCATCTCGGGGGTGTTGTCCGGGCGCAGCGCCCGCGCGACGACCTCGGGATCGTCGTGGCTCGTCCGGATCTCCGCACGGCGCCGGCTCACGCCATCGCCCCCCGGACGGCGTCGACGAACGCCGACGGCTCCGCGTCGAACTCGGCCGTCCCGCGGCTCGCCGTGCCGCCGCCGATACCGCCGACCGCGTTCGTGGCCTCCTCCATCGTCTCGCCGATCGAGGCGTCCTCGACGCTCGCTGCGGCGGCCTCGCCGCCGGCGACGGCAAGCGCGATCGGCTCCGGTGACCGGAACTCGAGGGACAGCCGGGCGATCGTCTCGAGGGGGACGCTCGGTCGCGGGCCGTCGGCGTCGGACGCCGAATCCCGAACCGGCCCGTCGACGCGTGCGACGAACAGGCCGTCGTACCGGTCGGTCGTCGCCTCGCGAAGGCCGCGGTGGGCGGCCTTCGCGTGTGCACGCCAGGTCTCGAGGGCCTCGACGCGGACGTCGTGGCCCATCGCGAGCGCGAGCGCGAGACCCGGCGTCTCGTGGGCGAGACAGTCGAGCACGTCCGCGTAGCCCTCCAGGCTCTCGAACGGCCCGTCGGGAGTCGCGTGCGGACGCAGCGCCCGCTCGACCCGCTCGGCGGCGCGGGAGGTCGCTCCTTCCGTACCGACCGTCTCGAGCGCGAGCAGCGAGGCGACCGATCGGCCGTCGTCGTTCGACAGCTCGGCGAGCGCCGCGGCGACCCTTTCCTCGTCGCCCGAGAACCCGGCGTGGACGAGCGTCGAATGGGCGAGTCCGTCGGCCAGGTCGGCCGTGGGGATCCCGACGCCGTCTCGCCGTTCGAACGGAACGTCGAGGTCGAGCGTGCTCGGCGACGCACCCGCGAGATAACAGCCCGCGAGCGCGAGCGCCGGGTCCGGCTCGCAGTCGAGGTCGCGAACGGCCTCGGCCACGACGGCGCTCGCCGGACGGTCGCCGGGAGCGGGGCCGTCGTCGAAGCCGATCGGGATCGTCGCGTCGTCCACCGGCGGATCGGCCGTCGGCGCGACGACGCGGGCCTGAAACGGGATCGATCGGTCGGCGAGGGCTCGAAGCAGCAGCCCCGCTGCGGCGATCGCGTCGCCGTCGGCTCGCGGCGCTACCCGGACGAAGGGCGCATCCGCGAGCCTGGCGGCGAGATCGCCGGCCGATCGACCCGTGGCGGCCATTACTCGAGGAGCTCCTTGGCGTTCCGGTAGGTGTAGCGGAACTCCCGGTCGATCTCGTCGCCGCGGTAGTAGTTCGCGAGCCGGCGCACCTTCGCCTCGGTGTTCTGCAGCGCGCGCTTGTTCTGGGCGTCCTGCGGGTTCTCGTCGACGTGCTCGTGCAGGCGGACCGCGCGTTCGAGGAGGTTGCGAAGGTCCTCCGGGAACTCCGGGGACGCGTCGTTCTCCTCGAGGATCTCGCCGACCTTCTTTCCGGTCGCGAGTTTGACGTTCGGGACCGGCGTGCCCTTCACGCCCTCGTCGCGCAGTTTCATGCCGATCTCGCTGGCGCTGTGGCCCTGTTCTGCGAGTTCGACGACGCGGGATTCGACCTCCTCCGCGTCGACGTCGCTCCACTCCGGTGGTTCGTCCGTCGCCGGGCGGTCCGAACCGGACGAACCGCGGCGGCGAGTATGCATTCGTGCCATGATTGAGGATAGGAACCGCACGAACCGCAGACAGCACTTCCGATGCACTACCGCAATCCCAAGTCCGCAGATCGGACGAGTCGGATTTACGGCCGTGCCGTTCCCACTCGCCGTAACCCGCGCGTCGGACTAAAGGGTTGCTACTCGGGTTCGAAGCGTTTATCATTCCACCCGGGGAACTGAAAGTGCGAGGGCTCGTAGATCAGTGGTAGATCACTCCCTTGGCATGGGAGAGGCCCCGGGTTCAAATCCCGGCGAGTCCACTACCATTCCTCCGTCATACCCAGGGTTCCAGACCGCAAGGTACGGACCTTGATGCGGACGGATTCGCCACTTTTGGGTTAGTGATTGCTCCCTCGCAGAGGGGAGTTCAACAGAATTGTAAGCGCGGGTCGTCGCTTGCTTGCAATTCTGTGAGGGAACGGAGGTGGTCAACGTGAGCGTTCACCAGAACGCCGTTGGCCGAACTTCGCCCATCTGCGAGTTCTGCGGCTGCGCAATCGACTGTCTCGAAAAGCGCTGCTCGGCGCTTGAGGACGGGAGGTGTCAGCCGTGACGCAAAAGCCGAACCAGAGGGCCCCCAACTGTTCCAAAGTTCAGGCCCTCCTCGGCTCCATACCCCGACCGGAGGTGGTCGGGCGTGCCTGACGAGTCGGCCAACCGAGTTGAGCGTTTCGCCGGAATCTGCGAAGATTCTGGCGCTCGGTTATACCCACTCGGTTTCGATACTATTGCGGCATCCAGCAATCAGCTTGGATCGCCGATTCGTTTCAAACGTCGCAGGTACACGTATACGCCCAATCAGTTGGTAGTGAGCGTGGCGTGTCCGGGGTGGTCGGCGTGACCGGCTACGTCGAGCCAGTACCCCACGAGTTCGCAGCAAACTACCTCTTCGACGCGAACGGGCTGGCGCCCTTCTTCGCTGCCGACTCACAAGTGAAAGCCGGCGGTGGAAGTCAGTGCTCCGAGTTCTACGACCGGGGAGAGCGATGGACAGTCACGCTGTACTATCAGGATAGCAATATCGTCCATCCCGGTTCTCAGCTGCTAACCGGCACCGAGTGGCGACTCGAGGAGATGCGCGAGTTTCGGCTGAAAGTCAAGCGTCACGAAGAGGAGGACCCGGTCGGACAACAGAGCTTCAATGCCCACATCACGCCCCGGTGGCAGGGCATGAAAGTCGAGAAGCGCGACGGGACAGTCTCCAGCTACTCGGTTCCGGACGGGATTCGCGAAGCTGTCAACGTGAAGGTTCAGGGGTCGAATATCGACTTCAGTCGCTATCTGCAGCTACTCCAGTCGGCTGCGTTAGCCGTCGGAATCCGGGCCGATTACTTCGAAGAACCGCATGAGTACAGCAATGTTCAGGACGCTGAACGGTACGTACGCGTCCATGAGGACGCCAGTGGTCCGGTACACGCTCGTGATGGTCCAATAGCGTCGATGGGACACCTGCTCGAATCAGATCGGCAAGGCTACCGTAAAGTAGTGCAGAACGACGACGACGATCACGGCCGGAATCTCCCGGGGTACTATCACACTGTGACGCTCGGCCCCCGTCGCATCCGCGAAGCATTCCCAGACCACTCGCTACCCAAGGAGATTAAGCACTACTACGCGAGAGAAGCCCTGAGCCAGGGCGACGATTCGCCTCTCGCCCATCCAAAGATCGGCGCATCCTATCAGGTGAATCGATGGGACGAGAAGTTGGGAGTGACCTCAGAAGAATTGAACCAACTGGAGCACGAGCTCGACCAGACGGTCCTGTCTGTCCTCGCTGACGCTGGCCTTGACGTGGCACCGTTACGAGGGACCGGTCCGTTCGTTCGAGATACGTACTTCGAGGTGGAGACGACCGAGGACGGACCTGACCCGATTGGGCTCGATCTGACACACATCCGGAGCACCCAGGAGAGCGTCGTCATTCGCTACCTTGTCGACGGTCTCGGCCCCGTCCAGTGGGAGAGTCTGCAGACGCTCGTTACTGACGGCGGTGAGGTTTCGCCGGCCAACATCGCAGACGAGCACGACCGTCACGTTGAGAGTGTCAGGCGGGCATTGCGCGGTATCGAGGACCTCGTGGTTCGCGAGTACGCGAAGGTGAGCCTTCGGTCGACCTACGTTGCTGAGCTCGTCCACGACGCCGTGCAGGAAGCGGAGGAAGCTGTCAAACGAGCTGCTGAGACCGGAGCGAAGGCCATTCGGGTCGCCGAGCAGGGGATGGAGGAGACGATGAGCGTCTTCATCGCTTGGGCCGCTCGCCACGGCATCGACGTGGACGACGCGCTGAGTCGGCGCGAGGCGCGGATGAAGCTTCGCGTTGGGGAGCCCGGGAGAGAGACACGCCGGGCGATCAAAGAAGGGTTCCGCATCTGGAAAGAGGCTGGTCTCCCAGAAGAGCGCTTCCGGATGGCAAAAATTCGGTTTAGAGACGGTGGGCTGTCGGATGCGTGGCGGTATCTGAACCCGGGATAGCAGGACGGTTCGCGAGTGGCAACACTATCTGAACATCTATTTTCCAGTTTTTCCGGTGGTAATTAACCACCCAACGGTCAGTTTTCGATTCTTTGAGGACAATCCTTGCGTCACACAGGACTACCACCTGGCTGGAATCCAACCCGGGGGGTTTGGATTCCTATTAGGGGTGTGCCTAAAGGCACACTATCAAAATACCCTCCCCACATGGCTTTCCAGCCTATGCAGTCGAGACGAAGGTATATGATTATTTGATTATATTCGTCTAATAGACTCTTGCCGCAGCATTAGTCCATTAAATCGTTCCTATCGTTCTACTAAAGGACAATAACACGGCAATGATGTTGGCCTGTCGTCTAACGCAGTCAGACCTCTATCGACACTATCTTAATATGGCTGGTGCTGACTGTACTACCAAGAAGTAACCTTCCACTCTACATATGAGCGAGGCTATAACCATAATTTCTGTCATCGAGGATGTTGCCGAAGATATCCAGACTGAGCTCGATTCTGATTTCCCGCTCTTCCGAAAGGTCGAGAAATGGATGGAAGACCACGGCCTCACACGGCTGGTCGACCCAGAACGAACCGTCTGTAAATTGGCCGCCTACAACCGTCTTCTTAAAACCACGCTCTACAAGATCTACCGCGACGGGAACGACGACCTGCCACCGCTCTCCGGTGACACGGACATCTACGCACAGCTGTTAAAGGCGTTTACCGAAACTGGGGACCAGGCGTTCGACGAGAACGTACTTGACGGCATCATCGAAGCCGTTCCCGACAACGTATTTGTTCCGTTGCTTGACGTCCGGCAGAATCTAATCACCCAGAAGGTCTCGACTGAAGAGATTGGACGGATCTTCGAATCACTAGTGCCGCAGGAGGCACGACGTCGTCTCGGTCAGTTCCGGACCCCGATGTACATAGCCGAGTTCATGGCAAACTGGGCCATCCAGCGCGGTGACGACCGCGTCCTTGACCCCGGGATTGGGGCCGGTGTGTTGACTGCGGCGATGTATGACGCCAAGCATGCTGCCGACGGCCAGGCCCATATCGACGACATGTGGGGCGTGGACCTGAGTGAGCTGGCAGTCGTGATGTCGTCGACGGCGTTGAAACTCACCAACGGCGAGGGATCACCAAATTTTATTCAGGACAATTTTATAGACATTCTAGCGGAAGGTCAAGCACAGCGGATCGATCAAAAGAACCCGAAGATCCTCCCGAAGATGGATGCCGTCGTCTCCAACCCGCCGTACTCTCGCAGCCATGAATTGTGTAGTAAAGAGAAGAACCGGATCAACCGGATCGCCGCAGCCGAGGCCGCGATGGAAATCCCACAGAAAGCGCCGATGTATCACTACTTCTTCGTCCACGCGACGCAGTTCCTAAGTGACAGCGGCCGGATGGCGTTCGTCACTCCGGCTCGGTTCCTAGAAACGAACTACGGTATCACCCTGCGGACGTTTCTGCTAAACCATTTCGATATCCACGGCATGATCCTACTGGATAGTGATATTCCGGTGTTCGAGGATGCCGACACGGATCCGTGCATCACGTTCTTGGAGAAACGCGACGGCGGGGAGAGCGACTGCACGACAACATTCGTACAAGCCGAGGAATGGCCGGATGCCGAACGTCTGTTTGACGCGGTAGCCGGTGGCGTGCAGGGCGAGACGTCATACGGGTTTGTAAATCAGGTCGCTCAGCAGGAGCTCGTGGCCGAGTACAACTGGACCGAGTACCTGAACCCCCAATCAGTCGACGCCATTCCCGGGTTGAAATCGTTCCGGGAAATCGCCGATATCAAGCGCGGGATCGCGACTGGGAAGAACGATTACTTCTGCCTGACACAAGACGAGGTCGACGAATGGGGGCTTGACGAAAAGTATCTTGTCCCATTGATCCGGCGGATGCAGGGCGTCTCTGGTTACGATCTCCAGGAATACGAGGACTGGCGGCAATGGCTGCGTGACGGTGATGAGGCGTGGTTGCTATACTGTTATGATGAGGACAGGGAACCGATCATCAACGTTGACAATCCGGAACTACAGGACTATCTCAAGCACGGTGAGGATGTCGGAGCCGCCGATAGTTATCTGGCGCAGAATCGGTCGCCTTGGTACGTCGTCGACCAGCGGGATCCAGCATCGGTTCTAGTCACGTACATGAGCAAAGATGGATTCCGATTCATCTACAACAAAGCCGGTGTGGTCAGCCTCAACAATCTACACAACGTCTTCCTCGATGGTTACGAGGACTGGCAGGTCGAAGCCCTGCTTGCCTATCTGAACAGTAGTGTGGCGAACGAAATCGCCAAACGGAGTGGCCGCACCTATTCTCGTGGCCTGCACAAGATCGAGCCGGACGAGCTGAAAGATCTTCCAGTAGTCGATCCCAACGACCTCTCCACAAGCGAGGCGATGACGCTGTCTCAGAAGTTCCGGGACCTGTGTGAGGCGTCGCGCAATGAGGACAGTGATGTTGAGGCGGTGATACGGGAACTTGACGAAAAGGTGATTGAGGTAATCAGTCCCGGACAGCAGATGCTGGATCTGCCGCGGCGGGGAACTGATTAAGACCCCACATATCGAATATAAGCGCGATTAGATGGGGCTTCGCGATCGACAATGGGACGGATATTATCCCGGTCACCGTGATCATCTGCAGGACGTGTTCATTCCGGCGCTGGAGAGCAGTATCCAGTATGACCGCATCACTGGTGACTTTAGCTCTGCAGTGTTCTCGATTTTCGCGAACGGACTGGAGACCTTCGTCGACAATGGCGGCGTGGTGCGGATCATGACGGGGGTCGAGCTGTTCGAAGAGGACGTGGACGCGATCGAACGTGGGCAGGCCGATGATGTTCTGGTTGATGCGATCAACTGGGATGCCGTCCAAGACGGGCACTCGGACGCGGTCTTGGAAGCGTTAGCCTGGCTGGTCGCCGAAGGATATCTCGAGTTCAAGCTCGGGGCGGTCCGTGACGAGGACGGGAATGTCCGTGGCAACGAGTACGGTGCGTGGCACCAGAAGATGGCCGTGTTCACGGATACCGACGGCGACAGTATCTCGATCGTGGGCTCGCCGAACGAGTCGTTCAAGGCATTACGTCGAAACCGGGAGTCAATCAGCGTCAACCGGAACTGGGTGGCGAACGCAGACGAGGAATGGGATGAGCAGCGGCGGGTTGCCAGTCATCGGGAGGAGTTCGAGCAGCTGTGGCGTGACAATGCCCCGGACTCGATAGTAATCGAACTGCCGGAGGCGATCGAACAAGACCTCCTCCAGTACAAGCCTGCTTCTGAACCAGACTGGGAAGCAGTCGTGGCCGAAATCAACGAGGAGTTTCGGGGTAATGAGGACGCCGACAGTGATGGAGAGCTGCCTGACCCGTACGACTATCAGCAGCAGGCGATAGACCGGTTCAAAGAGAACGGAAACCGGATCCTGCTGGAGCACGCGACGGGCGCGGGAAAGACGTGGACTTCCCTATTTGCAACACGAGACATCGCAGACACGGACAGCGTCGTCATTGTCTTGGCACCGACCACGGACTTGGTGGAGCAGTGGGACAGCCGGGATAACGTCGGGCAGTTCTTCCCTGAGTCCCGGGTCATCCGGTGTGTCGGCGAGAACCCGAGCTGGCGGAAACTGCTCTACCAGGCGTTGGTTTCGGAGCAGTCGGCAGCGCTGGTCGCGGTCTCGACGATGCATCCGACGACAATGCGTGACCTGTTCGATATCGTGGAAGACCACACTGCACCAAGAGAGCGGATCCTCATTGCTGACGAGGTTCATAATATGGGAGCGGAACAACGACGTGAAGCACTAAGTGGGTTCAACGCGGCCGGCGGCCGCCTCGGACTGAGCGCGACACCGGAACGGGATGATGAGGGTGACCAGTTCATTGAGTCCTATTTCGGGTCGGTGCGGGATGTGATCACGCTAGAGGAGGCGATCCATGACTACGAGGTGCTGAGCGAGTACCGGTACTACATCCACGTTGTGTCCCTGACCGGGTACGAACGCGACGAGTACCTCAAACTGTCGCAACAGATCATGAACATGTACCAGAAGAATCGGGACTACGACGACCAGCCGCTGCTGGAGACGGCGGACCAGCACCAGCCGCTCCGCGGGAAGATTATGAAGCGGGCGAACATCGCGAAGGAAGCAGCGGCGAAAGACCCGATCGTTGCCGACGTGATTGATGATGTTGGGGAGAAGACGATGGTCTTCTGCAATACCAGGGCACATGCGCGGCGAATCAAACGTGCGATCGACGAAAACTCCACACGTCGCGTCGGACTGTTTTTCGGGAATCTGTCGTCGGAGGACCGTGATAACTTCCGGGAAGATTTCGAGAACGGGACAATTGATACCTTAGCGTCGATCGACGTCCTAACGGAAGGAGTGGACGTCCCGGAATGCGATTCTGCCATCCTGGTGGCAAATTCACTGTCAGAACGCGAAGCGGTTCAGCGCCGCGGACGGGTGCTCCGCAAGTCCGGAGATGGTCGGAAAGCGGTCATCCACGATTTCGTCACACTACCGGTTCCACGGGAACTGCTGGAAAGCAGCGATGCTAAACTCTCAGGCTACGAAATCGGATTGATCAAGAAAGAGATCAACCGGGTACGGCGGATGAACGAGGAAGCGTATAATTGGGAATATAATGACCTGACGCTTATTAGGTTACAAAATGCATTAGCGATGTACCAATAATTATGCCCAGTATAGACCCGGATCTAGAGCGTCTTATTGACGAGAAAATCACCGATATGAGCGAACAGAATCTTCTGAAAAATATATTGGACTGGCAGGTCGACAAGATCCAGCAACCACGGTACGGTAAATTGGACCAGATGGACGAATATATTGAGGAGTACCTCAACGACGCTGAGGATATTTAGCGAGGTATTGTCGATGCAGCTTCGCCATATCGAAATCACCAATTTCCGGCCGTACCGGGCAGCCGAAGTCGATTTGACTGATGCGGACGGCCATATCCACATCATTGAGGGACCACAAGGCGCTGGAAAGACCAGCTTCCATCGGGCAGTCCAGTGGGGGCTGTACGGCGGTGAAGGCCCGACTACGAACTACAAGACGAACTGGAACGAAACCGCCCGGGAAGAAGGCAACGAGCGGATGGGTGTCCGGATCAAGTTCGAAGAGGAGGGCCGCGATCACATCCTTCACCGAGAGATAGATCGGTTCAACCATAACCGCAAGGAAGCTCATGAGAAACGGGTGCTGATCATCGACGGTGCTACCCGACGGGAAGGCGAGAATGCGGACGAATACATCCGTGACCTGCTGCCCGAGCAACTGAAGGATTTCTTCTTTCTGGACGGTGAGATGATCCAGAACCTGATCGATGACGACACCGGGGTTGAGGTAAAGGAGGACATCGAGACGGTTCTGAAACACGAGGCAATCATCAATGCCCGTGAGGATCTGCAGTCACTGATCAAGGATCGGTACGAGCCGGAACGTGACCGGATCGAAAACGAGCGTGATGAGCGCAGCGAACTTGACGACCGTATCAGTGATTTGCGGGGGGAACGCCGCGAGCTCCGGGAGCGCCGCGAGGAACTGCGCGAAGAAAGGCAAGAGGTTGCGGACAATATTGAAGAGACCCGAGAGGAACTGGAGCAATACAACGAGGAGTTGATTGAGGAGCTGAATACGTACGACGAGGAGATCCGAGATCTGGAACGCGAACAGCGTGAGACCGCAGAGCAGATGAAGGAGTCTTGGGAGGAGATCCATGTCGGCATCCTGTCCAGGCCGATAGAAGAAGCGCAAGAGCAGCTGCGGGAACAGGAGGAACACTACGAGGAGTTGCGGTCGACGCTCCAGAAACAAGATCTCGTCCAACGACTGCAGCAGCAGGTTCAGAAGGAAGGTGAGTGCCCGATCTGCGGAAACGACCACGTCCAGGATGTTCCTGATGTCAGTTTCAAAGACGAAATTGAGGAGTCGGAGGTAGAGCTGACGCGGAGGATTACGGACTGCCGAGAGAAGCATCGGCGGCTGGCAAATGCGCCGCGACCGGATGTCTCCCCGGTCAAGGCGGCCAACCGGGTGCAAGAACTCCGGGAGGAAATCCGGACGAAAGAGCAGGAACAGGACGAACTGTTGCAGGAGTACGGTGGCCGGCCGCAGGAAGGGCAAAAGGAGCAATACGAAGAGATGCTGCGGAGTCTGAACCGAAAGCAGGAGAATCTCGACGAGGAGTGGGACGAGGTCCGTGGACGCATCCAAGAACTGGACGACGAAATCGAGCAGAAGCGAAATGAGAAGCAGCGAAAGGACGGCGAACAGGCGTATAAGCGGATCCGGGCGAAGATCAAAGCGGCCGAGATGGCGATCGACCATCTCGACGCGATCCGCCACGAGCACATCCAGCAGAAACGCGATAACATCAAGGAGGAGATGAACGCGGTGTTCAAGCAGGTGTCGCAGTCGGAGTTCATCAAGGGCCGGTACGAGGGTATCGATTTCCGGGGCGAACCCGGGGATGAGGATTCCTTCGTGCTGGAGCTAATCAAGCAAGGCGGGGAACGCAAAGCAATGGACGACCGACCGCCGTCCGCCGGTGAGGCCCAACTCACAGCCCTGAGTTTTATTTTTGGATTGAACGAGTGGGCTAAGTATTCGACCACAATCGTCTTTGACACGGTGGCTGGCCGGCTTGACCTGCAGAACAGTAAGGCACAGGGTGACTTCTTCACCACGTTGGATGAAGGATTGATCCTGCTCGTGACGGACGCGGAGCTGCAGAAGCTGCGGCCGGCGATCAAAGCAGATATCGGAAAGCACTATCGGATCCGGCCAGATGCAGAGATGAATTCGAAACTGGAGGTGAAGTAGGATGCCGAACGGGAGTTTCGACGATATCGAAGGCGGGTTCACGATCCGTGCCAGTCGGGATGCCTGGGAGACCGTTCGGAAGGATATCTTCGAAGAGTTTCAGGGCGAGGACGTGAGCATCAATACTGGCCGGGTTGTAGATGCGGCGATCGCAGTCGGGATTGCTGAGGAGGAGATGCGGGAGTCGAGTGGGCCAGATCCATATCGGACGTCGACGGAGTCGGTCGATCCGTACGATGCGCTGAAGACGTTAATTGAGATCCGGCATCCAGATCGGGATGCGAATAGGCTGCAGGAGGCGATGATACAATATTTCGAGGGCGGATTGCAAGTGATCTCGGAAGAGATCGAGGAGAACGGATACTTCGACTACGAGCAGTATCTGTCGGACGAAATTTCCGGCGCTGAACTCTGACTGAGGGCGTGTTACTGCTATTCGTTCCGTTCTGATTGGCTGTCGATGTTCGGCAGTTGGATATCTAGTTCTTGCTGTGACAACCACTTCGCTATCTGGTGAGTCTACCCTCGAACGGCCGACTACAATATTTATTAGCTACGGCCATCGTAGACTACGCAACTACCATGTCTGAGTCCCAGCAAATCATCAAGCAGGAGCAAACGCGATTCTCCAGCGACAGCCAACTCCTGTCAGAGCTGGGAGAACGTCTGATCGCCACCCGCCACGTTGCCCTCGCCGAACTTATCAAGAACGCCTACGATGCTGACGCAACACGATGCAACATCTGGCTCGAAAACGATGACAACGAACTCGTTATCAAAGACGACGGCCACGGAATGACCGAGGCGGAATTCGAGGACTTCTGGATGACCATTGCCACCTCGAACCGGGATAGAAACCCCGAATCACGGCGATACGGCCGAGAAGTCCAGGGTTCTAAAGGTGTCGGCCGGTTCGCCGTACGGAATCTCGGACTGTTCCTCGAACTCCGGACCGTCGCTTATGACGAAGACGCTGACGAGTACCGCCGCCTCGTCGCCAATTTCGATTGGGAAGAGTTTGAAAGCGGGACCGGACTCCAGGAAATGGAAATCCGCTACCGGATCGAGGTCGACGCAACCGCAGAAGAGGAAGGAACAACCCTCCAGATCTCCGATCTACAGGACGACTGGACCGACAAGGAACTCAAAGAAGTCTCGGACAAGGTACTTGACATCGTCTCGGCCCCGTACGAATCCTCACCCTCAGAAATTGAGGGAAGCGGCGATGAAGACCCCGGCTTCAACGTCTACTTCGCCCCGCCTGGCAAAGGCTCACCGCGAACCAGCGTGGCACAGGAGATTTACGACCGGTACGTCGCCAAGATCGAGATCAGCATCGACCACAACACGCTAACCTATGAGTATGACTACAAGGATGGCGAGTTCCGCACCTACAAATATGAACTCGATGAGAATCTCGTCGGCGACATCGACGGCGAAATCCGGTGGATACCAAACCGGAAAGGCGTATTAGCTGAGATGAGGACCGCCGACGGACGAAAAGCCCGTAGCTGGCTAAGAGATAACGGCGGCGTCCGCGTCGTCGACAACAACTTTCGTATGCCACCGTATGGAGACCAAGGCAACGACTGGCTCGGTCTCTCCCAGTCGCAGGCCCGACGCGCCCGGAACTGGGAGTCACCTGTCACCAAGGCGTTGTTTCCGGAAGGTGACCGAGAAATCTCTGAAAGCCAGGCCATGCTGCAGCTGCCGCGAAAAAGCCAGCTTCTCGGCGCGGTCCAAGTCTCCAGTTACCGGTCCCAGGAAGCTGCCAGCGCGATGTTGAAAGACCGGCTTATGCCGGCGATGGACCGACAGGGATTCGTCGAGAACGACGCCTACGAACAACTCGTCGACATCACGCGGGGCAGCCTCGAAATCCTCGGGGTAATCGACCGGCTCGAACAACAAAAGCAGAAGACGGAGAAAGCCAAGGAAAAAAAGGACGAGACGAAGTCGGTGATCGATTCGACCAGGGATTACGTCCAGGAAAGCGACGATATCGAGGAATCTGCGCGGGAGGAGTTGCTCTACCAGGTTGAGGACATCGAGTCTCAGGTGGAGGAGACCCACGAAGCCCAGAAAGAGGCACGGGAAGCCGTCGAGTCGATGAACCTGCTCGGTGTCGTATCCGCGTTCATGAGTCACGAGACGACCCTGATCCTGGATTCGGCCCGAGATATGCTGGATCGTTGGAAGCAGGTCCCCTCAGAGAACCGGAGCGACGAGTTTCAGGAGCGGATCGAGCAGACAGAGCAAGCGGTCGAAGATTTCGAAAACCATCTACGCTATGCGAAGATGTTCCTCCAGCAGATTTCGGAGGGCGAGGACTCTCAGTTCCAGCCAAAGCCGCAGGTTACCAAGATTATCGAGAACTTCGAACGGTATACCGATCAACGCAGAATCGAGGTAGAGAACGCGATTCCGTTCGGGCTGGAGACGCCCGAAGTGAACGTCGGGCTCTACACCGGCGTTCTGATCAACCTATATACTAACGCTATCAAAGCCGTCGTAGAGGACGGAATCGGGGACGATGGTCGTCATGTACGGTTCGAAGCTGAGAACACTAGTAACTGGCACAAGATTCGGGTAATCGATAACGGCGTCGGCATCTCAGAAGAGGAACGGACCCGGATCTTCGAGCCAATGTATTCAACAACTAACGTGGAAGGACCGACGAGTGTTGGCACAGGGCTCGGTCTATACATCGTGCAACAGGTAATTGAACGCGCTGGCGGCGAAATCGCCTTGGTTGAGCCACCGAACGGATTTGAAACTGCGTTCGAGGTGAGGTTACCACGATGACAGCATTCGACGACCGGGTCCTGGTGTTTGAAGACCGAGACGATAATTACGAGGAGATCCGGGCACCCCTCGAAAGGACATTGCCGGACGGACTGACGCTCGAACGGTTCAACCATGATATGCCGATAGAATCGAACGAAGTCCTACATGAACTAGAAGATCGGGTCAAAGACCCACATTTTCCTTTACTCATCATCCTTGACTATGATTTGACAGTGGCGTATAACCAAATCCGGCGGGAACACGTACGGCAGCTCTGTGAAGACCACGATCTACCACTCTGTATCTACCACCGTATCAACTCCACGCCCGAGGACAGACTGCAGGTACAGGAATACGAGGAGGACCGGATCAAGATCAATCCCAGCAAGGGTGCGGAGGAGGTCGCTCGCGACGCGGCGAACATCGCCAAAGGATTTGACCAGATTAGGCACTCGTTGGCCGAAGCGCTTGGAAACGAGTCCCGGCCAGCCATACCGGAGATTCTGGATGCGCCACGCAATGTCCGTGGAAAACTGGACCAGTATTCATGGGGGAATCCCGGTGCATTGATGGGCGGTGGCCCGAACATGGACCAGGACGCTCTCATCCGCCGGTCGACCACCCATCTAGGGTACTGGATCCGCAACGAACTCCTCGAGTTCCCGGGCGCCCTGCTCAACTCGGTCGCTCTGGCTGCTTACTTGGATGTCGACCACGACGCATTACGCGAAGACCCGCAGTACCAAGAGCCGTTCAACGATGCCCTGTACAACGGCCCGTTTGCAGAGCTCGGTCGGTGGTGGTGGACGCCGAAGATCGACGAAATTCGGGCATTGCATATGACTGAAGATGATACGGAGATGCCGCTAGGTCAGGTCATCTTCGAGCGATTGAAGTTGCCAGAAATCGGGCGGGCAATCTGTCACGACGGTGAATCGGAAAACCACGGTGGCGCCCGGTATTACTGTATAATCAAAGAAGAACCAGTGTGCGAGGAGCATTCGAAGAATCCTGAAGGATGGATCCCGATGGGTGCTACCCGTTCGCGAATTTCGCGGGATGAGCTTGCCAGACTGGAACCCTGGACGCTGAGCTAACCCTACAATGTCTAGAGAACCCGTCAATCTGGAGAGTGAGGACTTATATCAGATTAAGCAAGCCTACGGGTCGTTCTGGGATATGTTCCAGAGTTCGCAAGGCGTGAAAGCCGAGGGGAACTCCGACGATATCCAGGTCATGTTGGATGACGGAGATGTTCGAGTCGAGATCCCGGGTTATTTCAAGATCAGTGAACTGCAGTACCGGCGGGACAGGTCTGATGACCTGTGCGATGTCTGTTTCCAGCCGGAGCTACTTATCCATGGTCGAGAATACGATGGTGGTCTCCGGTATGAGATCGGGAAGTCAACCACGCGGGTCTCGTATATCCGGAGGCAAGGCAACCGGCAAGCCGATGGCCGGTTCCGGGCTGAGATCAAACAGGGAATGCACTACGACTTCGAGGCAGAGCCGGACGCACGGCATCCGATTTTCCACGTGCAGTATGATCCGACAGCGATCGATCCAGGAATGCTCAGCGAGGAGTACGAGGTTATGAATGCGAACGAGATAGCGGGCGAACACCCGGATTTCCCGCGTATTCCGTCTCCGCCGATGGATTTCGCCGGTATCCTCTATCTAATTATTAAGGATCACGAGCAGGGAGAGAACGCGACGTGGCCAAATAAAGTGTTAGAGTTCTTGCGGGATCTTCCGACGTTTCCGAAATGGTGTTTCGATCCGAATCCCCAAGCCGGGAATGAGATGATTCCGGAGTGGTGGTACGTCCATGCCGATGGGGGACCTCACGTTCCTGAGGCCATCATTAATGTACGATGCACTGATCGATAGTACAATATACAACGATCAATATGAGTCTCCGTATTAATAGAAAAGATCATACGATCTGATTCAGTTTCCACTGCAAAATAGTATTAGAAGACTCTTCAGCATTCATGTCCTGATGCTTGTTAGCATCAACTTAGACGTTATCTGATTTATCGAAAACATCCAAATTGTTCAGTTCACTCATGATCTGTCGGTCGATTCTGTTGACAGGCTGATTCTCAGGTCGTTCTACCTCAATCTCAATGAGTTCACCGTCGCTGCTCTTAGTGTGAGTTTTCTTCACAATCCCATTACGGACTTGGATCCCTCGCGCTCGCCACACGGCGTATTCCGAGACGCAGATTTCAAGGAGTTTGTTGGCCTTGGCGGTCCCATCTTCGAATGGGGCGTCCTCAAGATAGCTCTCGAACTTCGCTTGGACCCACTGGTAGTTCTCGGGCTCCTCGCGTTCGAGGTACTCAAGGAGATTATCGGGCTGGCTATACAGGCCGTGTTTCATCGCATTCTGGTTCTCAGACGGCGCTCCACCACCTGCATTCCCCTTCGCAAAGTCATTACCTTCAGGTGCTGGCATGGTGTCTGAAGTGTTTGTTTCTAATCTCGGGAGAACCATCTGTCTTTCGACGAATTTGGGGGGAGTTAATGGACGATATCGACAAGTAACATCGGTTTGACCCCGTTTCTCGATAAAACCTGCTGGGTCTAAAACAGGATCCCTCCCTCATGCGGCGCGCACAGAGGGGCACCAGTAGGCGCGCCGACTAAGCGCACTCCTGAACACGGATTCTACTTATAGGAATTTCAATAGAATGTCTACGTTCTCTTGTTCTATATCCTCTATTTGGCGTATCCTGGCCGGCTCTCATTGATTATTCGAAGGTTCGTTCAAGCCGCCGGGCATTGGCATCACCATATTCTTTCTTACTAATAGTTCCGGAGTGAAGCAGGAGGTCGAGTTGATCACGAGAAAGACGGCTCAAATCGCCTTCTGCAAGTGATTCGAGGTCTTCCCCCCGGTCTACGGTAATGGACACGTCAACATCTGCTTCTACACCCTCGCGACTTGATATTGCTTGTTCTATACCACGAGAGATAGTCCCTTGCAGCCGCTGAGCACGTCGGTCGGGAGACTCGGCTTCAGTGCCTGGACCATCCTTTACAAGATCTGAAGCGATGAGTGGATTCTCGGGTTGTGCAGCATATAAAAATCCAGCTAAGGAGTGTAATGGCTCTACTCGATCTTCGTCATCGGTTCGGATTTTCTCCATCTCTTTGTGGGGGAACGTATGGACCAGCAACAAGAAGTCCCAAGACGCCGCCCTGATCCGATGGCGGATTCGTCTGAGCAAGGCACGTTCACTACTGCCGGTGAGGTCACGCTCCCCGAAAAAATACTCCCGTTGTGCTGGCGTAAGTACTGATGCGGGTGAGTCATGGTATGCTTCACCAAAAGTTCGAAATGGTATCTCTCCGTTCTCGTCAGGCATGTTCGCTATAGCGAACCCAGGGGATATATATTTACCGACCTCATAGGAAGGAGTATGCCCATTGCCGGCACGACGATCGGGCCAGTTACGCCCGACACGCGGGACCGACTCGCAGACTACCGGGATGCAGAAGGTCACCCACACTACGAGGCAGCAATCAACGCACTGCTTGAGGAGTATTCCGGCCGGCAAGATTGAGGCATATAATCTGATAGACAATGATGTCACTGAAAAATAATTGGACAAATGACCGCGGGAGCGCACGAGTCTGGCAGGACTTCGCTCCTATCGCGGTCAAAGTGAATCGCACGGACGAAGGCGCTGGAGTAGGCCTTCTACTGGGATGTAGACTCCCGTGGTTGAATACTCTTACTCCCTGCGCCCGGTCAACCGCAATCCAGGTCGTCGGAGGTGACTTGATTGCATGAGTACCGACGATCGGCGAAGTACTTTCCCTAATGCGCGGACACGCTACCGACGGGGTGCTATGAACGACGGCCTCGAACCCACGGCGCCTGCCGAGGCAGTGGAGTGGTATCTGGCCGAACGCGACCCCGAACTCACTGAGAAGTCGCTGCAGAACCACCGGTATCGCCTCTCGCAGTTTCTTGAGTTCTGCGACAAGCACGAGATAGACAACCTGAATCCGCTTACCGGACGCGATCTCCATCGGTTTCGAGTGTGGCGCAACGAGGACATCAAGACTGTCACGCTCCGCGGCGAGTTGCAGACGCTCCGCGTGTTCCTCGAATTCTGCGCGGCGATCGACGCCGTCGAACCGGGGCTGCGCGAGCGGGTGCATCTCCCTGAGATTGATCCGATAGACGAAGCCCGCGATGAACACCTCGCGACCGATCGTGCCGAGACGATTCTTGGCCACCTCGATCGGTTTGCCTATGCGAGTCGGGATCACGTCCTCGTCGCGATCCTCTGGCACACGGGTATCCGATTAGGGAGTCTCCGCGCATTCGATGTTGGAGACTTCGATCCGGACGCAATGTGTCTTGACCTCCGGCACCGGCCGGAGACGGGGACGCCCCTCAAGAACAAGCAGGCGGCCGAACGGTCGATTGCTGTCGGGCCGCACTACTGCGACGTGATCGAGGACTACCTCGACCACAGCAGAGAGAAGGTGACTGATGAGCACGGACGGCGACCGCTCATCAGCAGCTCGCAGGGACGGCTGAGCGAGGGCGCGATCCGCGAGACGGTCTACCGGGTCACCCAACCATGCGAGATGGGCGAGTGTCCCCACGACCGCGATCCCGACACTTGCGAGGTACGAACGCACGGGAAGCGAGCCGGGTGCCCATCCTCGCGATCGCCGCATGGGATCCGGCGCGGATCCATTACGAACCATCTGCGCGAGGGCGCGATCCGCGAGACGGTCTACCGGGTCACCCAACCATGCGAGATGGGCGAGTGTCCCCACGACCGCGATCCCGACACTTGCGAGGTACGAACGCACGGGAAGCGAGCCGGGTGCCCATCCTCGCGATCGCCGCATGGGATCCGGCGCGGATCCATTACGAACCATCTGCGCGAGGGAACGCCTCAAGAGGTGGTTTCAGATCGCGCGAACGTCTCGAAGGATGTTCTTGATCTACACTACGATGAGCGTACCGAGCGCGAGAAGATGCAGATTCGTCGCGACTTTATCGAGGGAGCGTAGACAATGGCGAACTCCACTCCACTGCAGCACGGTGAACGTTCTACCGTAGCCTCGGCAGGCACTCGTATTGACGTAGCCCCGGCGAGTCCATGCGCTTCGCGCGTTCTCCGCCATCCCGTAGACGGCATAGCGATAGCCACGTTATACGGCCTGTTTTTCATAGAGGGTTCACTCCTACAAGAGCGATAGATTGGCGTTTTAGCTCGTAGAAATACGAATTTTCTGCAAGGGTTTCCCTCTCTTCGTGACAACTGTCATCCAATCGATGTCGCGACCTTCTCTTGCTGCGCTTCCCGTGTCGTCCAGCCCTCGAACCAAATCGTATGGGGTTGATGTGTTCGCTGTAGAGGGAAGTAACGCTACGAACTGTGATCTACCCCCTGTCAGGAACCGCGTGTTGAATAGAGGACGTCTGCAGCGATGACCACTGCCTACCGCTCGCGTTCGAGGCTACTCAAGCAGCACGAATAATAAGGGAGTCGAACCGTCAACAGTCGACCGGCTCGACCCACTCCGTTGCGGGTTCCCCATCGGGGATACCTAAGAAGGTCGCATAGGCCACCGCTCCGTCGTCACTGTCTGCGATGTGGATCTCTCCAGGATCGAAGAACGACTCGCCCGCCGAGTAGGTACGAGGGACACAATCATGTTCCCACGTGACCTCGATTTCACCCTCGACCACGTTGACGATGACGACCCCTGGGTGCCGGTGCCAACCAGACGTTCCACCCTCCGTCCAGGTCACCTCGGCGACGATAACGGTTGACGCATCGTCCAATTCGACGACGATGGGACACTCATCACTATCGTCGGCAAACGTGAGGTCAAACGTCGCCGCCAGCTCATCGGGAAACGGTGCATGTGGGGCAATCACGTCAACCTCGAAGCCATCGGGTTCGTCAACCTCGGGTTCTTCGTCCTCCACGTCTCCGTACTCGTCATCGATGTCGACGTCGTCATCGTCGTCTTCATGTTGGGCGGCGGCTGCGGTCCCGGTTAGCGCTCCGCCACCCAGGGCAACTACGCCGGCCGCCTTCATGATGGTGCGGCGACTTACGCCGTATAGGGTCTCGATACGATTCTCAGATCGCTTTCCTAATGGATCGTCTTCTGTCATTGTCTTCTAAACTTTCGCTCCGTGCTTAGTCCCTTTTCAAGGGAGAAGCGATTCGGTCACTGAGACCGGTCTTCATTGCGATGTGTAGGAGAACCCGCTCAGCGAGTCCCAGTCGCTGCTTCTCCCCCACCACGCATGTATTGTCAACCCAATCATAGATATAGTTATGGTATAATATACCATGGTAATGCCCTTGTGTCCTTTTCTCTGTACCAACCGATCACCACTTCTTTGTGAGTGGGTATTGGTGCTACTGAATACGCGCTACCTCTTCAGTACGCCTTTCCTGACCTCTTCGATGGGTGTTATATTTCTCGGCAGTACGAGCTTCTGATGAATCGAGGCGGTCTGATTTCGACCGTAGACGGTGGATCCTTTTCGTCGGGAACGAGCGCTGGCTAGTAGGACTGAATATCTGATACCGGAAACCGTCAAATCAGGTGGCTGTCACGATCAGAATTGAACGGAGCGAATTTCGTGTGAATTGATGCGTAGATGGTACAACATCTGGTATAACGGAATGAATGGAGAATCACCTCCAACGGATACGAGCGTGGTTCGGAAACCCGTGAGGAGGCGGCTGCACTCTCCGAGGAGTGGTTACCGAAAAGCTAAACCCGTCGTGCCGTCCGATGCACCGACTACTCCTATCGAATCGATACCCCTGTAACGATGTCAGTGCTCTCGCATTCGGGGCATTGGGTTAGCTGGCCCAGCTTCGGCACGTCAACCGAAAGCCACTCGTCTCCACCTGAATCGGCCTGGAACCCGCAGGTCAGACACCGGGATCGGGGCTGTTGTTCAGTGGCCATGTGTGACCATAGCACACCAGGCTCTATAGTTGTTTCTTCCACAGGAGTGACCTCGTGGATCGTCATCCCGCCATACCTTGCTCCGTCTGCGGTCGTACCTCGTTCCCGCTCGGTGCGCATCCGACCAAGTACGAAAACGGGCATCCATTAACTGCTGGTCACCCACCCGGGGGATTTCAATATGGAGACAGCGATATCGACACGTTTCTCGTTGCACTCGCTCGGTGTCCGCAACGGCAAATCAGCCGAACGCGAAGTCGAGAAGCGCGTAGACGGCGTCAGTACTGAGTGCCGATTCGGGCCGTGGATAGGTCATACGGACTAACTCCCGATCCCGTGTGAGTCCGACCCTCTCGAGCGAGTCGGAGACGACGGTCCGGTCCGGTGCGTCGACGATGACGTCCTCCCCGTCGAAGTCCGCCCCGACGGCACGAAGCAGGGAGTCGACGGTCTCCGCTCGCCCGGCCACGACCGGGCCGATCTGCCGGTCGGTTCGGCCCGGACGAACGACCGCATAGCCCGTGATCGCCGTCGATTCGCGTGCGACGTACCCGTAGACGTCGGGTTCCTCGAGCAGTTCCCGGAGCAGCACGCTCCGATCCACACCCACCCGTTCGCGATCGAAGCCACGGACGGGGTCGACGTCCTCCGCCGAGATCCGCTCGATTCGCTCCGGGCCGGCTCGATCCTCGGCCGGACGCTCGGCTCGACGAAGCGTGCCCTGCCACCGAGACACGGGCTCGACGGGTTCGAAGCCGTAGTTCCGGTAGATCGGCTCTCCGAGGTGGGTCGCGTCGAGACCGATGACGCTGCCTCCCTTCCGTTCGGCGTACTCCAGGCCGCGCTCGAAGATCCGACTCCCGTACCCCTGACCCCGGTGGCGTTCATCGACGAGCACCATGCCGATCCAGCTGACGTCGGTGCCGTACGTGATCACGGCCGTCGTCGCGACCACCTCGTCGTCGACGACGCCGGCGAAACAGCCCGTCGGGGACAGCCGCAGAAACCGCTTCCAATCGGCTGCTATCTGATTCCAGCCGGCCTGGGTCGACAGGCCTCGTGCAGCGTCGAGGTCGTCCGCGGTCAGTGGCCGTACGTCGAGCATCTCGATCGACGGTCGGTTCCACAGGGCGACTCATAGCTCTGCTGGCCGCTCCGCGGTCTCGTTCGTCGCGCTTCCTCGGAGCGTCTGCCTCCTGGCCTGACCCTCGGCGAGCGTGTCCGCTTCCGCGATCGGTCCTTCGCCCACGTTCGGTGGATTCGGACGGTACCCAGGAGGACGAGACCCATCCGATCGTCGCCGGTCAGAGAACGCTGGGGCTCGAACTCGTGGAGGACGTCCCGGACGTGGACGCGGTCGTCGTACCGATCGGCGGCGGGCTGATCGACGGGGTCGCGGCGGCGCTCGCCGAGACGCGACCGAACGTGCGGATCGTCGGTGTGCAGGCCGACGAGACTTATGGCGCCGCTCGTCGATCGGACGGAACATGCCGACGCTGTGGACGTATCCGTGGACGCTACACAACGAGGGGATCGACGACGCCTGCGAGCGGATCGTCGACTGCGGGATCGACGGGCTGAACGTGGCTAGCCACTACCACTCCGTCCGATCGATGCAGCCCCGGTCTCCCGACGACCTGTTTCGCGCGTACGGCGGCGGCTGTTACTTCGAGCCCGATGATGCGTTCGACGGGATCCCTATCGTGCCGTCGACGAACCGCGTCGGCTCGTGGGACGATCCGCTGGCGGCGATCGTCGACGGCGCTCGCGATCACGGACTGGCCGTCAACGCGTGGACGGTCTGTCTGCACAACACGCGACTCGGAGCGACCAACCCCGATTACCGCATCGAGAGCGCGTTCGGCGACGCGCACGACCACTCGCTCTGTCCCTCCCGTCCCGAGGTGCGGGACTACTTCGCCGCCGTCGTCGGTTCGATCCACGAGCGAAACGTCGACGAGATCCACCTCGAGTCGGTCGGGTTTCCGAGCGTCCTTCACGGCCACGGTTCGGCGTTCGGTCACGACAAACGCCAGGTAGCGACGACCGATACCGAGACGCTTCTGCTCTCGCAGTGTTTCTGTGGCGGCTGTCGAGCGGCCTCGGAGTCCCATCCGGTCGAGTTCGAGCGGGCGCGGAGACGCGTCCGAGAGCTCCTCCGGCGGTCGTTCGCGGACCCGACGGCTTCGACGCCCTCGCCCGACGAACTCCGCGAGACCGAACCGCTAGTGAGTGAGCTCCTCGACTTCAGGGCGGCCGTCGTCGAACGGCTGCTCGAACGGCTCGCCGACGCCTCGGGGTCGACGCCGCTCAACTACTACGTCGAGGAGGCGTACGGATCGACGCCGCCGAAACTCTCGCTATCGGGCGTGCGGACCGACGCGCTCGAGTCGCACCTCGACCGAGTGACCGGCCTCTGTTACGTCTCCGATCCGGACCTCGTTCGCGAGCGGCTCACGGCGCTCGAGCGTGCCGTCGATCTCCCGGTCGACGCCGGGCTCACGCTCGATCCCGCCGTCGTCGATCGGCGCGAACGGTTGGAGGAGCTCGTCAGCGCGGTCCGTTCGACCACCGACGGGACGATCGCCCTCTACCACCACTCGCTGGCGAGCGAGACGCATCTCGGGTGGCTGGCCGACCTCTTCGCCTGACGGGCCTTCATTCCGTTCTCCGACCGGGCCCTCGAAGCCCGCTTCGATCCCGTCGGTCGGAAGACTTTCATCGTCCGTCGTAGTCCGGCACCTATGTCTCGTCGGCTGCTGGTCATCGGCGCACACCCTGACGATCCCGACATCCGGGCCGGCGGACTCGCCTGCTCGTGTGCCGACGCCGGACACGACGTCCGGTTCGTCTCGATGACCGATGGACGCGGAGGACACCACGAACGATACGGCCCGGAACTCGTCGACCGGCGGCGGCGGGAGGCGGCGGCCGCCGCCGAGGTGGCCGGCATCGAGTATCGGATCCTCGATACCCCTGATGGACGTCTCGAACCGACGCTCGAAAACCGCGAACGGGTCATCCGGCTGATCCGCGAGTACGACCCCGACGTCGTCCTCACCCACCGGACGAACGACTACCACCCCGATCACCGCTACACGTCGCGGCTCGTTCGCGACGCGGCGTACATGGTCACCGTTCCGGCCGTCCGTCCCGACGTGCCGGCGCTCGAGTCGAACCCAGTCTTCGCCTACCTCTCCGACGCGTTCGAGCGGCCCTACCCGTTCACGCCCGACGTGCTCGTTCCGATCGGCGAGGCGATGGTCGAGCGGAAGTACGACATGCTCGACTGCCACGAGTCCCAGATGTACGAGTGGCTACCGTACACCGAGGGCGAACTCGACGCGGTTCCCGACGATCCCGAGGAGCGACGCGACTGGCTGGCGACGGACCCGATCTCGGGGCTCGAGGAGATGCGAAGCACGGCCGACCGGTTCCGCGATCGGCTGGTCGACCGCTACGGCAAGGACCGCGGTCACGCGATCGAGTACGCCGAGGCGTTCGAGATCTCGGAGTACGGCGGTGAGCTCACGCCGGCGCTCGCCGACGACCTGTTCTCGTTCTAGTCCTCGATTCGCCTACTCCGGATCGACGTGTGCGGCGATGCGTTCGACCACGTACTCGACCTGCTCGTCGAGGAGACAGCGCGGGTTGATCGTGAAGCACGACCGGTGGACGTCGTCGGCACCCACGAACACGCGCGGGCTCTCCCGGCGGAGGTTCGAGACGAGTTCGACGGTATCGATCGCCGATCGCTCCTCGTCGACCCCCACGACGACCGTCGAGACGGCGTCGGTCTTCCCCGCGTTCGCTAGCTCGACCTCCAGGCCGTCGACGGTCTCGAGGGCGGCGGCGATCCGCTCGGCGCGGTCGTGCCACTCCGCGAGGACGGCCTCGTCGTCCTGTTCGGCGAACGCGTCGAGCGCGGCGATGAGACCCACCAGTTCCTCCTTGCCGATCTTCATCGACCGACCGAGGCCCTGTCGGGGGACGCCGGGCAGTTCGTCGATGGCGACGAGCGACTCCGGCGGGTCGTACACCGGCTCGGAAGCGTGCATGTCGAGGTGCTGGCGCGCGACGGATCGGATCAGCTCCTCGCGCCCCGCGAGGATGCCCGAGGACTGCGGACCCCGAATGGCCTTCCCGCCGCTGAACGCGACGAGATCCGCGCCCTGCTCGACGAAGCGCGAGAGGTTCTCCGTCGGCGGTAACTCGGCGGCGGCGTCGACGATCACCGGCACGTCGTGTGCGTGGGCGATCTCGACGACCGCCGACAGCGGTGGCCGCGTGAAGGGTTTCTCCATGTAGGCGACGGCGACCGTCTCCTCGGTAATCGCCGCCTCGAGCTCCCACGGTTCCGTGTTCTCCGAGCCGGTACCGAGGTGGTGGTCGTTCCCGCCCACGTCGACGATCTCGGCGCCGGCGACCCGAATCGCGTGATCGTAGCCGTTTCGGTGGGTTCGCGGCATGACCACCTCGCTGGGGATCCCGTCGGTGTCGGGCAGTCGCGCCATGACCTCGAGGTCGTCGCCGGCGATGCACGCGGCCGTCCCGAGCACGAGCGCGGAGCTCGCGCCGTTGGTGACGTAGCCCGCCTCGGCGCCGGTCACTTCGGCGATACGCTCTGAGGCCGCCGCCTGCAGGTCCGAGAGGCGGACGAACGCCTCCGCGGCGCGGTTCATCGCCTCGAGGGCCTCCTCGCGGATGAGCGTGCCGCCGATCCGGGTCTTGGTGCCGGTCGCGTTGATCACCGAGGGGACGCCGAGTTCGTCGTAGATCGTCTCTCGGCTCGCCGTCATCGGGTCGTCACACGGTTCTCGAGGACGCCAACGCCCTCGAACTCGACCTCCACGACGTCGCCCTCGCCGAGCTCGTCGGGACCGAACGGCGTGCCGGTGGCGACGACGTCGCCGGGCTCGAGCGTGATCAGCTCCGTCACGTCGGCGACCAGTTCGGGGACCGAGAAGATCATGTGCTCGCGGGTGGTCTCCTGTCTCGTCTCGCCGTTCAGTCTGAGGGAGAGGGTCGCGTCCTCGGGAACCTCGTCGGGCGTCGCGACGACCGGTCCCATCGGCAGTGAGGCGTCGAAGGCCTTTCCACGGACCCAGTTGCGCTCCTGCTCCTGGTCGTCACGGTTCGAGATATCGTTGACGCACGTGTAGCCGGCGACGACGTCCATCGCGTCCTCCTCGGACACCGCCCGACACTGCTCGCCGATGACGATGCCGAACTCCGCCTCGAACTCGACGCGTTCCCTCCCTGGCGGCAGTTCGATGGCGTCGCCGTGGGCGACGACGCAGTTCGGCGTCTTCAGGAACAGCTCCGGGCGCTCGGGTCTGTCGTCGAGACCGGACTCCTCGCGGTGGTCCATGTAGCCGCCCGCCTGACAGACGATCTTCGTCGGTTCACACGGCGGGAGGACGTCCACGCTCGCGGGGTCGTACGTCGCGTCGTTCACGACGATGCCGTTATCGGTCCACTCGCCACGCCGGACGTACCCCGTCTGATCGGTAAATCGCACGGTTCGCATTGGCACTCGGGAATCCCCCGGGCGTTAACGCTCTTTCGGTCACTAGACACTCCGCTGATAACAACGACGCGGGGACTCCACGCCCTCCGATGGCTCGATGGCCGTCGGCTCGGAAGGACGGTGGAGCTCCGGCGGTACTCGAACCGTCCCCTGTTCTCGCTCCGAGGTCGGTCACGCGCCCGGTACGGCTTCCGTCTCGCCGAGTCCTCGAGGGGGCAACAGCCTTATGTCGGATCTCACTGTACTCCCGATCCGGGTTGAATACTCGACCGAAACATATGAAATATAAAGACATCCGCACGGAACCGATCTCGACCGAGGAGCAACTGGAGGACGCGCTCTCGGATCCGTACCCGGAGGACGTCGAGTTCGCCCGGCAGCTCGACGGAGACGTCATGATCCTGGGTGCCGCCGGGAAGATGGGGCCGACGCTGTGCAAGCGGGTCCTGCGCGCGGTTCGGGAGGCGGACGCCGACACGACGGTGTACGCGGTCTCGCGATACTCCGACTCCTCGGTGGAGGCCGACCTCCGATCTGCGGGAGCCGAGACGATACGGGCGGACCTCATGGACGACGACGCACTCGCCGCCCTGCCCGAGTGCGAGAACGTGATCTACATGGTCGGCATGAAGTTCGGAACCACCGGCCAGGAGCCGAGGACGTGGGCGATCAACTCCTACCTCCCGGGACGGGTGGCCAGCCGGTTCGACGACTCGCGGATCGTCGCATTGTCGACCGGCAACGTCTACCCGCCGGTCCCCGTCGATTCGGCGGGATCCACCGAGACCGATCCGACGGGGCCGGTCGGCGAGTACGCACAGTCGTGTCTGGGGCGCGAACGCGTCCTCCAGCACTTCGCGAAGGAGAACGGGACGCCCTCGTGTCTGCTGCGGCTGAACTACGCCGTCGAGCTACGCTACGGGGTCCTGATCGACCTCGCGAAGCGGGTCTACGCCGAGGAGCCGGTTCCGCTCGAGATGGGACACGTCAACGTGATCTGGCAGGGCGACGCCAACTCGATCTGCTTCCGGTCGCTGGAGCTGGCGGACTCGCCGGCGGAGATACTGAACATGACGGGAGCAGACGTCCTCTCGGTGCGTCGTCTCGCCGAGCGGTTCGCCGAGGCGTTCGACCGTGACGTGACGTTCAAGGACGAACCGGCGGAGACGGCGCTGCTCAACGACGCCGGCCGCTGTCACGAGCTCTTCGGGGAGCCGAAGGTGCCGGCAGAACGGGTCGTCGACCTCGTGGCGTCGTGGGTCGAACGGGGAGGCACCACGATCGGAAAACCGACGAAGTTCCACGTCCGCGACGGGGCGTTCTGAGGGACGCTCGTCGGCGGCGTTTCGTGACGTTCCATCGACGTTCGACGATCCGATGCGCTTCTCACTGTCCGCGACTGGGTGGATCCCAGCGGCTATCGCTTCCGTCCACGACGAGGGTTCCGGGCGGCGAGCGGTCACTGCTCGGGCTGCTGACCCTCTCCCCGGATTGCACTGCCGGGTCGGGCGCTCGTCTCCACACCGTTTCGGCGCACTGGACGTCTCCCTGCGCATCGAGATGATGGACCTGATGCACGACCTGCAGCGGGCGTTCGACACGTCGTACCTCTTCATCTCTCACGACCTCGCGAACGCGTACTACTTCGCGGGGAAGGTCGGGGGGCGCATCGGAATCATGTACCTCGGAAAGCTGGTGGAGATCGGCACCGCCGAGGAGATCATCCGGAACCCGAGACATCCCTACACGAAGGTGCTCCGCTGGGCCACGCCGGTGATGGATCCGGACGCCGCGAGGGAGGCAACCATGGAGGTTCCGATGCGGAAAATCGACATCCCGGACCCGAAGAACCCTCCGAGCGGCTGTCGGTTCCACACCCGGTGTCCGAAGGCTCGGGAGGTGTGTACGGGAACGACCCCGCGGCTACGGTCGGCCGATCGAGAGGACTCGAAGGTGGCGTGTTTCCGAGCGGAGCGGGACCACGAGTACTGGAATAGCGAGCCGTTGCCGGAATGAGTCCGGTTCCCGGATCGTCGTTCGAAGCGCCGTCGAAGCGTATCGTGGGTCAGTGACCCCGCCGACTGCAGAGGACGATCGCCGCCGAGAAGACGCCCACGACACAGCTTAGGGTCACGATGTTCAACACCACGATGACGTACGTCGGACTCGAGGGACCGACGACCAGGAGCGAGACGAACGAGAGGACGAGCAGAACGACCGTCACCGCGACGCCGAGGACCAACTGGGGTTTGTGGGCACAGATCTCCTCGCCGAGTGCCTGCCTGAAGGAGGTTCCCATCGTGCGGGAGCAGACCGAGGACAGCCGCATAAGCGTTCGGGCGAGGCGAGGAGACGGCGCGTTCGACGGGCGGTCCGAGTCGTCACCACGCACTAATAATCAGCCGAAGACTTATAGTAATTAACGCAATCTTCACCTCATGAACTACTATGTGAAACGAATAGGGCAGGCGATCATCACGCTGTTCTGCGTCGTGACCATAACGTTCGCGTTGTATCGTCTCATGCCGGGCGGGCCGATCGAGATCATGCGCAACCAGATGATACAGGACGCCGTCCAGCAGGGACAGAACGTCAACGTCGACCAGATCGACCGCCTCATCGAACTGCGGACGAACGTCGACCCGAACCAGCCGATCCACGTCGCCTACTACGAGTACATGGTGAACGTCATCGTCTACCAGGACTTCGGCGTCTCGATCTGGCGGAACGAGCCGGTGTTCGACATCCTCTTTCGAGCGATGCCGTGGTCGATCTTCGTGAGCGTCTACGGACTGCTCATCGGCTTCACCGCCAACATCCTGTTGGGAGCGCTCATGGCCTACAAGGAGGGGTCGTACTTCGACAACGTCGCCTCGATCGGCGCGACCCTCCTGAACTCGGTTCCCTACTACGTCGGAGCGATTCTGATGCTCTCGTTTCTCGGCTTCCAGCTGGAGTGGTTCCCGACGCGCGGTCGGTTCGATCCCACGACGACGCCCGGCTTCAACCTCCCGTTCATGCTGAGCGTGCTCCACCACTCGGCGCTTCCGATCGCGTCGGGGATCATCGTCGGGTTCGGCGGGTCCGCGCTGGCCATGCGGGGGAACTGTATCCGTATCATGGGCGAGAACTACCTCCGCGTCGCCCGGCTCCGTGGTCTGAGCGACAACCGCATCGCGATCCGATACGTGGGTCGAAACGCGATCCTTCCCCTCTATACGAGCTTCATGATCGGCATCGCGGCCATCTTCAGCAGTTCGATCATCATGGAGCAGATCTACACCTATCCCGGAATCGGATGGTACACGTTCGAGGCGCTCTCCCAACGGGACTATCCCCTCCTGATGGGACTGCTCGTCTTCTTCTCGACGATCACCATCCTCGGTGTGCTGATCGCCGACATGACGTACGGAATGATCGATCCGCGGGCCGGAACCGGCGACCAGGAGTCATACTGAGGGAAAGAGAACCATGAACGACACCAACGAGAAACGGACTGACGGCGGGTCGACCCCCGACTTCCTGACGGGGATGTCGGAGTCGACGGCGTCTCCGGCGTCGGGCTGGGAACGCTACTCCCGAACGATCGACCGATACTTCCTGACGCAGGCTCGCATCGCCTGGACCGACTGGCGAACCCGATTCGGCATCATCGTCCTGGGACTCTTCGTCCTCGTGGGGACCGTCGGCGTCCAGGTCGTCCCCCAGGCGTCGATCAACGAGGCGGAGACCTACATGACCTGGTTCCAGTCGATGGAGTACCCGCTGGGCACCGACAACATGGGTCGTCCGATCCACAAACAGCTCGTCCACGCGACGCCCGCGGTGCTCAAGATGGGCCTTGCCGGTGCGATCTTCGCTGCCGGCGTCGCGGTCGTCGTCGGGACGGTCGCGGGGTACAAGGGCGGAGCCACCGACTACGTCCTGATGCTGATCTCCGACATCCTGATGGTGATTCCGGGTCTCCCGCTGGTCGTCGTACTGGCCGCGATCTACCAGCCCAGTGACCCCTTCGAGGTCGGAGTGATCCTCGCCATCGACAGCTGGCCCGGGCTGGCGCGAACGATCCGATCACAGGTGCTGACGCTCCGCGAGGAGTCGTACGTCGAGGCGGCCCGCTCGATGGGCGTCTCGACCCCGTCGATCCTGCAGAAGGACATCATCCCGCCGCTCATGCCCTACATACTCATCAACTCCGCACAGGCCGCCCGAGGCGTGATCTTCGCGTCCGTCGCGCTGTATTTCCTCGGGTTCCTGCCGTACTCGGAGGTGAACTGGGGCGTGATGATGAACGACGCGTACGCGACCGGCGGCGCCCTCTCGAACCCGGCGCGGGCCGCACACTGGCTCTACCCACCGATGGCGGCGCTCGTCCTCCTCTCGTTCGCGCTGGTCCTGCTGTCGCAGGGACTCGATAAGGTGTTCAACCCTCGGCTGCGGGCCCGCCACTCCAAGACCGTCGACGACAGCGAGGACCTCCCGAACTGAATCGGTCCGGCGGTGCACACCGCGTGATCCACGTTCCTCTTCACACCCGTAGGGGAAGGTGATCGGACCCGGATCACGAGAGGGAGCCGATCGTCTCCCGTTCGACACCACGGCCTCCCTCGATTCGAACATCGTAGGACGCTCGTGGTCCGGTGTGGCGCCGTTGGGGCGGTCAAACGGGCCGCTCGCTCGACTATATTCTATAGTTAAATAGGTGAAAGTTTATACGTTCGTCACGCCAACGTCGGGTGAATTCCGATGTCAATGGAGACAACCGACGAAACACATGGGACCTCGTCCAGAGTCGTACAGCGGATGGAGACCGTACGAGACTCGACACCGCTGCTGGGTGTGTTGCTCGGCGTCGCCCTGATCGGCGCCGGGGCCCTTCTGGCGGAGGGTGCCGTCGCGGGAATGTTCGGCATCTACGGTTCGACCGTCGTCTTCGTCTCGGCGACGACCTACGCCGTTCTGGCGGTACTGCGACGCAACCAGTGAACCGACGCCTACGGCGTTTCGAACGCTCAAACCCGAACGACCGTTCGGTTACGTCTCCCGCCAGTGGCGTCGAATACCGACGACGAGGAACTCGCTCATTACAGACGTACACTCGTAACCGTCCGACCCGGGACCGTCGCGGGCCGCCGCACCGTCGATCAGTCCTTCCGACCCGTGGATTCGACCGGCGTTCGTAACTAACGGCGGGCGTACTCGGCGGAGCGGTCGGGTTCCGATCGAGTCGTGGGGGTGCGTGACGTTCGAGGAGAGGGGTCGGGTAGAGCGGTCTGGAACGGGGCCAGGATATCAGCCGGGCCGCACGAAGGCGCGAGCGAACGACGTACGCGCGAAACGGTCGAGTTTCCGAGTCAGTGGTGACGGTCGCCGGCCGTCCGCGCCGCGGGATCGGTCCGAACGCGGCCGAGGGGCCGAAACGGTGTTGTGATCCCGGTGAGTACCACCGGCGTGAGTTCAGCGATCGACGGTCCGCGACTGGCTCGGTCGGAGGAGTTCCGCGAGACCATGACGCTCACGGAGCGCTGTTTCGGTTTCGACCGTGGCGGCCTGGAGCGGCGCATGCCCCACTGCTTCGACGAGACACGGCCCGATCGACACGCGATCGTCAAACGCGACGGCGCGGTGGTGAGCCACGTCGCCTGCGTTCCGGCCACGCTTCGGGCCGGTGGCGCGACCGTAAAGTGTCCGGGTATCGCCGGCGTCGCGACGGATCCCGACCACCGCGCCAGCGGGTACATGAAACGACTGCTCGAGTTCTGGCTCGACCGCCTTGATTCCCGGGACGTCCCCCTCGTGGAGCTCGAGGGCGATCGTCTCGGCTACGGGCGGTTCGGTTGGGAGAACGCCGGTCGAGAGGACCGATACCGGATCACGGACCGCTCGTTCGGCGTGGAACCCGTCGGGACTGCGACGGTTCGTCGGTATCGAGGTCCGCCGGATCTCGAACCGATAACGGAGATTCACGAGCGCGAACGCTACCGCGTGGTCCGCGACCGCCGGCGGTACGAACGGCTGTTCGATCAGCAGGACCTCGAGACGCTCATCGCCGACGGCGACCGGCCGGCGTATCTCTCCTACCGCGGAACGGATCCCGCCTCGGTGGTCGAGTTCGGCGGTTCGCGGGAGGGGGTAGCGACGCTGCTGGCAGCCGTTCTCGAGTCGGCCACCGAACTAGAGGTGTACGCCCATCCCCACCATCCGCTCGTCTCGCTGTTCTGTGACGTGGCGACCGGCTGGGAGACCCTCCCCCATCGAAAGCTCAACGTCCTCGACCTCCCCGGGACCCTCAAGGCGTACGAACCGTTGCTCGCGGATCGGTGGTCGACGGTGGTCGACGACTTCGGTACCGTCTCCGGGTCGGTGACGCTCGCGATCGACGAGTCGTCCACGACGGAGGCGGCGACGATACGCTACGATGACGCCGGCGTTCGCGTCGAACGGACGACTCGAGAGCCGGACGTGACGCTGGATCGATCGACGATGACCCGGCTTCTCTTCGGTTCGCCCGATGCGTGCTGGCCGGTCAGACGCTCACGACCGTTCATGCGGACCGTTCTCCCGCTGGAGTACTACTTCTGGCGAACCGAGACGATCTGAGTCGCCGACCGTGGGACCGCCAGCACCGGGTTCGTCTCGGGGCTCGTTTACGGACGAGAGCGCCGTGCGTTCCCAACGTCGATCCGCCAGCTCACGAACGGGGGGTCTCGCCGACGGTCGCGACCGCCCCCGACTCGGCCGCGTCGATGACGGTCCAGTTGAGCGACAGCGTCCGGATCGCGTCCGCGTAATCGGAACGGACGTGACCGGGATCGTTTCGGTCGACGGCCTCGAGGAAGTTCTCGACCTCGCGGCCGTACCGATCGGTCGAGAGGTCGAGGTCGATCCCCTCGTCGTCGATCGTGCCGGAGAGCTCCTGGGTCGTGTAGTCCAGCAGCAGGTGAACGTCGTCACCGACGACGTCGAGTTCGGCCGTCCACTTCGGCGACGTCACCGCCGAGGAGACCGTACTGACGATGCCGTTCTCGTGGGTCAACGTGGCCGTCGTCGCGGCCGGGTAGTCGATCTCCGGCGTACCGGGGCGATCGGTGCTCGCGGCCGTGACGCGGTCGACGTCGCCGCCGAGATACCGAACCAGGTCGTACAGGTGGGTCGTTCGAGTGACGATCTCGCCGCCGGAGAGCTCGAGCGTGCTTCCCCACGAACTCGCGAGCAGTCCGCTCCAGTAGCGCCCGACGAGCATGCTGATTTCGCGGTCGGCGAGCAGTTCGATGGCTCGCTCCGTGATCGCGTCGTAACGAAAGACGTAGCCCGTGCCGGTGACGATCCCGGCGCTCTCGATCGCTGCCAGCGTCTCTCGGCCCCGTCCGCACTCCAACGCGACCGGTTTCTCGACGAAGACGTCGATCCCGCGCTCGGCGGCGAGCGTCACCTGGTCGTCGTACGCGAACGGCGGGATGGCGACGAACACCGCATCCAGCGGCTCCGCCTCGTAGAGCGTTGCGTGATCCGTGTACGCCGACGCCCCGCGCGGGTCGGCGGCCCTCCGGGCGGCCTCCTCGTCGACGTCGCAGACGCCGGTGATCGTCGCGTGGTCGCTCTCGTCGACCTTCTGCATCAACGTACTGGCCATCTTCCCGGCCCCGATGAATCCGACGTTCATACCCGCTACTCCGGGGAAACGCCACTTGTATGCTTCGGCAACAAAGCTTTATATTTTAGTCTATATTATTTGAATGTAATTCGGGACGGAGGTCCACAACGAGGTCCCTCGACGTCGGCGTTCGTCGTCACTCGGAGCGGAGTCGTAGCTCCGCCGCCGAGAGCGGCCGATCGGAGAGCCGAACGTCCTCGACGATCCCGTCGTACCCGCTTTCGAAGAGGTACCGTCCCTTCAACAGCGTCCAGCCGGCCCACTCGGTCCCAATTCGATCGACCCGTCGAAGCGGGCGTCGTCGACCGATCGGCCGTCGACCGCGAGCGTGAGGCGCTCCCGGCCGTCCCAGCGGCCGGCCACGTGGCGTCGCTCGTCGGCCCGTATCCCGTCCCAGGAGACGGCCGTCTCGCCGTCGGGACCGTCGAGGGAGAACCCGAGTCGAGCAGTTCTGCCAGAAACGTAATGACCCGGTGTCGCGAGTGAACGAGGGTGCCGCCGATGACCTACGATGCGTTACGTGAGAAGCTCCGAACCGTCGCGTTCACGACGACCACCCCGTTCACCGACGACGGGAGCCAGGTCCGGTACGACGCGATCGAATCGAACGTTCGAACGCTGTACGACGCGGGTGCTCGCGTCTTCATTCCGTGTGGGAACACAGGGGAGTACTACTCGCTCTCGACGAGCGAGCGGGTGGGAGTCGTCGAGGCGACGGTCGACGCCCTGCCCGCCGACGCGACGGTGATCGGCGGTGCCGGCGGGAGTACGAAGACCGCGGTCGACCTCCTCGAGGCTTACGAGGCTGCGGGTGCGGACGCGGGGATGATCATGTACCCGCGACACACCTACCTCCACGAGGAGGGTCTGATCGACTACTACGAGACGCTCGCCTCCGCGACGGGACTCGGGATCGTGGTTTACAAGCGTGGCCCGTTGCTCACGGAACGCGTCCTCAGTAGCGTCGCATCGCTGGAGAGCGTCGTCGCGGTGAAGTACGCGATCAACGACGTGAAGACGTTCTCGGCGCTGGTCGAGAACGTCCCTGGGGACGTCGTCTGGCTGAACGGCGTCGCCGAGCGGTTCGCGCCGGCGTACGCTCTCGAGGGAGCCGAGGGGTTCACCACCGGGATCGGTAACTTCGTTCCCCACCCCGTGCTGGCACTCGATCAGGCCCTCTCCGCGGAGGACTGGCAACGGGCCGGGCGAATCCGGACCGTCCTCCGGCCGCTCGAGGACCTCCGGGAGGAGGACGGCGGGGGCGCCCCGTTCGGCTCCGCGAAGAACGTCCCGTCGGTGAAGGCCGGTCTGGATCGCCAAGGGCTGTACGGTGGACCGGTACGCGAGCCGCTGGTCGCCCTCTCCGCCGAAGACCGAGACCGCGTCGTCGATCACGTCTCAGCGATCGAAAACGCCAGGATCGCGTCCGATACGGCCGTCAGAACGGAGTAGCACGAACTCGGACCGATGTCCGATCAGCCAGACCCGGAACGGGGAAGTTCAACACATGCACTTCGTCACCCGATGATATCTCGTCCACAGCTACGGTTGTTGTATAGTAGTAAATGACATTTGGATCCATTTATTACGTAGTTGATCGTCCATTTGTCTCCGCCTCTATTCGAGAACGACTTTGATGTCTCTCGTGTTCACGGCGTTCTTTCGACGGCCACCCGCGAGCGATCCTTCTCGAAGACCATGGCCGAAGGACTACTACAGCAGGGAAGAGGGCGGAGTCCCTCGAACGACGTTCCGAATCACGCGTAGGAGACTGCGCGGGTGATACGGAGCACGGCCGTTCGTCGGACGAACCGACCGAGTAGCGTCGTCCTGCTTCCTGACCCACTGGATCCACTGCTGTGCATCGTTTATGCGTAGCTTCTCCCGGGTCGGAAGCTGGTGGACCGACGGCGTGTCGGGAAACAACCGCTCATCCAGACGACACTCGTCGTAGTGCGAGTCACGATCAGGCCACGCGTGTTCGAACGCTTCGACGTAGGGAAGCTTGCGTCGAGCGAACCGTTCGAGCTGGTTCAGCGTATGTCTATCGTGTGGTCGGTCCGGGGGAGGATGCTGGAGGATGGTGGAATCGAGTCGACGCATCGCCCGCAGGAACGTCTCCGTCGACCGGTGTTCCGGTGGTGTCTGGAGATGCCACGAGAGGAGCTCGGCGTCGGCTGCGACGAGCGCTTCGAGATAGTTGTCGGCGAGGTGGGTCCGGGATGCCTTCGCGGGTTGATTGCGGACGGCGAAGAGCGCCATCTGGTTGTAGATCGAGTCGGCTCGCGCCACACAGCTCTCGAGTTCGTCCGCCACGCTATCGCGAATGATCGCCCTGGCGTCTGCACCCTCGAGTTCCGCAAAGACGTCGCTGGCACGTGCAACGAGCGCATCGTCGTCCGTGACGTCTCGCAACTGGTCCAGTATCGTTCCGACCAGATCGTCCGGTCGACTGCGCTTGCGAAGCGGGATCCGCTTTCCGAGAACGGTCGTGCTACTTGGCGTGTTGTAGTAGCCTCTGAACAACGTATCGTAGAGCAGCCCGTGATAGATCGTATCGACATCGATTTCGTCGGTGTAGCCAGCGTGATGGATGTGGAGCGACTCCTTGGTCGTCTGGGAGTACCGTACTTTGTCCACCGTCGGAAGGAGATAGCGGCCGTTCGGTTCCAGGACGGTATGGGCAGTCTCGTACTGGGCAGCGATCCGTCTGGCAACCCGCATCTCGCGACTGTCCGCTATCCCGATGCTGTAGCAATGGTCGATGTCGGGGAGACACGCCAAGAGCGTGCGGGAGTCGTATCCGGCTGACAGCAGTAGGCCCTTTCGTCCGGGATAGTGAGCACGCCGGTCGATCGCTCGCTGAAGACGGGCCGACAGTTCTGCGGCATAGTCGAACGATCGAGGGTCGTAGACGAACCGCTGATACGATTCGGTGTCGGAGCCGGTTATCCCTCCGTCGAACGGGACGCGATGCAATTCGGTGAACAGCGTTCTATCGCCGAGGACGGTTCCGATGTGCAGGAACTCGGTGAGCGCACGGCGCTGGATCGACGGGTCGTCGAGGAGTCGAGCGACCGCGGCCGCGTCGGTCCCGAACACGCGACTTCCAGGGTCGTCGGTGTAGAAACACTCCCACGAACGAATCGGATCAGAGATGAGACGAGCGTCCCCCCCGTACTCGAGGAACACGAGATAGGAGCCGCTCAACGCCGAAACTGCCTCTACTCCACGATCGGCACATCGATCGAGCACCCATCGGGCGACGTTGGGCGTGTCGACCTCAGGAACGTGCGCCTCGCCCCAGACGACGCAGGCGTTGTGTTCGTCGGTAGCGACGGCACTGCGTCCGGGGACGCCGACGTGTGGGTCCCGAATTCCGATCGTACTCCACTCGCCGTCGACGACGACGTCGAACGCCTGGTCCGGACGCAGTCGGTCGAATTCAGCGCGATCGCCGAACACGCCGAACAACTCCTTGTTGGTGTGCATCGACGACCGAGAAGGACGGGAACGGCCGTCGCTCTCGTGTCGGCCCAGCGAGCGTCTCAAGGAGTGATATACTGCCATGGAGTTCTCGGCTGTTACAGTCCGTTTGGGAGCCGTTTCAATGCTCGAACGGCGTGATCGACAGAGCGGATCTACTCGGTCTTGCTGCACTGACCGTATATATCTAACGGATGGTAAACGAAATAAGTCGACGCAGTCTTGCGATTATATCCGTGCTCGAAGTCATATTACCTTTATCATATCGCTCCGAGAATAGTGAATCGCTACGCGAGAGTAGAGCCCCGTCTTTCCTCGACTCACAGGGTCACACGTCCGAAGACACGTAACGACGGTCCGCCATACGTCCTTACCGGGCTCCGCTCTCTTGACGTTCGATACGTCGATCGAATCCGGAGATCGGTTGTCGGGAGGGAACTGTGACCTTCGTGTGGGTGGAGCTCTCCGGTAGGACCTCCAGAACCCCTCTCGGGCCAGCGGTAGGAGTCGTATCGATGTAAGCAGTCTCACAACGAACAGCTGACCGCCACCGTTCGAGATCCCCGAGGTCGGGATCGATGACGGGGAGGGCTGCTCGTTTAGACCAACCGTGGTACCGAGGCCGTGTTACCGGTCGTGCCGGTAGCTCCCGTCCGGATGGTAGCCGCCGATTCCCCGGAGGCCTCCAATTCGCGAGTCATCTCGGTTCCCGCTTCGTCGATGGTGACCGTCTCCGAATGGGTCGCGTACTGCTCGTGTTCGACCGTCAGTTCGTACTCTCCGTACGGAACCTCACGGATCGTCACTACTCCTGCGCCATCGCTGGAGCCGGTCAGCACCGTCTCGCCGTTCTCGACGGCGACTTCTGCACCCTCGACGCCCTCGCCGCTCTCCGCATCGACGATCTCGAGCTGGAGGTGTCCCTCCTCGTCTCCGGCGTTCACTTCGGCCGGATCACTGGACGCGTCGGGTGGATGACTCGGCGAGCCCACGTGATCCCAGGAGCCGACGTGGTTCCCGTCAGCATCGTAGAGTTGAGCGACTCCCCCGTCCGGGTTGAGCACCTTCTCCCCGTTTCCGAGCGAGATCGTCCGGGTCTCTCCCGGTTCGAGGACGGTTCCCTCCTGGATGGTGACGCGCTGATCGGTCCCCTCGCTCACGACCTCCCAGCCACCGATCGGAAGCGCGAGTTCGTCGTTTGTGTTGGTAACCGTTATCCGATCCCGATCGAGATCGGCGTCGCTTTCCATGTGGGTTACCTCGTCGATGCGGATCTCGTCGGGGCTCGCGTACTCCTCGGTTTCGCCGGCTTCGTCAGTGCTGTCCGACTCGTCGGTGGTATTCGAGTCGTCGGAGTCCTCCGACTCAACGGGTTCGTCGGTGCTGTCCGACTCGTCGGCTTCATCGGTGGTATCCGAGTCGTCGGAATCGTCAGTACCCGGGTCGCCGGCTTCGTCAGTGCTGTCCGACTCGTCGGTGTCACCCGTTTCGTCCGACTCGCCGGTCTGATCCGGCTCAGCGGGTTCGCTACTGGTCTCTGAATCGTCGGAGCCTTCGGTGCCGTCCGAATCACCGGTCTCGTCGGTACTGTCCGACTCGTCGGTCTCGGTCGTCCCGTCCGAGTCGCCAGTCGCATCGGACTCGTCGGTTCCGTCCGTACTGCTGGAGGCGTCGGACTCGTCAGCGTTACCCGAGATGTCGGTCCCATCCGTACTATCCGACTCGTCCGCCTCGTCCGTGTCCGTGGCGCCCTCGTTCCCATCGCTCTGGGAGGCGTCCTCACCCTCGTCAGTCGGTGAGTCGGTCTCGTCCGTCCAATCGGGGTCGCCGGTCTCGGTGGAATCGTTCGGTTCCTCGGTACCGTCGGTCCCGTTACCCTCGTTGGACTCGTCCGTTTCGTCCGTTCCGTCGGAGTCCGTCGTGTTCTCGTCAGTCTCGCTACTCTCGTCTGTCCCGGAGTCGTCCTCCGGTGTCGGACTCGCGTCTACATCCGGTTCGCTCTCGTTCGCCTCGCCGCCGTCACCGGTATCCGGCTGGTCTGCTCGGTCGTCGTCGACGGTCTCGTTGGTCCCTTCGGAGGCGTTGGTCGTCTCGTTCGCCCCCGCCGGGTCCGCGGTCGTGTTGTTCACCTCTTCGGCTCCGGTGGTCTCGTTGTCTTCTTCCGGAGAGCCGTCGCCGCCCAGCCCGGAACAACCGGCGAGGAGGACACAGCCGATCACCACTAAGAGTACGATCGTCCGCGGCTTTGGTCGCGTTCTTCTTCCCATATTACTGATCAACGTATGAAAAATAGATTTTGGCTAGGGTAATATGAAAGTATTCACATGGGACTCGGAAAATCGGCGACCGGATTCGGGTACCGAACGGAGGAGACGATGCTCGGCCTCTCGATCGGTCGGAGTTGAGTGACCGGACTACCGTCCCGGTGGTTCGTCGTGTCGTCTCTCCATTCAACAAGAGACCGAATCCGATCCGTCACCCGATCGTCCGGATGGCGTCCCGTTCAGGGACGATATCTGAGCACAACCTATCTAGTTCAAATGCTATTGATACTATATTTAATCCATCTACTTCAGAACGTATATTGCGGTGGCGAAACGGCTATAGCAGGAACCGGATGAACTCCGCAGAAGATACCACTCAGACAGTTAGTTCCTCACGAGAGGATTCAGACCTTCGAGTCTCAAGACGGGACGTCCTCCTGACCGGCACTGCCGGCGCGAGCCTGCTCGCGATGCCGGGTGCTTCCAGCGCGGCACCCGACGAAACGGCGGCGGAATCGGAGGGCGATGCTCTCGTCATCAACGTGATCGGCTTCGAGATCGACGGACCGCTGGACGACTGTCACGTGGAGTACGAGAACGAACGAAAGACGACGGACGACTCGGGAAGCGTCACCTTCGAGACCAGTGACGACTCTCCCGAGATAACGCTGGAAAAGGAGGGCTGGCAGAACAAGACCGAAACGATCGTCCGAGACGAGACGGGCCAGGAAGTCTACGTTCCCATGTACGTCACCAACGAGATCGATCCGTAGAACGACCACCGAGCCTCCGAGAACTTCGGAAACGGATCAGCGACGATGGGAACCGCGGATGTCACGACCGACGGAACGGCGATCGTACGTTCGCATGAACGCTCCGGTAGTCGCTCCGTCGACTACTCCTTCGGAACGGAACCGTCCGTCCCGTTACTCGAATAACGTCCGATCGATGCGGTAGTCGGTCCGGCGGACGGTCGGGACGCTAGATCCAGATGCCGGTGGATTGGCCGTTGAACGACACGTCGACGGGTTCGTCCGCGTTGAACTCGGTCAGTGCGCCCGAGAAGACGTACGAGTCGGGTGCATCGGTGGTTCGACCCGACACCGTCGATCCGCTGACCTGGTCGTAGGAGTTGATCGTCGCACCGTACGCGGTCGACTTCTCGATGTCGCCGTCCACCCTGACCTCGAACTCGTAGCGCGCCGTCGACCCCCGACCGGCGATCGTGATCACCGTCTCGCCGAACTCGTCGGGATCGACCGAATCACCGTTGATCGAGATGTCACCGGGGGCTCCGGTGCTGCTGGTGCTGAAGCTCGTGATCTCACCATCGAGGACGAACGAATCGGATTCGTTCGTCGTCCGGCCGGTAACGATCGTATCGAAGTCGTCGTAGCCGATGATCGAGTCGGACTCGCTGATCGTTGCATCGTTCGCGTTCGATTTCTCGACGTCACCGTCGACGCTGAACGTGTAGTAGACGGTCTCGCCCCGTCCGTTGATCGTGACGACGTCCTCCTCGTCCTCCTCGTCTTCCTCGTCCTCGCCGAGCGTGTCGGGATCGACCGATTCGCCGTTGATCCGCACCTCGATACCGTCGTCGGCCTCGAAACTGACGATCTCGCCAGTATAAGCAAACGAATCGGGTTCGTTGGTGGTTCGACCCGATACCGTCGATCCGCTGACCTGGTCGTAGGAGTTGATCGTCGCGCCGTACTCCTCGGACTTCTCGACGTCGCCGTCGACGCTGAACTCGAACTCGTAGTAGGTCGTCGATCCGCCGCCGGAGACCGTGATCACGTCCCGCTCGTCCTCCTCGTCCTCCTCCTCTTCTACTTCTCGTTCATCACTCTCGATCCAGATGCCGGTGGATTGACCGTTGAACGACACGTCGACGCGCTCGTCCGCCCCGAACTCGGTTAGTGCGCCCGAGAAGACGTACGAGTCGGGTTCGTTCGTGGTTTGGCCCGTTACCGTCGTGCCGTTGACCTGATCGGAGGAGTTGATCGTTGCGCCGTACCGTTCCGACTTCTCGATATCGGCATTGACGCTGAAGTCGAGTTCGTAGCGCGCCGTCGACCCCCGACCGGCGATCGTGATCACCGTCTCGCCGAACTCGTCGGGAGTGATGGATTCGCCGTCCAGTGATATCGCGGCGGGACCGCCGGTGCTGCTGGTGCTGAAGCTCGTGATCTCACCATCGAGAACGAACGAATCGGATTCGTTCGTCGTCCGGCCGGTAACGATCGTATCGAAGTCGTCGTAGCCGATGATCGAGTCGGACTCGCTGATCGTTGCATCGTTCGCGTTCGATTTCTCGACGCTACCGTCGACGCTGAACGTGTAGTAGACCGTCTCGCCCTGCCCGTTGATCGTGACGACGTCCTCCACGTCCTCTCCGTCTTCGCCGAGCGTATCGGGATCGACTTCTTCGCCGTTGATCAGCACCTCGATGCCGTCGTCGGCCTCGAAACTGACGATCTCGCCGGTGTAAGCGAACGAATCCGGCTCGTTGGTGGTTCGACCCGACACCGTCGACCCGCTGATCTGGTCGTAGGAGTTGATCGTCGCGCCGTACTCCTCCGACTTCTCGATGTCGCCCTCGACGCTGAACTCGAATTCGTAGTAGGTCGTCGATCCGCCCCCGGAGACCGTGATCACGTCCCGCCCGTCCTGTTCTTCCTCCTCGTCTTCCTCGTCCTCTTCGTCCTCCTGGTCTTCGTCTTCCTCCGGCTCCTCGCCACCCCCTCCGACGAGGTTGACCGGGGCACCATACCCCGATTCCCAGGGCGTATCGGGTGCACCGAACTGGTTGTCGGCGTCGTTCCAGTTCCGCGTATAACCCTCGTCATCCTGCGGGATGGGGTCCCACCCCGAGAGGTTGAGGTTGACCTGGCGCCAGGCGAACCCTTCCTGATCGTTGCCGCTGTTGTACGGTGGCCGCTGGGAGTGTGCGAACCGGTTGTTCTCGACCCAGACACCATCCCACGGGACGCCACGGATCGCGATCGCGTTGATCCCTCCGCCCTGGGTCCTCCGATCCATGCAGAAGGTGTTGTTGCGGACCCGCATCTCGCCGCCTGCGCGAAGATCGTAGTCAGGGTCGTTCGGATTATCACCGACCCGGGCGGTAGCTTGGTTCTCCTCGAGGCAGTGCATGTCAATGGGGTGGGAGTAGTGGCGCGGCCCGAAGACGTTGTTCTCGACGACGAACCCCGAGTTCCACCAGCCGTATCCGGCGATGGTGTGGCGGGTCTCGTCGAAGTAGTTGTGGTGGATCTCGCCGAACCCACGCCTGATGGTGATGCCGTAGCCGTATCCACGCTGGTAGGACTTGTGGATGTGATTGTGGTGGACCTCCGCTTCGGTGACCGTGCCCTCTCCGTCACCCTTGAGGTGGACGGTGTTCCAGGTCCATCCGAAGAGCTCACAGTTGTCGATCTCGCCGCCGGGACCGCGAAGCCGGATGGCCTGAGCGAGGTTGTCGTCGTAGTCCCAACGGGTGAACCCGCCGGTCGCGCGCGCTCCCCTGATTCGAAGGCCCGATACGCGCGGACTCCCTCCCGAATCGAACAGGGTATACGGCCGCCTGCCGTAGTAGCCGCGACTGTCGGTCCGGATCAGGGCGCCCTCCTGTCCGTTCCGTCCGCGATAGGAGACGAGGGTTTTGGAACCGAGGTCGATCTGGTTCTCGCCGGTGAGGTCGATCACCGCGTCGTTCGCGATCGCGATGACGTCGCTGGAGCCGTCGAGCGCGCTCAGAAGCCCATCGGCGGTCGATACCTCGGTATCGGCGTCCGACGGATGAAGGCCTCCACCGTATCCGTTTCCGCCGCCGATCGGGGAGGACTCGACGGCCTCGGAAACGTTCTCCGGGGAGTAACTCATCCGATGATCCTCCGGTGGTGTAGACTCCCGAGGTAAGCGACAACGGAACGGGAATCCGTCTCCATCCCCTCCGAGTTCGACTGTCGTGGTTCGAGTACTTCTCCGTTAGGAGCTGTTTTTTGCTTTTTGTTACTATGTTCAACCATTAGGTCGTGATACTAAGATTCGATATATCATGCTTATGGTTCTAGTATCAGTAGTAGTTTTTACTCTTGTGAAATGTCGTTAAAGGACGTTGAGCGAGAAACGGTAAACCACGAGAACGCGTGATCACGTTCGAGGGCTCCCCGATCGATCCTCCTTCTCACCGTTCAGTTCGTTCCTCTCCGGAACGACGTCGGGCCTACTCACGCGACCCCTCTCTGATCGTGGTACGGTGAGCACGGCCGTCAGTCCTCGGAATCGGTCCGAGAGAGAATCACTGCGACGGCCGATCCTCCGTGCTCGGTCGTGACGTCCGGGTTCGACTCGATGAACTCGCCGCGGCCGTCGACGAGCGCGTTGGGCGTGCGTCTTCCAGGCGACGATCCGTCGTTCGTGAACGATCGTCCGGATCGGGGCCGTTCAGCACCGTTATCCGGCTCGATTCCCTACGTTCACTCGATGAGCCGACCCGCCCCCGCGACCGACGTCGACGGCCCGCCCGACCGCAAGAGCGTGCTGTTCTGTCCGCGCTGTGACCACGCCAGCCCCGTCGATGGCGACTGGGTCGTCCACACGCATGCGACGAGTCTGGAGTACCGCTGTCCCGACTGCGATGCCCGGATCACTGAACGGAAACGTGATCGGCGACCGGATGGCCCGACCAACCCCGCCCTCCGACTCTGGTCGGGCCTCCTTCAAACGGCGACCGTCTGGGTTCGCTCCGCCAAACGGCCGTGCGCCTGAACCGACGCGGACCGACCCGATCTGGCATTCTCGTTCCGTCCGATCCGTTCCGACGACTACGTAGCCTGCCGATCCGAAGACCGACGCCTTCTCGTCGGTCGTAACCACGGGACCACGGACGAACGGTCGAGAACGCTTCTCGACCCGTCTCCAGCCTCCGTGTCGGTCGACCAGAGCGCATGAACGACGTGGACGCCCGAGCAAGGCCTTAATAAGCTCTGAAACGATAATTAAAACGTCAATGAGCCAGCCCACCCGCCAACGCGAACGCGAGCGTGAGTCCGAGACGGAGCAGACGGCGCAGAAGAAGACGGGCGAGCGGGTGTGTCCGGAGTGCGAATCGAGCGGCCTGGTCAAGAGCAGCGACCAGGGAGAGCTCGTCTGTGACGACTGCGGCCTGGTTCTCGAGGAGGACAACATCGATCGCGGCCCGGAGTGGCGCGCGTTCAACCACTCCGAACGCCAGAGCAAGTCCCGGGTCGGCGCGCCCACGACCCAGACGATGCACGATAAGGGACTGACCACCAACATCGACTGGAAGAACCAGGACGCCTACGGTCGGTCGCTCTCCTCCGAGAAGCGCACGCAGATGAACCGGCTGCGTAAGTGGCAGGAGCGCGTTCGCACGAAGGACGCGGGCGAGCGCAACCTGCAGTTCGCGCTGAGCGAGATCGACCGGATGGCCTCGGCGCTCGGCGTGCCCCGCTCGGTACGCGAGGTCGCGAGCGTCATGTACCGACGCGCGCTCTCAGAGGACCTGATCCGGGGACGATCGATCGAGGGCGTCGCCACTGGCTGTCTGTACGCCGCCTGTCGGCGGGAGGGGATCCCGCGCAGCCTCGAGGAGATCGCCGAGGTCTCGCGGGTCGAGCAGAAGGAGATCGGCCGCACCTATCGGTACGTCTCACAGGAGCTCGGATTCGAGATCACGCCGACCGATCCGAAACAGTTCGTTCCCCGATTCTGCTCCGAACTCGAGGCCAGCGACGAGGTCCGGACCAAGGCCAACGAGATCATCGACACGACGGCCGAGGAGGGGCTGCTCTCGGGCAAGTCCCCGACGGGCTACGCCGCCGCGGCGATCTACGCCGCCTCGCTTCTGTGTAACGAGAAGAAGACCCAGCGCGAGGTCGCCGACGTCGCTCACGTCACCGAGGTCACCATCCGAAACCGCTACCAGGAACAGATCGAGGTCATGGAGATCCACGGGACCTGACGGGCCGACTCGGCGAAGGCGACCACGGGTCGTCTCATCGGTCCCGATCGAAACCGACACGCTCCATGGTGCCCCACGACTCGGCACCCCACAGGAACTCGAGGAAGCCACGCCAGAGGACGAGCGTCCGCCACTGGCGATAGAGGACGTTCTCCAGCACTCCGTAGAGCAACAGCCTCGCGATCTCCGAGGGTCGTTCGTACCGTCCGTAGCCGATCAGCTCGCTCAGCACGCCCAGCCACGACAGGAGCGTTCCGAACGCCATCGCCAGCAGGAGGAAGATGAGGAAAAACTCGACGTTGACGACCCCCAGGAGGACCGCGATCGGGATCGCGACGTACCCGGCTCCCTCGACGAGCGGACCGAACGCCTCGACGACGAGGAAGAAGGGCAGCGCGAACGTCCCGGTGGCCCCGTACTTCGGGTTCCCGATCATATCGCGATGTTCGAAGAGGGTATCGAACAGTCCCCTGTTCCATCGACGTCGCTGTCGACTGAACGCGGCGGCCGTCTCCGGCACCTCCGTCCAGACGACCGGCTCGGGGAGGAAGACGACGCGATACTCACGGCCCCACTCGCTGAGACGTCGATGGAGCCGAACGACCAGCTCCATGTCCTCGGTGACGCTGTCGGTGCGATAGCCGCCGACCTCGCGGACGGTCTCGGTGTCGAACATGCCGAACGCCCCGGAGATGATGAGGAGGCTGTCGAGCCGGCTCAGTCCCATCCGGCCGGCCAGGAACGCCCGGAGGTACTCCACGGTCTGCACCCCGACCAGGGGGTGGTGGGAGAGGGCGATCCGCTCGACGATGCCCGAGGAGATCGAACAGCCGTTCGCGACGCGGACGACCCCGCCGGTCGCGACGGTCCGTTCGGGCTCCTCGAGAAACGGCTGCGCGACGCTCATGAGCGCGTCGCGCTCGATCACCGAATCGGCATCGACCGCGCAGAACAGCGGCTTCTCCGTGAAGAACACGCCGGCGTTGAGCGCGTCGGCCTTGCCGCCGTTCTCCTTGTCGATGACGGTCAGATCGGCCCACGGCGACCGGTAGATAGCGTTGACGGGTTCCGAGGGGAGCTCCCAGGGAGGTGAGGCCTCGATCCGCTCGAGATCGAACGCCTCGACGAGCCGCTCGAGCGTCGCGTCCTCGGAGCCGTCGTTGACGACGATGACCTCGCAGTCGGGGTACTCGAGATCGAGAAAGGATCGGACGCTGTCGACGATGACGGGCGCCTCGTCGTACGCGGGGACGACGACGGCGACGCCGGGCAGGAACGGGGAGCCGAACTCCGGATACGGCTCCTGGAGAGTCCTCGCCTCGATCGCCGCTTTGAGCTCTCGGAGGGCAACCAGATGGACGACGGCGTACGTCGCGTTGACGACGAGGAAGTAGCCGAGGACGAAGACGCCGAACGCGATCAGAACCGCGTTCAACACGTCCATCAGGGCGTCCCCGCCTGCCGGACGTCGTTCGACTGGACTTCCGATTCCGCGACGACCCACGCCAGCGTGCGAGTGGTCGCCGGGACGAGGGCCTCGACCCGGTCGGCGAAGGGATCTCCGTTCCGTCGATGGAGGAGACGGACCGCGATGAGGCGTGCCCGGTCGTCCTCCTCGCTCCGCGTCGCATCGGCCAACAGCTCCCGCTCGCGGGTCCCGTCACACGAGTCGAGCGCGAGATAGGTCGCACGGCGGATCGACGCCGAGGGATCGTCCACCAGCCGCTCGAACTCGAACAGCTCGCGAACGTCGGGATGCCACGCGTACTCGCCGAGCGCGAGGATGGCGGCCGTTCGAACGTCGGCGGACTCGTGATCCAGGAGCTCTCCGATCCAGACCACGGACGACGGGGAGACGACGGAGACGCATCGGCGGACGACCCGGAGTACCTGGACGAGCAGCGTGGGGCTCCACCCGTTCGCGTCGCTTCGGGCGGCGTCGAGGAGGTGTTCGGGTCGGTCGTTGGTGATTCGATAGAGCGTATCGATGCCCGACAGCGACAGGGGCTCGGTCCCCTCGCGCACGAGCAACCGGAGAGCAGCGTCGAGAGCCGCCGGTTCGTTCGTCCCGTAGAGGGTTCGAGCCGCCGCGAGCCGTATCGGCCGGGGTCGCGAGGCGTGTTCAAGGAGATAGGGGGGCGAAAGCCGGTGGTCGAGCAGTCTCGACCACACCAGCGCCCGGTGCTGTGCCGCCGGCTCTCCGGACTCGATACGGGTACGCAACCACCGCTCGTCCACGCCGAGTTCGCCGACGAGCCGCCGTAGCTTCGCGCCCTCGACCCCGCGGACGTTCCGCAGCAGCCCCTCCGCCAGGTCGAGCAGGATCGCGCGTTCGCGCCCCGAGAGACGTTCGACCCACCCGTCCCACGCCGGCTCATCCGCGGACAGCCGCTCGACGAGCGCGGATCTGAGCCCGGGCCGAAGCGCCGCGGCTCGCCTCCTCGAACGGTGTTGCACGATGGCGAGTCCGATCGTCACCGTGCCGATACAGGCGAGAAGGAGCCCGAGAACCGACACGATCCGGACCAGAACCGGGACGAGCGTCGTTTCGACGGGCATCACGGTGGCCACGGCTACGGCCGGCCGATCAGCTTGTCCGCCCGGGCGGCGAGTTCGCTCACGCTGAAGGGCTTCGCAACGTAATCGGTCGCGCCGAGCTCGAGCCCACGGACGACGTCGGTCTCCCGCGAACGGGCCGTGAGCATCAACACCGGCAGATCGCGGAGCGTTTCGCTCTCGTTGATGCGACCGAGGATCCGAAACCCGTCGAGCTTGGGCATCATCACGTCGAGAATGAGGAGATCCGGCGGGGCGTCGTCGACGGAGTCGAGTCGCTCTAGATACGTCCAGCACGCCTCGCCGTCCTCGAACAGGGTGACCTCGAATCCGGCGCTCCGTAGCTTCGCCTCCAGCAGCCGACTGATGTCTTCGTCGTCTTCGGCGATGAGCACATGGGGTGTCATGTCTGGTGGAATGGAGTCGGCTGGAGCGTTTCGGCGAACGGTCGGAGTCGGTATCGAGGGACGGCACGTCGAGCGCGTCGTAGCCTCCGTACTTGTCGTCGGGTTCTACTCCGTCCTTCGCTCATCCGGTAATAGGCTTTCTGGGCACCGTTAGGGACGAACACGGCAGTCGGTCCCGGCGCGTTGAACGGGAGGTCCCCGTGACGATCACGGACGACCTGGAGCGGCTCGAGGCCGTCGCGATCCTGCGTCCCGTATCGCCAGACGACGCAGTCGATCTCCCCGGTACCGAACCGTTCGAGCGAGCCATCGGGCTGGTCTCGGGAACGACGGTCAGCGCGTCCTCCTCGCGTTCGAGACGTACGCCGGCCGTCTCCGCGAGGCCGGACTCATCGACGTAGAGGACGGTGACGTCCCCTTCGTTCATCGATCCGGAGACTGCGGGCACCATTTCCCGTTTCAGGTGGCGTTCGTCGGGGATAAGCGAGCGGGCCGTTTCCGGAACGGGATCGACGCCGACTACCACGCCGTTACCGACTCCCCGTTTCGCGTCCGTTCGCCCGAGCGCGGCCGAACGCGTCCGGCCGGCGTGGGTGTGCTGACCACCCTGAAACCGGCCCCGACTGCCGCCTGAAGAAGTCCTTTTTGACTGAGCCGGCTAGAGTCATCCGAGCTCCGTGTCTCGCGTTCCGAACCCGTTCAGGCTGCTGATCCTCTGGATCGGCTTCGCCCTCGCGCGCGTCGGCCTCATCCAGCGCGAGCGGGCGCGCCGGACGACGGATCTCGCCTGGCCGCGGATCGTCACGGGACTGGCACGCATGTCGAAGAACGCCGTCGACGTGGCGATGGTGGGGATCGCCGTCGGCTCGACCGCGATCGCGGGCGTCGGCTTCGCCTCGCCGTTCTGGGGGCTCGCGTTCGCGCTCGGGGGCGGGGTCGCCGGCGGGACGATCTCGCTGGTCTCCCAGCGCTACGGCGCCGACGCCGACGACGAACTCGCACAGGCGGTCCGCTCGAGCGTCGTGCTCGTGCTCGCGATCACGCTGCCGATCGCGGCGGCGTTCTGGACCCTCCCGACCGCGCTGATCGGACTGATCAGCGGCGATCCCGAGGCGATCGCGCTCGGCGCTTCGTATCTCGAGGTCGTCGCGCTCGGAGTTCCCTTCGCGGGGCTGAACCTGATCGGAAGCCGAACCCTCGTCGGCGCGGACGACGCCTGGACGCCGATGGTGCTTCGCGCGGGCGGAGCGGTCGTGAACGTCGCGCTCAACGCGGTGTTGATCTTCGGACTCGGCATGGGGGTCGTGGGCGCGGCGATCGGGACCGTCCTCGCCAACGTCGCCGTCGCGTCGGCGTTCGCGCTCGGACTGACGACCGGGCGCGTTCCCGGGGTCGGTGTCTTTCCGGTGACGGTCGACCCCGTCGGAACGTACGCCGACGTCGGGACGCTGCGCCAACTCGTCGAGATCGGCGCACCCCTGGTCGGGACGAACCTCGCCTGGCGGGTCGGCGAGTTCCCCCTGCTCGCGATCGTCGACGTCTTCGGGACGGCGGTGGTCGCGGCGTTCGTCGTCACCCAGCGCGTCCGCGGGCTGATGAACACGCCCGGCTGGGGCTTCGGGCTTGCCTCCTCGAGCCTCGTCGGCCAGGAGCTGGGTATCGACGACGAACGCACCGCGGAGGCCTACGGCCGCGAGATCATCCGCTTCGCGGCCGCCGTCTACGTCGTCTCGGGCGTGGTCGTCTTCGTTCTCGCCGAGCCGATCGCGATCGCGTTCGTCGGCGATCCCGCCGACCCGGCGGTGCCGATCGCGGTGACGCTGATGTACGCCGCCTGTATCGGCATCGTCTTCCGCGGGATCTCCCGTGCGGCGACCGGCCCGCTTCGCGCCAGCGGCGACACCCGATGGCCGTTCTACGCCCAGATGCTGGGGATGTACGTCTTCGCCATCCCGCTCGCGTACGCCGGCGCGGTGACGCCGTTGGGGCTCGCCGGGCTGGTACTTGCGATCATCACGGAGATGGTCGTCCCCGCCGGCGTGAACTACTATCGCTTCGCGAGCGGCGAGTGGAAGGCGATCAGCCGGGAGTACCGGCCGGACGCCGCTCCCGGTAGCGATTGACGATCGGAGCGACGGGAATCAGAGCGCGACGATCACGAGGAGAACGAGGAGCACGGCGGCCGCGGCGATGGTGTACTTGATCCGGTCGTCGTCGAGGAGTCCGCCCTCGTCGCCGTGATACGGACTCAGGACGGTGTTACCGCACGACCGGCACTTGCTCGGGTTGCGTCGGTGGACGGTCCCACAGTGGTCGCATTTCCACTTCGCCATTGACCTCCGTACGTCTCCGCCCTACATAGGGCCGACGGCCACCAACGATATATGCCAGAAAACATAATATATCCTATGTTTTTGTCTGGGTTGGTTAGGGACGGATCCGATCGCCGCGGTCAGTCGGAGGTCATCGGGGTGGTGCTCCTGTTGTCGGTCACGGTGATCGGGGTCACGGCGGTCGTCGCAAGCGGTGCTGCAGTGCTCGGTGATGCACAGACTGACTCTCGGATAGCGCAGACGGAGAACTCGATGTCCCAGATGAGTTCGAAAGCCGGGCTCGTCGCGCTCGGTCAGTCGGGAACGCGTGCGTTCGACCTCGGGAACCTCGGCGACGGAACGGTCGACGTTCGTAAGGACGCCGGCACGGTGACGGTGAGTCACGTCGATGAGGCGAACAACAGAGAGGAACTGCACCGAGGATCATACGGGGCAGTCGTCGCGACGGTCGGCGATACGGAGATCGCCTACCAGGGTGGCGGCGTCTGGAGGAAGGACGACGACAGAAGCGTCATGGTATCCCCGCCCGAGTACCACTACCAGCAACGAACGCTCACCTTCCCGATCGTCCGCGTCGTCGGTGACGGGCATGCCAACGGCCCGGTACGGGGACGGCTGACCGGAGCCGGAGGCACCGGTTCGATCTATCCCGACGGCACCGTAGAGCGGGCGAATCCCCTAGAGGACGGGAAGGTGGTCATAGAGATCCAAAGCGAGTACTACCAGGGCTGGTACGACTTCTTCGAGGCTCGGACCGAGGGTACGGTCGAGATCGACGACACGAATCGAACCGTTACCGTTGAACTGGATATCCCGTTCCAAACGAGCATCGAAAACGCAGTAACGACCACGTCACCCGACGGTATCACCACGAACGGGGCGGACAAACCGAATCCGCATCGAGAGGGGGTCAACTATCCGTCAGCCAGGGGAAACTACTACGCGTCCGGCGAGGGGATTCCGGAAACGCTGACGGTGAACACCGGTGGACAACCGGTTAACGTCGTGATCGATGGGAGTTTCGAACCGGCCGATATCGTCATCAACGGCGGCGGCACCGTCTCGCTCTACGTCAACGGCGAGTTCAACCTTCAGGGGAACGACGCGATCAACGAGGGAGGCGATCCGTCACAGCTGTTCGTCTACATACATTCGAGCGCGAGCAGTAGTCAACAAGGGACGCCGTCGTTCACCGGCGTCATCTACGCCCCGAACACGGACCTCACGCTGGGCGGGACCACGGATTTCGAGGGAGCACTCATCGCGGACTCGCTACACATCAACGGGAACGCAGGGACCTTCACATATGATCCCTCGCTCTCGGCGTTCGACATCGAGATCACGAATTCTCCTGATACGATCACGTATCTACACGTCACGGAGAACGAAGTCGAAGTCGAACTCCGATAACCTCAGACGAGACGAAGGCGCACCCACGTCACCGGGACGTACGTCTCGCCTCCGGTGACGGTGTATTCGACCGTGTTGCCCGTCCGAGCAACGGAACCCCCCTGTTGGTCGGCTGCCCGTTCGAAGTACCGTTCCCAGGCGTCCGCCCGTGGTGACTCAACCGTGAGCGTCAGGTCGGTCGTCGTTCGAGCGTGGAGGATCTCCGTGTGCTGATGCGACCCGCGAACGAGCACGGTCCGGTGTCCGCTGATCGAGGTCTGATCGCTCGGTTTCGTCGTGACGAGCAGTGGAACTGACGACCGATCGTCGTTCAGGACGTAGCCGGGATCGGTGAGCATCACGCTTCCGCCGTCGCTGGTTCGGACGATCGCACCCAGTTCGTACGCGATCTCGGTATCGCCGTTACCGTAGACCAGAGGTCGGGTTTCGATCGTCGATACCGCGCCACCCACATCGATCGTGACCGACGTCGGTTCTCCGAATCCCAGCCGCCCGCCGCTCAATCGTACCTCCGTCGCTCGGCTCGGCGCGCCATGGCGTTGGACCTCCTGGACGTTGGTATCGAGGACGTCGAACGCGCGTTCGACGTTGTTGATCTGCTCGATCCGTTGTGCGTCCTGCAGACCGCCGAATCCGGCGGTGAAGACGATTGCGATCGTCATCGTGATCAGCGAGAAGACGAGCACGAATCCGATCACCTCGCTGACCCCGCGATCGTCCATCATGCGCTCTCGACCACCAACCTATCGTCTCCGTTCCGCTCGATCAGTACGTTCCCACCTCGAACCGTTCGCTCGGTTTCGACGGCCGTACCGTCCGAGACCGTGAACTGAACGGAGACGGACACCACTGGATCGGTCGTCCGCAACACGATCGTATCACCGGCAACGTCGATCGTGTATCCGGTCCCTGCGACCCGAGTGGGAAGCGCCGACTCGATTCGAACCTCAGCGGTGTTTCCCTTGGCGACCGTCGCCAGCCGATCCGCGCTCTCGATGTTCGCGGCGAGCTGCTGGCCGAGAACGTCGAGCTCCGAGCGGATCGCCTCCTCGGACTGTGTCTCGATGAGCCCGCCAGCCGAGACGGCCAGCCCCGAGAGCAGTAGCGTCGCGATCGTGAGCGTCAGCACGTAGTTGACGGCCACTGAGACCGCTCGGTCGGTCATGGCTCCCCCTCCGGAACGATCGTCTCCTCGGTGGCGAACCGCAGCTCCGACGTCTCGTAGTGGATCCCGAGGTCGACGCTCGCGACGGGATAGGTGTAGTACGGATCCCCGCCGGACCCGCCGTCGTACTCGGTCAGGTCGCTCTCGCTCGCCGTCCCGGTGGCGTGGAGTTCGAACGTGCCGACGACTCGGTCTCCGTTCGTGTATCGAAGCTCGCCCCCGCCCGGCGTAGGAGTCTCGATGTCGTTGTCCTCCGATCCGCCGTCGGTCTCGATCGATCCCTCGACGAGGTCGATTCGGAGGGGTGCCTCCTCGTAACCGTACTCGTAGATCGATAGCTCCTCTCCCTCGACCGTCACCACGATCCGTTCTTCGATTACCGTATCCCCTTCCTCGTTCTGGACTTCGACCTCGATTACCTCGATCTCCATCGACCAGCCGCCGATGTCGATTCGGAATGGCTCGCTATTCTCCGTGTACTCGTCGGGAGTGGCGGTCATTACGAACCGTTCGAACTCGGTCACCTCCGTCATGACCGTCCAGCCGGCGCCTCCTGCGGCGTCGGTGAACGCTCCTGAGTCGTTCTGCCAGATACGAGGCGACGACTCATCGGTCTGGATTTGAGAGGATCGTATCTCCGCTATCGTGCCGCGCTCGAGGTGTCGTTCCGATAACGTCCCGTCGATCTCCTCGATACCCGTCTCGACCCCATCAGCCGGCGGACGTCCCTCGTCGTAGTGCTCGTTCTCCCGTTCGATCAACTCCTCGACGCTGCCGACCACGGTCGATCGGTACTCGATCGCGTCGCCGGCTCCCGAATCGATCCCGCGCGTCGCCAGGTTCTCGGTGTAGATGACGGTGTTGAGCAGGAGGACGAGCACGACCAGAATCACCGCAACGGTCAGTCCGGCGACGAGGATGAGCTGTCCGCGGTCGCGAGATTGGGTCACAACCGCCATACGACGATGCGCACCTCCACGACGTTGTACAGCTGACCGTCCGGATCGACGTCGGCAGCGTAGAACGCGCCATCGTCGAGTTCATCGAGCGTCGTCCCCGCGTTCGTGCCACCGCTGACCCCGGTCGAATCGTAGAGGGCGACCGACCGAGTCGCGGCGACGGCGTTGTCGCTCGGCGATCCCATCTCCACCATTCGGATCTCCTCCGTTCCGGATTTACCGTCCCGATAGGTGAGGTCGATGTTGTATGCGAGGTGATTATCATTGAAGACCTCCAGAACGGAAGCGAGCGGGTGTTCTGCTCCGGTCGGCGTCTCGGTGTAATACCTCCGATCGGTATGAGTCCCAACGAAGCCGTTCTCCTCGTCCTCCCAGTAGACGACCGCAGCATGGAGCGAGCCGTCCTCAGCGGTCGTCGAGAGCAGATTCTGCGCGAGCGTCCGGTGTTGGTTCTCGATGTGTTGGTTGGACGTGCTCGCCGAGAGCGGCGTCACGGCCGTCGCCTGCGCGGCGAAGACGAGCCCTGCGACGAGGATCAGTGCGGCGACGAACGCCTCGAGCGTATGGGCCTGGGCGCGATCCACGGTCACCACACCCTCACCCTGAGTTCGTACGTTTCCCCCTCGATCGAGACGACGCGCTGTGAAACGGTGTCCGAACCGGCCGATGGCGGGTCATCACCACGCTGCATAGTGATGTTCTCAGTAGGCACCTCGTCGGGCTCTCCGATCGTGATCTGAGCGTTTTTCCACTCCTGCAGTCCGAGCAGTGCGGTCAGATCGTCGATCTGCGCGTGATCGAAACCACAGCCGTGGTTCTCGGCCCGTACCTCGTCCTCGTCGAAGAACGCTGCCGTACAGGCCGTACTCAGCACGCCCGGATTCGCGGGATCCTCGACGAGGGCGTACTCGGCGAGATACGCCGCGCTCCGATCCGCGATCAGGGCGTCGTTCACCCCCGATCCGCCGAACGGAGCGAACATCGACGGGACGAACGCGAACACGAACCCGACGGCGATCAGGAAGACCGTCGCGCCGACGAGGAAGTCGATCCCTGTCTGGGCTCTCTCCCCTCGTTCCCTCATCCCACCACCATCCAGACGACGAGCGCGATCGTCGCGAGTACCACCACGTACTTGATCCCGCTCAGGATGTCAGCGTCGCGCATGTAGCCGCTGATCATTCCCGAGAGGATCGCCTGCATCGTCACCGCGTGGAAGAACAGCAGTGAGAGCAGCCCGGTGTCGATCCCGCCGCCGAAGTCCATCCCTCCGCCGCCGACGTCCGCCCCGCTGTCGCCGCCCGCCTGGTCGGTCAGCCCGCTCATCACGTCGAGGAACTGGGTCTTGAGGATCGCCATCACCGCGAGCAGCGTGAGGTAGGTCATGACGATGATGACGATCTGCATTCGCGTCCGCGAGACGCGCTCGCGGTCGATGTCGTCCTGGTTCTCGCTTGCCCGCGCGGCGGTCGTCAGGACGGCGGTGATCTGGCTCGAGGCCTCCTGGGCCTTGCTGATCAGCTTGACCGTCCGCGCCAGCCGGGGGATGTGATACTGGTTGTTGAACTCGACGAGGGCGTCGCGAAGGCCGGTCCCGTAGTCCACCTTCGCGTACATCACCCCGAACTCCTTCGAAAGCTTCCCCGAGGAGGTGTCGGCGACAACCCGGATCGACTCGAGCAGCGTCATTCCGGTGTCGTTGGCGCTGGAGAGCTTCCGGAGGTCGTCCGAGAGGTCATCAACGATCGCCATCCGCGACAGGACGTTCCATTCGCGAAAGATCGCGAGCGGCACGCAGACGACGTACAGCGGGAGGTAGACCCAGACGAACGTCCCCCAGACCGGCGCGTCGATGAACCCCTGCCAGGACAGCGGCGCCGAACCCGCCCCGACGGCGGCTCCGACGAGAACGATCGCCGCCGGGATCGTCAGTGCGAGCGTATATAGCGGATAGTCCCGGAAGAAGAGATGCGGTCGGCGCAGGATCTCCATCGTCCTGTAGGTGCCCTCGCGGCTTCCGATCCGGTCGAACACGCCGTACTCCCCCGTGTAGCGCTCGACGATCCCGCGGTCGAACAGCGGATTGCCGCCGTCGGTGGCCACCTGACCGTCCTCCGCGGAGAGGTAGCCGTCGCCGGGTTCGTCCTGCTTGACGGTCGAGACCAGCACGAGAAAGCCGACGCCCGTGAGCGGGATCAGCCCGTAGACGGCGGCGTACAACATGAAGTCGGAGGCGTTCCCGAGCATGCTCATGATGACCAACAGGATGATCAACAGGAGGGGGAAGAGCGAGAGCGTCATGTACATCTCGCCGAACAGTTCGAGGGTCTCGAGCGTGAGCTCCTGTTGCTGTTTCGCGGTGCGCATGTGCTTCTCCTTCTTATCGTCGAGAAAGCGAGTCATGTCGCCGCCCGAGTTGACGATCGAGAGCATGTCGGTGAGGAACTGGCTCAAGTCGTCCGACGGCGTCTCCATCGACTGGTTCCTGATCGCGGTCCGGTAGTCCGTATCGAAGTACTCGGTCTCCTGGACGATCGTTTGAAATTCGCGACTGACCTCGCCGTAGGTGTCCTCGGCCTTCGCCATCGCCTCGATGATCTCGAGCTGGTTCAGCCCGCCGACCGACAGCGCGTACATGAACGCGACCGAGTCAGAGAGCAGCATGTTGATCTCGCGCTTGCGTGCAGAGGCGCGCGAGTAGGGGATCACGACGAGCGTGCCGAAGGCGAGCCCGAAGCCGATCGAGCCGAAGAACAGCCCGGTCGAGAGAACGAGGAAGGGGATCCGGGCGGCGATGGCGAACTCGAGCAGCGTCTCGTTCGGAATCCGCATGCCGATGAGGGTGTCGACCGGGATCAGTCCGGTCGCGAACAGCCCGTAGCCGAGCAGCGTCCCCACGAGCCACAGCAGCCCGCCCGCGAGCACACCGTAGGCCAGCGACCGCGAGAGATAGAGCTCGACCGTGTCCGCCATCCGCGCCTGGGTGAGCTTCCGTTCGAGGTCGGCTGCGAAGCCGCTCTCCTCGTCGAACAGCACCCGATAGAGCGGGTAGAACGCGTCACCGAGCGCGTCCTCACCGCTCGTCCCGCCGGAACCGAGGCTCATCCGGTCTCCTCGCCCAGGTCACGGACCGCTGACTCCGACTCCGAGTGCTCCGCACGCTCATCGTCGGACGATTCGTACCGGTCGCGAGCACCGTCGAGAGGCCCGTCTCGTCCGTCGTCGACCGGCTCGCCGCCGTCCGAGGCGGCACGGTCGGCATCGTCCTCATCGAACCGGAGATCGTCCCCGTCGGGAACGGCCGGTGTGGCGACGTCCGCGGACGACTCGGCGACCAGTGCGTCCTCGACGCCGGCGGTCACGGGACCACGGTGATCCTCGAAGATCCGCCTCTCGGCCGCTTCGAGGATCGTTCTCGCCGTCTCGCTCGTCTCCTCGTCCGGTCCGGGGCGGGGGACGAGCGCCTCCTTCTCCGGATCCACGTCGATCAGCACGCTCTCCATCTGGCGAAGGTCCTCGAGGCTCGCCGCCAGCTCGTCGTTCGCGATCAGCGCCGTGATCGTCTCGGGATCGTTGATGAACGCCTGCAGCGTGGCGGCGACCTGCCGGTACTCGTTGAGACCGTTCTCGATCAGGTAGGCGAGGACGACCCGTCGAAGGAACAGCTGTTCGTCGAGTTCCTCGTGCGACCAGCCGCGGTCGAAGCGGATCTCCTCGAGTGTGTTCGAGCCGCCGACCTCGAGGAACTCGTCGGACTCGGCCTGCCACTGGTAGACGTCGCGGACGTTGATCTCGTCGTGTTCGGCGTCGTAGTGGTTGATCTCCGTGAGCGACTTGTTCCGACGAACCTTCGCGCCCTGCACCCGCGTCGAGGTCTGGATCGAGACGAGATCCAGCGCCGTGAACATCGTCTTCGAGACGTTGATCGGATCGGTGGTAAAGCGCTTGAGCACCTCGCCGACCGAGTCGGCGTGGAACGTGGTGTAGGTGGTGTGGCCCGTCGACATCACCTGGAAGAGGGTGCGCCCCTCCTCGCCGCGGATCTCGCCCATCACGATGTAGTCGGGTCGTTGGCGTAGCGCCGCCTCGAGCAGGTCGAACTCGTCGACGTCGCCGTCGTCGCCGTCCGAGAAGGAGGGGCGGGTGACGCTCGCGATCCAGTTTCGTTGTGGGAGCTCCACCTCGCGGGTGTCCTCGATCGAGACGATCTTCGTGTTCGAGGGGATGAACAGCGAGACGGCGTTCAGGCTCGTGGTCTTCCCGCTCGCGGTGCCGCCGGCGAAAATGAGTGATTTGTGGTTCTCGATACAGAGCCAGAGAAAGGCCATCTCCTCTAAGCTGAACGTATGCCAGTTGATCAGGTCGAGCGGCGTGAACGGGACGTCCTTGAACTGCCGGATCGTGTAGTTGGTCCCGTGATCGGAGACCTCGCGCCCGAGCGTGAGCTGGGCGCGCGAGCCGTCGGGCAGCGTGGCGTCGACCTGCGGGTTCCGTTTCGAGATCCCCTTCCCCGAGCGCTGGGCGAGCTTGACCACGAAGTCGTCGAGACTCCGCTTGCCGTGGGTGACGTTCGTGATGATCTGTTCGTACCCGGAATGGTAGACGAACACCGGTGAGTCGTAGCCATCACACGAGATGTCCTCTACGTTGATGTCCTTCTTTATTCCATCTATTCTCTCGTATCCAATGAAGTCGCGCTTGAGGTAGTAGAGCAGCCTGACGATCTGGGCCTCGCTCACGGTGTCGGCGTCCTCCTCGAGTATCGCGGGTTCGGGTCGGACGGGCGCGACGGTCGCGGGCGGCTCCTCGGGTTCGCCTCGGCCGAGCAGTTTCAGGAGCCGGTCGCGGAGGCTCCCACTGGAGCGTTCGTGGAGGTCGTACCGATCGAGCAATCGTCGGGTCTCGCGATCGATCACCCTGCGCCGGTCGTCGTCGGTCTCGACGAGCGCGTCGTCGGTGTACTTGATCGCGGCACGGAGCTTCTCGACGAGGAACGCCGTGAGGTCGGTCTCGATGGCGTTGCGATACGGCTCGATCAGGTAGTACTTCGTCTCGTTGTCCCGATCGGATCGGAAGACGATCACGAAGGCGTAGGGCTCGTTCACCCAGTATCGCTCGCGCTCGCGGAAGTGGGTCTTCTTCCCCATGGGCACCGCCTTCTCGAGGTCGTACCGGTCGGTCACCGTCGACTCGCCGTCGGCCGTCGAGAAGAAGGCGTCCTCGTCGAGGTCCGGGTTCACGTTCACGGTCCGTTCCGCGACGACGTCGGCGAGCACGGCTGCCGTACTGGCGCCCCGGGAGAACCGCTCTTCGACGTCGGTCGGATCGAACCCCAGCCATTCTCCGGGTTCGAACTCGACTACCTCGCCGTCCGTGTCGCGCGGCGGCGAGCCGTCCTCCTCGTAGTAGTAGCGTCGTTTGACGTGCTCCCAGGTGTAGAGGTCCTTGATCACGAGCGCGTCCGGATCGAGATACGCGTCGAGGTGACTCGCCGTTTCCGACGCCTCGAGGAGCCGTTCGACGACCCCTGAGGAGGGTGTCGTCTCAGGCGTCCCCCCCTCGTCGTGACCCGGCGCTCCTACTCTCTCGCCGGCGTCGTCGGGCGACATTTGATGTTTAGGTAATACTTATGAACAAAAATACTTTCGGGCCGGACGTCTCCGATTCGATCAGCAAAAAGGGGAAAAGCGAGTCGACGAGAACGGGTCGGATCAGCAACCGTCGTCGTTGCCGTCGCCGTCGTTCACGTCCTCGGTGTCGTTCGTGCCGGCGTCTTCGGGGTCGTCGCCGTCCTTCGAGTCGAACGTGAGGAGGACGTCGAACGGCTCGTCGGTCGGTACGTCCTCGGGTGTGAGGTAGCCCACGGCGAACGCGGAGGAGACCGTTTCGCCCGCGACCTCGACGTCGACGTTGAAGACGGCACCCTCACGGTCGCCGGCCGCGAAGATACAGAGCCGGTAGAAGTCCGCAGGAACCTCGACGTACTCCCGGTCGCCGAACTTAGATCCTCGATGAGCGCGTCGTCGGATTCGGAGGGGACGACGTCGACCGCCAGCGCGTCGGGTGAGGGAGGTGCGACGCGTACGCGTCCGGTCTCCTCCTCTCCGCCGTTGTCGTCGCTCGTTTCGTCCGATTCGTCGTCGGTTTCGTGCTGGTCCGCGCCGACGATGACGAAGGTGCCGAGCGCGACGGCGACCGATCCGGCACCGATGCCCGCTGATACGGTTCTGCGATTCCTACCAATAATTCTAGGGTTTCTCGGCGAATTACGAGGGGCGTAACCAGAGAGAGTAGTTCGTCTCGAAAGCGGACTGATACTACACGAGGAACATCGGATCGAGCCGGTGGACGGGAGGGAGTCTCGAACCTGTGGCCGTCGTGACGAAGCGGTGGAACGTACTCGGACGCTACAGCGTCTCCCTCACGAGCGAGGGCACGTGGCGGAGAAGGGTGAAGACCGCGAGATAGATGAGCGAGAACGCGCCGAAGACCGCGGCCAGCGCGGCGGGGTCCCCGCCGTCGAGGAGCAGCGAAGGCGCGAGGTAGGCCTCGACCACGTAGGCTGCGACTCCGAGCGTGAGGAGGCCGGCCGCGATCGTCAGTTCGGGGTTCTCGAAGGTCCTTTCGAGCGTCGGTGAACGGGTCGGTTCGTTCATACGTGCGATAGTTTCCTCGGAGGTAAGAGGATTCTCCGAAAACCGTTCGCACGGGGCGTAGGCGTGTCAAGGACAGGCATCTCGGATGATTATTCTCCGCGGAAACTGTTAAGTATCCGAGAGAGTTACTATAGTATGAGTAAAGATGACCCGATCACAGCACATCGAGAACGCGGGCGCAGCGATGGACGGACACGGAACGAAGATCGAGAAGGGAACTCGGTTCCGCGACCTCGTCGCGCAGATCTTCGGGAAGTAATCGAGGACTGGCAGCCGCCGACTCCGGACGGAGCATCCGATTTTGGAGACGGCCGTTTTACACCCCAACTCGAACGCGTACCCTTCGAGACGGGAGGCCGCTTCTACCGGTACAGGACACGAGCAGCGGACGCTTCGCGACCGGTTCGGTGCGAGCGGATTTCGGTCCTCCTCTAGCACGGTCGGGCGTACGGGATTCCTCGATCGATGGCTCGAGGTGGGGACGGCAGAGGACGTGCTCAGAACGGGTCAACTCCATCGTTGGCCGTCTATTGTAACGTCGAGCTTCGAACTACACGCGAGAACCCCTCGTGTCCGTTGCTGGTCGCGAACGAATGTGAGCGACCAGCAACGGGCGTGACGGGAGTCCCGCGAGCGACCATCGGGAGCGAGAGAGACTCAGGAACGCCCACGAACGAGCGAAGCGAGTGAACGGGCGTGACGGGATTCGAACCACCTGAACTTCGCTCGCAGGTACTCGCTCGTTCCGTAATTCGAATCCCTTACGGTCCGTTATCGGCTTCGCTCCGCTCAGCACGATAACGGGCGTGACGGGATTCGAACCCGCGGTCTGAAGGTTAGGAACCTTCCGCCCTATCCGCTAGGCCACACGCCCCGCTGGTGAATCGAGGCGCGAACGCAAAACGGCTGCGACTCGTACTATCGGTTCTCGTCGGCGTCGGACCCGCCCTCGGTCTCCATCTCGGCCTCGAGGTCGGTGTCGGTCGTCGTCTCGGTGTCGGCGCCGGTCGTCGTCGTCCCGGCGTCGTCGCCGATCTCGGGTTCGGGCTCGTCCTCGGTCTTGGTGGCGCCCTCGCGCATCTCCTTCAGCTCCTGGTCGATCTCTTCGCGGCCTTTCTGGAACTCGCCCATCGCCTGACCGGTCGAGCGGGCGAGTTTCGGGATCTTGTTCGCACCGAACAGCAGGATCGCGATGAGCACGATCACCGCCAGTTCGATCCCCCCCGGGAATCCGGGGAACAGGGGGGCAAATGTTACTGTCATTCCTACCCCTCGCTTACCGGGTCGCGGTTATAGGCTTTTTGCTACGTGAAGTCCGGAGAAACGCGGCGTTTCGCCGAAAGGCGCCCATACCCGGTGGTGTATAAAGCCTTATTTACGCTTTGCCGGTTCAGGATAGGTATGAGCATCACCGTAACGCTGCCTGACGGCTCCGAGCTCTCCGTCGAGGCGGGGTCGACGGTCCGGGACGTCGCCTACGAGATCGGTCCCGGCCTCGGACGCGACACCGTCGCCGGCGTCGTCGATGGCGAGTTCGTCGCCAAAGAACACCCGATCGAGGAGGACGTCTCCCTCGAGATCGTCACCCCCGACAGCGACGAGTATCTCGAGGCGCTTCGCCACTCGGCGGCCCACGTCTTCGCCCAGGCGCTCCAGCGGCTCCACCCGGAGGCGAAACTGACCATCGGCCCGTGGACCGACCAGGGGTTCTACTACGACGTGACGGGCGTCGATCTCGACGAGGCCGACCTCGAGGAGATCAGCGCCGAGGCCCAGGAGATCATCGAGGCGGACCTCCCGATCGAACGCGTCGAGATGGGTCGAGAGGAGGCGTTCGACTACTACGACGACAACCGGTTCAAACGCGAGATCCTCGAGGAGGAGGTGGCCGGCGAGGACCCCGTCTCCTTCTACGAACAGGGCGAGTTCTGCGACCTCTGTCGCGGTCCACACGTCGAGTCGACCGGCGAGATCGGCGGCTTCGCCCTGCTCGAGATCTCGGGGGCCTACTGGCGCGGAAGCGAGGACAACGAGATGCTCACCCGAGTCTACGGTACCGCCTTCCCCAGCGAGGACGAACTCGAGGCGTTCCTCGACCGGCGCGAGCAGGCGAAGGAGCGCGACCACCGGAAGATCGGCCGGGAGATGGATCTCTTCTCGGTCCCCGAGCACTCCCCGGGCTGCGTCCACTACCACCCCAACGGGATGGCGATCCACCGTGAACTCGAGGAGTACATCCGCACGAAGAACGACGAACTCGGCTACGAGGAGGTCCGAACTCCCGAGCTCAACAAGGCCGAGCTCTGGAAGCCCACCGGCCACTACGAGACGTTCACCGAGCAGGGCGAGATGTTCGCCTGGGAGCAGGACGACACGGAGTACGGCCTGAAGCCGATGAACTGCGCGAACCACGCCTACATCTACGACCGGCAGGTCCGCTCCTACCGCGATCTCCCCGTTCGGTTCTCGGAGTTCGGCAACGTCTACCGCAACGAGCAGTCGGGCGAGCTCTCGGGGCTCCTCCGGGTTCGGGGCATGACCCAGGACGACGGCCACGCGTTCATCCGTCGCGACCAGATCGAGGGCGAGATCACCCGGACGCTCGGCATCATCGAGGACATCTACGGCCAGTTCGGCCTCGAGGTGTTGTATAAGCTCGAGACGAAGGGCGAGACCGCCGTCGGGAGCGACGAGGTCTGGGAGGAGGCCACCGAGTCGCTGCGCGAGGCCCTCGAGACCGCCGACCTCGACTACGAGGTCGAGGAGGGCGAGGCCGCCTTCTACGGCCCGAAGATCGGCCTCGACGCCCGCGACGCGCTGGGACGCGAGTGGACGATCGGCACCGTCCAGCTCGACTTCAACATCCCCGAGCGTCTCGACCTGAGCTACACCGGAGAGGACAACGAGGAGCACCGCCCCGTGATGGTCCATCGCGCGCTGCTGGGGAGCTTCGAGCGGTTCATGGGCGTGGCCATCGAGCACTTCGACGGGGACTTTCCGACGTGGCTCGCACCCGAGCAGGTACGGATCCTGCCGATCAGCGACGACAACCTCGCGTACGCGGAAGAGGTCAAGCGCGAACTCGGCGAGTTCCGCGTCGGGATCGAGGACCGATCGTGGACCATCGGCAAGAAGATCCAGGCCGCACACGACGACCGCGTCCCCTACATGCTGATCGTCGGCGGGAACGAGGAGGAGGCCAACACCGTCTCCGTCCGTGATCGCTTCGAGCGCGAGCAGGGCGACGTCGACGTCGTCACCGTCCGTGACCATCTCGCGAGCGAGGTCGGCCAGAAACGTCTCGAACCCGACCTCCTCGAGTAGGCAGCGGAGCCGCGATTCCGAATCCGGCGGTCAGTCCCCTTCGGACGCCGCGCGTCGTTCCTCTGCGGTCCACGAGTCGAGCGCCCCCTCGCGAAGGTGGAAGTCCTCACCGGGATGCTCGGTGTAGATCACGTACTGGTTCTCGGCCGGCACGTCCCACCGGTCCGCGATCTCCTCGATGACGGCGACGGCGAGCGTTCGACGCTGCTCGGGCGACCGACCCGCACGGACGTCGGCGTTGAGAAAGGCGACGGGCTCGTCGGACGGGACGCGTCCGAGCGCCAGGGCAGCCCCATCGCGGATCGTCACCCCGACGTGGCCGGTCCCGGTGTCCATCACGTCGGCGTAGCGTTCGGTCGCCCAGGTCGCGAACGCCGTCTTCGAGTCCGCGTCGATTCGATCCGTGAGTTCGAACTGTAGGTGTGGCACACGGGAACGTCCACTGCCACGCACCTGTATTCAGGGGTCCGACGTGCTCCCTTCCTCCGATCACAAAGCCGGTTCGATCGTGTATCGGGGATGGGTTCCACGCCACCCGAGGACCGTTTCGGGTGACTCACTGAACGGAACCATATCAGATAGTGACTACCCCTTCTCGGTCCCTACGGCGGCCAGCAGACTCGGATCGACGTAATGCTCTCCCCGGAGAGGCGAACCGAGAACGGGGAGTTGGTTTACGACATGCTCGACGTTCCCGCCGGCCAGCCGTTCATCTACGTGCCGTTCGACGCGGACGACGTCGAGATCCACTACTGAGCCGACCCCGGAGGCGAGGCCGAGCGCGAGCAGGGCGACGTCGACGTCGTCACCGTCCGTGACCACCTCGGGAGCGAGGTCGGCCAGAAACGTCTCGAACCCGACCTCCTCGAGTAAGGGCCGGTCGACCCGCGAACGGGTTCACACGTCGGCCGTCGGACGACGTCTGTGGAACGGGGGGATCGTTCTGCGATTCGATCTCGGCCGGTCGGAGTCGGTTCTGAGCCGGGCTGCCCTCACGGACGCCGGACGGGGCGACACCGGCCGCCGGTCAGCTGTCGCCGAGACGCGACGGCGATCCCTTATGTTTAATACCGGGTGACCGCGCTTATGGGAGCATGGTTCGTGATCAGGCGAGCGGCGTGGATCGGAGACGGTTCCTGACGACGGCGGGTGCGGCGGCGTTCGTAGGACTCGCCGGCTGTGGCGGCGGAGGCAGCGGTGGCGGTGGTGGAGACGGGGAAGACGGCGGCGAGACGCAGTTCGTTACCATCGGCACCGGCGGCACCGGCGGCGTGTACTACCCACTGGGCGGCGGGATGGCCGACATCCTCAACCAGAACCTCGAGGGCGTCGAGGCCTCAGCCGAGTCGACCGGTGCGAGCGTAGAGAACTGCCGGCTGGTGGCGAACGATGAGATGACGATGGCGCTCGCGCTCGGGAACTCCGTGCTGCTGGCGGTCAACGGCGAGGGTGACTTCGATGAGGCACTCCCGCTGTCGGCGGCGTTCGGCGCCTACCAGAACGCGACCCAGGTCGTCGTGCCGGCCGACTCGCCCGTCGAGACCCTCGCGGACATGGAGGGGCTGACCGTGAGCGTCGGCGCGCCGGGCAGCGGCACCGAGGTCATCGCTGAGGAACTGTTGAACTTCTACGACCTCACGTACGACGACATCGACGAACAACGCCTCTCCTTCTCGGAGACGGCGAGCGCGCTGCAGGACGGCCAGATCGACGCCGGCTTCTGGAGCGTCGCCTATCCGGCCTCCTCGATCCAGGACCTCGCGAGCCAGCGGGACATCCGGCTGATCGATTTCCCGGACGAGGAGATGGAGGGGATCACGAGCGAGTTCGACTACTACAACGCCGCGACCGTCCCCGGTGGCACCTACGAGGGGGTCGAGGAGGACGTACAGGTCCCCGGCGTGACCAACACCATGATCGTCCGCGAGGAGATGAACGAGGACTCCGTTCACGACATCGTCCAGGCGATCTACGAGAACCTTGACCAGCTCGCGGAGGTCCACCCCGCCGCCGAGCAGTTCGAGGAGACGGCGCGCGACGCGCCGATCGACCTGCACCCGGGCGCCGAGCAGTACTTCGACGACGCCGGGCTGTGAGATGCGCCGGCGCCGGCTGCTCTCCGCGATGCTCGGACTCGCTGCGACCCCCCTCGCCGTCGCAGACCTGACGGTGTTGCAGCTGGGGGATCCACGCAGCGACGAGAGCCTCGTCGTCTTCCGCGTCGAGGAGGGCGACCGGTTCGCGATCCACTACGTCCACTCGTTCGACGAGACCCCGATCCGCGAGGTCTACGAGATCCGTGACGGCGGGATCGTCCAGATCCGAGAGGAGTTCGAGTACCACGCGATCGGTCTCGAGTACACCGAGGCCAACCAGACGCGCGAGGGCGAGTTCACCGTGTTGCACATGGAGCGGCGGTTCGACTCGTTCACGGTTCGCGTGGCGAAGTCCACCGACCAGTCGCTCGTCGTTGACGGGGAGAGTCGACCCCTCTCGTCGTACACCGAGCGGTGGGGATCGATCCGGTTCTCGGTCGAACGAGTGAGCTATCTTCGGTACCTCCGACTCATGCTCGAGACACGTCTATGACCACGACCACCGACGAGAACGCGACCGGCGGACTGACCGAAGCGGACGAGAAACGGGGGCGGAACCTCCGCGGGAAGACGCGGCTGCTCGCGCTGACGGTGGCGGTGCTCGCGGGGCTGTACCACATCGCCATCGCCGGCTTCGGCACTCCGGGCGCCTTCATCAACCGCTCGATCCACCTGACCGCGGTGTTGATACTCGCGCTGTTGTACTTCCCGGCACGGGCCGCCGACGCCGATCGCGTCCCGTGGTACGACTGGCTGCTGCTCGTGGTCGGCGTACCGAGCACGCTGTATCTCGCGTACGTCGTCCGGTTCGGGACGCTCGCCCAGCGTTCGGGATCGCCACTACCCCGAGACCTGATCTTCGGCGCGATCGCCATCCTCCTCGTATTGGAGATCACCCGACGAGCGACCGGGCGCGCACTGCCGATCATCGGTCTCGCGTTCCTCCTGTACGCCTACTACGGCCGTCAGATGCCGGGTTCGCTGATCCATCGCGGCTACGACATCGACCGCATCATCGCCCACTCCTACCTCACCACGGAGGGCATCTTCGGCATCCCGTTGGGCGTGAGCGCGACGTTCGTCGTCGTGTTCATCATCCTCGGCGCCTTCCTCGAGGTGACGGGCGTCGGCGACTGGTTCATCGACCTCGCCTACGGGGCGACCGGCCGAACCACCGGCGGTCCGGCCAAGACGTCGGTGCTCGCGAGCGGCTTCATGGCCAGCCTCAACGGTAGCGCGGTCGCGAACGCTGCGACGACCGGCGCCTTTACGATCCCGCTGATGAAGCGAAGCGGATTCAAGAGCCGCTACGCCGCCGCCGTCGAGTCCGCGGCCTCCTCCGGCGGACAGATCATGCCGCCGGTGATGGGCGCCGGCGCGTTCATCATGTCCGCCTGGACCGGCATCAGCTACGTCACCATCATCGCGGCGGCGGCCATCCCCGCGCTGTTGTACTTCCTCGGCGTCGGCGCCGCGGTCCACTTCCGCGCGAAACAGCAGGGGCTCGAGGGCGTCGCGGCGAGCGAGCTGCCGAACCCCTGGGAGCTGCTTCGGACCGGCGCCCACTTCACAATCCCGCTGATCGCGCTCGTCTGGATGCTGGTCGCGGGCTACTCCGCGATGCTGGCGGCGTTCGTCGCCATCGTGCTGACGGCCGTCGTCGCCACGCCGCTCTCTGCGGTCCGCGAACTCGCTGGCGCGCTCCCCCGGGGCGATCTCGACACCCTCTCGCGGCTCGGGCGCGCGGCGGGGATCACGACGGTCAACGCGCTCGACCGGGGCATGCGGATGACGGTCACCGTCGCGACGGCGTGTGCGACCGCGGGGCTCGTCGTCGGCGTCGTTACCCTCACTGGGCTCGGACTGAAGTTCAGCTCGCTGATCACCACCGCCTCGGGCGGGGTCCTCATCATCGCGTTGGTGCTGACGATGATCACCTCGATCATCCTCGGTATGGGGCTGCCGACGACGGCGGCGTACGTCGTGCTGGCTGCGCTCGGCGCGCCCGCGCTAACCGCGCTCGGCGTCGAGCTGCTCGCCGCCCACCTGTTCATCTTCTACTTCGGCATCATCAGCGCGATCACCCCGCCGATCATGCTCGCGGTGTTCACCGCGAGCAGCATCGCCGAGTCCGATCCCTGGAAGACGGGTCTCACGGCGGTCAACCTCGCCGCGGCGGGCTTTCTCGTCCCCTATCTGTTCGTTCTGGGGCCCGAACTGCTCCTGATCGGCGAGACGACCGCCATCGTCACGAGCGCCGTCACTGCCGTGATCGGCGTCGTCGCCCTCTCGGCGGGCACGCAGGGCTACTTCTACGCGCCCGCCCACGCGATCGAGCGGGTCGCGCTGGTCGTCGGCGCGGTGGCGCTCATCTACCCGGGGACGACCGCCGATCTGATCGGTCTCGGCGTCATCGCGGCCGTCTTCCTCCGACAGTACGTCACCGTCCGTCGAAACCGGCCGGCGGCCGCCCCGACGAGCTGAGCCGTCGAACGCTCCCGCTCGCGTGGTCGTCGCGGCGACCTTCACCCGATTCAGCGGTACTCCCGAAGGGTTAGCGAGGCGAGGTCGCGGCCGCGGAGTCCGGAACCGCTAAGCGACACCCGTTCGACCACCCTGGTAACGAATGCGACTGCCACCGACACAGGCGGCGGTGCTCGAAGCCGCGAGCGCGAGCGAGGATCGCACGATCGAACGGCTCGCCGAGGAGGTCGGCGAAAAACCCGAGACCGTCGCCGGCGCGGTCTTCGCCCTCGAGGAGGAGGGACTGCTCGAGGTCACGGAGCGCACCGTCGAGGGTATCTCGCTCACCGAGGAGGGCGAGAGGTACGTCGAGATGGGACTTCCAGAACGACGGCTCCACGAGACCGCCCTCGAACTCGGCGCCGACGAGGAACCGGTTTCGATGGGGGAGGCGATCGGTCGCTCCGGCCTCGAGGGCGAGGAGGTCGACGTCGCGCTGTCGAACTACGCTCGGAAGGGCTACGGGGAGATCGACTCGGGGGCGCTCTCGGCCACCGCCGGAGACGAGGAGGACCGGGAGGCCGATGCGCTGGCGCTGATCGAGGCCGGAGAGCCCGTGACCGACGAGGACGTTCTGGACGCGCTCTCGCGGCGCGAGCTGATCGACCGGCGCGAATCGGCGGTTCGCTCGGCGACGCTCACGGAGGCGGGCGTCACCGCGCTGATGGAGGGCATCGAGGAGAGCGAGACGGTCGGACAGCTCACCCCCGAGATGCTCACCAGCGGCGAGTGGCGCGACGTCGAGTTCGCGATCTACAACGTCGAGGCCGACGCCGCGGAGGTCACGGGGGGCAAGGAGCACATCCTCCGACAGACCGCCAACCGTGTGAAGGACGTCCTCGTCGGAATGGGGTTCGAGGAGATGGAAGGGCCCCACGCCGACGCGGAGTTCTGGATCAACGACTGTCTGTTCATGCCCCAGGACCACCCCGCGAGGACCCACTGGGACCAGTTCGCCCTCTCGAACCCCGAGGAGATCGACGAGCTACCCGACGATCTCGTCGAGCGCGTCAAGGCGGCACATCTCGAGGGCGTCGGCGAGTACGGCGACGGCTATCACTCGCCGTGGACCGAGGAGGTCGCCCGCGGGATCGACCTCCGGGGACACACCACCTCGCTGTCGATGCGCTACCTCTCGGGCGAAGCGGTGGGGGAGCTCGAGCCGCCCCAGCGCTACTTCTCGGTCGAGAAGGTCTACAGGAACGACACGCTGGACCCGACCCACCTGCTCGAGTTCTTCCAGATCGAGGGCTGGGTGATGGCCGAGGAGCTCTCGGTGCGCGACCTGATGGGGACGTTCACCGAGTTCTACGAACGCTTCGGCATCACCGACCTGCAGTTCAAGCCCCACTACAACCCCTACACCGAACCGAGCTTCGAGCTGTTCGGCCACCATCCGGAGACGGGCGAGCTGATCGAGATCGGTAACTCGGGGATGTTCCGTCCCGAGGTGCTCGAACCGCTCGGGGTCGAGTGTGACGTGATGGCCTGGGGACTCGCGCTCGAGCGGCTACTCATGTTGATGTACGGCTTCGAGGACATCCGCGACGTCCACGGGACGCTCGCGGATCTCGAACTGCTTCGCGAGACGGAGGTGATCCGCTGATGCCCGTCGTCGACGTCGATCCCGACGAGCTGCGCCGGCTGACCGGCACCGAGAAGGAGGACGACCGGCTCAAGGACGACCTATTCGCGCTCGGCCTCGAGTTCGAGGGTCGAACGGAGGAGGACGAGTTCCAGCTCGAGTTCGCTCCCGACCGGCTCGACCGACTCAGCGTCGAGGGCGTCGCCCGCTCCCTTCGGTATCAGTACGGCGAGGACCGCGGCGTGTACGTCCCGCAAACGAACGACCCCGACTGGACGATCGAGGTCGAGGAGTCGGTGCCCGCCGAGCGACCCTACGTTACGGGCGCGGTAGTACGAGGAGTGGACCTCGACGAGAAGGGGCTGGACTCGCTGATACAGCTTCAGGAGAAGCTTCACGCGACGATGGGTCGAAAGCGCGCGAAGGGTGCGATCGGCATCCACGACCTGACGATGATGAAGGGTCGCGAGGCGCTACGCGCCTCGGAAGGGTCGAGCGGGCGGAGCCCGCGAGACGGGGCGGCGACCGGCGCCGAGTCGCCGACGATCCGCTATACGGGCGTCGAACCCGACGGGGACCGGTTCGTCCCCCTCGACTCGAACGACGAGCTCACGCCCGGCGAGGTGCTCGAGGAACACCCCACCGGCCGCGAGTACGCGGAGCTGGTGAGCGAGTACGAGCGCTATCCGGCGATCTACGACGACCTCGGGCTGTTCTCGTTCCCGCCGGTGATCAACGGCCGACGCACCGAGGTGTCGACCGACTCGCGGGAGCTGTTCGTCGAGCTCACCGGTACCGATCAGTGGACGATCGACCGGATGTGCGCCATCATCTGCTACGCGCTCTCCGCGCGCGGCGCCACGGTCGAGGAGGTCGAGGTCGAGTACCCCGACCGGACCCTCCGCAGACCCGACTTCGAGACCCGCGAGAAGCGCGTCACCCACGCGCGCATCGAGCGCATGCTCGGACTGGAACTCGACCCCGAGACGGTGATCGACTGCTTCGAGCGTTCCGGGCTCTCCGCGACGCAGGTGCTCGGCGAGGAGACGAGCTACGACGTCGAGATCCCGCCGTATCGCGTCGACGTCCTCCACCCCGTCGACCTGATCGACGACGTAGGACGGGCCTACGGGTTCAACTCGCTGGTCCCACGCTACCCCGAGGTGAGCACCGTCGGAGCCCGCCACGAGCGCACCCGTCTCGAGGACGCCGCCCGCGACGCCCTCGTCGGACTGGGCTTCGAGGACATGCTCGACTTCCACATGATCAGCGAGGAGGAGAACTTCGAACGAATGGGGATAGCGATCGGCGACGACGTCCTCGGTGCGGGCGAACCGACGACGATCCGCGAGCCCTACAGCGAGGACTACACGATGGTCCGCACCTGGGCGCTACCCTCGCTTATGATGGTTCTCGAGAACAACACGCATCGGAGCTACCCCCAGGAGCTCTCGGAGATCGGCCTCGCCGCCGAGGTCGATCCCTCGACGGAGACCGGCGTCGCCGAGCACCGGACGGTCGCGGGCGTGCTCGCCCGCACCGACGCCTCCTACGAGGACGCCAAGACCCGTCTGCAGGCGATCGCACGGAACTTCGGTGTCGAACTCGAGACGCCGGCGACGGAGCATCCCTCGTTCATCGACGGGCGCGCAGCGAGCGTCGTGATCGACGGTGACTCGGCGGGGATCGTCGGCGAGGTCCACCCAGCGGTGTTGGTCGAACACGACCTCGAACTCCCGGTCGCGGCCTTCGAGTTCCGACTCGACGCACTGCGGTAGCGCGAGCGAAGCGAGCCGTTTTTGGTCCGGTTTTTCTTCGGAGCGGTGGCGAGCGGAGCGAGCCAACCCGACGAGGAAAGAGGTGGGTGGCGACCTTCGAGTTCCGGCTCGACGCGTTTCGATGGTCACGCCTGGCTTCGCGTTCCGAGCGCCTCACACGTCGAGTACGGGATCGTCGAAACGGACCGAAAGCGGTCGGGTGAACGTAACGCACCGACGAGGGTCGCCACCACTTATGCGGACGGCGAACGAACCTCGGCTATGGAGCTGATCGGCCGGACGCTTTCACCGTCGCTGGCCTGTCTGAACTGTGGGAAACCGATCGACCCCGACGGAGGTATCTACGTCGAGACCGACTCGAACGAGCTTCGACCCGTCTGTCCGGAACACGCCGACGAGGCGGTGGGAGTGACCGTCGAACGACGCTCGAGACCCGAGAACGAGGAGCAGTGGGACGAGTGGTACGTGATCACCTCCGTCCCCGACGCCGGGTGATCGACTTTTCCCCGCTGAAGCCGTAAGGCGTACATGAACCAGTTGGTCGACGGCGAGTGGCGCACCGACGCCTACGAGACGACGAACGACGACGGTGCGTTCGAGCGCCAGGAGTCGACGTTCCGTGACTGGATCGGCGAGGCGCCGCCAGCCGACGAGGGCGAGAGCGGCCGAGGTCCGCGCGAGGACGACGAGTCCGACGATGAGTTCCCCGCCGAGGCCGGACGATACCACCTCTACGTCTCGTACGCCTGCCCGTGGGCCCACCGTACCCTGATCGCTCGATCGCTGAAGGGGCTCGAGGACGCGATCTCGGTCTCGGTCGTCGATCCCTATCGGGACGAGGACGGCTGGCAGTTCACCCCCGAGAAGGAGGGCTGCACCGTCGATCACGTCCACGGCGCGGACTACCTCCGCGAGCTCTACGTCCGTGCGGATCCCGACGCGACCTGCCGGGTGACGGTGCCCGTCCTCTGGGACAAGAGGGAAGGGACCATCGTCAACAACGAGTCCAGCGAGATCCTCCGGATGCTCGACACCGCCTTCGAGGCGTACGCGACCCGCGACGTCGACCTCTACCCGGAGGGCTACCGAGAGGAGGTCGACGAGATCATCGACGCGATCTACGAGCCGATCAACAACGGCGTCTACCGCGCGGGCTTCGCGGGCTCCCAGGAGGCCTACGACGAGGCGATCGACGACCTCTTCTCGGCGCTCGATCACTGGGACTCGGTTCTCGAAGACCAGCGGTATCTCGCGGGCGATCGGCTCACCGAGGCCGACGTCTGCATGTTCACCACGCTGATCCGCTTCGATCAGGTGTACCACACCCACTTCATGTGCAACGTCCGAGCGATCCACGAGTACGAGAACCTCTGGCCGTACCTGCGGGACCTCTATCAGACCCCCGGCGTCGCCGAGACGGTGGACATGGAGCACATCAAGGAGCACTACTACACGACCCATCCGGACGTCAACCCCTCGCGAATCGTCGCACGCGGACCCGATCTGGATCTCGATGCACCCCACGATCGTGACCGGCTCGACGGGGAGCCGCCCGAAGCGCTCGCTCCCCTCCAGTAGGCGGCGCGTTGAAGCACGAGCGGTGCGTTACCGACTGCCATGGAGGCGGATCTCGAGACGGACGTCGTGGTCGTCGGGGCGGGGCCCGGCGGTTGCGTGCTGAGCTACCTGCTCGCGCGAAGCGGCATCGAGACGATGTTGCTCGAGCGCCACGCGACGCTCGATCGTGAGTTTCGCGGCTACCTGTTCCAGCCGCTCGCGCTGGAGTGCTTCGAGGGGATGGGACTGCTCGAGGAGGTCCTCGAACTGGAGCACGAACGGGTCCGCCGACCCGAGGTGTCGATCTACGGCCGTTCCTACGCGGCGATCGACTTCGAGGCGCTGTCGGGTCCGTACGACTACGCGCTGTTGATGGAGCAGCCGGCGCTGTTGCGTCTGCTGATCGAACGTGCCGCGGACTACGAGGGCTTCGAGTACCACGACCGGATCCCGGTACGGAATCTGCTGTACGAGGAGGGGCGCATCGCGGGCGTGCTCGCGACGAACCGCCGGACGGGCGAGGCGGTCCGGATCCGCTCACGAGTCGTCGTCGGCGCGGACGGCCGGTACTCCACGGTCAGGACCGCCGCGGGGATCGATCCCGGCCGGTTCGAGTCGAAGCTCGATCTGTTGTGGCTCAAACTCCCCGCCTCCGCCGTCGAGAACGCCGCACGGGGCCACTACGGCGACGCCGGCCTACTGTTGTACTTCGGGCTCGGCGGCGGCGAGGCCCAGGCCGGCTGGTTCATCCCTCGCGGGAGCTACCCCGATCTACGCGAGCAGGGTATCGAGGCGTTCCGCGAGCGGATCTCGACCGTGGATCCCGCACTCTCGGATGTGCTCCCGAACGCCCTTCGAGGGTTCGAGGACTGCAGCCTGCTCCGGATCGAGCCGGGGCTGAGTGAGCGGTGGGTCGATGACGGACTCCTGCTGCTCGGCGACGCCGCCCACGTCGCCTCGCCGATCGGCGGCCAGGGAAACGGGCTGGCGATCGCGGACGCAGTCGTCGCCCACGCGACGATCGCCCGCGCGCTCTCGCTCGACGCGAGCGACGGACCGATCCCCCTTGGGGCGCTCGCGCACTACGAAACGCGGCGGCGGCCCGCCGTCGAGCGGGTAGTGAGGGTTCAGCGCCGGCTCGAGAGGGCGTTGACGGCGCTCGTGCTCTACGGCCCTCGCCTGCCCGCGCGGCTCGCTCGACCCCTGCTCCGGACGGCGCTCCCCCTCGCCCCGAGGAGCCCGCAGGCCCGCCGAACCGCGGAGCTGTTCGCGTATGGGCCGGAGCCCGTCACCGTCGACGACTCGTGGTTCGTCGATCGGGAAGCACAACCGACTTCCGGGCGGTGACCGTAACACCGGACGATATGGTCGACGAAGGCGACGAGGCGCCCGACTTCACCGCACCGCTCGCCCACGACGGGGTCGAACCGTTCACGCTCTCGGAGAACCTCGGGGACGACCCGGTCGTCCTCGCGTTCTTCCCGGGGGCGTTCACGAGCGTCTGTACCTCCGAGATGGCCACGTTCCAGGAGGAGCTCGACGCCTTCGAGGAGGCCGGCGCGACCGTCTACGGGATCAGCGTCGACTCGCCGTTCTCGCTCAACGAGTTCCGCGAGCAGGAGGGGATCGAGTACGGGATGATCAGCGACACGAACAAGGAGGTCATCGACGCCTACGACGTTCGGATGGACTTCGCCGACATGGGCTACGAGGGCGTCGCCAAGCGGGCGATCTTCGTCCTCGACGGCGACGGCGAGATCACGTACAAGTGGGAGAGCGACGATCCCGGCGTCGAACCCGACTACGCCGAGGTCGCCGAGGCCGCCAGCGCCGCCGCGTAGCTCCGTCCGAGCGACCTGAAGGGTTTTCTATCCGGCACCCCGACGACCCGTATGAACGACCCGGCGCAGACGGCCGGCAACGGCCGAACCTACGACCCCGACGCGGAGCACGCCTTTCCGGACGAACGCGTCAACGAGGTGCTCGAATACGTCGACGACGACGAGGAGATCCGGACGTATCTGAAGGCCCAGAACGTCAATCCCGTCGCGAGGAAACAGTACAACGACCACGGCGAGAAGCACATCGAGATCGTTCGCAACCGGGCGCTCTGTCTGTACGACCTGCTCAAGCGCGGCGGCGTCGAGTTCAACGGCGCAGCCCAGCAGGGACTCGACGAGGCCGACGAGGCGGTGATCGTCGCGCTCGCGGCGGTGCTCCACGACATTGGTCACGTCGTCCACCGCGACGAGCACGCCTACTACTCGATCCCGCTGGCGGCGGACGTTCTCGATCGGATCCTGCCGGAGTTCGGCTTCTACGACGTCGCCGAGCGCGTCCGCGTGAAGGGCGAGGTGCTCCACGCCATCCTCTGTCACCACACCGAGGAGACGCCGCTCACGCTCGAGGCGGGCGTGATCCGCGTCTGTGACGGCCTCGACATGGAGCGGGGACGCTCGCGAATCCCCTACGAGAAGGGCGGACGCGGCATCAACACCGTCTCCAGCCAGGCGATCGAGCGCGTCTCGCTCCAGGAGGGAGAGTCGACCCCGGTCCACGTCGAGATCGAGATGACCGACGCCGCCGGCGTCTACCAGGTCGATACGCTGTTGAAGTCGAAGCTCCGGGACTCGGGGCTCGAGGAGTACGTCCGGATCGTCGCGTTGAACACGAGCGAGCAGGACGAACTGGTCGCCCGGATCGAACTGTAGTCACGGGACGGCGAACCGTCGAACCACCCCGACGGCGAGTGCGGATGGCACGCCTTATCCGATATCGACCCGTCGATCGAGCCATGAGCGGAGTTCTTCTCCTCGTCGGTCTCGTCGTGGCGGTGTTCGTCGGCTACAACATCGGCGGCTCATCGACGGGCCCCGCCTTCGGTCCCGCCGTCGGCGCGAACGCCATCTCGAAGGTCGGCGCGGCGGCCCTGATGACGGTCTTCTTCTTCGTCGGTGGCTGGACGATCGGCCGCGAGGTCGTCCTGACGCTCGGCGGTGAGATCGTCCCCGGTGCGCTGTTCACGCTCGAGGTCAGCATCGTCGTCCTCTTCTTCATCGGCGGTGCGCTGTTCGTGGGCAACGTCTTCGGCGTCCCGGCCTCGACCTCGATGAGCGCGGTCGGCTCGATCGCCGGCCTCGGCATCGCGACCGGCGAACTCAACTGGGAGACGATGGGCGTGATCGTCTCGTGGTGGATCGTCGCGCCCGTGATCGCCTTCTGGGTCAGCGGCGTCATCGGGCGGTACTTCTACTCCACCATCAACCGGATGGTCGCGATCCCCCAGACCGAGGAGCCGACGTTCGTCCTCGATCGCTCCGGTACGATCCCGCAGATAACCACCAGCGAGGGGACCGATACCCGGGAGGCGGTCGGCACACTCGTTCTGATCGTCATCGGCTGTTACATGGCGTTCAGCGCCGGCGCCAGCAACGTCGCGAACGCGGTCGCGCCGCTGGTGGGTAGCGGCGAACTGGCGATGAACCCCGCGATCCTACTCGCAGCCGCGGCGACGGGGCTCGGCGCCTTTACCATCGCCCGTCGCACCCTCGAGACGCTCGGTAACGACATCACCGACCTCCCGCTGACGGCGGCGATCGTCGTCGCAATCGTCAGCGCGACGATCATCTCGCTGCTCTCGGCGGCGGGCATCCCCGCGAGCTTCGTCGTCGTCGCCACGATGAGCATCATCGGGCTCGGCTGGGGCCGGGCGACCCGGACGACGACCATCTCCGACAGCGTCCGAGGGCAGCGCGAGACCAACGTCTCGGTCGGCGCGCTGGCGGCCGACCAGGAGGGCGAACGGCTACCGAAGATCGGCGACGAGGAGCCCGGGGAGATCCCCGCCGCCTCGGACCTGTTCGACCCGGCGACGACCGGGCGCGTCATCCTACTTCAGAACTTCGTTCCGGCGCTCGCGACCGTCGGCGCGTACCTCACCTTCCGGTTCGTTCCCCTCTTCGGTTTCTGAGGATCGGCATGTATTTTCGACCGGCAGCTCTCCGTCCAGAACGTGTTCGAGCACGTCGTGTCGCTGCAGATCGGGGTGGGGCCGATGGCGCCGGGGATGCTCGTCGTCTTCGGGATCGTCCTCCTCGCGCTGGTGTTCTTCGTCCTCGAACCGGTGCCGATCGACGTCACCGCGATCGGGATCATCGTCGTGCTGGTCGCGCTCGAGCCCTGGACGACGATCTCCCCCGAGGACGGCGTCGCGGGCTTCTCCAGTCCGGCGACGGTCACCGTCCTCGCGATGTTCATCATCAGCGAGGGGGTGCGTCGGACGGGCGTCGTCCAGCGGATCGGCGACTGGATCGTCGAGGCCACCCGCGGCGATCCCCGACGCCAGCTCGCGGCCGTTATCGGGCTCTCGGGGGGATCGGCGGGGTTCATCAACAACACCCCGGTCGTCGCGATCATGATCCCGATGGTGATGAACATCGCAAAGCAGACCCGAACCTCGCCGTCGAAGCTGCTCCTTCCCGTCTCCTTCGCCTCGATGATGGGCGGGACCTTGACGCTGATCGGCACCTCGACGAACATTCTCGCGAGCGACGTCTCCGCACGGCTGCTCGATCGCCCGTTCTCGATGTTCGAGTTCACCGCGCTCGGCGTGCTCGTGCTCGTCACCGGCGTCGTCTACCTCCTCCTGGTCGCGGATCGACTCATTCCCGAGCGGATCCAGCCCGAAGAGGAGCTCATCGAGGAGTACGAGATGGCCGACTACCTCACGGAGGTGCTCGTTCGGGAGGACTCGCCGCTGGTGGGCATGACCGTCGAGAGGACGCTCGAGGAGCTAGAGTTCGACGGCGACATCGTCCAGGTGATCCGCCACGGCGAGGCGTTCATCGAGCCACTCGCACGAAAAGAGCTGCGCGAGGGCGACGTGCTGATGCTCCGGACCGACCGGGCGACGCTGGTCGATCTGATCGACGCGGAGGAAGTCGATCTGCTACCCGAGGTACAGCTCCACGACGCGGACCTCGAACGGGCCGAGGAGGCGCGCAACCTCGTCGAGGTGGTGGTCCTGCCGGACACGGCGCTGGTCGGCGAGACGCTCAACAGCCTCAACTTCCGCCAGCGCTACGACGCGACGGTGCTCGCGATCCGTCGCGGCGGCGAGGTCATCCGCCAGCGAATGGACAAGACGCCACTCAGGGGCGGCGATACCCTGTTGATCCAGGCGCCCGAGGAGACGATCACTCGACTCGACCGCGACCGGGCGTTCGTCGTCGCCGACGAGATCGTTCGCCCGGAGTTCCGGACCGGAAAGCTGCCGATCGCCATCGTCATCGTCGCCGGGGTGGTCGCGCTCGCCGCGCTCGAGGTGTTCCCGATCCTCATCACCGCGCTCGCCGGGGTGGTCGCGATGGTCGCGACCGGCTGTCTCAGGCCGACCGAGATGTACGAGGCCGTCGACTGGAACGTGATCTTCCTGCTCGCGGGCGTCATCCCGCTGGGCGTGGCGATGGAGCGTACCGGCGGTGCCGAGTGGATCGCCTCGTTGGTCGTCTCGGGCTCGTCGACGCTTCCTGCGATCGCCGTGTTAGGCGTGTTCTACCTGCTGACCGCGCTTCTGACGAACGTCGTTAGCAACAACGCGAGCGTCGTCCTCATGATTCCCGTCGCCGTCGACGCTGCGGCAGCGATCGGCGCGAACGCGTTCTCGTTCGTGCTCGCGGTCACCTTCGCCGCCTCGACGGCCTTCATCACGCCGATCGGCTACCAGACGAACCTGATGGTCTACGGTCCCGGCGGCTACCGCTTCAGCGACTTCGCTCGCCTCGGCGCGCCGCTTCAGTTGCTACTCGCGGTCGTCACGACGCTCGGCATCGCCGCCATCTGGGGCGTCTGAACGCGAAGCTATCGTCGCCAGCGTCGGACGTGCTCGGTCTCGTCCACCCGGACGCCGGTCTCGTCCGTCGTCCGGATCCAACGGACGAACGGCCGGAGGCGATCCGCGTTGCGAAGCGCCTCGATCGTGTCGTACTCCCGTTTGAGCTCGGCGTGGGTGAAGCTCGCGTGGACCTGCTGATGACAGGGCTTGCACAGCTGCGCGGTGGGACTCTCCGTTCGGTTCTTCGGGACGAGGTGGTGGATCGTGGTCTCGATCGACCGCCCACGGAGTTCAATATCAATAACGGAACGAAGGCGCGGGACTAAAACTCCGCTCCGGCGCCCTTTTTACCGTCGGAGGGCGTCGGGACGCGTATGCACGTGCTCGTCCCGATCGACGGCTCGGAGAGCAGCCTCAACGCGCTGGAGTTCGGCGCGCTGTTCGCCCGGGAGTTCGAGGCCGACCTCGACGTCGTCCACGTTACCAACGAACGGACCGCCGACACAGAGGAGCTGTTCGAGCGCGCCCGAGCCCTCCTCCGGGACGTCGGCGTCGATAGCGAGCCCGAGGCGGTCATCGACGACGTCGTTACCGAATCGGAGGCCGCACGCAAGGTCGGCCGACGGCTCATCGCGCTCGCCGACGAGCGGGACTACGACCACGTCGTGATGGGTCGGGAGTCGGGCGGCCGGCTCGAGCGGTTCGTCGTCGGCAGCGCGAGCGAGACGCTCGTCGAGGAGAGTGACCTGCCGTTGACGCTCGTCCCCTGACTCGCTCGAGACCCGACCACCGCCCGTACCGGCCCGACTCGTGACCGCTCGATGACCGGCGGCGATAGCGGTCTCGCGAACGCTCGTGCTCACGAACCGGATCGAGTACTACCCCCGAAGGCCGCCCTCCCCGAGCGTCGTCGGGAGAACTGGGACGTCCTCGATCTCGAGCTGAGCGGAGCGATGGAGCGGATCTTCGAAGCGCATATCGGCCTCGACGAGGAGCGCCGGTCGCTGCTCGGCTACTGACCGAACCCCGTGGTTCGTGGCGAACGAACCTCGCCGTGCACGGGCCTGCCACAGGTTTTTGCCGAGGACGGCCGAACCGCCTTCATGAGCGATACGGTCGACGACCACCGCCGATCGCTGCTGGTGTGGGGTGGCGTCCTCGGCTTCGGTCTGGGCGCGCTGGTCGACGTGATGGTCTTCCATCAGGTCTTCCAGACCCATCACCTGTTGTCGAGCTTCTACGACCCGATGACCTACGACGGACTGCGGACGAACGTCATGTTCGACGGGCTGTTCTCGCTGGCGATGCTCGGAATCGCGGGCGTCGGGATGGTGATGCTCTGGCGGACGGTGAACCGCGCGACCCGACCCCTCCCCTCGCTCGTCGTCGTCGGCGGGGGCCTCGTCGGCGCCGGGGTCTTCAACGTCTACGACGGGATCGTCGACCACTACCTGCTGGGCCTGCACGACGTGGTCCACGGCACCGAGGCGTACAACCCCCACTGGGTCGTCGTCAGCCTGCTCATGCTCGGAGCGGGACTGGCCACCCTGTGGCTGGCCGAGCGCCGCGGCGGCAGGGCCACGGCTACCGAGAAGCCCGCGGACTGATCTCCGGTCGGTCGAAGAACGCCGTCTCGTACCCCTCGTGGCGCGTGAGCTGTGGCGGCGTCTCGACGGCGACCGTCAGTTCGGAGCGGGAGAACGGATCGACGACCGCCCCGTAGTGGTGGCCGAACGCGGGGTGGGTCGCCTCGTCGAGCGTCACCGACTCGATCCCCGTCCCCTCGCGATCGATCGCGGCCGAGAGCGAGCAGAACGGGAGCGGATACCCGTTGTAGCGCGTCCGCGGCGAGACGACCAGGTACCGACCCGACTCGTGGCTTGCCGTCGCCACGACGATCGCGTAGTCGTTCGCCACCGTGGCGTCGATCACCGTCGGGAGGGCGTCTGGCGACGGTGCCGTCGGAACCGGCGGATGGTCGTCCGAATCGCCGTGATCGTCATCGTCGCGATCCATCGGCTCGACGGCCCCGGGGCGGCCCCGGCGCGACTCCTCGAGGATCGTCCGATCGAGCGCCTCGATCTCTTCGGGATCGTACTCGAACCCGACTTCGAGCGACGCCGGCTCGAACCCTCCCTCGAACCCGCCGCGGTACTCGACGTCCCGCGGCACTACTCGAATCGTCGCGCGGTAGCTCCCGGCCGCGGGAAGCGAGACGTTATCACCGTAGTGGACGCCCATGCGCTGTGAGAGCATCGGCCAGAGCGTCCGGTCGACCGACCGCTCGTCGCTACGATCGATCGAGATCGACACCTCGGCGGGGAGGAGGCGGCGGGTGTCCGACTCCCGGACCGAGACCATGAGGTGGGCGGAGTGGGCGTCGCGCATCGCGATCTGGTTCGTCTCAGTGCCCGTGACCGTCCAGAACCGATGCGGGCGGGTCGCCGACAGCACGACCGAGTACGCGTCCGTGCTCACGCTCCCCCAGACGGCCATCCCGTCGGTCTTCGGCGGGACGTAGATCTCGTCGGGACGGTCGACGACGAGGTCCCGCCAGGCCGAGTCGGACCCGAGCGCGTCGAGACAGCCGGCCAGCGACGCTCCGCCGAGGAGGGCCATCGCCGATCGAAGAGCGTCGCGACGCTGCATGAGTAGTGGTCGGGCGGGAGGGGCCTATGGTCTCGGGTTGCGTAGTTCGGCGGTCTCCGGAGGATCAGTCGAGGCCGAGGCTCTCGAAGTCGAACCGGTCTTTCGCACGATCGAGCAGCGCGTCGATCCGGTCCTGGAACTCCTCGACCGAACGCTCGACGTAGTGGACGCGCTCCTTGGGGATGCGTCGCACGACGTCGTTGCCCTCGTCGTCCTCGCCGTACTTCACCTGCCAGTGGTCCTGAAAGTAGATGATGTACTCGTTGTCGACGGTGGCGTGTTCGGTCTCGCCGTCGGGCCGCTCAAAGACGATCGTCGCCTTTCCGAGCTCCGGATCCGGCATGTCGAGGTCGCCGTTCGATTCGGACATGGCTGTACCGACTCGCGCCAGCGTGAAAACGGTGGGGCTTGCTCCTCGTCCGGCGTCGTTTACGGTCCGCTGCCAGCGGCCGCGAGATCGGGACACGGGACGGCAGCGGAAGCCGGTACGTACTTCGGGGATCGGAGCGTAGAACGGGACCATGGCCGACAGCGTGGCCGAGGCGGTGCGATCCTACCGCGAGCGGATCCGAGCGGAGTTCGAGGCGGCGTTCGCGGAGGACCACACCCCGCACGAGGTTGGCGCCAGTTTCGGCATCGGCGTCTTCCTCACGGCGCTCCCGACGTTCGGACTAGGGCTGGTCGCGTTCGTCGTTCTCGTCGCCGTCTTCGACCGAATCAGCAAGGTCGCCATCTTCGCCTCGGTGGCGGTGTTGAATCCGGCGCTCAAGCCCTTCGTCTATCTCGGGAGCTACCGGATCGGCGATCGGCTCCTCGGAACGGGGTCGATCGGGTTCTTCGACGGCGGCCTCGGCACGGCGACTGACGCCACGCTCCGGCTGCTGGTGGGCAACGTCCTGCTCGCCGCCGTCCTCGCGGCGATCGGCTACGTCGGCGTTCGCCGGCTGACCGTGACGTACCGCCGGCGCGACATCGACGTCGTCGAGCGGCTGGTCGATCTCGACCCGTAGGCGTACGATCCGCGTCGAGGCCGTGGCCGCGTTCGGACGTCGATTCTCGGGACGGTCGTGACCGAGGACGAGACGACGACCTGGGCGGGTGGTCGCGGAGGTGCGGATCGGCGTCCCGACGCTAAGCGGTAAGTAGCAGCAGGTGATAGGATAAGGAGCATGTCAGAGAGTAACTTACAGGAGGAGCAGGCGCCGCTGAAGGAACGATACGAGGAGAACCCCGAGGAGGCCCGGATCACGCTCTCGGCGACCGGCGAGGAACAGGCCGACGTACGCTCCTGTAACGTCGACATCGGACGAGCGGTCTACGAGGCCGAACTCCACGAGGGCGCGGCGGGGCCGGGAACGGGTGCCTGTTCGGGCGATCTGCTGTTGGGGGCGTTGGCCGCGTGTGCACAGCTGACGGCGCAGGCGGTCGCGGACGCGTTCGACGCCGACGTCTCGATCGGGACGGAGGTGAGCGGCGACCTCGACCTCCGTGGGACGATGGGGATCGACCGGGACGTGCCGGTCGGGTTCGAGGAGATCAGGCTTGACGTGACCGTCGACGGGGAGATCGACGAGGAGACGGCCGCGGCGCTCCAGGAGTACACCGAACGCTACTGCGTGGTCTACCGGACGCTCGTCGAGTCCCCGGAGCTGGAGACGGCGTGGCGGTTCGAGCGAGACGAGGACGACTGACCGACGCGATCACCGGTGTTCGAGACTCCTCAGAGATACCCGAGATATCCACAGCCGTCACAGCGAAGGACGTCCCGCTCCTTTCGGACCCACCCCCCCTCACAGTGAGCGCACGGCCGGCCGGGCATTCGTTGTCGATAACGCTCGATCCGGTTCTCGAGCGCCTTCAGCTGCTTCTCCGCGGACGAGGTCATGCTATACGCTCATCGGGCCAGTAGCGGCAATCGGCTTCTGTTTTCAGAGGCAGGGTGTTGAAATAGTACGGCGTAACCGACCGTTCCTCGATCCGGTATGGTTCTGGAATTCGCGTCTCTAAGTGCGTTTTCCGCGCGAATACCACGATCCCGGAACGGTGCGTCGGCCGGGATTCGAACTCCGTGGGACGGTCGGTCCGCTTCGCTCGGCCGCTACGACTCGCGTGCTCGAATCCAACGCAGCGTGTTTCTGCTCGCATGAGTGCTCGCAGAGATGGCATGTCCGGTTCATCGAGAACTGCTCGACGCCGTCGCTCCTACTGTGGGTTGGATTCCGTCATCTCGCTCACCGATGTGATCCCCATCAAATACGTTTCTCCTGACTAATATTGGAAAATATAAGAGATGAAGCGAAAACCGATCTAGGCTTCGTGAACCAGTCGTAGGAACGGCCTCTATCCCTCCCATGAGATCTTAGCTAGTCTGATGTACTAATCGCTGACTCGACTCATATTCGGCTACTACTCGGAAACCGCCAGAAAATCCAATTCCGTTCCGTCTCCGATGAGAACCGATCAAAGGAGGGGACTCCCTCCTCGTAGCCGCCGAATCGAATGCCGCATTACCTGCAACGTAGTACGGACATACCACTACCCTCATTCGTTTTCTCGCCGAAGACTGCTTGGATCTATATTTGTATCGTCTTATATAATATATATCATGATTCCACGAAGTTTTATGTTAACGTCGAACGCAACCCTCCCGAGAGTATGAGTGGCACACTGGCGTCGAACGCAGAAGGTCAACGATGAACAACCCATCCAGGCGACGCGTGCTCAAAGTCGGCACCGCTCTGGGAATCACCGGCGTTCTCCCGTTCAATACCGGAACAGCACTCGCACGATCGTCTCCGGATCTCGAGAAGTTCGTTCAGCCGTTACCGATTCCAGACGTGAGAGAACCCGACGGCAAACGCGACGGTGCCGACTATTACGACGTCTCGGTGACCCAATTCACGCAAAGTCTCCACCCAGACCTTCCGGATACTACGCTCTGGGGGTTCGATGGGCAGTTCCCTGGACCGATCATCCATGCTCGCCGAAACGAGCGGATCAAGGTGCGCTTCGACAACAGTCATCTGCCTACGGATCACCTGCTGCCCGTTGACGAGCGGATCAGCGGAGCGAATCCCGATTACGATGGATCGCTTCCAGAAGTTCGAACAGTGACGCACTTCCACGGACTCAACGTCGAACCCGAAAGTGACGGTCAAGCCGAGATGTGGACCTCTCCTCAGGGAGTTACTGGTCCCCGATTCGTCAAGCACGTCCATGACATCCCGAACCGTCAATCCCGGCTAACATCGACGTACCACGATCACACGCTCGGTCTCAGTCGCCTCAACGTCTATGCCGGCCTGGTCGGTTTCTACTTCATCCGGAGTCAGGTAGAGGAGCAGCTCGACTTACCGAACGGCGAGTACGATATCCCCCTGCTGCTCCAGGACCGGACGTTCAACGAGGACGGGTCGTTACACTATCCGGAGTCCTTCGAACCGAACGTCGCCGGTGACACGGCCGTTATCAACGGCGCTGTTTGGCCGTCTCTAGAGGTGGAACCTCGTCGGTACCGTCTCCGGTTCATAAACGCATCGAACGGCCGGACGTACGATCTCCAGTTGGAGAAGGAATCCGGGACGAGCGTCCCGGTCCTGTATCAGTTCGCTGCCGGTCATGGGTTCTTGGAACGGGTGGTACCGATCGGTCCGGAGGGCGATCTCGACTCGCTGTTGCTCGGTGCGTTTGAGCGAGGGGACGTCATCGTCGACTTTTCCGATCATGCAGGCGAGACGTTCACCGTAACCAACGATGCTCCATTCCCGTTCAAGGGCCTCGATGATCGTGACGACCATGACGAGCACGACGATCCCGATGGGCACTCGGAGTCCGGTCCATCTCTCGATGAACTCCTGCAGATTCAGGTCACAGACTCCAGCGAGGCGTCAGAGGATACTGGCACGAATCCAACGGAACTGCGGCTACCATCGTCTTCTGAGATCGACGAACACGCCGCGAAGGAGACCCGGCGGTTGACAATGGACATGCAGATGGACGAAGGCCTGCATCTGCTGAACGGCCGGCGTTCCTACGAGGAGACGGTTATCAAACCGCAACTCGGGACAACTGAGGTCTGGGAGCTCGAAAACGACACCCATCACACTCACCCGATCCATCTCCACCTGGTGACGTTCGACGTACTCGGTCGTGGCCCGGACGGCAGTCACGACCCGGACCCGAACGAGCGGGTAGGAAAGGATACCGTGCGGGTCAATCCTGACGAGACGGTTCGAATCGCCGTTCAGTTCGGAGACTTTTCCGGCCAGTTTCCCTGGCACTGTCACGTTCTCGAACATGAGGATCACGATATGATGCGTCCGTTCGAGGTCGTGACGGGCGATGCCGACGAGACCGGTGAAAACCGGGAACAAGGCGCGCAAAACCGCCCCTTTCTCGACGGATAGATAGCCGACGAACACCAGGTCAAGTGTAGCCCCGCAACGAATCGAACGCCAGCGATCCTTCGTCGACCGCCTTTTACTGGAATTTCACTCGTGAGAGCTGTACACGCCATCTCAGAACGGGGATGGATCCCTAACCGACTGTATTTCCCGAATTAAACCGGGATGGTTTGGGCGCTCGGCTGGCCATCGGACGAACGTAGAATGCGCCGGCCGGGATTTGAACCGAGCCGAGACGATCGTCCTCCCTTCGTTCGAACGTTGCGACTCGTCGGGTTCAGAACCGCCGGCGTGACGCATTCGCTCGTCACGTCCGTTCCTCGCAGAATGCGCCGGCCGGGATTTGAACCCGGGCCATGAGCTTGGAAGGCTCAGGTCCTGCCACTAGACCACCGGCGCTTCGCTCACTTCGTTCGCTCGCGCCGAGACTCGCAAACCCGAAGGGTTTGCTCACCACCGGCACACGGCATCACACGGAACGTCAGCGGACGACGTTCTCGTTCGCACTCACATTTCTCGTGCCCCGGTTAAGGGCCTTACTGTTCCACCCGGGGATCCTCTCCGGCCGTCTCGTCCACTCTACCATTTATTTAGTTGTCAAAAGAACGAATATATGAACCAGTTATTAATTCGTGTCCGTTGTCATGAGTCGCATGAGAGACGGCTATTCGACACGACGACGGCTCCTCCGATCGCTCGGCGTCGTTGGGGTCCCGCTGACGGCGGGCTGTTCCGGCGAGACGGGGCCCACCAGGGAGAGCGAGACGACCGACGAAGTCAGAGCGGAAAACGAAGGAAACGAAACGGAACACGAGGAGCCAGAGTATCCCGACCGAGAGGAGATAAATGGCATACCAGTTTACAGAAGGAGGTATGAGCTGGCGGAGCTCCCGATCGAGGAGTGGCCCCAGTACGGCGAGGATCGGATCCTGCCGCCGTACTGCGAGTACCCCGACGCCGCGGTCGTCGACGAGGAGATTCCCGACCTTCGGACGAATACGGTGACGCTGTTCGACGTCGAGGACGACGAGGGCCATCACCCGCTTCGGACCGGCCGGACGATGATGCGCCTGGTCCACTGCTACCGCGAGAGCGACGACGAACGCTACCTCGAGAAGACCGAATCGATCTCCGAGGCGATGGTCGAGATCGCCACCGAGCAGGACGGCGCGCTCTACTTTCCCTATACGTTCGACTGGAGAAGCCCCGGCGGCGACCAGCCGCTTCAGGCACCGTGGTTCAGCGGGATGTCGCAGGGGGCCGTGCTCACCGCCTATGCTCACCTGTACGAGGCAACCGGCGACGACCACTACCGCCGGCTCGCGGATCAGGTGTTCCGCAGCTTCACGAACGTCCGGCGCACGACCGGCGACATATGGACGACGGTCGTCACCAGGACGCCGACGGAGTTCACCGATCCCGGGGACGACGGGCCCGGCCACTTCTGGATCGAGGAGTATCCGACCGAGCCGCCGAACCACGTGTTGAACGGGTTCGGCGTCGGGCTGTTCGGGCTCTACGATTACTGGCTCCACGTCGACCGCGAGGCCGGATACGACCCGCTGTGTGCGGCGCTCACCACCGTCGAGGACCACATCGAGGCGTACCGCGAGCCCGGCGAGATCAGCTGGTACGCCCTGAGCCGTGGTTTTCGCGGCAACGCCCACTACCACAGCACCCACATCAACCAGTTCGAGCTGCTCGCGAACCTCTCCGGCGAGGAGCGGTTCGCCGAGGCCGCGGAGACATTCAGGGATGACCACCCCTACGAGGAGTACCGGCCCGATCGACGTGATTGGGCCTGAACCCAGTCCCCTCGCTCTCAGTCCGCCGCCCGCACCGTCGCGTAGCAGTTCCCGCTCGAGAGCTCGAACGAGACCGTCTCCAACGCGCTGGTCGCGAGGTCGGCCTCGAACTCCGCCGGTGCGTAGATGTGGTAGAACCGAGGGACCGTCTCGCCGTCGGGGAGCGTCCAGTCGACGGTGGTGTCGAACCCTTCGCCGTTCGACCCTCGATCCGCGAACCGGCCGTGGGCGGTGCTCCACGCGCTCACCAGCGCTCGCCCGCCGGGTGCGAGCACCCGCGCGAGTTCGTCGAGGCTCGCCACCCGCGTCTCCCGTTCGGGGAGGTGATGGAGCGTCGCGACGTAGACTCCGACGTCGATACGCGACGAGCGGATCGGCAGCGAGGCGGCGTCGGCCTGCAGGAGTTCGACCGCAACGGCGCGTTCGCGTGCCCGACGGCGGGCCTCCTCCAGCAGCCCCCTGCTGAGATCCGCCCCCACGACGTGATCGACGCGCTCGGCGAGGAGTTCGGCGTGGCGTCCGTTGCCACAGCCGATGTCGAGTCCGACGCCTCCGGACGGACGGTCGCGAACGAACGCCTCGACCTCGGGCCAGGCGTACTCGCGGGTGGCGGCGAAGTGGCCCGCGATCCGATCGTACGTCCGCCGAAGGTCGCGCGGATCGTCCATGACCGGCGAGTCGCCGTCGGACGGGTAAACGCCTACGATCGATCGGGATCGACCGGGACGTCACGTCGGCTGATGGTGCTGCCGTTACGTTCTTACCCCCGCAGTTCATACGCTTCAACGATTGAATGAGGCGCGATTACTTCACGCTCGACGTCGGGGGGGTGGACTGGGTCGAAGGGGGTGGCGAGCCGGCGACGCCCACCGTCGTTATCGACTTCGAGGGACCGCCGGAGGAGTTCGAACGGCGTCTCACCAGCTTTGACGGCGATCTGCTCGGGGCCACAGAGACCGACGTCGCCCTGCGCCTCCAGTCCGACCTCGATGACGAGGAGGCGAGGGGGGTCGTGAGCGTCACCAACCGTGAGACCGGGGACTTCGTGCTCGAACTGAACGAGGACGCGGAGAACGTCCTGCAGTTCATCCGCGCGGCGCGCGCCTACGGCAAGGAGGCGAACGCCGACGAGGGTCGCTACCGGGTTCGCATCGAGGTCGACGGAGAGGAACTGGTTACCTACGACAAATCGACGTTCCTCGTCTACGATCGGGATGGGAACCTGCTTCGGCAGCACAGTCTGATCCCCAGCGGAATCGAACTCTAGTCCGCCCCGGTCGAAACGGCGAGGTCTATATGGCTGCCGTCGCAACTCGTTTCCATGCTTCGTTTCGGTACCGCGGGGATCCGCGGACCCGCCCGCGAGAAGGTGACGCCCGCGCGCTGTCTCGCGGTCGGTCAGGCCGCCGCCGCGGATGGCGAGGAGTTCGTTCTCGGACGTGACGGCCGCGAGACCGGTCCGGCGCTCGCCGACGCCGTAGCCGCCGGCCTCGAGAGCGCCGGCACACGGGTGATCCGGATCGGGGTCGTTCCGACCCCCGCGGTCGCGTTCGCCTCACAGGGTCGCCGGGGCGTGATGCTCACCGCCAGCCACAACCCGCCCGCCGACAACGGAATCAAACTGTTCGACGACGGCGTCGAGTACGACCGCGAGGCCGAACGCCGGATCGAGGAGCGCCTCGAAACCGGTACCGAACCGGCCGAGTGGGGCCGATGGGAGGACTCGATCGAGCGGGACGTCCTGGACGAGTATCGCCGATCCGTCCGAGAGTACGCCGAGCGTTTCGGCACCTCCACCGAGGGACTCCGGATCGCCGTCGACTGTGGAAACGGAATGGCGAGCCTGGCGACGCCCCAGGTGCTCTCGGATCTCGGCGCCTCCGTAACGGCACTCAACGCGAACGTCGACGGCCACTTTCCCGGCCGCGGCAGCAAGCCGACGCCGGAGACGCTCGCGGATCTGCGCGGCTTCCTCGCCGACGGCGAGTTCGACTTCGGGATCGGTCACGACGGCGACGCCGACCGGATCGTGATCGTCGACGGGAGCGGCGAGGTGGTCCACGAGGACACGATCCTCGCGATCCTCGCCGAGCGCTACGTCGCCGCGAGCGCCGCCGCCGATCCGGTGGTCGTGACGACGCCGAACGCCTCCGGACGGATCGACGAGCGCGTCGAGGCCGCCGGCGGGCGGACCGAACGCGTCCGTCTGGGAGCGCTTCACGAGGGGATCGCCCGGGTTCGCCGCGAGGGCGATGACGCGACGGCCGTCGTCTTCGCCGCCGAACCCTGGAAGCACGTCCACCCCGCGTTGGGCGGGTGGATCGACGGCGTCGCGAGCGCCGCAGTCCTCGCCCGACTGGTCGCGGAGGCCGGCGGGATCGTCCCCCTCCGGGAGCCCGTCTCGGAACGTCCCTACCGGAAGGTGGCGATCGACTGCCCCGACGAACGTAAGGACGCGACGATGCAGCGACTCGAGCGAACGCTCCCCGAGCGGTTCCCCCAGGCTGCGGTCGACACCTCCTACGGCGTGCGTCTCGAGTGGCCCGACGGCTCGTGGATCCTCGTCCGGCCCAGCGGCACCGAGTCCTACGTCCGGCTGTACGCGGAGAGCGAGGAGATCGACCCGCTGATCGAGGCGGCGAGCGAGGCGATCCGCCGGGCCGTCGCGAGCGAGTAGGCGGTTTATACGATCGAACCACGTATGACGACCATGGACGTCGAGGACCTCATCCAGGCCGCCCGCGAGATCCAGTCGGAGGCACACGTCCCCTACTCCGAGTACCGCGTCGGCGCAGCCCTCCAGACCGTCGACGGCACCGTCTTCGTCGGCTGCAACATCGAGAACGCGAACTACTCGAACAGCCTCCACGCCGAGGAGGTGGCCCTCTCGCAGGCGGTCGCCACCGGCCACCGCGACTTCTCGCGTATCGCGGTGAGTTCGGACCGGCGCGACGGGGTCACTCCCTGCGGGATGTGCCGACAGACCCTCGCGGAGTTCTGTGAGGAGTCGTTCGTCGTGATCACGGACAGCGGCGACGACTGGAAAGAGTACACGCTGGGGGAACTGCTACCGGAGACGATCACGCAGGAACACCTCGAGTAGCCCGGATAGCTTTTAGTCGACGGCCGTTCCCGTGGCGGTATGACCTGTCCGTACCTCGAGTACCGTTCCGAGGGTGACGGCCGCTCGTTCGAGACGGCGCGCGCCTACTGCAGCGCCGCGGGTCGGTTCGTCCAGCCGATGCGCGCCGATCTCTGTAACGATCGCTACGACCTCTCACACGCCGAGTGCGAGATCTATTTGAACCACGAAAGCGAGGAGAGCGACCGAAACGGGGACGAGCGATGAACTATCACGACTACCTCGCCGGTGAGCCGCTGATCGTCACCGTCGCGCCGACCGGCGGCGTCCACGGCAAGGAGGCCCATCCGAACCTCCCGGAGACGCCCGAAGAGGTCGCCGAGGCCGCGGCCGCCTGCGAGGAGGCCGGCGCGTCGATCGTCCATCTCCACGCCCGCCGCGGGAACGGCGAGCGCGCGTTCTCGCGCGAGCGGTTCCAGGCGCTCACCGAGGCGGTACGGGCGGCGACCGACGACGTCATCGTCCAGCACTCGACGGGCGGGACCGGCGTCCCCCTGGAGAAGCGGCTCGAACCCCTCCGGACGGATCCGGCGCCGGAGATGGCGAGTCTCGACATGGGGCCGGTCAACCGGTACCAGCACCTCACGAGCGAGAACCCGCGGGGAATGGTCGACGCGCTCCACGACGAGATGCAGGTACGAGGAATCAAACCCGAGATGGAGGCGTTCAACCCCGGCCACCTCAACGAGGTACACGCCTTCCTCGAGCGGGCCGACGTGGCCGACCCACCGTACGTGAACGTCCTCCTCGGCGGCGGGACGCTCACCGTTCCCCGTCCGCGAAACCTGTTCAACCTCGTCGAGAACCTCCCTGACGGAGCAGTCTTCAACACGCTCGCGACGGGCCGCCACCAGCTGCCGTTGACGACGATGGGGATCCTGCTGGGCGGGCACGTCCGCGTCGGCTTCGAGGACAACCTCCACTACCGCCGGGGCGAACGCGCCGAGAGCAACGCCCAGCTGGTCGAGCGCACCCGCGAGATCGCCGAACTGCTCGGTCGACCGGTCGCGACGCCCGCCGAGGCCCGCGAGATACTCGGGATCTGAGGCGAACGGCAGGCTATTTGGCCGTCCGTCGTGAACCCGCGGGGCATGGTCGAGGACAGCGAGGATCCCAGCGAGGAGACGCAGTACCACATCGACGTCGGCCCCGAGGACGTCGCCTCCTCCGTGCTGCTCCCGGGCAACCCCGAGCGCGTCGAGAAGATCACCGCCCACTGGAAGGACGCCGAGGAGCAGGGCAGTCACCGAGAGTACCGCACCGTCACGGGTAGCTACGAGGAGGTACCGATCTCGGTCACGTCGACGGGGATCGGCAGTCCCTCGGCTGCGATCGCCGTCGAGGAGCTAGCGAGGGTCGGCGCCGACACGTTCATCCGGGTCGGCTCCTGCGGCGCGATCCAGGAGGGGATGGCGGTTGGCGACCTGGTGATCACCACGGGCGCGGTCCGCCAGGAGGGAACGAGCGGGGAGTACGTCCGCGAGGATTACCCCGCGAGCGCCGATCACGAGGTCGTGTGTGCGCTCGTGGCCGCCGCCGAACGGCTGGGCTACGACTACCACACCGGGATCACGATGAGCGCCGATTCCTTCTACGCCGGCCAGGGACGCCCCGGGTTCGAGGGGTTCGAGGCGTCGGGTAGCGACGACCTCGTGGAGGCGCTCCGGGAGGCTAACGTGAAGAACATCGAGATGGAGGCGAGCGCGATCCTCACGATCGCGAACGTCTACGGACTGCGCGCGGGTGCGGTCTGCTCGGTCTACGCGAACCGCATCACCGGCGAATTCAGGACCGAGGGCGAGTCACGTGCCGCCGAAACCGCCTCGCTCGCGGTGGCGCTGCTCGCGCGGATGGACGAGGTGAAGGAGCGCGAGGGAGTCGAGAAGTGGCACGCGGGGCTATCGCTCGACTGATCTGATACCGTGTGCGGACGCGGCGAGCGAGTGGGAGCACGGGAGAGCAACGTTCTGCGGGAGGAGCGAGCCGCGCTTTTTGGTGCAGATTTTTGCGGCGAGTGGTTCGGTCACAGAGTGACCGAATCCCGAGCCGGAAAAAGGTGCGTTTTAGAGGTACTTCCAGGCACGCTTCGCACGCTTCGGCGAGGAGACGTCGGCGATCCAGCGGGCGGCGACGGCCTTCTTCAGCGTCTCGGCGCCGATCCAGCCGAACGTGTTGATCGGCAGCCCCTGGATGTCGTTCGCGACCGCCTCGTCGCCGATCGAGATGAGCGTCCCCTTGTCCTTGTACGTCCAGGTCTTCAGCGGTCGACCCTCGATCGCGCGCGCGACGTTCTCGCCGACGAGTTCGGCGGCCTGCCAGGCGGCCTGCGCGGTCGGCGGGGCGGGCGCCTCGCCCTGGTTGATCACGGCCGAGTCGCCAAGCGCGAAGACGCGCTCGTCGCTGGTCTGGAACGTCGACTCCGTGACGACGCGGTTGTGTTCCTTCTCGACGTTCGCACCCTCGAGCGCCTCGCGGCCGGTGATGCCGCCGGTCCAGACGAAGACGTCGTAGTCGAGAGGTTCGCCCTCGTCGAAGTGGATGGCCTCCTCGTCGGCCTCCGTGATGGGATCGTCGGTGAGGATCTCGATCTCCTTCTCGTTCAGGCGCTTCTTCACCGCACCCTGGAGTTCGGGGTCCTGACCGGGCATGATCTCGGGCAGCGCTTCGATCAGCGTCACCTCGATCGGCGCGTTGTGCTTGTCGCGGAACTCCGCGACCTCGCCGGCGCTCTGGATGCCCGACAGCCCCGCGCCGCCGATGGCGACCTGTGCGGGCTCCTCGCGCGTGGCCTCCCGGGCGGCCTCCTTGACCGAGCGGTGGATCTCGAGGGCGTCGTCGAGGCTCTTCAGCGTTAGCGAGTGCTCGTCGAGGCCGGGGATACCGTAGTAGGCCGTTGAGGAGCCGAGCGCCACGACCACGTAGTCGTACTCGACGTCGGTGCCGTCGTCGAGCGAGACGACGCGCTCGTCGGTGTCGACGTTCGTCACCTCACCCTCGAGGAAGCGGGTGCTGGGGGACTTGACCTCGGAGACGGGGATCTTGACGTGCTCCTGGACGCTCGGGTTGCGGATGACCCGGTGGGTCTCGTGGAGCACGAGGTGGTAGTCCGTCTCCGAGATCCAGGTGATCCGGGCGTCCTCTAGCTCGTCCTCGAGGGTCTGGACTGCGCCGGCACCCGCGTAGCCGGCACCGAGCACGGCGACCTCTGTAGTCATACCTCGCTCTGAGGTAGCCACCGATACAAAGGTGTTGAAACCCCCGCGCGGCTGTGAGCGGTTGACAGCCTAGTGCTCGGCGTCACCGACCGGCGCCTCCATGTCGTCGATCTGGAGGATGAGGATGTTGCCCGTGTCGTCCTTCCCGTCGACGGTGCCCTCGATGACGAGCTTCGAGAGCGGCGTCGGGCCGACGGTCACCGAGTCGCCCTCGTGGTACTCGCGGACCGACCCCTGGATGTGGATCTCCGCACGGCAGAGTTCGGGATGGTGGACGCTCGAGAGGTCGATCTCCACGACGTTTACGTCCTCGACGGACTCGCCGTTGTGCTGGAGCGGAACCGAGGCGGGCTCGTCCATCTGCTGGACGTCGAGCGCCTCGTAGGCGGTCGCCGTCGGTTTGTAGCCGCCCTTCGGACCCGGTACCCCTTCGACCAGCTGAAGCGCCTTCAGGCTCTGCATCTGGTTGCGGATCGTTCCGGGATTGCGATCGACCTCCGTGGCGATGTCCTCGCCCTTGACTGCGTCCTCGGCTTCCCGATGGAGATTGATCAACGCGGTGAGTATGGTCTTCTGGCTCGGCGTCAGTTCGATCGATGACATGGCCTGTCATTCGTGACAAGCTCGCTTAAATCCGACGAATAACCGCGCAGACACTCTCGTATCCGTAGACAGGGGTAGTATCGGTCGGTAATCCTTACGAATAATGAGACGAAACCGTGGGGGTTATTCCTGAGGAAAGGGGAGAGGGGTGCATGAGACGAGAGGTTCGGATCATCGGCGCACCGACCGACTACGGCGCGAACCGTCGCGGCGTCGACATGGGACCCTCCGCGATTCGATACGCCGGCCTCGCCGCCGAACTCGACTCGCTCGGGCGAACCTGTACCGACGACGGCGATCTGACGGTCGCCCGTGCCGAGGAGCGTAATCCGGACGCTGCCTCGACCATCGGCTCCGCGAAGTTCCTCCGAGAGGTGCGCGAGGTCTGTGAGCGGTTGTCCGAGGAGGTCGCGGCCACCATCGCCGACGGCGCGTTTCCCCTGGTGCTCGGCGGGGACCACTCGATCGCCATCGGGACGATGAACGGCGCGAACCGTGACGCCGACGCCGGCGTGGTCTGGTTCGACGCCCACGCCGACTTCAACACGCCAGAGACCTCCCCGAGCGGCAACGTCCACGGGATGCCGCTGGCCGCGGCGCTCGGTTACGGCGAGTTCGGCGAGGGATGGAACCCCTCGGCGGGGATCGATCCGTCGAACGTCGCGCTCGTCGGGCTGCGCGATCTGGACGAACCCGAGAGAGTCGCCGTTCGAGAGAGCGACGTGACGGCGTTCACGATGTCCGACATCGACGAACGCGGCGTCGGTCCGGTGACCGAGGAGGCCCTCGAGGTCGCGGCCGACGGGACGACCGGCGTTCACGTCAGCCTCGATCTCGACTGGCTCGATCCCAACGAGGCTCCCGGCGTCGGGACGCCGGTTCGGGGCGGAGTGACCTACCGTGAGGCCCACGCCGCCATGGAGATCGTCGCCGATCAGGGCGCACTGCGGTCGCTCGAACTCGTCGAGGTCAACCCGGTGCTTGACGAACGAAACGAGACCGCGTCGCTCGCGACGGAGCTGGCTGCAAGCGCGTTTGGAAAGAGAGTGATATAACACCAAAGGTATTAGGCTATGAATTTAATCGTCTCTGGCGCGTCCTCGTAGACGTAATGGACCGCAGTGCCGTGTTGAACGTGAACGAGGTCGAGAACCGATCACCGACCGAACGCCCTCCCGCGTCGCTGACGACGGATCGGCTGCTCGATACGCTCGCGAACGCCCACCGCCGCCGTGTCGTTCGGCGGTTGTTCGAACGTGACGCCCCCGTCCCGTTCGAACGGCTCGTCGACGACCTGGCGACCACGCAGGCTGCCGAAACCGGCGAGGCCGACCGTGAGGCCGTACGGATCGCCCTCCATCACACCCACCTCCCGAAGCTGGTCGACGACGGCGTCGTCACCTTCGACCGCGAGGAGAGCATCGTCGAGCCCGGACCGCAGCTCCGCGTGGTCGCGGCCTGTCTCGACGCGCTCGAACGTACCCGCGAGCGGGTTCGCTGAGCGACGCGGTCCGTTCTGCGAACCGATCGCGGCGAGAACGAGTCGAGACGAGACGGCTACGTGACGTCCGGAACGACGTCGACGCTGGCGACGGTGTCGTCCGCCGCGAGACGCATCACGATGACGCCCATCGTGTTGCGCCCGACTCTGGAGATGTCGGCGGCGTGGATGCGCATGATCTGGGCGTCGTCGCTCATCAGCGCGAGGTCGTCGCTCTCGGCGACGGACTCGACCGCGGCGACGGGGCCGTTTCGCTCGCCGGTCTTGATGTCGATCAGTCCCTTACCGTAGCGCGACTGGACCCGGTACTCCGAGAACGGCGTCCGTTTGCCGTAGCCGTTCTCCGTTATCGTCAGGAGGTCGCGGCCCTCCTGTGCGACGACGAGTCCGACCACGCGGTCGTCACCCTGGAGCCTGATTCCGTTGACTCCACGGGCGGTTCGGCCCATCGCGCGGGCCTCGCTCTCGGGAAACCGGATCGCCATTCCGTTTCGGGTGGCGAGCAGGAGGTCCGCCGAGCCGTCCGTCACCGTGACGTCGACGAGCCGATCGCCCTCCTCGAGCGAGGCGGCGATCAGCCCCGACGAGCGGACCCGCTCGAACGCGCTCGCCGCCGTTCGCTTGACGTAGCCCCGTTCGGTCACCATCGTGAGGTACTCGTCGTCCTCGAACTCGTCGGTACCGACGACCGCGGTGAGCTCCTCGCCCTCGTCGAGGTCGAGGACGTTCACCGCGGACTTCCCCCTGGCGGTTCGGCCCATCTCGGGGATCTCGAAACCCCGAAGTTGGTAGGCCTTCCCGTGATTCGTAAAGCAGAGCAGGTAGTCGTGGGTGTTCGCGCGGAACACCTTCGAGACGCGATCGCCCTCCTTCAGGTTCGCGCCGATGATCCCCTTGCCGCCGCGACCCTGGGGGTCGAACGTCGAGACCGGCATTCGCTTCACGTAGTCGTCCTCGGTGATCACCACGAGCACGTCCTCCTCGGGAATGAGGTCCTCGTGGGCGACGGTGCTCGTCCCCTCGATGATTCGGGTTCGTCGCTCGTCGCCGTACTCCTCGCGCATCTCGCGGAGCTCCTCCTTGATGACGCCCAACAGTTCGGACTCCTCGGCGAGGATCGTCTCCAGTCGATCGATCTCCTCGAGGAGTCCGTCGTACTCCTCCTCAATCTCCTCGCGCTCGAGCGAGGTGAGGCTGCCCAGCTGCATCCGAACGATGTGTTCGGCCTGCGCCTCGGAGAACTCGAACTCCGCCCCGAGGGCCTCCTTGGCCGCATCGCGGTTCTCCGCGTTGCGGATCAGTTCGACCACGCTCTCGGCGTTCTCGAGCGCCCGAAGCCGTCCCTCGAGGATGTGGGCGCGGTCCTCGGCCTCCGCGAGGTCGTACTCGCTGCGCCGGCGGACGACCTCCTTTCGATGCGCGACGTAGTGTTCGAGCGTCTCCTTCAGGTCGAGCACCTCGGGCTGGCCGTCGACCAGCGCGAGGTTGATCACGCCGAAGGTGGTCTCGAGGTGGCGCTCGAGCAGCTGGTTCTCGACGACGTCGGCGTTCGCTCCGCGTTTGAGATCGATCGCGATTCGGATGCCGTCACGGTCGGACTCGTCGCGGAGGTCGCTGATCCCCTCGATCTTCCCCTCGTTGACGTCGTCGGCGATGCGCTCGACCAGGCGGGCCTTGTTCTGCTGGTAGGGCAGTTCGGTGATGACGATGCGCTCGCGTCGGCCGGCCTCCTCGCGTTCGAACTCCGCGCGCACGCGGATCCGGCCGCGGCCCGTCGTGTACGCGGAGTGGATCGCCTCTCGGCCGACGATGTTCGCACCCGTCGGGAAGTCCGGTCCCTTTACGTGCTCCATCAGGTCGGCGATCGAGCAGCCGGGATCGTCGATCAGGTGGATCGTCGCGTCGATCACCTCTCTCAAATTATGCGGCGGGACGTTCGTGCTCATCCCGACGGCGATTCCCGACGAGCCGTTCACGAGGAGATTGGGGATCGCTGACGGCAGCACGTCGGGCTCCTCGAGGCGGTCGTCGTAGTTCGAGCTGAAGTCGACGGTGTCCTTCCCGATGTCCGAGAGCAGCTCCTCGGAGATCGGGCTCATGCGTGCCTCGGTGTAGCGCATCGCCGCCGGCGGGTCGCCGTCGACGCTCCCGAAGTTGCCCTGGCCGTCGACGAGCGGGTAACGCATCGAGAAGCCCTGGGCCATGCGAACGAGCGCGTCGTAGATCGCACTGTCGCCGTGTGGGTGGTAGTCTCCCATCGTGTCCCCGACGACCGAGGAGGACTTGCGGTGGCCCGCCCGGGAGGTGACGCCCTCGGCGTGCATCGCGTAGAGGATGCGCCGGTGGACGGGTTTCAGCCCGTCCCGGACGTCGGGAAGTGCACGACCCGCGATGACGCTCATCGCGTAGTCGATGTAGGACTGCTCCATCTCGTCCTCGATGCGGACGGTGTCGATTCGTGCGGCGTCGATGTCGGGGTCGGGAATGTCCGAGCTCATTTCGTGGGGGGTTCAGGGTGTGGTCGTCTTCGATACTGCTGGCGATACGGCTGCCGCGGCTGGCGGCGCGGTGACCAGCGCGAGATCGCTTTGCGATCTCGCTGGCGAACGGGACGGTTCACGTCCCGTAAGCGGCGTGAGCGGAGCCGCCACTCTCGGCGGCTCCGCGAACGGAGCGGGGAAGGGCTGGTCTCGGAAGCGCCGTGCGATCGCACGGCGCGACTCGGCGGTGCCTGGCGCTCTCCGAAAACCTCCGGTTTTCGGGATCTCGCAAGACCGGAGGTCTTGCGTACCTCGCGGCGACGAAGTCGCCGCTCAGCCCGAAAAGACCACAGAGCGGTCTTTTCTTGGACATGCAAAGGGCGAGAAACGGACGCCAGTCCGTTTCGAGGACTCTCTAGATGTCGACCCATTCGGCCTCCCCGGCGTGTTCCTGGATGAACTGCTTTCGCGGCCCGACGGCGTCGCCCATCAGCACCGAGAACATCCGGTCCGCGGCGGCGGCGTCCTCGACGGCGATGCGCTTGAGCACCCGGTTGTCGGGGTCCATCGTCGTTCCCCAGAGCTGGTCGGGGTTCATCTCGCCGAGTCCCTTGAAACGCTGGATCTGGGTGGGCTTGCCCTTCTCGGCGACGATCTCGTCTCGTTCGGCGTCGGTCATCGCCTCGTAGGTCTCGCCGCCGTAGCGAAGCCGATACAGCGGCGGCTGGGCCGCGTAGACGTAGCCAGCCTCGAGCAGCGGGCGCATGTGCCGGTAGAACAGCGTAAGTAGGAGCGTCCGGATGTGCGCGCCGTCGACGTCGGCGTCGGTCATGATGATGATCTTCTCGTAGCGCGCGTCCTCGACGTCGAACTCCTCGCCGACGCCCGCGCCCACCGCCGTGATCAGGTCGCGGATCTCGTCGTTCTCGAGCACTCGATCGAGACGGTGTTTCTCGACGTTGAGGATCTTTCCGGAGAGGGGAAGGATCGCCTGGAACTCGCGGTTGCGACCCTGTTTCGCGCTTCCGCCGGCGGAGTCTCCCTCGACGACGAACAGCTCAGCCTCGGTCGGATCGCGGGTCTGACAGTCCGCGAGCTTGCCCGGCAGCGCGGTCGACTCGAGCGCGCTCTTTCGGCGGGTGAGCTCCTCGGCCTGTTTGGCTGCCTTGCGGGCCTTCGCGGCCTCGACGGCCTTCCGGATGATCGCCCGCGCGGTGTCGGGGTGTTCCTCGAAGTACGTCCCGAGCCCGCGGTGCATCGCGCTCTCGACGATCCCGCGGACGTCGCTGTTTCCGAGCTTGGTCTTGGTCTGGCCCTCGAACTGCGGGTCGGGGTGTTTGACCGAGATCACCGCCGTCATCCCCTCGCGGACGTCCTCGCCGCGGAGGTTCTCGTCGATTTCGTCGAGCAGCCCCTGCTCGTTGGCGTAGTCGTTCACGACACGGGTGAGCGCGGTCTTGAACCCCGTCAGGTGCGTGCCGCCCTCGCGGGTGTTGATGTTGTTCGCGAACGCGTGGACCGACCCCTGGAGCTCGTCGGTGGCCTGCATCGCCACCTCGATCTGGATGCCGCGCTCCTCCTCCGACATGTAGATCACGTCGTCGTGGAGCGGCGTACGCGTCTCGTTGAGGTACTCGACGAACTCGCGGATGCCGCCCTCGTAGTAGAACTCCGCTTCGGTGCCGTCGCGCTCGTCGGTGAGGGTGATCTCGACTCCCGGGTTGAGGAAGGCGAGTTCTCGAAGGCGGTTCTCGAGCGTCGAGGCGTCGAACTCGACGGTCTCGAAGATCGCGTCGTCGGGCCAGAACCGCACCGCGGTTCCGGTCCCCTCGCCCGGTTCGAGGTCGCGAACCCGTTCGATGTCGCCGACCGGTTTCCCGTGCTCGAACCGGTGGTGCCAGACCGCGTCGTCGCGCCAGACCTCGACCTCGAGGCGCTTCGAGAGGGCGTTCACTACCGAAACCCCAACGCCGTGGAGCCCGCCGGAGACCTGGTAAGACTTCGAGTCGAACTTCCCGCCGGCGTGGAGTACGGTCATGATCACCTCGACGGCGGGGCGGTCGTACTCCGCGTGGGTGTCGACCGGGATCCCCCGCCCGTCGTCGGTGACGCTCACCGATCCGTCCTCGTGGATCGTGGCCGAGATGGTGTCACAATAGCCGGCCAGTGCCTCGTCGATCGCGTTGTCGACCACCTCGTAGACGAGGTGGTGTAACCCGCGGGACTCCGTAGAACCGATGTACATCGCCGGGCGGGTGCGAACGGCCTCGAGCCCCTCGAGCACCTGGATCTGCCCGGCTCCGTATTCACTCTCCTCGGACATAAAATCTGTATGCAGTTTCGTCCTTCGCGGTTATTAAGCTTCCCGTACGCGCGCCCGCGCGTGAGAAACTGCCACGCCGGTTACGTCGCTCCGTGGCCCCGACGCATGGTCGGTTCATATCGCCCCTGGGACAGGTACGGGGCATAGCTCTTGTGTCACGGGGATCACCCTCGCTCCCGGGACCGGTCATCAGCGCAGCGGCGTCGTCTCTCGCCCCGTTCGCGATCATGCCGGTCGTCGACACCGTTCTGGCCGTCTGAGGAGTACAGTTTCACTTCCACCGAACTACCGAGCGGGTTTTACGTACGCCGGCGATAGAGACCGTACGAATGACGTCGTTCCAGTCGACACTCGCGGATGAAGGGGGTGTCGCCGACGAGCTCGCCGCGAACCAACGGGAGATCTCCATCGCCGAGTTCTTCGAGAAGAACAAGCATATGCTCGGCTTCGACAGCGGAGCCCGGGGGCTCGTGACGGCAGTCAAGGAGGCCGTCGACAACGCCCTCGACGCAACCGAGGAGGCGGGCATCCTCCCGGACATCTACGTCGAGGTCGAGGAGGCCGGCGGCTACTACCGACTGATCGTCGAGGACAACGGGCCCGGCATCACGAAGGAGCAGATCCCGAAGGTGTTCGGGAAGCTGCTCTACGGCTCGCGGTTTCACGCTCGCGAACAGTCCCGGGGCCAGCAGGGGATCGGCATCTCGGCGGCGGTGCTCTACAGCCAGCTCACCTCGGGCAAACCCGCGAAGATCACGTCGCGAACCCAGGGCAACGACGAGGCACAGTACTTCGAGCTGATCATCGACACCGACACGAACGAACCGGAGATCCGCCGCGAGGAGACCACCTCCTGGGACCGCCCCCACGGCACTCGCATCGAGCTGGAGATGGAGGCGAACATGCGTGCACGCGGCCAGCTCCACGACTACATCAAACACACGGCCGTGGTGAACCCTCACGCTCGGGTCGAGCTCCACGAGCCCGCTGACTCGTTCAAGGCCGAACGCGCCACCGACCAGCTCCCAGCCGAGACCGAGGAGATCCGCCCCCATCCACACGGCGTCGAACTGGGGACGGTGATCAAGATGCTCGGCGCGACCGACTCACACTCGCTGTCGGGCTTCCTCCAGGAGGAGTTCACCCGCGTCGGGAAGAAGACCGCGGAGAAGGTGCTCGATGCCTTCCGCGACGAGCACTTCGGCCGCGAGATGGCGTGGCGGCCCCCCGACGAGGACGAGATCGAGGCGGCCGTCCGGGAGTCGACCGCCAACAAGGGACCCGAGGCGACCGACGCCTTCGCGACGGGGATCGCAGCGGCCGTCTCGGCCCGCGACCGGCTCGCCCACCACCAGCTCGAGGCGATCGGCGATGAGGTCGCGACGGAGATCGCGGAGGAGCACGGCACCTTCGGGACGACCGTCCGGGAGAACGCCGTCGGGGCGGCGTGGGAAGCGATCACGGCCGAACGCGAGGCCGACTGCTACGAACTCGTCGACGGCGCGACGAGCAGCCGGAAGAACGAGGCGACGATCGAGGCGCTCGCACAGCGAATCGCCGCGAAGTTCGGCGAGGATCCCCGCGATCGGATCACGCGAAAGGGCCTCCGCGAGTACGTCGACCGCGCGGCGGAGATGACCCAGGAACGCGACGACGTCTCGGTGGGCGAGACCGCCCGCGAGAACATCGCCTCGGAGCTCTGGTCGGTCATGCTGACGGTCCCCGACGACCTTCCGGCGGTACGGGAGGTAGCGGACGACCGCGACGCCGCGAGCGAGCTGGTCGAGGCGATGCGCACGACCGACATCATCGCGCCGCCGACGAACTGTCTCGCACCCATCACCGCCGAACTCGTCGAGGCCGGGCTCCGCAAGGAGTTCGACGCCGACTTCTACGCCGCCGCGACGCGCGATGCCGAGGTACACGGCGGCGACCCGTTCATCGTCGAGGCGGGCATCGCCTACGGCGGGGAGATCCCCTCGGAAGGATCGATCGAGGTGATGCGCTTCGCGAACCGCGTTCCCCTCGTCTACCAGCGCGGAGCGTGTGCGACCACCGACGTCGTGAAGTCGATCGGCTGGCGAAACTACGGGCTGGATCAGCCCGGCGACAGCGGCCTTCCCAACGGTCCCGCCGTCGTCATGATCCACGTCGCCTCGACGAACGTTCCGTTCACCAGCGAGTCGAAAGACGCCATCGCGAACGTCCCCGCGATCGAGGACGAGATCGAGCTCGCGATCCGCGAGGCGGCCCGCCAGCTGAAGTCCCATCTGAACGAACAGCGCTCGATCGCGCAACGTCGGAAGAAACAGGACGTGCTGGCGACGATCCTGCCCGAGATGGCCGAGAAGGTCGCGGAGGTCACGGGTCGAGAGCCGCCGAACATCGACGCGGCGCTCGCTCGCATCATGAACAACGTGCAGGTCTCCCGCGTCGCCGAGAACGGTTCGGTCCGTCTGAGCGTCGAGAACCACTCAAGCCGCTCGGAGGAGCTCGACGTCACCGAGATCGTCTCGACCGAGCCGACCGACCTCTCCGAGGAGACCACCGTCGTCGAGATGGACGGGGAGTGGTTCGTGAAGTGGTCGCCGACGATCCCCGGCGGCGAGACGGCCATCCTCGAGTACGCCGTCGACGAGGAGGCATCGTTCGACCTCGACGTGAGCGGGGTCGAGACCGCGAAACTCACCATCGACCAGGAACAATGAGCACCGACACAGACGCTACTGACTCCGACGCACGCGAGCAGCTGATCGAGCTCGCCGCCGAGTTCTACGACCAGTTCGCCGACGGCGAGGTCCCCTCGATGAGCATCCCGACGCGGACCAAGAGCAACATCGAGTACGACGAGGACTCGCGGGTGTGGGTCTACGGCGACCGTCACAGCACCCGCAGCGCGAACTCCGTCCGCGGGGCCCGCAAGCTGCTGAAGGCGATCTACACCATCGACTTCCTCGCCGAACAGCTCGGCGAGGACCGCTCCTCGACGCTTCGTGAGCTCTACTACCTCTCGGAGAGCTGGGAGAACGAGGAGGCGCAGTTCAACGACCAGGACGAGTCCAACCAGCTGATCGAGGACCTCGAGATCGTCTCGGAGGTCACCCGCGAGGACTTCCACATGCGCCCCGAGGAGTCGGGCGCGACGCTGATGGGCCCGCTCGAGCTCCGCGAGCAGACCCGCCGCGGAGAACGAGTCATCCACTGTCAGGAGGACGTCGGCGAGGGCGGCTACCAGATCCCGAACAACCCCGACACGATCGAGTTTCTCGACAACGACGCGAAGTTCATCCTCTGCGTCGAGACCGGCGGGATGCGCGATCGGCTCGTCGAGAACGGCTTCGACGAGGACTACAACGTCATCGTCGTCCACCTCAAGGGTCAGCCCGCCCGTGCGACCCGCCGCATCACCAAGCGGCTCCACGACGAGCTCGAGCTTCCCGTCACCGTCTTCACCGACGGCGACCCGTGGTCGTATCGCATCTTCGGCTCCGTGGCGTACGGCTCGATCAAGTCCGCCCACCTCTCGGAGTACCTCGCGACGCCCGAGGCACAGTTCGTCGGGATCCAGCCCTCGGACATCGTCGAGTACGACCTCCCGACGGACCCGCTCTCGGATTCGGACGTCAACGCCCTCGAGAACGAACTCGAGGACCCCCGGTTCCAGACCGACTACTGGCGAGAGCAGATCGAGCTCCAACTCGAGATCGGCAAGAAGGCAGAACAACAGGCGCTTGCCTCCCGCGGGCTTGACTTCGTCACCGACACCTACCTCCCCGAGCGGCTGGACGAGATGGGCGTGCTGTAGCCGAGAGGCGGCTCCCACACGTCTGTACAGCGCGTGAAACGGCCTCACCGCGGATCTTCGCCGCCGTACCGTGATCCCGGTCGACGAACTCGCGAACCGCCGGAGTCGACCCGTCGTGAGCGCTCGAGACTCGAACCCTCGAGACGGGGATCGGGACCCGGGTCAGTCGTCGACGACCGGCGTCGGTTCCTCCTCGTGGTCCACGGTCACCGGCGACTCCTGCTCCGGCCCGCCGAACTCACCGAGCCGCGTCTGGTGTGCGGGCGTGTTCTCGCCCCAGAGGACGTACGGCAGGAGGATCTGGGTGGCGTTGATGAGGAGGATCAGCAGGATCGGGAGCAGGAAGATCCCGTAGAAGCCGAAGACGGTCGGGCCGACGATGTAGCTGAGGATTAGCATCCCGGTGTGGGTGTTGTCGCCGCTGATGAGCGCGCGGATGAAGAAGTCGGGGATGAAGTCGACGAAGATCCCCGAGACGACGAGGAAGACCCCGACGTAGAACAGGAGTGCGGTCTGGCCGGCCGCGAAGACGGCGGCCGCGAGCCCGATTCCGACGGGGACGTAGACGAGTTTGATCCCGATGACGGGGATCAGACTCCCGATCCCGGCCAGCGCACCGAGCAGGCCGGGAAACGGTATCTGGGCGGCGCCGGGCGCGAAGAAGTTGTAGGTGAAGAAGACGATGACGGCGACGATCGCAGTGATGAACACGTTAACGATGTTGCCGAAGAGCGTCATCGAGAGCTCGGGATCGATCTCGTCGAAGTACTCGCGGACGATCCCGGTGTCGTCGAAGTTCGCGACGACCCACTCGCGTAGTCGCGGTCCGTCGACGAGCATGTAGTAGGTGATGACGACGAGGATCAGGAGCTGGATGAGCGCGCTGCTGACGATGCTCAGCGCGCCAGAGAGGCTGAACAGCGCCGTGAGGATCGACCCCTGAGCACCCGCGGTAGTGATCGTCTGCTGCAGGGTCTCGAGATCCAACGTGGCGATGTCGACCTGCTCTAGGGTTTGACTGAGAACCTGGTCCTGGATGTCGTAGGTCGCGATGAACGACTGGGCCTCGATGACGATGATCGCGATCGTGTAGACGAGCAGGATCAGGAAGGGGACGCCGAAGAGAACGATCGAGAGCAGCGCCCGCAACCGCCGCGGGAGGCCGAACCGACGGAGGAACCGGTGGATCGGGCGGACCGAGTAGTAGAGGAAGACCGCGAACACGACCACGGCGAGGAACGCCTCGATGACGTAGGCGGTGACGGCGAACAGCACCAACAGAACGAGTCCGAGCCCGAGTCGTCGTCCGAGTTCCCGATCGTACTCCATTACGCCCTCTCGGGGATCGCGATGCATCAATCCCAGGGGCCCGAACCGGGTCAGGGGATTCGTCGGCAGGTCACTGCGTTCTCATGGGTCCGGAATCCGCGACTCGGCGGGACCGCGAACCCCTCGAACGACGAGGATCACTCGTCGATCGAGAGCGCAAAGCCGCGCTCCCGCGATCGTGTCCGTGTTTTTCATTCGGGCACCGCTCCAACCGACGGCCGGGGCCGAGAAGACCCTCAACGAGGAACGACTCAGCCGATCGGAGGCCGTAGAACAGCTCCGCACGCTCGCGGACGAACTCGACGCCGAGAGCGACGAGGACGACGAAGGCAGTGAGATCAGCGTCTCCGTCGGCAACAGGCACGTCCGCCTCTCGCCTCCTGAGACGATCGGCTACGAGATCGGCGTCCGCGAGGGCTCTTCGGTGCTTCGGGGTAGCCGCGAGACCGTCTCCATCAGGCTCGACTGGAAGCCCGAGTAGTCGGTCGATAGTTCCCTACCGTGCGGTGGTCTCGCCTCGGTGATCTCGTTCGACGAGCTCCGTGAGCGTGAGCCGTCGCCGTGTCGGCTCGCGTCCGGACGAAACGTACGGCAACAGGATCCGATTCGCGTCGATGGGTCGGAAACAGGAACGGTCCCGAAATCGAGGTTGGCGGGCCCGACGACGCAACAGCGGATCAGCATCCCAGTGTGAGCATCCTTGTTGCTCGATACCTCCCGTCGCCCGTTCGATTCCGCAAGGAGGTCGATCCAACGAGTTCATCGATGAGATCGCTACCGGCGGTCGGGCGGGCTCCGGTCACGGGCGTAACTGAGCGCTGCGTACGCGACGAAGAGGAGGAAGGCGAGCGGGATCACGAAGAAGATGAGCGTTGGAATCGTGAGCATGACCGCACCCTGATCGAGGAAGGGGGGTGCGATGGACACTGCTCGATCACCGATGAACAGTGATGCGGGTAACAGCAGTCCGACCGCGACGAGCGCGGCGATCTGTTCTCGCTTACTCAGCATCGCCGGGCACCTCCCAGCCGTTCTCATCCCAGCGTCGGGCGAGTTCGATCTTCTCGTCGGCCGACTTCAACTCGTACGACGGTGGCAGCGAGTCGATCGCGTCGATCCGTTCGAGGGTACCCTCGAACGTGGCGTTCTGGATGCCCAACCCGGGGTGGGCGTTCACCTCCAGAACGACGGGGCCGAGTTCCTCGTCGATGACGATGTCGACGCCGGCGTATCTGAGCCGTGAAACCGCCGTTGCGTGCGTCGCCACCTCGAGGATCTCGTCCCAGCCGGGGATCCGGAACTCCTGGAGGTCGACGCCCGTATCGGGGTGGGTCTCGAACCACTTCTGGCGGCTCTGATAGCCGCCGAGCGCCTGGCCGGAGGCGATCGAGAGGCCGACGCCGATCGCGCCCATGTGGAGGTTCGCAGCGCCATCCGACTCCTCGGTCGGCAGCCGCGTCATCGACATGATCGGATAACCCTTGAAGACGATGACGCGAATGTCGGGGACGCCGAGTCCGGCGATGTCCAACAGGAAATCGTCGGGTTCGATGAGCTGTTCGATGAGCACGTTTCCGCGCAGACCCATCTCGGCGTACTGGCCCTCGATGATGTTCCGCATGTGGCCGAGGAGCTCGTCCTTCGCGAGCGTGCCCTTGGAGGTGTCGTACGCTCCCGACTCGGTTCGTCCCGTAACGACGATGATCCCCTCGCCGCCGTAGCCGCTGTCGGGCTTGATGACGAACTCCTCTCGGTCCTCGAGGAGACGCTCCGCTAGATCGAGTTGGGAGAGCTCTTCGACGACGAGATACGTCTCCGGGGTAGGTACGCCGGCGTCGTGGAACGCCTTCTTCATCGACACCTTATCGAGAATCGGGTTCAGCTCCGGCGGGTTGTACTCGTTGATGTACTGATTCCGTCGCCGGATCGCGAGGACGTCGTTCTCCTCGAGGTAGTTCCGATCGCTGCCGAACAGACGAGCGACGTACGTCCGAGCGTTGTGCAGTCGCGTTCTGAGGGCGATGAAGAACTCGGTGACGACGGGGCGATCGAACAGCCGTCTGAACCGGAGATACTCCTTCAATCGGAGCGATCCCCGCGAACCGAACCAGACGTTCGCGACCAGCACGGCGACCCAGGCTTCGGGCGTGTGGATGAACCAGTTCACGAGCGCCTCGTTGCGAAGGACGAGGTAGGCCGTCAGTATCGAGACGATCGTCCAGATGAATCGGATCGAGGGCGACCGCCAGCCGCGTTCGTTGAGGTCACGAGCGAAGCGGTCGGCGTACCAGCCCGTGATGATCGCCGGGAAGAAGACGCCGAGGCCGTCGAGGGTGTCGGAGAGTATTCGCAGGTCGGCCATGAGGTGGATGACCGTGATGGCGATCCCGACGGTCACGATCATCGTTCCGATGCGGTGGGCCGTGCCGAGATTGAACGGCTCGATCGTCACGTAGGTGACCAGCGCGATCAGAAAGAGGTTGACGAAGAGGAACGTTCCCCAGAACACGCCGCTTTCGAGCAGCATGTACGAGATGATGATCGGCCCGAAGACGCCGTAGGTGACGAGTCCGACCTTGCTACGCAGCAGGGAGATGACGAAGCCGGCGACGATGAGTTCGAAGAAGAGCCGGTACTGCATCAACGGCTCCGTCCCGAGGTCGATCGTCGCGCGAAGCGCCCAGCCCGTCAACAGGAACGTGACGACCAGCACCGCGAACGGGCCGATCACCCCGATCGTCTCCCGGATGCGCTCACGCGTCGCTAGTGACGTTCGGCTTCCCCCCCACTTCTCGAGCATTCATCCAAACCACGGATCGTTCGCGCATAAATGTTTCTGATCTGATAAGTGTCTACGGACATACTACCAGTTATCTTAAATATAGACGAGTATGGGATCGTCTTATCGTCGAATCAGACGTAAATAGAGCGGGAAACCGAGACGGCCGGCTCAGCTCCCGACTTTCGCCCGATGACACTGACGATCAAACGGGAAGGGATCGCCCTCGGAGCGCACGACGCGCACCGTCAGTCTACGGCACGAGACCACCGGTCGCCGCCTCGATGAGCGAGCGCCACGGCGATCAGCGCCGTCCAAGTCGCAACGAGCAGCACGAACGCCGGAAGCAGCCCCAGCCAACCGACGACGAGGACCGTCGGACCGGCTACGTAGACGGCGAGTTCGTACGTACCGACTGCTGATAGCCGCGGTCGGCCGGCGTGAGTCGGCTCGTCGGACTCGTCGAGATACGGTGCGAGCCGATCCGCGCGCTCGGTTCGCTCGATGATCCCGCGGGACTGGTCGTACGTGACGACGCCGTAGTCGTCGAGCTTCGGGAGGTGCGTCTGATACAGCGCGATGTAGACGCGCTGGCGCTCCTGCGAGGAGAGCTGCTGGACGGTCGTCTCCTGCTCCCAGGCGGCGACCTGTTCGGCGAGGTCACGCATGTCGACGGGCTCGTCGCGACCCGTCAGGTACCGGAGCGTGTCGCGACGGCGGCGGTTCGACAGGAGGTGGAACATCTCGTCCTTCGAGAGGGCGTCCACGGACTCGGTGCTAACCTCCTCCGACTGCTGGGTTTCCATCAGTCGTCGTTGTTGATAGTTATCACTCATGTGTGTACCGGCCGCGTTTCGACGGCAGCAGTCACGCGCGGGGACGCGGATCCGGCGTCGATCTCGGGAGGAGTCGGCCTTCGACCGTCCGACGGCGCGTCGGGATGTGTCCGACCGGCGTTCGTCCCGAACCGCGAGGGTTCGATCCGTGGTCACCGATCCGGAGTCGACCACCCGTGGGAGGCGTGTTCGCACACGGTAGGGCTAAAGGCAAACGGGTCGTGTGAATAGACGGATCGAATACATGGTGGGAGACTCGACGGAGAACGGGCGCATCGAGACGACGACGGATCACGAAACGATCAGGCGCTGGATCGAGGAGCGCGGTTCGACCGCGGCTCGGGTGACCGAGCCCACCGGCGACGACCCCGGCAGCCTCGCGGTCGTTCCCGAGGGCACGGACGACGAGTCGGTCGAGGAGATCACCTGGGAGGCGTTCTTCCGGATCTTCGAGGAGGAGAACCTCTCGTTCGTCTACCAGACCGCCAGGGACGACCCAAACGAGCGCTGGTTCTGTCGTTTCATCGACCGCGAACGCGAGGTGGACGAGGCCGTGTTCGAAGCCGAACGGTCGGGACCGGCGTGGAACGCCGATGGACGACACGGGGGAGCGACGCGTGTCGAGGGAGCAAGCGAACGCACCAACGCGGTGGATCACATCGAGGACGTAAGCGGCGAGAGCGCCGTCGAGGAGGGTGAGGTCGCCGAGACCGAGATCACGAGGACCGAGATCGTCGAACGGGAGGTCGTCGTAACCGACCGAGTCCGGAGCCGGGTCGTCGACAGCGAGATCGTCGAACGAAACACCCTCGACAGCGAGGTCGTCGGCCGGGAGATCGAACGGTGCGAGATCGTCGACGACCAGACCATCGAGACCGAGGTGCTCGAGACCCGCCAGGTGACCGAGGAGGTCTTCGAGGCACACACGGTCGAGAGCGAGGTGGTGGACCGCGAGACCGTCGAACGGGAGCGATCGGAGGATCGGTCCGACGCGATCGGCGAACCGACGACGGGAGAGCCGACGGTCGAACTCGCGGACAGCGGGCTCGAACACGGGACGATCGTCGAGAACGAGATCGTGAGGCGAGATCTCAAGTCGGCGACGCTCGTGGAGGGCGAGGTCCTCCAAACGGAGGTCGTCGAACGGCGCGTCGTCGAGACGGAGGTCGTCGATCGGATTCGCATCCGGAGCGACATCGAGAGCGTCGAGCGCATCGACGGCCGACTCGTCGAGAGCGAGATAGTCGAGAGCGAGGTCATCGATCGCGACCCGGACGAACGCGCGGTCATCGACGCGACGACCGACGAGGAGTTCGGATCCACGGGCACGGACACGGCGGCGTCTGGGCCGACGAAAGCGACGGCATCCGGTATCGGGTCGGAGGGTGAACCGGCCGAACCGTCGACCAGGGCCACCGAGGCCGAGACGGGTAAGACCGTGGTGAACGCCCGTGGCGAGGAGGTCGGTGTCGTCTCCACCGTTCAGGGAGGGACCCTCTACGTCGATCCCAGCCCGGGGCTCGCGGAGCGGGTCAGATCGAGTCTCGGGTGGGGCAGTGACGACGAGTCATACCCGATCGAGGAGGAGCGGATAACGCGGATCGACGACGACGAGATCGAGATCGCCGAGCCCTGAAGGAGGGGAACGATCCTCTCGAGAACCGTGAGAAGCACGTCTCGTTTTTCGGTGAGCGGTGAGACCCGTAGTTTCGAAGACGTCGTCTATTAGCGTCGACGCCGTCCGGGTACGGGGATCTCGGAGCGACTGGCGGGACTCGCCGAGGATCAGTGACCGAGCGAACGAGAAGGGGACGCGAGACGGCGATTCAGTCGTCGAGGTCGGGGTTCGTCCCGCTCGTGCCGGATCCGCGCGTCTCGGGGCGAGTGTCCGGCGTCTCGACCTGGGCGCTGGCCTGGCCGGCCCAGTCGTCGATGTTCTCGGCGACGTAGTCACGCGCACCGAAGCCGAAGGCGATGCCGAAGCCGATCGCGAGCGCGAGACCGAGGCCGCCGGCGATGGCCGCCGCGAAGATGTAGAGGATCCCGACGTCCACCTGCATCGTATCGAGGCCGACCACGATCACGATGAAGTAGAGGAAGACACGGACCCCGTTCGCCATCACCGACGTGATTCCCGAGTGGGTCGTCGCCCGCGTTCGTTCGATCACGTCACCGACGAAGTCGGCGACGATGAAACCGACGACGATGATCAGCAACCCGGCGATGAAGGCCGGCAGATACGAGGCGGCGTCGGCGATCCACGCCGAGAGCAGCGGAATCTGCAGGGCGTTCGCCGCGGCGAGGATCGCGAGGAAGTAGACGTAGTACGCCGAGACCGTCCCGAAGGCGTTCGAGATCGTCCGCTCGGTCCCGCCGAGCATGTCGCCGATCGGCGTCTGCATCGTCCGACGATCGATCTCGGTACGGTCGGCGAGGGTGCTGACGACGCGAGCGACGATTCGGCCGACGAACCAGCCGATCAACAGGATGATCAGCGCGCCGATCAGTCGGGGGATCAGCAGGATGAGGTCGCTGAGCACCTGCCCGAGGAAGTCGGGTATCTCTTGGAGCTGTGCCGGTACGAGTGTGGCTTCGAGGTCGTGTTGTCCTTTCATCGCGTTCGAGGCCATGACCCTTGCGGGGATTACTACGCGGCAACCAAACGTTCCGCAATCCGTAGGCGACGTTGCGATTCGCCGTCCTCTCGAGGGACCGGCCGCGCTTCGAGGTTGTGGATCGCGTTAAATTGCCTGTAGTCGTGCGGTTTCTCCGAGCGCCGCTTCGCGAACGCCCGGCAGACGCCGGCCGCAGGCTCAACCGAACGTCTCGCTATCGAAGGATATGGGAAAGGAGAAGATAAGTCTCACACTCCACGAGTCACAGGTGCGAGAGATATCCGACCTCCAAGAGGAGGGCTACGAGAGCCGCTCGGAGACCGTTCGCGCCCTCGTCGACAAGGGACTCGCATACGACGACGTCGAGGCCGAACGCGACGAGATCCGGCGTGAGCTACTGTCGTTCGACGGGATGGACGACGTCGTTGGCTACGTCCGCCGACGCCAGATGCTCGCCGGCGTCCCGATCTGGCGGCGGATTCGCTGGCGGATCACGGGGGTCCCTGACGAGGCCCGCGACCAGTAGTCCGACACAACACTCCCACATTGAAGGGGGTCGACTGCCGACTGGGGGCAATGACCGAGTCCGATCTGGCGGCGGCGGTGCGGGACGCGCTGGCGATCGACGCGACGACGTTTCACCGGCGAGCCGCCGAGGAGGCGGACGTGCTCATCGAGGGGCTCGCCGAGGGTGTCTTCGACAACCCACAGGCGATCGTCGGCTTCGAGTACGAGTTCTACGCGGTCGACGACGAGACCAGCGCGCTCAGGCGCGTTCCCCGTCGGCTGCTCGAGTACATCGGCTTCGAGAAGGAGCTCGGACTACACAACGCCGAGATGTCGACCAGCCCCCAGCCACTGAACGCCGACGGGCTCCTCGCCCAGGAGGCCGAGATCAGAAGCCGGCTCGCGACCGCGCTCGACTGTACCCGGCCCGAGGGGATCACGCTAGTCAGCGACGGCCTCTGGACGATCCCCCCCGAGGGTGAGACGGCGCAGGACTATCTCACCGACTACGTCGAGGACGGCGGGATCCGGATCGCGACCAACATGAGCGACTCCGTCAGGTATCACGCGATGGCCAACGCCGAGGGCGAGACGACGCCGTCCCAGCGCCTCGACGTGCCGAACGTCTCGCTCGTCTCGGAGACGGTGATGCTCGAGAGCCTCATCACCTCGATCCAGCCCCACTATCAGGTCCCTCACGCTGACGACCTTCCGACCTACTTCAATTACGCGCTGCGCATCGCCGGCCCGCTGCTGGCGATGGGTGCGAACTCGCCCTTTTTCCCGCCGGATCTCTACGACGTTCGCGAATCGTCCGATTCGCGGGCCGACCAGAACTCGAAGGGTTCTCGTGACGACGTCCTCGACGAGCGGATCCTCGACGACGCGTGGATGGCGAACCGAATCCCCGTCTTCGAGTCGGTGCTGAACGAGAGTCCCGAGGGGAAGGTCCGCTTCCCGCACGACCTCTCGAGCGTCGAGGAGGCGGTCGACCGCGTCGTCGCCGACGACACCATCGTCCCGATGCCCGCCGGCACGTCCGACCGGTTCGACGACGAGTTCGCCCACTTTCGGCTGAAACACGGCACCTACTGGCGGTGGGTCCGGCCCGTCTTCGACGGGGCGACTCGCTCTGCGGCGAACGCCCGCATCGAGTTCCGCCCCATCGGCGCCCAGCCCACCGTCCGGGACTCGGTGGCGTTTCTCGCCGTCTTCGCCGGACTGCTCGAGAGCCTGCCGCGGCGCGAACACCCCGTCGTCGGACTGGACTGGAACGACGCCCGCGAGAACTTCTACACGGCGATGCGCGACGGGCTCGCGGCCGACCTCTCGTGGATCACCACCAACGGCGAGGAGACGACCGACTACGAGACGATCTACTCGGATCTGTTCGACCACGCCCGCGATGGACTGAAGCTCCGCGGGCTCTCCGACACCGAGGTCGAGAAGTATCTCTGGCCGCTTCGACACCGCGCCCGTCACGGTCGATCCCCTGCGGAGTGGCGCCACGCGCGGGTCGAGGAACGGGTCGAGGACGGCGAACCGATCGGCGAGGCGATCCACGCCGTCCAGCGCGAGTACATCAGCCACCAGCGCGAGACGCTGTTGGAGGGTGGGTTCGCCGACTGGGACACCCGATAGGACCGTTCGGATTCCGTCGATTCAGCCATCGGCCGATTCAAGCACGATCGGATAGGCGAGTGGTGAGGACGATCGAACCGCCCGTTCCGCAACGGGCTTTCGACGGTTCAACCGACGGTCCGTGGTCACGTCGTTGCTGCCGTCGGGGTCGCCCTCGAGTCGAGGGGACACGAGATGCGCACCGACGCGAGGGGATCGCGCTGATCGGCGTCAGCGTAGCGCTCCTCGTCCCGTTTTGGTCGTCGTTCTGCCGCCTGCATCCGCGCCACCCGAATGGCCGTCGCTCCGTCGAGAGGGCCGTCCGAAATGAGAGGAGGTGACCGCATCGGGTACGATCGATCCGTTCGATACGCGCCGTCGCTACCTACGGTTCGAAGCGCCGACCGAGCCGGACGGTCAGAAGGCGTCGAGGCCTTCGAAGTCCTCGTAGCGTTCGATCTCGACGCCGTCGTCGGTGACGGTGGCGATGTTGAGGCCGTTGCCGCTGGCGGTGTCGCGCTCGACTGCGCTGCTGACGCTGCGGATCGCGACGTCGCGGGCCTCTTCGACGTCGAGGCCCTCCTCGTAGTGCTGTTCGAGGACGCCGAGCGCGAACTGCGAGCCCGAGCCGCTCACGGCGTAGTCCTCCTCGGTGGTACCGCCGAGCGCGTCCATGCTGTAGACGTGGGGACCCTCGTCGTCGACGCCGCCCAGTACGGGAACGACGATGAAGAAGGCACCGCTTCGGAGCAGGTTCCGGGTGAGCGTCGAGAGCGCGGTCATGCTCATGACCTCGCCACGGCGGTTGTCGTAGAGATTGGCCTCGACCTGCAGGGTGTCGATCAGCGACTGGGCGGCGCTGACCGAGCCCGCGATGGTGAGCGCACCCGTGGGGTGGACCTGCTCGACCTTCTGGACGGTCTTGCTCGAGACCATGTTGCCCAGGCTCGCACGCATGTCCGTCGCCATGACGACGCCGTCCTCGGCCCGCAGGCCGACGGTGGTCGTCCCCGTCTTGAGCTCCGCGGCGTCGGCGCCCTCCGGGAGTTCCGCGTCGGGGAGGGTGCCGAGCTCAGGCTCGTAGGGGTTGGGCTGACCGGCGGACGACAGTGCACCGTTGGAGAAGTCCGAATGATCTGGCGTTCGCATTACCCGCAGTTGCCGCCGCGGACTGATAAACCCACTCGTTTCGGAAGATCACTCCGTCGCGTTGCGGGACTCGTAGGCGCGTTCGGTGAGTTCGACGAGGCGGTGGATCGGCAGGCTGAGGCCGACGCGCTTCATCATCACCGCGACCGGGAGGAGCATGATCCCGACGGCGACGCTCGACTGGTACAGGGCGAACAGCAGTGTCCGGTACGTTCGATCGATCATCTGCTACTCCCCGCTCACATCCCATCCCTATATAAATCTTGTCGCCGACCGAGAACGTAACGATCGTTTCTCCGTTACTCGAGAGCGCTTCCGTCGTGCGGTTCTCGGATTCGAGTCCTCGTCCGATCGACGCGTCGTCCTCGATCCGACGAGACCCGGCGAGCGTCGAATCACGCCCGTTGGCGAGCGGAGCCTCATCCGTAACGTATGGCGATCATCGGGTTCACGTGCGCGCTCGAACCGCAACACACTCCCCGCCGCGCGAGCGAGGGGAGGGCATGAACTATCTCGTAGTGATGGAGGCGGCGTGGCTGGTACGGGACGTCGACGAGATCGACGACGCCATCGGCGTCGCCGTGAGCGAGGCCGGAAAGCGACTGAACCAACAGGAGATGGACTACGTCGAGGTGGAGGTCGGCGCGACCCCCTGTCCGGCCTGCGGCGAGCCGTTCGACTCGGCGTACATCGCCGCCGACACCGCGCTCGTCGGCCTGGTTCTCGAGATGACGGTGTTCAACGCCGACGGGACGGAGCACGCCCAGCGGATCGCCAAGAGCGAGGTCGGCGGGGCGCTCCGGGACGTCCCTCTCTCGGTGATCGAGACGATCGAAACGGGCGAGGAGGAGGGTTAGTCGGTCGCGTCCGGCGCCGCCTCCTCGGGGACGTTCCCCTCGACCAGCGACTGGTCGTTGTACTCCTCGCGAAGTACCTTCTTGTCGAACTTCCCGGTCGAGGTCTTCGGCACCTCGTCGATGAACAGCACGTCGTCGGGCGTCCACCACTTGGGGTACTCCTCGCGGACCATCGAGAGCAGTTCCTCGCTCAACGTCCCCTCGTCGGCCCCCCCGGCAGGGACGACGAACGCGACCGGCCGCTCCTGCCAGCGTTCGTGGGGAACGCCCACCACGGTCGCCTCGGCGACGTCGTCGTGGCCCATCAGCGTGTTCTCGAGTTCGACCGAGGAGATCCACTCCCCGCCTGATTTGATGACGTCCTTCGCCCGGTCGACGATCTTGATGTAGCCCTCGGGATCGATCGTCACGACGTCGCCGGTCTTGAGCCAGCCGTCCTCGACGTCCTCCTCGGTGGCCTCGGGGCGCTCGAAGTACTCCGTGGTGACCCAGGGGCCGCGCACCCAGAGTTCGCCGAACGCCTCGCCGTCCCACTCGACTTCCTCGCCGTCCTCGTCGATCACGCGCATCTCGAGGCCAGGTACGAGAAGTCCCTGTTTCGCGCGTTTCTGGTCGCGGCGCTCGTCGTCCCACTCCTCCATGCCGGGCTTGAGGTGCGAGACGCTGCCGATCGGCGACATCTCGGTCATCCCCCACGCGTGGAGCACCTCGACGTCGTACTCCTCGTCGAACGTCCGGATGAGGCTCTCGGGGGCGGCGCTGCCGCCGATGATCAGCCGTTCGAGGCTGGAGAGGTCGATTTCGTTCTCGCGACCGTACTCGAGCAGGCCGAGCCAGACGGTGGGAACGCCCGCCGACAGCGTCACACCCTCCTCCTCGATGAGCTTCGCGAGGTCCGCCGGCTCCGGCGACGGCCCGGGATAGACGTGCTTCGCGCCGGCCGCAGTGGTGGTGAAGGGCATCCCCCACGCGTTGACGTGGAACATCGGGACGACGGGCATCACGACGTCCTCGGCACGGATGTCGAGGCCCGAGGCGGGCAGCGTCGCCATCGTGTGTGACCAGAGCATCTGCTGGGTGTATTCGACGCCCTTGGGGTTGCCCGTCGTCCCGGACGTGTAGCACATCCCCGCGGGCTGGTCCTCGTCGAGGTCGGGCCAGTCGTACTCCGTCGGCTGGTCCGCGATGAACGACTCGTAGTCGGTCACGGGCGAGAGCGACGTCTCCGGAACGGCGTCGCCCATGATGACGTACTGCTCGACGACGTCGAACGTCTCGCTCTCGGCGGGCCCCTCGAGCTTCTCGACCAGCGAGGGGTCGACGAACAACACGCGGTCCTCGGCGTCGCTCACGATGTGCTCGAGGTGATGATCCGGGAGGAGGGGATTGATCGTGTGGAGCTGTGCGCCGACGCTCGGGACGCCGAAGTAGGTCTCGAAGTGACGATGGTGGTTCCAGCAAAACGTCCCTACGCGGTCTCCCTGTTCGACCCCCGCCTCATCGAGGGCGTGAGCGAGCTGGGCGACGCGCTCGCCGTAGGTCTCGTAGTCGTAGCGTTCGATACCGTCCGCGGTTCGGGAGACGACCTCCCGATCGGGAAACATTCGTTCTGCTCTCCAGAGAAACGGACGAAGCGTCTGATCGGTTCCACCTGGCATACGCGTCGGTACAGAGCGGACGTTCATGAAGGTTCCCCGCAACCCAACCTTTTAGTATAACCTATAGTTATGAATCGGTATGGATCTCCCGTCCCCCCAGGATCTGCGTGAACGCCGGATCGAGCTGGATCTGACCCAGAGCACGCTCGCCGAACGGGCGGGCGTCTCCCAGCCGCTGATCGCCCGGATCGAGGGTGGCGACGTCGATCCGCGCCTCTCGACGCTGCGCCGGATCGTCAACGCCCTCGAGGAGGCCGAGGGCGGCATCGTCCGCGCGGCCGAACTGATGAACACCGAAGTGATCCACGTCGAACCCGATGACGCGATCCGCGAGGCGGTCAAGCGGATGGACGAGGAGGCGTACTCCCAGCTTCCCGTGCTGCAGAACGGCATTCCCGTGGGGAGCATCAGCCAGAGCGACCTCGTCCACCTCGACGCCGAGGCCCGCGACGAACCGGTCGTCGAACACATGGGCGAGAGCTTTCCCACGGTGTCCCGGGAGGCGACGCTCGACGAGATCGGCAACCTACTCGACCACTACAAGGCCGTGATGGTGACCGACACGGGCGAGACCGTCGGCATCGTCACCGAGGCCGACGTCGCCTCGCGGCTCTCATAGTATGGAATGACGTGATCCTACACCCATCCCGGTGTAACGGATAACTGATCTAACGGGATCGTCATGATGAACAGAGGGGATGTAGGCACCGTCGTGACGAGCCGGAGACGAAGTGGAGCCACTCGGATCGGTAGATCGCGGGCGTTCCGCTACTCCGTAGAACCAAACGTCATGCCTTGGGCGAACGATCTACACGGATGGACGAGTACGAGGCGACGTTCGAGGTCGAGTCGAAAACTGACGCGCACACCGTCGAGCGATTGATGAATCGTCTGTACGATATGCCTCGAGAGGAATCACGGACGAGACGCGAGGGATCCGTCGATTCGACGGAGGTGTTAGAGCAGTTCGAGGCGATACGCGATGCCACTCACCGACTGACGCCCGGTAAACTGACGAGAGTCTACGAATCCAAGAGCACGGAATTCGAGTAACGAGCGGTCGCTACGGCTCCGACCGTCTGTACGATACGCACTCTCCATTCAGCACGCCGGTTCTAACGACGGAAGGGATACGCAACTCGAAGGCCGAAGATCGGGCAAAGCCGGAGGCTCGGTCAACTAGTCCTTCGGGTCAGTGAAGTACCGACTGTATCGATGTCACCTTCGCCGCCTCGACCGCGTTCATGACCCCCGTCGGCTACCAGCCGAACCTACCGGTCTACGCCCCCGATGGCTACACGTTCGCCGACGTCCTCCGCGTCGGTACGCCGTCGGAACCGTTGCTCGCGGTCGTCACGACCCCCGGGATCGCCTTCATCTGGGGCTCTGAACTACGGCCGAACGACGAGGACGGCGCTCTTCGCCCCTCCGACCGCCCGTTCGGCGACGCTGCCGACGACGAGGGCAAGGCCGTTCTCGCCCAACTCCAGATAAGCGTCTGATTTGATTTCGCTGGACCAGGTCATTTCAACATGTTCGTCCAGGCGTTCGTTAGATCTGTCGATCCCTCGAACACCTTCTGCATCTGCTGAAGGTACTCCTGAGTCATATCAGGCGGACTTCCGCCGTAGACAAAGACCACTTCCTCATCCCTGTCTTCGTCCGTAAACCGGAGTTCATAGCTTCCCTCCTCGAGCTTAAACTCCCGTTCGACATCATACTCCGGATCAGCGAAGTAGGAGAACGCCAAGCGAGTAAAGGACTCCCACCGATTCGTCTCGATCCGTGTGTTGTATCTGGTAGTGTCCTCGGTTGCCATGCTATCACATCACCATTACTGAATCGTTCTCTCCCGTCATAAATGAATCCTACCCCCGATACACGGAGGAACTGAACGCTTCATTAAGTCAAAGGCGGCTACATCGTCGCCGGCGATGATTGGGTGTGTGACTTCATCCAACACGGAAACTCGCGATTATCGGTGACGAGGTGGCCTACTTCGAACGAGCAAAAGTCCGCATGCTCTCTGATTATCAGGTTAGGGATCCATCGAACCGACGTGCTGAATACAGAGGGTGTATGCAGCAGCGTACCAACCTACCCATGGAAAACGCGGTGATTTGCTGTTTCGAGTGTATAGACACTCCGCTGGTCCACACGAAGGTTGCATACCAGGATTCTACGCGCAGCTATTTAGGGTTAGACAGTATTTTTAAGTCAAGAATGATATTGAAAGAGACCACAGCTGTTGAGACACCTTCGGAAGAAGTCTATCGATTTTTCGAGGAGATGGAGGAGAACTACGAGCGCTGGCACCCCGATCACATCACGTTCCGCTGGATAGAGGGGGTTGGGTTGGAACAGGGCGCGGAGGCCTATTTCGAGGAACGGATTGCAGGAAAGTTACAGAAAAAGACGGTAAAGTTCGTAAAGGTGACTCCCGATCGATACATGGAGTTCAAGCCGACGTCACTACTGATCGGGCTGCTTATGCCTCACATCAGCTTCACGATCAATACTCGTCCGGACGGCTGTGAACTTACCCAGCGAATCAAAGTACGAACTGGACCGATCGGTGCTCGGCTCAACAAGAGAGAATTCGACGCCGTCCGAACGCACATGCGAGAAGAGGGCGAGAATTTGAAACGCATACTCGAAAATGAGGATCGAGTCCCCTCAGGAAAGAAACCGTAGGTGATGAGTCAGGGGGGTTCTCTTTCAGTCCTGGTTGTGCTGTATATGCGCCCTCATTCAGTACGCCGTTTTCACCAGATGTCCAATAACTCGGAGACGGGTGGGCTCCCGATCCGTATCGGCTACAGGTAGTCCTCGCTCGCCAGCCGGTCTATCGCCTCACGGATCCGCTCCTCGCTGTTGGCGTACGAGAGCCGTGCGTAGCCGGGCGTGCCGAACGCGCTTCCCGGCACGGTCGCGACGTGGGCGTCCTGGATCGCGCCCTCGCACCACGCCTGGTCGTCGTCGTCGACGGGTACCATCATGTAGAAGGCACCCTCGGGCGCGCGGACCTCGATGCCGTGGTCCTTGAACAGCTCGACCAGCAGGTCCCGTCGGCGCTCGAACGCCTCGACCATCTCCTCGACGTCGCTCTCGGTGTTCTCGAGCGCTTCGATTCCGGCGTGCTGGACGAAGTTCGTCGCACACGAGACCGAGTGCGAGTGGAGCTTGCTCGCCTCGTCGACGAGCTCCTCGGGAGCGGCGAGATAACCCAGCCGCCAACCGGTCATCGAGTAAGCCTTCGAGAAGCCGTTGATCGTGACCGTCCGCTCGTCCATTCCCTCGAGCGAGGCCAGCGGCGTCGGGTCCGCACCGTAGGTGATGCGCTCGTAGATCTCGTCGGCGATCACCGCGACGTCGTGCTCGACGGCGAGGTCGCGCACCCCTTCGAGGGCGGCGTCGGAGTAGACGGCTCCTGACGGATTGCTCGGGGAGTTGACGACCAGCAGCGCGGCGTCGTCGCTCACCACGTCGGCGAGGTCCTCGAGCGCGGGCTCGAGGCGGAAGTCGTGGGCCGAGAGGTCGACCCGCGAGAGCTCGCCGCCCGCGAGCTTCGCCATCGCCTCGTAGGAGACCCACGCCGGGTCCAGCAGGACGACCTCCTCGCCGTCGTCGACGAGCGTCTGGAACGTCTCGTAGAGCGCCTGTTTCGCACCGGGGGTGACGATCACCTTCTCGGGGTCGTACTCGAGGCCGTCACCCCGCAGCTTCTCGCTGATCGCCTCGCGCAGCTCGGGAATGCCGTTCGAGCCGGTGTAGCCGGTGTGGCCGGCGTCCATCGCCTCCTTACCCGCCTCGACGACGTTCTCTGGCGTGGGAAAGTCGGGTTCGCCCACTGAGAGGTCGACGACGTCCGCCCCCTCCGCCTCGAGTTCGGAGGCCAGCTGGCTGATCGCGAGGGTCGCGCTCGGTTCGACACGGCCGATACGGTTCGTGAATTCGAAGCTCATAGTTCTTCCATCAGGTCGATCGCACTCTCGACGGCGCGTGCGCCGTAATCGGTTCGCGCCCGGGCCTCGTCGGCGGTCATCCCCGGACCGGAGATTCCGAACGTCACGGGGACGTCGCGGTCGAGGCTCACCTCGGTCAGCCCGCGTGCGGCGGCGTCGGCGATGGTCCGATCGTGGTCGGTGGCGCCCGTGACGATCGCGCCGAGCGCCACGACGGCGTCGATTCCCTCGCGGCGCGCCAGTCGATCGGCCGCGAGCGGCGTGTCGTACGCGCCGGGAACGTAGAGGGTCTCCTCGACCGTCGCCCCCCGGTCAGCGGCCGCCTCGTGGGCGGCCTCCTCCATCGCCTCGGTGACCTCGCGGTTGAACCGCGCGACCACCAGTCCGAGCGTGACCATACGCGAGGGTGGCCCACCGCCGGCAAAGAGCTTACCGTTCGTCGGAGCCGGAGTCGGAGTCGGAGTCGGAGTCCGAATCCGACTCGGCGTCGGAGTGTGGGACCGTCGGCGCGGGCCGCTTGCCGAACGACGAGCGTCGCTCCTCGCTCATGCGGCGTTTCTCGACGTCCCAGTTCTCGAAGAAGCCGTACTCGGTCATCGTCGTCATCCCCGCGATCGCCGCCTGGAGGTTGATCCCGATCAGCGGGATGTCGGCGACCGTGATCAGCACGTCCGCCTGGATCATCGCTCCCTCGCGCAGAAGCACGTCGAGCACGTCGACGATCGCGTGGTCGGGCTCCTTGGTCGGTTTCACTGGGCCTCACCCCCGATCTGTGGCGCGTAGCTGTACGGCGGCCACGGGCCGGTGTAGCGTACCTCGTGGGCGGGACGTCCGTTGATCTCCTCGAGTGCCTCCCCGATCGCCTCCTCGTTCTCGCGGGGGGCGAGCACCGAGATTTGGGCGACCCGATCGAGCTCGTCGTCCGTCTCGGTCGAGACGACGTTCGAGCCGCCGCCCGATCGCTGGATCTCGACGGCGTGGGGTTCGACGAGTCCGTAGAGCGTCTCCGCGACCGCGTCGCGTCGCTCCTGAAGGCGCTCGTTGAGCCGCTGTTCGTACTGCTTCTCGAGCAGGTACCCCGTCCCCTCGCTCGCCTCCTCGGTGCGTGCCGCGAGCTCCTGAAGCTCCTCGTCCCCCTCGAGAACCGTCTCGCGCATCGAGGCCTCGTCCCACCGGACCTCGATGCGGTACTCCCACCGGCCCGCGAGCGTCTCGAGGGCGTCGTCGATCTCCTCGCGACGTTCGGCGAGCCACTCGTAGACCGTCTCGTCGTCGCCTTTGATGATCGTGTCGAACCGGAAGGGAAGCGGCGTACCGAAGCGCTGGCCGGCCTCGTCGACGACCTGCTGGTGGGCCAACAGCCAGCTTCGAACCCGCGTCATGTCGTCGGAGTCGTAGACGGAGTCGACGGGCTGGGTGACCACGCCGATCCCGTTCCGGACGAGAAGCGAGGTCGTTCCGTCCTCGATCCCCTCCGCGGTGAAGCTCTCGTCGTCGGCGGCGCGGACCGCACAGTAGAGATATCGTCCCTCGTCGAACTCGAGGTCGGCGTTCGCGCCGCCGGGGTCGGTTGTGTCGGTCATTCCGGGAGCTCCTGATCGCGGACCTGCTCGACCGCGTCGGTGACGAGCGAGTCGAGGTCGCCCCGGAGCTGCTCGACGTCGTCCTCGATTCCCTCTCGCTCCTTGATCGCCGCGACCTCCTCCTCGAGCGCCTGTAGCTGGGCGCCGAGCCGCTCGATCTCCTCGGGGTCGAGCTGTCCCGATTCCATCCGGCGGATCGCCTCGCGTTCCATCGTCTCGATCAGCAGCTCGATGACGGTCACGACGAGCGCGAGCAGCCCCGAGGCGCCGCCGTCGTCCTCGTCCTCGTCGAGCTCGATGTGTTTCATGACTCCTCCGAACCCCCCGCGTCGTCGGCCTCCCCGTCAGCGTCGCTTCCCTCATTGGCGTCGCCGTCCTCGGAGTCCTCGTCTCCAAGGAAGTCGCTCGCCTCGGCGTCGACGCTTCCCTCGTCGACCGGGGTCCGCGGATCGGGTCGCTTTCGCGGCGGGTTCTGCGGGGAGTCCGTCCCATCCTCGTTGCTCGCGCCGCCCTTGCTCGCCTCGATCCCGAGGTCGATCGTCTCGCCGTCCTCTCCCTCGAGGGGCTCGCGGCCGGAGGCCTGCTCGACCCGACGCATGTCGGTGCCGCTGGGGAAGGCGAGCCCGTACTTCGCGGCGGTCTCGAACGAGGCGATCGCCGCGCGGATCTCGATGCCGATCATCTCGGTCTCTCCGACGGTGATGGCGATGTCCGCGTTGATCACGATGCCCTTGTCGAGCACCATCTCCAGTACGTCTGCGAGGTCGGCCTGTTTGCGCGTGGGTTTCGCACTGCTTCCGTAGTCTCTACTCATTGTTTTCCACCTCGATCGCCTCGGATTCCTCGTCTGCGTCGGTCGTCTCGTCTTCGTCCTCGTCCGTCCGGTTCGTCGCCTCGGATCCGTTCTCGTCAGCGTCGGCCTTTCGTTTCTCCTTCGTGAACCGACGCCCGTAGATCCGCCGGGGGTTCTCCACCTTCGAGTACTTCACCTGCGCGGGTACCGTCGAGCGCCGCGTCGAGGCCGAGTCGGGGACCGGCCCCGGCGGCAGCGACGAGTACGCCGTCGGGTTCAGCGAGTCGGGCTGGCGGCCCGGCTGGCCGAGCTTCTGCTGGTTCAGCTCGTAGAGCCTGTGGAGCTTGTCGTGGGTCGAGAGCAGTACCGATCGGAACTTCTCGACGGCGGTCTTGATCTTGTCCTCGAGGAACGCCTGGCGCGCCTCGGCGTCGAACTGGACGTGTGCACCCTCGGTGCCGATCACGTTGTCGGTGTCGAGCAGCCCGTCGTCCTCCTCGTCGTCACCCAACAGACCGCCGTCGTCATCGTCCCCGACGAGACCGTCATCGCCGAGCAGGCCGCCGTCGTCCTCGCCCTCGTCGGAGGTGACGTCGTCGACCTCGTTCTCGAGCTGCTGTTTCTCCTCGCGAAGCTCCATGAGATCGACCGCGTCCCACAGCTCCCGGAGGTTGACCGCCTCGCGGACGGTGCTCAGTTCGATCGCGGTCTCGTCCTCGTCGAGCAGTCCCTCGGGGATGTCCTCGATGTCGACGTTCTCGCCGAGCTCCTCGAGGTCGATCGCCTCGGGTACCTCCTCGAAGTCGATCGTCTCGAGGACGTCCTGGGTCTCGTCGAGAACGTCCCACAGATCCTCCGCGAGTTCGATCAGATCGGTCTGGTCGTCGTCCTCGACGATCGCCCGTTTCAGGTCCGTGAGGAGCCTCCCGATCGTCTCGGAGTGCTCCGCGAGCTGTTCGACGTTCAGGCCGTCGTCGCTCATCGCTCTTCCTCCTCCGGCGTGAACCGGAGCTCGAGGACGCCGTGCTGGAACCGGCTCTCGACGTCGGCGACGGGCCAGGGGAGCTCGATCCGGTCGACCGACCGGTTCTCGACGCCGATGACGAGCTCGTTTCGGTCACGGTCGAGGCCGACGGTCAGCTCGTCGGCCTCCACCTCCGGGAGGTCGGCGACGACCAGCAGCTCCTCGTCCGCGTCGTCGTATCGGACGTCGACCAGATACGGCGACTCCTCCTCGGTTCGGTGCGTCGACCCCCCGTCCTCCTCGGACGACTCCGAGGAGCCGATCCGCCCCGAGAAGCCGTACTGGGTCGTGAAGTGTCCCTTCGGGATCCGTCCGGTGCCTTGGGCGCCGCTCCTACCCTCGCGTTCGGCGTCGACCAGCGAGTCGATCACGTGTCGAATCGCGCCGAACAGGCTGGTCTCTCGGTCGTCGTGTTCGTCGTGTTCGTCGTTCATTAGCCTTGTATCTCGATCGTCTTGTTTCGGAGTTGTTCGTGGGCCGCACGAGCGATCTCCATCTCCTCCTCGAGTTCGCGTCTGCGCTGTTCGTACTCCTCCTTCGAACGCTCTCCGAGTTCGTAGAGGAGCTGGTTCTCCTTCAGCTCGTCCTGGATCGCCTCGACGTCGTAGAGCTCGTTCATCGCGAGGGTGTGGAGCGCGTCGAGGATCGAGATGAACGGTTTGAACAGGAGGTCGTCGAGAATGAACATTATCTCTGGGCCCCGATCTCGATGTCCACGAAGTTGTACGGCGCCCATGGACCGGTGTACTGAACGAGCAGTTCCTCGTGGTCGTCCTCGAACTCCCCGACTGCGCGGTCGAACGCCTCGCGCTCGTCGCGGTCGATCAGGAACGAGCGGTTCACGATCAGCCGGTCGCTGAACAGGTCGTCGCTGGTTACGCTGATCGCGCGTTCGTCGAACCGTTCGGTCACCTCCTCGCGGATCGCCTCCTCGTCGACCTCGGCGCCCTCCTCGGTGAGCACCTTCAGACCGAGTTCGACGTCGTTCTCGACCTCCCGAAGCGCGCGGGTGAACGCGGGACGGGCCTCGCGCAGCACGCTCTTGAGGGTTCGGGCGTTCTTGAACGCCATTCCGTACTGCATCGGTACGACGGTCCGGCCGCCGTCGTACTGGAGCAACTGCTGGAGCACCTCGTCGTGCGCACGCGTGTTCTCGTCGGACTGCTCCGGTTCGACGGTGTCGATGTCGGTGACGAGCGCCGACAGGGTCTGGTAGCCGACGGTGTAGGCCCGCTCGGCCCCGTTCACGCCGTCGGTCTCGAACTCGACGTCCTCGCGTTCGATGACCCCGTAGGCGTATAGCGCAGTGTCTCCCATGCTGTGTTGTTCCCCCGCGTGTCCTGTAATACCTATCGGCTCGAAGTTATAAACAGTGGTGCGCTTGCAACTGCCTGCCGAACGATAAGGTACATGTGTGAGGCACCCCTTGACCCAGAGGGACAACAGTATGAGTCAAGCAAGACCCAGCACCTCAAGTCTGGCGGAAGTGCTCGACCGGATCCTGGACAAGGGTGCGGTCATCGACATCTGGGTACGCGTCTCGCTGGTGGGGATCGAGATCCTCACCGTCGAAGCCCGTGTCGTGATCGCGTCGGTCGACACCTTCCTCCACTACGCGAGGGAGATCTCGAAGATCGAGGCCGCCGAGGAGGAGGGCGACCTCGACGACCTCGAGGACATCGAGATCGAGGCCTCCGCCGAAGCCCAGTAGCCTGACGGGACCATCCGACGATGTCCGCCTCCGACGACGAACAGTGTAAGGCGCTCACCGCGGACGGTGAGCGGTGTACGCGACCCGCTCAAAGCGACGGCTACTGCTATCAGCACGACTCGGACGACGAGACGATCGAGGGGGGCGAGGAGACCGAAGAAGACACAACGGACGCGGGTGAAGACCAGGAAACAGATATGGCAGACGACGAAACCAACATCGACGACACTGAGATCGGTCAGATCCGAAACAAAGTCCGAAACATCGCTGAAGACGTGGTCGGCTATCCCCTCAGCGGGATCCTCGCCATCGACCGCGAAGACGACGGCTGGCGCGTCGCCGTCGAGGTGATCGAACGAAGCAGCGTCCCGGACACGCAGGACATCCTCGGCCGCTACGAGATCACGCTGGACGAGGATCGGACGGTCACCGGCTATCGGCGGACCCACAGATACCGGCGCGACGACATGGAACAGGACATCTAGCTCCTGTCACACGGTCGGATGTTCTTTAACGCCTCGGGGCCTGAGAGACGTCTATGAGCGAGAGTGAGAAAGTCAACGTCCCGTGGATCGACGAGCCGGTCGAGCTCTCGGAGGCGGTAGAGATGATCGCGCAGGCCGACGAGGACGACGAGGACGCGATACAGGACCTCGCGGCTCGCGTCGACCGTCTCGAACGTCGAATCGCCACGCTGGAGGACGGTAGCTCGATCGAATGCCCCTCCTGTGACAGCGAGGACGCGGTGTACAAGGCCGGCGTCGGTGCCGCGATACTCGCGAGCTTGGACGCCCTCAGCGACGCGAATGCGGACGCGCTCAACAGGGACTCGCACGTCTGTATCGACTGTCGAAAGTCGTTCACTCCCGCGTTCGACTGACCGGAACCTCCTGCAAGCACCCTTTTTAAGTGAGTCCGTTGATACGGGAGAGTGATGGGTGAGGAATCGACAACCGATAACGAGGATGGTACCGGTGTGCGCGTATTACTTCCCGATGGCGGTGAACCCGAGGACGACGACGAGGCGGGTGGGGGCGACGAAGCGGACGAGAACGGCGACGGTGGGAATGACGGAGACGGCGAAGTAGAAACGCCCGAAGAAAACGACGAGGAAGAAGAGTCCGAAACTGACGGGGAGGACGAACCGGAGGGCGATGGAGAGGACGACGAAGCTGAGGACGAAGCGGACGGGGAAAATGGAGAAGCCGAAGGCGAAGGTGAAGCGTCAGAAGAGGACGACGGGAACGGGGAGGACGAACCGGAGACACACGAGCTGACGGTAACCGTCGAGAACGAGGATGGCGAGCCCGTTCCGGGGGCACCCCTTACGGTAGAGAGCAAGGACATGGGCCTCATCGAGGGGTTTCTCGACGAGGCCGAAGACGCAGAAACGGACGACAGCGGCGAAGCCTCCTTCGAGTTGGAGAACGCCGAATACAGCGTCCAAACCGAAATCGACGACGAGCAGGCCGAAGAGCGGGTCGATATCGACGGTGACGACGAGGAGGTCACGCTCTCTCTCGACGTCGAAGAGGGTGAAGGAGAAGAAGACGAAGAGGGGGACGAGGGTGGAGAGGAAGAAGGCGAAGAGGAAGCGGAGGATGAAGGTGACCAAGAGGCGGATGGAGAAGAAGGAGAAGCCGACGAAGAGACGTACGAGCTAACGGTAACCGTCGAGAACGACCAGGGCGAGTACATTCAGGGAGCCACCGTCACGGTCGAGGACAAGGACGGCGACGCGTTCGAATCGGGTGAACGGCAGGATACCGGGACCGACGGCGAGGCCACCTTCCTCCTTGAAAACGGCGACTACGCCGTCGAGGTCGACGCCGACGAGGGGAGCGCCGAAGAGCAGTTCACCCTCGAGGACGACGAGGAGATCACGCTCACCGTCGTTCCGGACGAGGAGACGTACGATCTGATGGTGACCGTCCAGAACGCCGAGGGCGACCCCGTCCCAGGGGCCTCGATCACGGTCGAAAGCGGGGACAAGGGCGTCATCGAGGGCTTTCGTGGGCAGCCCTCCGAGGCCGAAACCGACGATAGCGGTCAGAGTTCCTTCGAGTTAGCGGAGGGCCAGTACAGGGTCACGGTCGAGGCCGACAACGAAACGAACGACCAAGCAGTCGAGATCGAGGGCGGGGACGAAGAGGCCACGCTCACCCTCGACGTCGAGCAGGAAGAAGAGGAAGAGGAGGAGGAGGGCCGGAAAGGTCCGAAGGAGGCCGAGGGCGAGGTCGACGAGGACGAATCCGCAAGCCACGGGACCGACCGTGGGTCGACAGTGCTGTATCTCGATCTCGAAGGACTGTTTCTCGACCTCCTCGGACTCGAGGTCGATCTCCACGAGGTCGTGCTGGACATCCGAGCGATCACCGGACCGGGGAACCTGCTCGGGAACCTGCTGTCGGCGGTCGCGGGGCTGTTGGACCCGCTGTCAGGGCTGCTCAATCGCCTGCTCAACTCCGTCCTGAACCTGTTGAGCTACATCACCTCGCCGCTCAAGTGGCTCTGGAACCAGATCAAAAAGCCGTTCAAGTGGCTGCGCAGCCTCGGAACCCGTATCGCGAACACGCTTTCAGCCCCGATCAGCGCGCTACGCAGTGCTGCGAGCCGGGTCTGGGACGTAGTGACCTCGCCGATCAGCGCGCTTCGAAGCGCGTTGGGTCGGGTCTGGGGCGTCCTGAGCTCGCCGATCAGTGCACTTCGGAACGCGCTGGGTCGGGTCCGAAACGCGTTGACCTCGCCGATCAGCTGGCTGAAAAGCGTCGGGAGTCGCGTTCGGGACGCCCTGGGAGTGCCGGCCGACGGGCTGCGTGCCGTCGTGAATCGCCTCGGGAACTCCGTGGAAAAAGCGATCGCCCGACTGCGTGGTCTGATCGGCGGAGGCGCTGAAGACGAAGGGGAAGCAGACGACGAGAACGGTCTGCTGAGCGGCATCGTCGGCAGTATCTCGGATCGAGTAAGCAGCGTCTCCGAATGGGCGAGCAGCATCGGAGACAGGATCTCGAACCGGATGAGTGACGTCGCAACCAGAATTTCGAACTGGGTACGCAACGTAGCAAGCAGGATCTCGAACTGGATACGCAACGTCCTGAACTGGCTGACCGACCCGGTTAGTATGCTGCTCTCGTCCATCCCGGTCGAGGAGATGCTCAACGAACTGATCAAGCAACTAGTCGGCGAGTCGGAGGGCGATGAGCCGACCAACGACGAGTCGAACGGAACGGAGACCGAAGCAGCCGAGTGAGTCGTCTCATGAGAGGATCCCTTCGACTGCTTCGATTGGCGGACGGGCTACAGTCCGGTCCGACGGATTCGCCACTGCGGATCGACGACGAGGTCTGCGACGGTATAGACTACGAACGCACGCGGCTGTAGAACCTACGAGAACACCATGAGTGATAACGGAAACGACAACGGTAACGGTACTGACAACGGAAACGACAACGGTAACGGCGACGGTCCGTCGATGCTCGAACCCCTCGAATCGGCGATCGGAGACATCGATTTCGAAAAGATATTCGAGGGAACACAACTGGAGGACGCCTTCGACGAGGACGAGGAAAACACCGGGGTAGCGATCGGGCGCGCCCTCGGCGAGATCGCCGGTCAAAAGCTCGGCGAGATCATCGGTCGAGAGATCGCGGAGATGATCGTAAAGGAGCTATCCGAGAGCGAGGAGGACGAAGAAGGGAAAGATGAGGGAGACGAAGAGGAGGAGGACGAAGAGGAGGAGGACGAAGGGAACGGCGACGAGGAGAACGGCGACGAGGGGGACGACGAAAACGGAGCCGAGGGGGACGACGAAAACGAGGATGAGAGCGACGAGGGAGAGGACGGTGAAGACGGGTCGGACGGGGATGACTGATCACAGATGAGGGGAAGCTATCAGCTATCTCGATCATCGATCGAACCGACGGTACGACGGACCGATCGATCCGGCGGCGAGGGTCGAGAACGTACTGTACGAAGCGGGATGAACCACGGCCGTACGCGACTACTGAAGGGAGGCTCTGACACCCATGAGTGAAACCAACAACGGCGACGACGATACCGGTAGCTCGATGCTCGAGAGCGTCGACACGGAGGAACTACTCGAAGGCACGAAATTGGAAGACGCCGTCGACGAGGACGACAAGAACCTCGGCGAGGCGATCGGCCGCGCGATCGGTGCGATCATCGGCAGGCAGATCGGCGAACTGGTCGGGCGGATGGTCACGGAACGGCTCCGCGGAGGGAGCAAAGAGGACGAGGAAGAGGAAACACACGAGCTGACGGTATCGGTCGAGAACGAAGACGGCGATCCCGTTGAGAATGCGACCGTTACCGTCGAAGACGAGGACAGTGGCCTCCTGGGAAGTCTGATCGGGGGCGGTGAAACCGACGAAACCGACGAGGATGGCGAGGTGACCCTCCAGCTCCAAAGCGGTGACTACACCATCGAAGCCGACGCCGAGGGCGGCAGTGCCGAAGACGAGATGACCATTGAAGGCGACGACGAAGCGGTCTCGCTGACTATCGAGGAGGAAGGAGACGAGGACGAAGAAGACGAAGGCGAGGAAGAGGAGACCGGGGACGAAGACGAAGACGAAGGCGAGGGCGAAAGCGACGTAGACGAGGAAGAGGGGACCGAGGACGAAGACGAACGCGAGGAGACGGAGGAAGACGAGGAGTCCGAAGAGGATGAAGATGGAGACGACGACGAACCGGAGGACGATGAAGACGAGGAGGACGAAGGCGACGAAGAGGATGAAGACGACGAGGAGGAAGGCGAGGACGAGAACGGTAACGAGGACGACGAAGACGAAGAATGAGGACGTAAAAGGATGATCATAAGGAGCGCTCTATCGACGAGGTGGCGATCATGAGTAACGAGTCGATCATCGAGGCCATCGATACCGGGACGCTGCTCGAAGCCATCGACATCGGTGATCTACTCGAAGAAGCCGATCTCGGCGAGCTGGCCGAACGAGAGGACGTCAACGTGGCGATCAAGGAGATCGCCGCGGTTCTCGGTCGCGAGTTCGGGGCGGCACTCGGCCGAGAACTCGGGGAGGTCATCGCACGAGCGATCTCCGAGCGCCCCTCGATCGACGAGCTAATCGAGGACGTTAAAGGGGCGATCGGAGACGCGTTCAGGGAGCTGTTCGTGAACCCGGACGCTCGGGCGTCACTCAAGGAGGACCTCAAATCCATCGGCAAGGACCAGCTCTCCGGCGATCTCGTCGCAGACGCTGTGAGTGGTACACTCGGCGATGAGGGTGAGAGTGAAGACGAGACGGACGATGAACAAGCGGAAGAAGCCGAGGAGAGCGAGTCCGTGGACTCGGAGAGCGACGAGGAAGACGAGGAAACCGAGGAAGCGGACGAGTCGGAAGAGGAGCAGGACGCCGAGGAGTCCGAGGAAGGAGACGGTAACGAGAGCGACGGCGAAGACGACGAGGACGACGGTGACTCGCTCGGCAGCCAGATCGGCATCGGGGATGCCATCAAGGAGGGACTCAGCAGCGACGATGGCGACGAGTCGGAAGCGGACGAGGAGACCGAAGAGGACGCCGAGGAAGGAGACGGTGACGAGGGGTCGGAAGGAGACGAGGCCGCGGAGGAAGACGAAGGAGATGAGGACGAGGAAGACGAGACCGAGGACACGGACGAGGAAGACGAAGGAGATGAGGACGAGGAAGACGAGACCGAGGACACGGACGAGGAAGATGAAGAGGATGAAGAGGAAGACGAAGGAGATGAGGACGAGGGAGGCGACGAAGAGGAGGACGAGGAAGGCGAAGGAGAAGGCGACGAAGAGGAGGAAGACGAAGGAGATGAGGACGAGGAGGCGGAGGGTGAGGAAGACGAGACCGAGGACACGGACGAGGAAGATGAAGAGGACGACGACGTTCCCGAGACCGCCGACGAGCTCGCGGACCTCTCCTACCGCGAGCTACAGTCGCTCGCGAAGGAACGGGACATCCAGGCCAACCTCAGTCGCGAGGAGCTAACCGAGGAGCTCAGCGACGTGCTCGGGATCGAGAACGAGAACGAGGACGAGGAGTAGGGCGATCGATCAGTCGGTCGGCGGCGCATCGGTACGCCGTTCGAGCGGCGATCCGCCGCACTCGACGCAGACGTACTGCCCGTCGGTCGTACGGGTCACTGGGGCGTTGCAGTCGATACACTTGATTCGTGCGCTGCGTGCTTCACGTGGATAGCGACTCATGGATCTGTAGAAGTGATGGGGCGCGTAGTCGGGTCGTCGAGCCACTCGCCGAGCGCGCCGAGCGCTTCTGCGACGCCCGACTGGGTCGGAATCTGGTAGCTGGCGTCCGTCTCGCCGGTGCCGACGTGAATGGCGATCCCCTCGGGCAGCACCGCGCGGAACGCCGACTCGTCGGTGGTGTCGTCGCCGATGTAGATCGGCAACCAGTCGTCGGGCTGGGACGCCGCGATCAGCGAGACGGCCATTCCCTTGTGCCAGCGGACCGCCGGACGGAGCTCGAGGATCTGCTTGCCGTCGGTACATCGGATTCCGCCGTCGCCGAAGCGTTCGACGCTCTCCTCGACCGCCTCGACGACCTCCTCGACCCGCTCGTCGGGCGTCTCGCGGAAGTGAACGGTCACGGTGGCCCCCTTGTCCTCGATCGCGGCCCCCTCGATCCGTGCGAGGCGGTCCTCGAGGTGCTCGACGATTCGCCGGAGCCGCCGGCGTCGTTTGACGGCGACCGGGTGGACCGTCGTCGAACCGTTCCGGTGGAGTTCGAGACCGTGGTTGCCCGCGTAGGCGAGTCCATCGATGCCGACGCGCTCGCGGACGTCGTCGAGCGCACGTCCGCTAACGACGGCGACGCGGACGCGATCGTGCTCTCGCAACGCCTCGAGCATCCGCCGGTTCTCGGGCGTGATCTCGGGGGCGTCGGGATCGGTCTCGATCGGCGCGAGCGTACCGTCGAAGTCCACACAGAGGACGAGTCCCGGCGCGTTCGCGATCCGCTCGTGGATCTCGTCTCGGTGGTCGTCAAACCGGGGGAGTGCGGCGGTCTCAGGCATGTTCGGAGACGATTTCGTCGCGGTTCCCCTCACAGTCCAGCGCCGCCGAGAGCACGTCGTCCATCCAGGCCACCAGGTCGTACGAGTTCACCCGTTCACGAAGGGTCGTCATGCGTTCGCGTCGCTCCTCCTCGGGGAGCGCCAGCGCTCGGTCGATGGCGTCGGCGACCCCCTGGGTGTCGTAGGGGTTGATCGTCACCGCGTCGTCACCGAGTTCCTCGTGGGCGCCCGCGAACTCGCTCAACAACAGGACGCCCTCGCTGTCGAGTTGGGCCGCGACGAACTCCTTGGCGACGAGGTTCATCCCGTCGCGAAGCGGCGTGACCAGCGCGAGGTCGCTATGTCTGTACAGCGCGTACAGCTCCTCCTTCGGGAGGTGTTCCTGGACGCGGATGATCGGCCGCCAGTCGTCGGTTCCGAACCGGTCGTTGACTCGCTCGATCGAGCGGTCGACCCGGTCCTGCAGGTGTTGGTAGGCCTCGATCTCCTCACGGCTCCCCGTCCCCTTCTGAACGTAGGTGAGATCGCCGCGCCGTTCGGGGTGGTCCTCGAAGAACCGTTCGAGCGCATCGATTCGCTCGGGGATCCCCTTGGTGTAGTCCAACCGATCGACGCCGAGTGCGATGGTCCGGTCCTCGAGTCGGTGGCGCCGTTCGAGATCCGGCCAGGCGTCGCGTTCGGCCAGATCGGTGATTCGACCGGCGTCGACCCCGAGCGGGAACGCCACGACGGTGGTGGTGTGGTCGTCGTAGGCGACCGCACCGTTCGAACGATCGACCGTCGCCTCGGGGACCGCCGCCTCGACGCAGTCGAGGAAGTTCCCGACGTACTCCGGGGTGTGAAAGACCAGCAGGTCGTTCGCGAGCAGGCTCGCGACGATCGTCTCGGCGGACGGACAGACGCGAAAGGTGTCCCACGTCGGCCACGGGATGTGCCAGAACTGCGTCAACACCGCGCCACCGACGTCGCCGCGGACCATCCGTGGAGCGAGTCCGAAGTGGTAGTCCTGAAACCAGATCAGGGCGTCGTCGTCATCGTCGATCCGATCGACCACGGCGTCGGCGAACCGACGGTTGACCTGCCGGTAGTGTTCGAAGTCGCGACCGTCACAGCGTGCGGTACCGATCATGCCGTGACAGAGCGGCCAGAGCGCGCGGTTGCTGTAGCCGTAGTAGTAGCCCTCGACGTCCTCCTCGGAGAGGCGGACCCGCGAGAGGGTGTAGGAGGGATCGTCCGGCGGGACGCGCACTCGTCCCTCCTCGTCGGCGACCTCGAAGTCGGCGTCGCCGTCGCCCCAGGCGATCCACGTCCCCTCCGCGCGCTGCATCACCGGATCGAGACCGGCAGTCAGCCCGCCGGCGGGACGGGAGACGGTGATCTCGCCGTCGTCGTAGTCGTGGGCGTACGGCTGGCGGTTCGAGACGACGACGAGGTCGCGATCCGAGAACGCGTCGGTAACGCGGTCGCTGAGCGCCGCCGATCCCGGGTTCGTCATGGACTGAGTTCTTCGGCGATGCGCTTCGTCGTCCGCGTTCGGTCGTCGAGATCGTCGATCGTGGTCCTCCCGGCGAGCAGGTCGACCATCGCGCCCGATGAGAGGCCGACCTCACCTTCGATCGTCTCGTTGATGCGTTCCATATGCTTCAGTACGGTATCGAGTGCGACCTCCCTTGTAGTTACGTACCCGATGGTAACGGCGCTGCTCGCCTCGCCGGCGCGCTGGCGACAGCGAAGCTCCCACCCATGGCTCGAGGACGGATCGGAACGCGGCGGACATCCCTCGCTTCGTACCGCGGAGATGGTGAACCGGTCGTCGTCCCGTCTGAACTCCATTCTGTCGGCGCTGAACTCCTTACGGAGCCAGTGACAGGGAAGGAGGACGTCGTCTGGCACGGGATTCATGACTTCTTCCGTTCTGAGTAGGACGCTCCTCCGGGTCGAACTTCTGCCTGCCATACCGTGGGATTTATATGATGATCGCCGGTTTTCATCTACCGATCTATATTTGTATCAAGTGATTTGGGATTGAATCTTCCTCTACACCCGCCGGAAACGGTGATATGGATGTGAAGAGGACGCGCACGCAGGCCTTCCGTATTTATCATGCAGTACCCCAGTAGATGACGACTCCACGTTCGACGATGGAGAAGATATGATGGATCAACCGAACATTGCAGTGGTCGTCATGGACACGGCTCGAGCGACGGACACCGTCCCGGCGGATCCCTCCCTGACGCCGACGCTCGCGGAGCTCGCGGATGAGGGGGTCGCCTACGAACGGGCGTTCACGAGTGCCCCGTGGACGCTGCCGTCGCACGCCTCGCTCTTTACGGGCACGTACTCGTCGAGGCACGGTGCCCACGGCGACCATACGTACCTCGAGGAGGAGTGGACGACGCTCGCGGAGGCGTTCTCGGCAGCGGGTTACGAGACGGTGGGAGTGTCGAGCAACACGTGGCTCACCGAGGAGTTCGGGTTCGCGCGCGGGTTCGAGTCGTTCTATCGGACCTGGCAGTTCATCCAGTCGGGCACCGACCTGGGAGAGCTCACCCGGATCAAACACTCGAGCGGAAAGGTCGACGCCTTCCTCTCGCGGCTGCTCGACGGGAACCCACTGGTGAACGGCGTGAACGCCTTCTACGACCAGTTCATCCGTGGAACGGACGACGACGGTGCCGAGCGAGCGACGAGCATGCTCGCCGACTGGCTCGGCGAGCGCGAGGGGGATCGCCCCTTCTTCTGCTTCGCGAACTACATCGAGCCCCACGTCGAGTACAGCCCGCCCCGTGAGGTCGCAGAACGGTTCCTCCCCGAGGGCAGCTACGAGACCGCACGCGAGATCAGACAGCAGCCACGCGCCTACGACGTCGACGAGTACGACCTCACCGAGACGGAGTTCTCGCTGCTGCGCGGACTCTATCGGGGAGAGCTCGCCTACCTCGACTCGCAGATCGCCTCGCTGCGCGAGGCGTTGATCGAGGCCGGCGAGTGGGAGGACACCGTGCTCGTGGTCTGTGGTGATCACGGCGAAAACATCGGCGATCACGGCTTCTTCGGACACCAGTACAACGTCTACGACACGCTGTTGCACGTCCCGCTGATCGTCCACGGCGAGGGGTTCGACCCCGCCGCGGGCGAGGACGAACTCGTTCAACTGCTCGACCTGTTCCCGACGCTGCTCGACGTCGCCGACCTCGACGCGCCGGCGGCCCGCGAGCAGGCACAGGGGCGGTCGTTGCTCGAGCGCGACGAGCCCCGCGAGGCGGTGTTCGCCGAGTACGTCGCCCCTCAGCCCTCGATGGAACAGCTCGAGGAGCGTTTCGGCGAGATCCCCGAGGCCGTCTACGAGTACGACCGCTCGCTGCGGGCGATCCGGACGGACGACTACAAGTATCTCCGCGCCTCCGACGGGCTCCAGGAGCTCTACGACGTCAAGCGCGACCCCCAGGAGACGGTCGACCTCGCGGATGACGAGCCGGCGCTGGTCGAGGAGTTCGACGACCGCCTCGACGCCTGGGTCGACTCCTTCGAGCACGCCGACGGCGGCGGCGAGGTAGAGATGACCGACGCCACCAAAGGCCGGCTTCGCGATCTGGGCTACCTATGAGCGATCGTCCAAACGTTCTCTTCCTGCTGACCGACCAGGAGCGCTACGACCTCACCCTCCCCGGCTCCCCCGTCGAGACCCCCAACCTGGATCGGTTGAGCGAGGAGGGAATGCGATTCACGCGGGCGTACACCCCGATCAGTATCTGCTCGAGCGCGCGGGCGTCGCTGCTCACGGGGCTCTACCCCCACAACCACGGGATGCTGAACAACTCCCACGAGTCCGACGCGATCCAGCCGAACCTCCCGACGGAGCTGCCGACGTTCGGGGAGTTGCTCTCGGAGGCGGGCTACACGAACGCCTACGTCGGCAAGTGGCACGTCGGGCGCGATCAGGGGCCCGAGGACTTCGGCTTCGAGTACCGCGGCGGGGCCGATCGTCACCACGACGCCGACCTGGCGGGCGACTTCGAGGCCCACCGGGAGGAACTCGGTGTCGACGTGGACGAGGGGAACCTCGAGGATCGGATCTACACGGGCGGCGAGCGGCCGACGCTCGTCGCCGCTACCGACCCGGTGCCGGTCGAGGCCACGCGCCCGTACTACATCGCACAGCAGGCGATCGAACGCCTGCGAAGCGGGTTCGAGGAGCCGTTCTTCCTCCGGGCGGACCTCTACGGACCACACCACCCCTACGTCGTTCCCGAGCCGTACGCCTCGATGTACGACCCCGACGAGATCGAACGCCCCGAGAGCTACGCGGAGACGTTCGAGGGCAAACCGGCCGTCCACGAGCAGTACCTCCGTTACCGCGGGGCCGACGCGCTCGACTGGGAGACGTGGACCGAAGCGATCGCGAAGTACTGGGGGTTCACCACGCTGATCGACGACCAGGCCGGCCGGATCCTCGACGCCCTCGAGGAGGAGGGGCTCGACGACGCGATGGTGATCCACGGCTCGGATCACGGCGACTTCACGGGAGCCCACCGTCAGTTCAACAAGGGGCCGCTGATGTACGAGGACACCTACCGGATCCCGTTGCAGGTACGCTGGCCGGACGTCGTCGAGGCCAGCTCCGTTTGTGAAGAGTTCGTCTCGCTGCACGACCTGATGCCGACGTTCGTCGATCTGGCCGAAGCGGAGATCCCCGACGTCGATGGCCGGTCGATCCGGCCGCTGCTCTCCGGGGACGTCCCCGAGGACTGGCCCGACGCACACTTCGCGCAGTACCACGGCGACGAGTTCGGCCTCTACTCCCAGCGGATGCTCCGGGCGGAACGCTACAAGTACGTCCACAACGGTCCAGACCGCAACGAGCTCTACGACCTCGAGGCCGACCCCGCCGAACTGAACAACCTGATCGACCACCCCGCGTACGAGGACGTCCGGACGGACCTCGAAGGGCGGCTGCTCGAACGGATGCGCGAGACCGGCGACCCGCTCGCACGCTGGAGCGCGAACGTGCTCGGCTGAGCGGACGGAACGGTGGGCTTTTTAGCGAGCGCGCGCGGAGCCTCGCGCATGTACACACTGTCCTCACCGGGACCGACGCTGGGAGTGGTCGGCGGCGGCCAACTCGGCCGGATGATGGCCGAGGCGGCCGCCCCGCTCGGCGTCGAGCTGCTCGTCCTCGATCCGACCCCCGACTGTCCCGCCGCGCCGGTCGCGCGCGACCAGATCGTTGCCGACTTCGACGACCCGGAGGCGATCCGTGAGCTCGTGAAACGGTCTGACGCGCTGACCTTCGAGATCGAGCTCGCGGACCCCGACGTGCTCGAGTCGGCCGGCGAGGAACGCGACGTTCCCGTCGAACCCTCGCCCGACACGCTGCGGACGATCCAGGACAAGCTCGTCCAGAAGCGGGCGCTCGTGGACGCGGGGATCGCCGTCCCCGAGTTCCGGGCCGTCTCGGACGCCGAGGACCTGCGCGACGCGCTCTCGGAACTCGGCGGCGAGGCGATGGTGAAGGCGCGCCGGGGCGGCTACGACGGTCGAGGGAACGCCCCGATCGACGACCCCGCCGACGCCGAGGCGACCCTCGAGGAGATCGGCGGCGAGGCGATGGTCGAGGAGATGATCGAGTTCGACCGCGAGCTGTCGGTGATCGGCGTCAAAGGAGAAGGAGAGATCGCGACGTACGTCGTCGGCGAGAACGTCCACGAGGAGGAGATCCTCCGCGAGACCGTGGTTCCGGCCCGTACCGACGAGGCGATCCGCGAGCGGGCACAGTCGGTCGCCCGTGACGTGCTCTCGCTGATGGACGGCCGCGGGACCTACGGGATCGAGCTGTTCGAGTGGGACGGGGAGATCCTCGTCAACGAGATCGCCCCGCGTCCGCACAACTCGGGTCACTGGACGATCGAGGGCGCCGACAGCTCGCAGTTCGAACAGCACGTTCGGGCCGTGCTGGGACTACCGCTTGGTTCGACGGCGCTTCGCGATCCCGTCGTGAGCAAGAACCTCCTCGGCGACGAGCAGCGGGCCCGCGAGGCGCGCCTGTCGGGCGGCGAACAGCTGCTGGCCGAGCCGTCCGTCCACCTCCACTGGTACGGCAAACGCGAGGTGCGTCCGTTGCGGAAGATGGGCCACTTCACCGTGCTCGGCGAGGAGAACGACTCGCTCGACGAGCTACTCGAGTCGGCACGTACATACCGACGGTACGTCGAGTTCGAAGCATGACGACCGAGGGCGTCCGCGGACTGATCGAGGATCTCGAACGGGAGGCAAAGCGCGAGCGCGAACCCGAAGAGCGTCCCGAGGTGGGGATCGTGATGGGCAGCGACTCGGACCTCGAGACGATGTTCGGCGCCTACGAGGCGCTGGTCGAACTGGGGTTCGAGGAGCTGACCGACTACGACGATCCGCCAGCGGCGCGCTTCACCTTCGAGACGTACGTCGTCTCGGCCCATCGCACCCCGAAGCTGATGGACGCCTACGCGAGCACCGCCTCCGATCGGGGCCTCGACGTGATCATCGCCGGCGCGGGCGGCAAGTCGGCGGACCTGCCGAACATGACCGCCTCGCTCGCCTACCCCGTTCCGACCATCGGCGTCCCGGTCCAGGAAAAGTCGGTCGACTCCGTGATCGGGATGCCGACGGGCGCGCCGCTCGTGGCGGTCGACGCCGGCAAGTCGTTCAACGCCGCGCTGTCGGCGGTCCAGATCGTCGCTCGCGAGCACGAGGAGCTGCGCGATAGACTGCTCGAGTACCACCGCGATCTCCAGGAGGACGTCGCGGCGGTCTCGCGCGAGCTTCACGAGTCGGGAACCCCTGCCTTCCGGGAGCGATCCGACCGGTAAGGCTTGCCATGGACGGGTACGAGATCGCAGCAATGAACGCGCTTATAGTGGTGGGATTCAAAGCCTCGAACGTTACGGAGACATCGTAAATGAGTACCTGGATAGCAGTCGGGGCGCTGGCGTTGGTGGGGGTGCTGATTCCGCTCGGCATGATGGCGGTATCGGCGCTGCTTCGACCGTCGGTTCCCGAACTGAGCAAAAGCAGCATCTACGAGAGCGGCGAGGTTCCGACCGGAACGACCCGAATTCGGTTCAACATACAGTACTACATGGTCGCGTTGCTGTTTCTCGTCTTCGACATCGAGACCCTCCTGATCTTCCCCTGGACGGTCATCTACAGCGACGCCGTGGAGCGGGTCGGCCTGCTCCACGCGCTCGGACCGATGCTGGTGTTCATCGCCGTTCTCGTCGTCGCGCTCATCTGGGCGTGGCGTAGCGGCGTGGTAGAGTGGGTCAAGACACCGGATGCGGACAAACGGAGCCGACTACAATGAGCAACACACCACGGGACGCGATCACCGGCAGCACCGATCCGCAGACCAAGACCAGAGAGGCGCGCATGGGCGCCACCGACGACCGATTCAACTCGCGGCTGCGCGAGGCGTTCGGCTCCTCGCCGTTCATCCTCACCAAGTTCGACAAGTTCATGAACTGGGTGCGGGGCTCCTCGATGTTCATGCTGCAGTTCGGCATCGCCTGCTGTAGCCTCGAGATGATGCACACCTACGCGGTCAAACACGACCTGGACCGCTTCGGCTCCGGCGTCCCGAGGGCCTCGCCCCGACAGGCCGACGTCATCATCATCCCGGGGACGATCGTCTCGAAGTTCGCCCCCCGAATGAAGCGCGTCTACGACCAGATGCCCGAGCCCAAGTTCGTCATCAACATGGGCTCGTGCGCCATCTCGGGCGGCCCGTTCCAGGGCGGCTACAACGTGATCAAGGGCGCCGAGGAGGTCATCCCGGTCGACATCCACGTGCCGGGCTGCCCGCCGCGCCCCGAGGCGCTGGTCTACGGCGTCGTCAAGCTCCAGGAGCGGATCGCGAACGGCGAGTCCTCGCCGGTCGTGGTCAAACCCTACGAACTCGAACAGTTCGGCGACCTCCAGCAGGACGAGCTGATCGAGAAGCTCGCCGACCGAATCGACGAGGACGACCTCGTCATGCGGTACAACTGGGCCGATTCACCATGAGTCTCGAAGAACCACGACAACCGGACAGCTACGTCGCGGAAGGCACCGTCGACTACGACGCGATCGAGGAGCTACTCGGCGAACACGTCCTCGGTCGTGAGACCCACAGCGGCACCGAGGCGTTCGTCATCCGCCCCGACGAGGTCCAGGACGTCCTCTTCGCGCTGCGCGACGAGGCGGGCTTCGACCACCTCTCGTTGCTCGTCCCCCAGGAGTACGAGGACCGCTACGAGTCGATCTACTACCTGACGAAGTACGAGGACCGTACCCAGGAGGTCGGCGTCGTCGTCCCCACGCCCCGCGACAACCCCGTCAGCCAGACCGCAGAACCGGTCTACCGTACCGCCGACTGGCACGAACGCGAGGCCTACGACCTGGTTGGCATCCGGTACGAGGGCCACCCCGACATGCGTCGGATCCTCCTGCCCGAGACCTGGCAGGGTCACCCCCTCTCGCGCGACTACGACCAGGACCGCCCGCAGATCGTCACGCTCGCGGAGCACCAGAACCCGATCGCCGACGACTACCACGACGCCGAGTCGGACACGATGTTCCTGAACATCGGTCCACACCACCCGGCGACCCACGGCGTGCTCCACCTGAAGACGGTGCTCGACGGCGAGCAGGTCGTCGACGTCGAGCCCGACATCGGCTACCTCCACCGGTGTGAGGAGCAGATGGCCCAGCAGGGAACGTATCGCCACCAGATCATGCCGTATCCCGACCGCTGGGACTACTCCTCACAGCCCACCAACGAGTACGCCTACGCCCGCGTGATCGAGGACCTCGCGGACGTCGAGGTGCCGGAGTACGCGAAGATCCTCCGGACGATGTCGTGCGAGTTCGGCCGGATGATGGGGCACTTCCTCGCCGTCGGAACGTTCGCGCTCGACATCTACGGCGACTTCACCGCGACGTTCATGTACGCGATGCGCGACCGCGAGAAGGTCCAGAACATCCTCGAGGACCTCACCGGCCAGCGGATGATGCTCAACTACTTCCGGGTCGGCGGCGTCGTCTGGGACCTCCCCGAACCGCGAGAGGAGTTCTTCGAGAAGGTGCGGGACTTCCTGGAGGAGCTGCCGGTGGCGGTCCAGGAGTACCACGACCTGGTCTCCTCGAACGAGATCTTCCAGACCCGGACGATCGGCACGGGGATCCTCGATCCGGAGGTCGCCAAGCAGTACGGCGTGACCGGCCCGGTCGCCCGCGGATCGGGGATCGACTACGACGTGCGCCGCGACGACCCCTACGGCTACTACGAGGAGCTCGACTGGGACGTCATCACCGAGGACGGCGGCGACAACTTCTCGCGGTTCATGGTGCGCATGCAGGAGGTCGAGCAGTCGGCGCGGATCATCGAGCAGTGTATCGACCTGCTCGAGGACTGGCCCGAGGACGAACGCGAGATCCAGGCGAACGTCCCCCGGACGCTGCGTCCGGATCCCGACGCCGAGATCTACCGCGCGGTCGAGGGCGCGAAGGGCGAACTGGGGATCTACATGCGCTCGGACGGGACCGACTCGCCGGCGCGGTTCAAGATCCGCAGCCCCTGCTTCCACAACCTCCACGCGCTCGGAGAGATGGCCGAGGGCGAGTACCTCGCCGACATGATCGCGGCGCTGGGCAGCCTCGACATCATCCTCGGGGAGGTCGATCGATAGATGGTCGGTCTCCCGCTCGCGCCGCTTCAGAGCCCGAACCAGAGCGAGGTGCTCCTGCCCGATCGAGTCGCCGAGCTCACCGGGCTCGGCCAGTTCGGCATCGTCGGCGAGTTCATCGCCGCGTTCATCGCCGCGTTCTTCGTCGGCAACCTGATGCTGGCGATGACCGGCGTTGCGGGTCCGTGGGCCAAACGAAAGATCACCGCGGCGTTCACCGACCGGATCGCGGTCAACCGCGTCGGCCCGTTCGGCCTGCTGATCATCGTCGCCGACGCCGTCCGGCTGCTGAGCAAGGAGCTCATCATCCCCGAGGGGGCCGATCGACCGGCCTACGACCTCGCGCCGATCGTCGTCGCCGCCTCGGCGATGCTCGGCTTCGCGGTGATCCCGATGGGAAGCGGGATCCACCTCGCCGATCCCGAGGCGGGGCTGGTGTTCGTCTTCGCCGTCGCATCGATCGCCAGCATCGGGCTGTTGATGTGTGGCTACTCGTCGAACAACAAGTACTCGATGCTCGGCGGGCTGCGCTCGGTCGCCCAGAACATCGCCTACGAGATCCCGCTGATCGTCACCGGCGCGTCGGTGGTGATCTTCGCCGGCACGCTCCAGATGAGCGAGATCGTCGCCGCACAGGCCGAGCCGCTCGCGACCGTCGCGGGCGTGGGCATCCCCTCGTGGTACGCCTTCATCAACCCGTTCGCGTTCGTGCTGTTCCTGACGGCGAACATGGCCGAAGTGGGACGTAACCCCTTCGACACGCCCGAGGCGCCCACCGAGATCATCGCGGGCTACCAGACCGAGTACTCCTCGGTCTACTTCGTGCTGATCTACCTCGGGGAGTTCCTGCACATCTTCCTCGGTGGGGCGATCGTCGCGACGCTGTTCCTCGGCGGACCCGCCGGCCCCGTCCTGCCGGGCATCGTCTGGTTCATCATCAAGATCTGGGCGGTGTTCCTGTTCACGCAGTGGGCCCGCTCGGCGATACCGCGGGTCAGAATCGACCAGCTGATCGAGATCGGTTGGAAGGGGATGCTCGTGCTCTCCTTCGCCAACCTGGTGCTCACGGCCATCATCGTGGGGGTGCTGATCGCATAACATGATCGGAATGCTCAAATCGATGGCAACGACGATGAAACACGCGCTCGACGGCAACACGTTCACCGTCGAGTATCCCGACGTCGCGCCCGAGGTCAGCCCCCGGTTCAGGGGCGTCCACAAGTTCAGTCAGGAGCGCTGCATCTGGTGTCGCCAGTGCGAGAACGTCTGTCCGAACGACACGATCCAGATCGTGATGGACGAGCAGCGAAACGGCGAGCAGTACAACCTCCACATCGGCCAGTGCATCTACTGCCGGCTGTGCGAGGAGGTCTGCCCCGTCGACGCGATCCTGCTGACCCAGAGCTTCGAGTTCACGGGCGATACGAAGGAGGACCTCGTCTACAACAAGGAACAGCTCGGGAACGTCCCGTGGTACAAGGACATCGACCCCCTCGAGTCCCGCGAGCCCGATCGCGGTGCGTGGATCGGCGAGGGCGAGGGCGAGGTCGACTACCAGTAGAGATCCGCACCCGTCTCGAAATCTTCAAAGGGTGTGCAAGAGAGAGGTGAAACTAGATGGTACTCTATGAGACGATCGCGTTCGCGCTGTTCGCTGGGGTGACGCTCGCGAGCAGCCTCGGCGTCGTTCTCGTCAAGGACGTGTGGCACGCGGCGTTGTTGCTTGGGGTGTCGCTGCTCAGCGTCGCGATCCACTACGTCACGCTGCAGGCGGAGTTCCTCGCGGCGATGCAGATCCTCGTCTACGTGGGCGGGGTGTTGATCCTGATCACGTTCGCCGTGATGCTCACGCACGACGAGACCGACGCAGCACAGCCCGGAACCCGCGGACAGCGCGAGTCCGAACCCGAGGAGGCGAGATCGTCGTGACGACGCGACCGAAGCTGCGGATCGGCGGCCACCTGCTGCCGGGGCTCGCCGCGGTCGCGCTCTTCGCCCTGTTCACGTTCGTCTTCCTGACCTCGTCGTTCCCCGCGCCAACGGGGTTCCCGGCGGGGACGAACGTCACCGCCAACATCGGCTACGCGCTGTTCAACATCGACGCCGGCGAGGTGCCCGCCGAGGGGTTCATCGTCGCGTTCTTCATGATCGCGATCGTGCTCGATGCGGCGCTCGACGGCGCGGTGATGCTGGCACGGCGCGACGTCGACGACAGCCCCGACGAGCTCGTCCCCGAGCGCGGGCAGTTCGAGGGAGGTGACGACTGAATGGTCGCTCCGATGCCGACCCAGATGCTCGTTCCCGTCCAGTGGTATCTGGTGCTCTCGGCCGGCATGTTCTGTATCGGCCTGTTCGGCGTGCTCACGCGCCGAAACGCGCTGATGTTCCTGATCAGCGTCGAACTCATGCTCAACGCAGCGAACGTCAACTTCGTCGCCTTCTCGCTGCAGTGGGGCAACGTCACGGGCCAGACGTTCGCGCTGTTCGTGATGGCGCTCGCCGCCGCGGAGGTCGCGATCGGGATCGGCATCATCCTGGTACTGTACCGCGACTTCCGCGACGTCGACGTGACCGAGGCGGCGACGATGAGGTGGTAAGATGGTAGGAGTCTTCGACTACGCACCGTTGATCGCACTGTTCCCGCTCGCGTCGTTCGTCATCGCCCTCGCGGCAGGCCGCTACCTGCCGAAGCGAGGCGGCTACGTCGGCGTCATCGCGACTGGCGGCTCGCTCCTGCTCTCGCTGTGGGCGATGCTGGCCGTCGCGGGCGGCGAGTTCTACGACCGGACGATCTACACGTGGGTCACCGGCGTCGGCGAGGAGACTATCTCGCTCACGTTCGGCATCCTGATCGACCCGCTGTCGTCGATGATGCTCGTGATCGTCTCGCTGATCGCGATGCTGGTCCACGTCTTCAGCCTGGGTTACATGAACGACGAGGGCGAGACCGGCCTGCCGCGCTACTACGCCGGGCTCGGTCTCTTCACGTTCAGCATGCTCGGGTTCGTCCTCGCGAACAACCTGCTGATGGCGTTCATGTTCTTCGAGCTCGTCGGGCTCTGTTCGTGGCTGCTGATCGGCTTCTGGTTCCGCGAGGAGGCGCCCCCGAGCGGCGCGAAGAAGGCGTTTCTCGTCACCCGCTTCGGCGACTACTTCTTCCTGATCGGCGTCGTGGGGATCCTCGCGACGTTCGGCACCGCGCAGTTCGCCGGTGATGGCTCGTTCCCGCAGCTCGCCCTCGAGGCGGTCGAGGGCGGCGAGACGCTGTTCGGCTACGACGCCCAGACCTGGGTAACGGTGCTCGGCCTGTTGGTCCTTGGCGGCGTGATGGGTAAGTCCGCACAGTTCCCGCTTCACACCTGGCTGCCCGACGCGATGGAGGGTCCCACGCCGGTCTCGGCGCTGATCCACGCGGCGACGATGGTCGCCGCCGGCGTCTTCCTCGTCGCGCGGATGTTCGGCTTCTACGCGCTCAGCCCGACGGCGCTCAGCATCATCGCCTTCACCGGCGCCTTCACGGCGCTGTTCGCGGCGACGATGGGCGTCGTCAAGGACGACATCAAGCAGGTGCTCGCGTACTCGACGATCTCCCAGTACGGCTATATGATGCTCGGGTTGGGCGTCGCCGGCTACGTCGCGGCGACCTTCCACCTGATGACCCACGCCTTCTTCAAGGCGCTGCTGTTCCTCGGAGCGGGCGCGGTCATCATCGGCATGCACCACGAGCAGGACATGTGGAAGATGGGCGGGCTGAAGGACGAGATGCCCGTCACCTACTACACGTTCCTCGCGGGCTCGCTCGCGCTCGCGGGCATCTTCCCGTTCTCGGGTTTCTGGAGCAAGGACGAGATCGTCTACGACGCGCTGATCGTCGGGCTCGACGACCCGATCATGCTCGCCGCCTACGCGATGGGGCTGCTGGCGGTGTTCTTCACCGGCTTCTACACGTTCCGGATGGTGCTGTTGACGTTCCACGGAGAGCCCCGTAGCGACCACGCGGAACACCCGGTCGCGCTCCGGTGGAACACGAAGCTCCCGCTGGTCGTGCTTGGCATCCTGGCGGTCGTCGCGGGCTTCGTCAACATGGTGCCGGTCGCGGAGCTGACGGGCGCGGACATCACCTACCTCACCAAGTGGCTCGACAGCGGCCCCGAGGCGCTCAGCTACTCGACGTACACGGAGCTCGCCGAGGAGTTCGGTGACGTCCACCACGCGGAGCTGAGCCCGCTCATCGCCGGCGCGGTCACGTTCCTCTTCGCGCTCGCGGGCGTTGGTACGGCGGTGGCGCTGTATCGCGGTCCCGCGCCGGAACGACACACCGATCGCCTCGGCGCCGCGAAGACGGTGCTCGCGAGCAACTACTACCAGGACGAGTACCAGGTCTGGCTCGCCGAGGGCCTGACCCGACGCGTCGCCCGTGGCGCGGACACGTTCGACCAGAGCGTGGTCGACGGCGTCGTCAACGGCACGAGCAGCGTGAGCCTGACCGGAAGCGACCGGCTCCGACGGCTCCAGACCGGCGTCGTCACCAACTACGCCGCGTTGATCGCGACCTCGCTGGTCGTGTTGCTGATCGGCTTCGGCATCTACGGAGGGTGGTTCTGAATGTTGATCGAGACACTCATGGCGGTAACGCTCGTCGCAGCACTGGTCGTCTTCATCACGCCCGAGGCGTACGCACCGCAGGTCGCGTTCGTCCTCAGCCTGCTCCCGCTCGCGGGCGGGCTCTGGCTGTGGAGCGGGTTCGACGGCAGCGGCAACGCCCTGCTCGGAGGCAACGTCGCCTTCGAGTCGCAGTTCCAGTGGATCGCGCTCGAACCCTACGCGATCAACTGGCACGTCGGACTCGACGGCGTGAGCCTTCCGCTCCTGTTGCTCACGACCGTGCTCGTCCCGCTCGCGATCCTGAGCGCGTGGACGCCGATCGAGGAGCGGGTCTCGCAGTTCTACGGCCTGATCCTCTTCCTCGAGACGGGCCTGCTCGGCGTCTTCACCGCGCTCGACTTCTTCGTCTGGTTCGTCTTCTGGGAGGCCGTCCTGATCCCGATGTACCTGCTGATCGGCGTCTGGGGCGGTCCCCGACGGAAGTACGCCGCGATCAAGTTCTTCGTCTACAGCCAGGTCGGCAGCCTGGTGATGTTCATCGGCTTCGTCGCGCTGCTGTTCGGGCTCGGCGACTCGGTCTCGAGCTTCGGCATGGCCGAGATCACACAGGCGCTCCACGCCGGCGAACTGAGCGGGCTGGGCGCGGTCGGTGCCGAGACGCTGGCGCTGTTCTCCTTTATCGCGATCTTCTTCGGCTTCGCGGTGAAGGTGCCGATCTTCCCCGTCCACACCTGGCTGCCCGACGCCCACGTCGAGGCGCCGACGCCGGTGTCGGTGCTGCTGGCCGGCGTCCTGCTGAAGATGGGGACGTACGCGCTCCTGAGATTCAACTTCACGATGCTCTACGACGTCGCGATCACGCTCGCGGTGCCGATCGCGGCCTTCGGCGTCGTGAGCGTCATCTACGGCGCGCTGCTCGCGCTGGCCCAGCAGGACCTCAAACGGATCGTCGCCTACTCCTCGATCTCCTCGATGGGCTACGTCATCCTCGGACTGGTGGCGTTCACCGTCTACGGGATCGGCGGCGCGACGTTCCAGATGGTCGCCCACGGCCTGATCTCGGGGCTGATGTTCATGGCCGTCGGCGTGATCTACAACGCGACCCACACCCGAATGGTGGGCGACATCTCCGGGATCGCCGATCGGATGCCGATCACCGTCGGCATCCTCGTCGCCGCGGCGTTCGGCTACATGGGACTGCCGCTGATGGCCGGCTTCGCCGGCGAGTTCCTGATCTTCCTGGGGGCGTTCCAGTCGACCGTGCTCCCCGGGGCGCCCGTCTTCACCGCGATCGCGATGTTCGGCATCGTGATCGTCGCGGGCTACCTGCTCTTTGCGATGCAGCGGACGCTGTTCGGCCCGTACAGGCTCGACACCGACTACGACGTGGGACGTGCGCCGCTGCACGACGTGGCGCCGCTGTTCGTGCTGATCGGGCTGATCATCGTCCTCGGCGTCGACCCCGACGTCTTCTTCACCATGATCCAGGACGCAGTTGATCCGGTCGTCGAACTGGGAGGTGGGGCCTGATGGTCACCGAGGCCTCCACCTGGATCGCGCTCGCGCCGGCCGTCGTGCTGGCGGTCCTGTCGATGGTACTGTTCCTCGTCGACAGTATCGACCCCGACAGTGACGACAGCACCGTGCTCGCCGGGCTCTCGCTGGTCGGCGTGCTCGTCTCGCTGACCGTGGCGGGCTGGTTCCTGCTCGCGGGCGTCGGCCAACCCGACGGGCTCGCGCTGCTCGGCGACCAGCTCGTCGTCGACGGGACGAGCCTCTTCTTCACGCTCATCGTCACGAGCGTCACCGCGATGGTGATCGTCTCGAGCTACGACTACCTCATCGGCCAGCCCCACCAGGGCGAGTTCTACTCGCTAGTGGTGCTCGCCGCGACGGGGATGGTGCTCATGGCCCACGCGAACAGCCTCATCACCGTCTTCATCAGCCTCGAACTCTCGAGCCTCTCGTCGTTCGCGCTGGTCGCGTTCCTCAAGCGAAACCGCGGCAGCGTCGAGGCCGGGCTGAAGTACTTCCTGATCGGCGCGCTCTCGTCGGCGATCTTCGTCTACGGGATCAGCCTCGTCTACGCCACGACGGGTTCGATGCAGCTCGACGCCGTCGCGGCTGGCGTCTCCGAGACCGAGAACGTCGGCGTCCTCGGCTTCGGCGTGCTGATGCTCGTCGGCGGCTTCGCCTACAAGACCGCGAGCGTGCCGTTCCACTTCTGGGCACCCGAGGCCTACGAGGGCGCTCCCACGCCCGTCAGCGCGTTCATCTCCTCGGCGTCGAAGGCGGCGGGCTTCGTCGTCGCCTTTCGCGTGTTCATCGAGGCGTTCCCGCTCGACGCGATGGCGGCGCTCGGGATCGACTGGGTGCTGATCTTCCAGGTGCTCGCCGTCCTGACGATGATCCTCGGCAACTTCGCGGCCGCGATGCAGGAGAACGTCAAGCGGATGCTGGCCTACTCGTCGGTCGGCCACGCGGGCTACGTGCTGATCGGGCTCGCGGCGCTCGGCGGCGGGCAGGACTCGCTGGTGCTCGGCGCGGCGATGATGCACCTGTTCGTCTACGGCTTCATGAACACCGGGGCGTTCCTGTTCATCGCGCTCGCCGAACACTGGGGCGTCGGCCGGACCTTCGAGGACTACAACGGCCTCTGGCGACGGGCACCCGTCGCGTGCGTCGCGGTGACCGTGTTCATGTTCAGCCTGGCCGGCCTGCCGATCGGCGGCGGCTTCCTCACGAAGTACGTGCTCTTCAGCGCCGCCGTGGGTGCGGGCTTCTGGTGGCTCGCCGCCGTCGGCGCGCTCACCAGCGCGCTCTCGCTGTTCTACTACTCGCGGCTGGTGCGAGCGATCTGGATCGAGGACCCGGTGACCGAGTTCGAGATGGCGGACCAGCCCCTCGGACTGTACGTGGGGATCCTCACCGCCGCGATCGTGACCGTCGCGCTGCTGCCGGGGTTCTTCCCGGTGGTCGACGCCGCACAGACCGCCGCCGCCTCGCTGCTCGCCTGAGCGTAGCGAAGGCGAGCAGGTCGGATCGGAGATCCGAATCGATCGCCACGCCGTCCCGTCCTCCTGACGATAGGCTTTACCGTTCGCGAGAGGTATCGCGTGATACATGCCCTCTCGGTTGCTTCTGGGATGCGGCGCCGGCACCGTCGGGCACGCGCTCGTCGAACTCGCCATGGAGCGTGGGGAGCGACGACTCCACGTCGTGACGGCCGATCCCGAGCAACGCGAGTTCCCTCGTCGAGGCGTCGCGGTCACGGCCGCCGACCCCGCGGACCCCGACGTGCTCCGGGAGATCGACGAACCGGTCGCGAGCGTGTTCGTCGGCACCGACTCGCCGTCGCGAAACGCCGACATCGCTCGGGCGGCGCGCGAGGTGTTCGGGGACGTCCCGATCGTCGCCTACGGCGGCAGGGAACCGACCGACGACGAACTCGCTCGCATCGAGGAGCACGCCGACACGGTCGTCGAACAGGGGTCGACGCTCAGGGCACACGTCGACGAGACCGTCCTCGGGCGATCCGCCCGCCGGGCCCAGCGCCTGCGGACGCTGCTCTCGGACGTCGACGGGACGCTGGGCGTGGTACTCCACGACAATCCGGACCCGGACGCGATCGCGAGCGGGGTCGCGCTCGCGACGCTCGCCGAGGCGGTTGGCACCGAGGCTGAGGCGTGCTACTTCGGCGCCATCTCCCACCAGGAGAACCGAGCGCTGGTGAACCTGCTCGACCTCGACCTGCGCGAACTCGACGATCCAACGGAGATAGAGGAGTTCGACGCCGTCGCGCTGGTCGATCACTCGCTTCCGGGCGTCAACGACCAACTGCCGGAGGAGACGAGGGTCGACGTCGTGATCGACCACCACCCCTCGCCGGGGCCGGTCGAGGGCCGCCACGTCGACGTCAGGAGCGACGTCGGTTCGACGAGCACGATGCTGGTCGAGTACTTCAGACGTCTCGACGTCCCCATCGACGAGACGACGGCGACCGCGCTGCTGTTCGGCATCCGAACCGACACCGACGACTTCTCGCGGGGGCTCGTTCAGCTTGACTTCGAGGCCGCGGCCGAGCTCGTTCCGCTGGCCGACAACGGCGTCCTCGACCAGGTCGAACGGCCGACGATCAGCTCCGAGACCCTGGATACGCTCGCGGAGGCGATCCGCAACGGACGGATCCGTGATCGGGTCTGTACGACCTGCATCGGCAGGGTGCGCGACCGCGACGCGCTCGCGCAGGCGGCGGATCGGCTCCTCGGCATGGAGGAGGTCGACGCGACGCTGGTCTACGGCTTTCGCGACGCCACGGTCTACCTCTCGGCGCGCGCCCGGGGGACCGACCTCGACATCGGCGAGACGCTCCGCGAGGCGTTCGACCAGATCGGCAGCGCGGGCGGCCACGCGACGATGGCCGGCGCACAGATCCCGCTGGGATTTCTGGGCGAGGAGACCAAGGACGACGAGGAACTGTTGACCCGCATCGTCGGTGAGGTCATCGACGAGCGGTTCTTCGAGACGCTCTCCTCTCGTCGCCGGGGACGCGTGCGACTCCCCGACGACTTCGACGAGTGGTGGGACCGCGCGGACACGCCGTAGCGCTGGGTTTTTGCGAACCGCCGTCGTGGAGGGGGTATGAACCTCGGCGTCACCGACGGCAAGCCCCGCGTCGACGAGTACATGACGCGCGACGTGACGACCGTCTCGCCCGACGCGACCGTCGTCGAGGTATCGGAACGGATCGCCGAGAGCACCGAACACAGCGGCTTTCCCGTCTGCGAGGGACGGAAGGTCGAGGGGTTCGTCAGCGCGCGCGATCTGCTTCTCGCCGACGACGGCGAACCGATTTTCAAGGTGATGAGCACGGATCTGATCGTCGCCCACCCGGAGATGAAGGTGATCGACGCCGCCCGCGTGATCCTCCGGTCGGGCATCCAGAAGCTGCCCGTCGTCGACGACGCGGGCAACCTCGTGGGAATCATCTCGAACGCGGACGTGATCCGGAGCCAGATCGAGCGTGCGACCCCCGAGAAGGTGGGAAAACTCGTCCGGACCCTCGAGAGCATCCACGACATCACCGTCAGCGAGGAACACCACGAGGTCCGCCTCGAGAACCTCGTCCCGACCCAGGGCAAGGTGTACGCCGACGAACTCGAGGGACGGCGCTACGAGCTCGAGCGCGGACTCGCCGAACCGCTGGTCGTGATCGACGTCGACGGCCGGACACTGCTCGCCGACGGTCACCACCGCGTCATGGCCGCCCACAGCCTCGATATCGAGAAGATGGATGCCTACGTGATCGTGATCGACGAGGAGATCGAACTCGGCATGGAGCGAACCGCGCGCAAGGAGGGCCTCACCTCGATCGACGACATCGACGTCGTCGACTACGCCCGCCACCCGCTGGTCGAGACGATCGAGCGACTGCAGTGACGACGGAGCGTCTCGCGACTCTCGGACTCCCGGTCTCTCTCCTCGTCCATCGAACCGTCCCGAGTACGTCGATCGGGAGAGACTTTTTGTCGGCCGACCACCCTTCCCAGGTATGATAGAGCGAAGCGTCCGCGGGGAGGCGGTCTGGATCCGGCTCGACCGACCGGCGAAGATGAACGCGTTACATCTCGACGGCTGGCGCGAGCTCTACGGGGAGCTGGACCGGGCGAGCGAGGAGGCGCGCGTGGCGGTGATCACTGGCACCGAGGAGGCGTTCTGCGCCGGCGACGACATCGAGACTCTGGACGCGATGGAGAGCGCCGACGACGTGAGCGAACTCGCGGTCGAGCTCCGGCGGGTGCTGTTCGGCATCGAGGAGTTGCCCGTTCCGGTGATCGCGGCGGTCAACGGGCTCGCCTACGGCGGCGGCTGTGAGATCGTGGCGGCGTCGGATCTCGCGGTCGCGGTCGAGGACGCGACGTTCGCGCTCCCGGAGACCCGTATCGGAGCGTATCCGCCGTACGCCGTCGAGCGGATGGCCGAACTGGTCGGGAAGAAACGGAGCATGGAGCTCGCGCTGACGGGCGAGCCGATCGACGCGGAGACGGCACTCGAGTGGGGGCTCGTCAACCGGGTCGTTCCACGGTCGGAGCTGACCGACGCCGTCTCCGCGTTCGTCGACGATGTGGTTCGGTCCCCGAAGGAGTCGATACGGCTGACCAAGCGCCACGCCCTCGCGGGAAAACCCAGCACGGGCGACGAGGACCGGATCGCCGGGGCGCTCGCGCGAGCGTCCCTCTCCGAGGAGTGTCGGGACGCCACCCAGACCTTCCTCGAAGGGGGCGGAAGCGAGGAGGAGTGATCGACCGGGACTCGGCCGTACCGAGCCGGATCCGTCGGAGTGGCGTCGTTGGGCTCGGACCGCCTCGGCGGCTCATCCCATTCCGACGCGGCGTTCCTCGCCCTCCCAGTAGTCCTCCCTGAGTTGGTACTTCTGGACCTTCCCGGTGGCGGTCTCGGGGAGGTCGTCGACGAACTCGACGCTCTTCGGGACCTTGTAGCGCGCGAGTCGTTCGCCCGCGAACTCCCGGAGGTCCTCGCCGGCGAGGTCGGTGCCCGACTTCCGGACGACGATCGCGGTGACGGCCTCGCCCCACTCCTCGCTGGGCGTCGGGATCACTGCGGCCTTCGCCACGTCGGGATGGTCGTAGAGCACGTCCTCGACCTCGATTGAGGAGACGTTCTCGCCGCCGGAGATGATGATGTCCTTCTCGCGGTCCTGGATCGAGACCATGCCGTCCTCGTCGATGGTGGCGAGGTCGCCGGTGTGGAAGTAGCCCGGTAGCTTCGCGTTGAACGCCTTCTCGGTCGCCTCGGGCTTGTTCAGGTACCGATCCATCACCTGGTTGCCCTTGACGACGATCTCACCGATGCTCGTCCCGTCCCGGGGCACGTCGACGCCGTCCTCGTCGACCACCCGTACGTCGGTACAGAGCGTCTCGCTGCCCTGGTTCACCTTGAGGTCGCGCCCGCGTTCGGCCAGCCGCCGCGGGGAGTTCGAGGTGGTGACGATCGGCGCGGTCTCGGTCAGCCCGTAGATGTGAATGATCCGCCAGCCGATCTCGTCCTCGATGGTTCGGATGGTGCTGGTCGCCGGCGCGCTGCCGGCCGTCGCCAGGCGGACGTCGCGATCGCCGGTCGTTTCGACGTCCGGGTGCTCCTCGTGGTGGGCGATGAGCCGGTTCAGAACCGTCGGTGCGCCACACATGAACGAGACGTCGTGGTCGCGTACCCGGCGGAACGTTCCCTCCGGATCGAACGTGCGCTGACAGACGTGCGTCCCGCCGGTTCCGGTGATGGCGTAGGTGTGGCCCCAGCCGTTACAGTGGAACATCGGCAGCGTCCAGAGATACGTGTCGTCGTCGCGGATCTCCATGTGCTGGTTCAACACGAGGGCGTGCCAGTGCTCGGTTCGGTGGGTGCGGACGACGCCCTTCGGGTCGCCGGTCGTCCCCGACGTGTAGTTGATCGAGGCGTCGTCGTCCTCGCTGATTTCGGGTCGTTCGGGCGGAGCGCTCGACTGGTCGGCGATCCACTCCTCGTAGTCGGTCCAATCGCCCTCGATCTCGTCAGCCTGGTAGCCGACGAAGCGCTCCGTGGGGACCGCGTCCCGAATCGCCTCGACGTTCTCCGCGTACTCGTAGTCGGCGATGACGATCCCCGCCTCACAGTCGCCGAGGATGTACTCGAAGTCCTCGGGAACGAGGAGGTAGTTCATCGGAACGAACGTCGCGCCGATCTGGTTCGCGCCGTAGAGCGTCTCGAGGAAGTAGTGGGTGTTCGGCGAGAGCAGCGCGACCCGATCTCCCTTCCCGATCCCTGAGTCGAGGAGCGCGTTCGACACCCGATTGACGCGCTCCGCGAACTCGGCGTAGCTGTACTCGGTCCCGTCGTGTGTGATCACCCCGGTCACGTCGTCGTAGACGTCAACCGCACGATCGAGAAAGTCGAGGGTCGTCATGTCTACGTTCATCGTTGATCGCCTGGTATACCGTGACATGTGAAACCGTATCGTATAACGTTTTCGTCGGCGAAGCGGGTCCTCAGCGCCGGTCGCGTTCCCGCGGGAGCTAGGTCGGATCGCCAGGACGACCTGGCGAAGACGAAAGCGACTGAAGTCACGGTACGTAACGCCGAACAGGCGATGCAGCTTCACGGCGGGCGATCGATTTTCTCAACGATCGTAGGATCGCTCGAGACCTCTAATCGAACCACCGGTTCGGCGTTTCAACGTCGGCGATACGGATCCGTCGGTGTTCTCTCATCCGACTCATAAATGAGGTGTTTTATCATGGGACGGAGTGTGCAGATCGTATGCAGCCAGGTGTAGTCATTCCGCGGAACTTGGAGCGGGATCCGACCGAACTCGCCATTAACGCCGAGAGGTGGGGATACGACTCGGTTTGGATGGGGGAGTTGTGGGGGACCAGTTCGGTAGTCAAGCTCACGGAGATCGCATGCCGAACGGAGGAGATCGCAATCGGCACTGCGATCCTGAACATCTACTCCCGGTCGCCGGCAGTACTCGCGATGACTGCTGCGACCCTCGACCGAGTCTCAGACGGACGGGCTTACCTCGGGGTTGGCCCGAGTACGCCGACAGCGATCGAGAACATTCACGGCATGGAGTTCGATCGCCCCGCGCGTCGGGCCCACGAAACGATCGACCTGATCCAACGACTCGCTACGACCGAGAATGATCGAATCGACTATGACGGCGAACTGGTCAGCGTTACTGGCGTACCCACGTTAGGACGGGACATCCCCATCTATTTCGCTGCTCTCGGGCCGGCGAATCGCCGGATCGTCGGTAGACTATGTGACGGCTGGATTCCTCATAACATCCCCCTCTTCAAGCTGAACGACGCCTTTGAGACCATCGCGGAAACGGCTCGAGAGGCCGGACGCGATCCGGATTCCATAACGATCGCGCCATACGTCCCTGCAGCCGTAAGCGACGACGACGAGAGAGCCCGGAAAGCACTCCGGGGTCATATCGCGTACTACACGTCGAGTTCCGAAGGGTACAGACGAGCGGTGGAACCCTATTATCCGAACGAGACTACCGAGATAGCCGAACGATGGCGAGCGGGTGATCGAGGTGAAGCCGTGGACCTCGTGACCGACGATATGGTTCGTGATCTCGGTATCGCGGGTACACCGGAGAGCGCACGGAATCAGTTCCGCGAACTCCTCGAGGAATCGATCATCGACCGCCCCCTGATCACCATCCCAGAACAAGCAGCGGACGACCTCGCCGAACGGACGGTTAAGGAACTCTCTCCGGTTGAAAAATGACGTCCCTTCCGTCGTTCGAATACGGCCTGCCTCACCGAACCCTCCATCGCTGATCCCTATCGTCTCAATCGGGCTGTAGACGCCCGTTCTCTACACGAACACAACGATTTAATAGCTGTAATATGACGAGATAGGTATGCAGACACATACCAAGGAGGCAGGCGCGACGATAGGCGCTTTCGTGGCGTTGACGAGCGTGATACACGGCGGGATCTGGTTCACCGTATTTGGAACGCCGGACTTCACGGTGTTGGGCTTCCCGTTTCACTACTTCTGGCTGGTCGCGGGTGGTCCGGCCGCGATGTTCGTTCTATACGCGGTGTACTATCGATATATCACGACGGCGATTATAGACGAGAAAGAACGGTTGAGAGCTGACGTTAGCGAGACGAGTACCGAGCCGAGTGATATCGATGGTTAAGCCGCTTCAGCAGGCCGGGGAATACCCATTTCAGGAGACGTTTGCTGAACTCGCGATCCCTCTCGCGATTCTCCTCACGACCTTCGTCGTCTATTACGGGATCAGCTACTTCATGAAAAACCGGATCCAGGGGACTGACGATTACATGGTGGCTGGACGGACCATCGGTCCGTTCGTCAACGGATCTGCGATCTCCGCAACGTGGGAAAGTCTGGCGACGTTTATGGGTGTCGTCGCATTGATGTTAACGGTCCAGATCCCGTTTCTGGCGGTCTGGACTAACTTCTTGTTGTCGATCCCGCTGATCGTCATTCTCTACGGGCAGACGCTCCGCCGGTTGGGCTCCTATACGCCAGCGACCTTCTGTAAGGATCGGTACGGCAACACGATGTCGATCGTAATGGCTCTGCTCATCGTGTTCGTCATGCTAATGTACGCGTTGGGACAGTTCATCGGTCTCGCGCAGATCACGGAGATCCTGTTCGGCTGGGATTACACCCTCTCGCTATTCGTCATCGCGGCGCTGGTGACGGGATACGTGGTGATCGCCGGCATGTGGGGTGTCTCGTACAACTCCGCCCTACAGTTTTGGATCATGTTGACCGCGGCGTTCATTCCGATGATGTTCGTCCTCAATCAGCTCGGTTCGAGTGGCTGGTTCTTTCCGCCGCTTGGCTACGGCGACCTCGTACCGGAGATGCAGCGAGCCAATCCCGAATTCTTCGACATGGCGTTCGACACCCGCTGGTACTTCGCGATGTTCCTCGCAATGGCACTCGGCCCCATCGGCATGCCCCATCTGGCCCAGCGTATCTTCACCAGTCGTGACGTCGAAGCCGGTCGTAGGACCGTCTTCTGGTTCATCACGGTCACCGCGCTGATGTTCGCGACGATGTACTCCGTTGCGTTCGCCGGCGTTTTCTGGCTCGGAAACGAGGGGTACGAGATCGCGGACGCCGACCTGGACAAGATGATCTTCTATCTCAACTTCGCTTTCAACGGCGATTCGATCACTGGCTACGTCGTCGCCGGTGCGATCGCTGGCGGTCTCTCAACCGTGAGCGGACACATGCTCGCGATCAGCGCCGCCGTCGCGAACGACGTTATCGAGGCCCTCGAACTCGAAGTCTCCGAGGACCGTAAGACCCAGTTCGGATACGCGTCAGTCCTCGGTGCCGGTCTCCTCATCGCGCTGATCGCACTCGACCCACCAGCGTTCCTCGTCGTTAGTATCCTGTGGGCGTTCGCGATCAGTGCAGCCGCGATCACGCCGGTCATCGTGTTCGGTGTCTGGTCGGCTCGTGTGAACCGGTACGGTGCGATCGCGTCCAGTTTCGTCGGGTTCGTCACCGTTCTCGTACTCTCACCGCATGCGTTCAGCGGTATCGGAGCCGGCGGTGAAGGACTGACGGCTCTGCTCGGTATCGACGCGATCATGATCGCATTCCCGCTCTCGATCATCACGTTCGTAGTCGTTTCGCTCATCGCTGAGCGGATCGACGCTCTAAACGTCGATCCGGAGTCCAACCGGGCGCTCATCAACGAAATGCATGGCTACCCGGACGATGACATCGATCGCTTTACCAGCGCCGCTCCGCTTATCGTCCTCGTAGTGCTCATGTTGCCGATCCTCTGGTGGGGAATCCAGCCCTGGTGAGCGATAACGACCATCATACGCGGCTGTTCGGAACCCGGGTTGGAACGGGCGTATGGCTGGTGATCGGCATCAGTACGGGCGTTCTCGCAGTCCACTGGGGCGATCGGATTACGGCTCTCATCGGAATCGGGTGGGTGATGCTTGCCGTCTTCAGCTACCTCGAGTATCGGAAGGCGTGAGGGGGACCGTGGGTCCTCGGTTGACCGGCAGTTTACGGTGACTAACCGGGCGCTACCGGTGACACCCGTTTTCGAGACGTGGAGGTCTCCGGAGGCGGCGCGGTGTGGTCGTTCGGATTCCAGGACAAACGACGAGCTACACACCTAGTTCGTCGGCGACGTCATGGAACGTCTCGACGGTGGAGTCCGGATCGGAAGCGAACGGGTCCCACGAACCACCCTTGCGGTTGAGCCAGACGCCTTGCATGCCCGCGTGCATCGCTCCCTGGACGTCGAACGAAGGCCCAGCGACATGTGTGATGTTCCGGATGGGCGTCCCAGTTCGGCCGGCAGCGTGTCGATAAATCTCGACGTGCGGCTTGAACGTCTCGATCTCGTGTGCGCTGATCGTATCGGCGATCAGGTCGTCGAGATCGGCATGAGTGACCATCGAGGTGAGCATCTCGGGGTTTCCGTTCGAGAGGACGTAAACGTCGTACCCGCCCTCGATCAGCCGCTCGATTCCTGATCGAACGTCCTCGAAGGGGTCCAATTCGTGATAAACCGAAAGGATTTCGTCCCGCTGATCCGCACTCACCTCGACGGCGTGAGTTTCGAGGGCGTACTGGAGGGCATCACGGTTCATCTCGTAGAACGATTGGTAGGCGTCGACGTAGTTGCTGACCATGGTGTAGAACAACGAACGGGTGCGCCACAGATCGGAAACGGGCCGTGGGTCATCGATCGTATCGGCGAGTGCTCGTTCAGCGGCGCTCGGGTCGACCAGCGTCCCATACGAATCGACCGTTATCGTCTCGCACCGCGTGGTATCCAATGACATGGTATGGAATCCACGGCTCCCACTATAAAACTACGGAAGGGGCTCTCTCCATAGAGAGCGGACGGAAAACCGGCGTCGCCGATCAGAGCACCGATCGTTCGCCCGTCGCATCGACGGCGGCTGCCGATAGCACCAACACCGGGATGACCGTCTCGATCGGTCCGGAGTTGAACGACCGGAACAGTCCCCGTAAGTCGTCGACCGTCCGCTCGTCGAAACCTCGGTCGTTCAGTACGGCCGGTGTGAGCTGTGGGGTGTACTGGAGTGAATCGACGTAGTCGTCGGTCAGTGTCGCGACATCATCGCAGGCGTTCGTGAACGTATCAGTGGTCAACGCCGGCTCGAGATCGGTCCAAAGCGGCGTGAGGAACTCCGGCCATTGAGCTAGACAGCGATAGATGCTCGGAAGACCAGTGTCGATCCCGTGAAAGGACTGGATCGATTCCACGACCGTCCGCAGCTCGTCAGGAACGTCGTCAAACGCGATCATGGTGGGGGGCCGGCCACGATCTCGATCGAGCCAGTCGGGTAGCGGTGCAGTCGCAGCGTAGCTCGGATCCGGATCGTTACCGATCGGACGGCCGTGAAGCCCCCGGTCGATGACTTCGAACAGTGCTGCGAGTCGCGGTGCGACGACGTCGAAGGTTGCGATTTGGCCCCGAAGTTCCCCATACTCGGCCGGCGGCAGATCAACGTCTTCACGGCGATACACTGGTAGCTCGTGGGCTTCCGACATCGTTGAGAGGACAGTATCGCGATACCGAACTGAAAACCGACCGAATGCCCGAGTCTGGAACAACGGCTTTACTTGAGCCCACGCGTGACGGAGGAACTCCGGATGGTTAGCCATCGATGTCCGGAAGATCCAGTTGACGATCGGAGCTCGAAACGTGGCTTTGACATCGTCGTACAACCCACGCTTCCAGCCCGTCGCTTCCTGTTCGTAGAGTTGCTTCTCGGTATCCATACGCTATGAAAAATCGCCATCGAACTAACTGTTCCCATCGTCTCAACCGGAGGGAGCCTCCCTCTTCCTCGACGTTCCGTCCGTCGTCGGTCTCGCCGCAGCTCACCCGCAAAATCGAGCGAACCGGGCGTTCTCGCGTTCCCCTCCCCCCACATTCACCGAAAGAACTAATCGCCGTATCGTGCTATGCTCATACATGGCAATCCGGGGAGCGACGACCGACGACATCGAAGGCATCAGGCGGGTCGCCCGGCAGTCCTGGCGAACGGACTACCCGGAGATACTGAGCCGCGAGACGGCAGAGGAGGCGGTCGAGGAATGGTACGACCCTGACCGTCTCGAGGAGGAGATCGAGAGCACCGATGCGCTGATCGCGGTGTTCGAGACGGTCGACGGCGACATCGGCGGGTTCGCTCAGATCGTCTGGGACGCGCAAACGGGCACCGTCCTCCGCCTGTACGTCGCACCGGATCACCGCGGTCGGGGGATCGGAACAGATCTGCTGACGTGGACGGTCGATGCGCTCGCCGACCGGGACGTCGAGCGAGTTCGAGCGTTGGTCCTCAGCGAGAACGAACCGGGAAACGCCTTCTACCGATCGTTCGGCTTCGAGAAAACGGGGGAGGGCCGGACGACGATCGGCGACGATGCCTACCGCGAGAACACCTACTCGATGCCGGTGTAGTACCGCTCTCGCCGGGATCGACGCCAGTTCGTGGAGGATCCCGCCGCGTTCCGATCGACTCGCGTGATCGACTCGACGATCCTCGCGAGAGTCACTGTCGTCGATCGAGGAGATTGCCGTTCTGACGGCACTACGCGCCAGTTCCGTCGATCGGATTCACCGATCCGACGGAACCTTAATACAGAACCGTGACAAAGGACGCGACCATGTACGACGACGACGAGCTCTCCCAGATACGGGAGTCGAAGTCCCGGTGGAAGGAGGAGACCCTCGATCCGCTGCTCGAGGCCCACGGGGAGCGAAAGGAGCGCTTCGCGACCGTCTCGAACCTCGAGGTCGACCGGCTCTACACGCCCGACGACGTCGCCGACCTCGACTACGAGGCGGATCTCGGCTTTCCCGGCGAGGAGCCCTACACCCGCGGACCGTACCCGACGATGTACCGGGGACGGACGTGGACGATGCGCCAGTTCGCGGGCTTCGGCACCGCCGAGGAGACCAACGAGCGCTTTCACTATCTGATCGACGAGGGCCAGACGGGACTGTCGGTGGCGTTCGACATGCCCGCGTTGATGGGCAAGGACTCCGACGACCCCCTCTCGGAGGGCGAGGTCGGAAAGGAGGGCGTCGCCGTCGACACGCTGCGCGACATGGAGGTGCTGTTCGACGGGATCGACGTCGGCGAGGTCTCGACGAGCTTCACCATCAACCCCTCGGCCGCGGTGATCTACGCGATGTACGTCGCGCTCGCCGACCAGCAGGGCGTCCCCCGTGAGGAGGTGCGCGGTACCCTCCAGAACGACATGCTCAAGGAGTTCATCGCCCAGAAGGAGTGGGTCGTCCCCCCGGAGCCCTCCCTGAAGGTGGTCACCGACACCATCGAGTTCGCCGTCGAGGAGACCCCGAAGTTCAGTCCGGTATCGATTTCGGGCTACCACATCCGCGAGGCCGGCTCCACCGCCGTTCAGGAGCTCGCCTTCACGCTCGCGGACGGCTTCGCTTACGTCGAGGACTGTCTCGACCGAGGACTCGAGATCGATTCGTTCGCCCCGCAGCTCTCCTTCTTCTTCAACTCCCACAACTCCATCTTCGAGGAGGTCGCGAAGTTCCGCGCCGGCCGGCGGATCTACGCCCGGCTCATGGACGAGTGGTACGACGCCGAGCGACCCGAATCCAAGCGGATGAAGTTCCACACCCAGACGGCAGGCCAGTCGCTCACGGCCCAGCAGCCGCTCAACAACGTCGCCCGCGTGACGATCCAGGCGCTCGCGGGCGTCCTCGGCGGGACCCAGAGCCTCCACACCAACTCCTTCGACGAGGCGCTTGCGCTGCCCTCCGAGGAGGCGGTACGGGTCGCGCTCCGAACCCAGCAGATCATCGCCGAGGAGTCGGGCGCCGCCGACATCGTCGACCCATTGGGAGGGAGCTTCGCGATCGAGGCGCTGACCGACGAGACCGAACGTCGGACGATGGAGTATCTAGAGGAGATCCGCGAGATGGGCGAGGGCTCGGTCCGCGACGGCGTCCTCCGGGGGATCTCGGAGGGCTACTTCCACCGCGAGATCCAGGACGCCTCCTACGAGTACCAGGAGCGCGTCGACCGCGGCGAGGAGGTCGTCGTCGGCGTCAACCGCTACACGATCGAGGAGGACACGAGCCCCGAGGTCCTCCACGTCGACGAGCAGGCCGCCGCCGAACGCCAGTTCGAGCGACTCGAGGAGGTCAAGGAGGAACGCGACGATAGCGCAGTCGAGACGTGTCTCTCGGAGCTGCAGTCGGCGGTCCGCGACGGGGAGAACGTGATGCCGTACGTCGTCGACGCGGTGAAGGCCTACGCGACGATGGGCGAGATCATGGACGTCTTCGAGGCCGAGCACGGCCGGTACCAGGAGACCGCCGGGCTGGCACGCTGATCGCGTGCGGACTCGACGGAAACGTATATCACGATTTGTGAGTAACTTCGAACCAGACCATGCACAAGCCACTGCTGACGACGGATTTTCTAGATCGTGCACGGAATCACTACGGCGATCAGGAGGCCGTCGTGGCGACGACGGGCGAGCGCTTCACCTACGAGGAGCTCGGCGACCGGGTCGACCGGCTCTCGGCGGCCCTCCAGGAGCGCGGCGTCGAGAAGGGCGACCGGGTGGCGGTGCTGGATCCGAACACCCACTATCACCTCGAGGCCGCCTACGCGATCATGCAGCTCGGAGCGATTCACACGCCGCTCAACTACCGCCTGGTGCCGGACGACTTCGAGTACATCCTCGACGACGCGGGCGTGACGGCGATCGTCGCCGACCACGAACACGCAGAGAAGGTCGAACCGATCCGCGAGTCGGTGCCGACCGAGCTCTACGTCTCGAACGACGCCGACGCCACGGAGGGCGACTGGGAGGACTACGAGGCGCTCATCGACCGCGAGGGCGAGTACGATCGCCCCGAGATGAGCGAGGACGACGTCATCACGATCAACTACACCTCGGGGACGACCGGCGATCCCAAGGGGGTGTGTCGGACCCACCGCGCGGAGACGATCCACGCCTATCTGGTCAGCACCCACCAGGAGATCCGCGACGACGACGTCTACCTCTGGACGCTGCCGATGTTCCACGTCAACGGCTGGGGCCACATCTACGCCATCACGGGCATGGGCGCGAGACACGTCTGTACCCGCGGGGTCGACGCCGAGGGGATCTTCGAGGCCATCCGCCAGGAGGACGTCTCGTACATGTGTGCGGCGCCGACGGTGCTCAACATGCTGAGCGACTACTACGACGAGCACGACCCCGAGACCATCGGCGCGAACCCCGTCCGGGTCGCGACCGCCGGTGCGGCGCCGCCCGAGGCGACCATCCGGGCCGTCGAGGACGAGTTCGGCTGGTATCTCAAACACGTCTACGGCGCGACCGAGACCGGCCCGCTGATCACGACCTCCGACTGTCGACGCCTCTTCGACGAGGACGCCTCGGAGCGGTTCTCGATCAAGAAACGCCAGGGACTGGGCTACCTCGGCACCGACGTGCGAGTGGTCGACGAGGACGGCGAGGACGTCCCCCGCGACGACGCCACCATCGGCGAGATCGTCGTCCGGGGCAACCAGGTGATGGACAGCTACTGGGAGAAGCCCGAGGCGACCGAGGAGGCGTTCAACGATCGGCTGGAGGGCTACTACCACACGGGCGATCTCGCCATGGTGGACGAACACGGGATGCTCTCGATCCAGGACCGGAAGAAGGACATCATCATCTCCGGCGGCGAGAACATCTCTACCATCGAGCTCGAGGACACGCTGTTCGACCACCCCGAGGTGGCCGACGCGGCGGTGATCCCCGCACCCAGCGAGAAGTGGGGTGAGACGCCGAAGGCGTTCATCGTACCCGCCAGCGGCGACCCCAACGACCCGGGCGTGACTCCCGAGGAGATCACGGAGTTCACCCGCGAGCGCCTGGCGGGCTACAAGGTCATCCACGAGGTCGAGTTCGTCAAAAACCTCCCCACGACGGCGACCGGCAAGACCCAGAAGTTCGAGCTCCGCGAGCGCGAGTGGGAGGACGAGGAGAGCATGGTGGGTCAAGGGTGAGTGCGGGTACCCGCCGTTTCGACACCGTGCCACGCCGCCGTGAGACGGGCGGCGCTACCGATACCTCACGGGTGGGGCCGTCGAACGCGCGGGACGTCGCCGGGACGCTCGGTACTCCCAGCGCACTGCCCGACGGTCAGTCCTCGGGGGCGACGTACATCACGAGAAGCAGGAGCACCCCGAACACGACCCCGATCGTGACCGCCCCGTAGACGGCGAGACCGATCGGGGTCGGCGGGATCGGTATCAGGCCGAACAGCGCGACCGACTGGAGGTCCTCGACGACGATCCCGAGGATGATCCCCATCACGGCGGCGAACGCGACCAGTCCGGCGTAGATGGCGACGACGACTCGACGACCCGGGACGCGACCGGCATCCTCGGCGACGGCGGATTCGTTCACGGGCGCGGTTAGGACGGCGAAGCGATGAGGCTTTCCCTCCTACGGCCGGAGCGTGTACATGCTCGACAGAGAGCTGACCGAAAAGGAGCTGCTGGCGCTCGTTCTCGGAGGCATCGCCGTGCTGATGGCGGTGACGGCGTTCTTCATCGTCGCGACGGGCTGAGACGGAAGAGAACGAGAACGGCTTCGTGACCGACTCCGACTACTCCTCGACGTCGTCCGCTCGACCGCCGTCGGTCATCGCCTCGGCCTCCTCGCCGCCGTCCGCGAGCCTCGTTTCGATCTTGCGCTCGAACCAGGTCCACTCGTTGGTCGTGAGCCCGTCCTCCTTGAGGTGCCACGGATCGCCGTTCTGGATGAGCGGCCCCTCGAGGTACGACTGGACCATGTTCCAGAGGAAGACGATACCGCCGATGAAGATGAGGAAGGCGCCGACGGTCGTGATCTGGTGGAGCGTGGCGAAGCCGGGCAGGTACTCCGCGTATCGCCGGGGCATGCCGCCGTAGCCCAGCAGGATCATGGCGAAGAACGTCACGTTCGTTCCGACGAACGAGAGCCAGAAGTGGATGAGTCCGAGCTTACGCTGGTACATCCGCCCCGTGACGAGCGGGAACCAGTAATAGACGCCCGCGAACAGCCCGAACGCGATCGCGCCCATCACGATGTAGTGGAAGTGACCGACCACGTAGTAGGTCGCGTGGAGGACCTTATCGACCGGGATGGAGGCGAGGAACACGCCGGTGACGCCGCCGATGATGAAGTTCGAGACGAACCCCAGACAGAACAGCATCGGTACGGTCGTCCGGAGGCGACCCGCCCATAGGGTGGTGATCCAGTTGAAGACCTTCACCGCACTGGGCACCGCGATGGCGAGCGACACCGCCATGAACGCCGACCGGATGCGGGGGTCGATGCCCGTGGTGAACATGTGGTGGGCCCAGACGCCAAAGGAGAGAACGCCGATCGCGAGCGTCGAGTAGACGACGAACTTGAATCCGAAGAGCTTCCGGCCCGCGAAGCGGGGCAGGATCAGGCTGATCAGCCCCATCGGCGGCAGTACGAGGATGTAGACCTCGGGATGGCCGAAGAACCAGAAGAGGTGCTGGTAGAGGATATAGCCGCCGCCGTCGGTGGTGAAGAACGTCGTCCCGAGGTTCCGGTCCAGCAGCAGCATGATCAGGACGCTGCCGAGCAGCGGGAACGCGAAGAGGATGAGTCCCGACTGGGTGAGCATCGTCCAGGAGAAGATGTCGAGGCGCTCCCAGCCGACGTCGGGCGCACGCTCGGTGAAGATGGTCGCGATGAAGTTGATCGCACCCATCGTGGCACTGATCCCCGAGAGGTGCAGTCCCAGCAGCATGAAGTCAACGCCGAGTACACCCTGCTCGATCGACAGCGGCGGGTACATCGTCCAGCCGGTCTGGGCCGGTTCGACGCCGACCGAGAGCAGAAGGAACGGGATCCAGATCAGGATCCCCGCCACCGGCAGCAGCCAGAACGCGATGGCGTTGACCCGGGGGAAGGCCATGTCGTCGGCGCCGATCAGGAGCGGAATGAAGTAGTTCGCGAACGCCGCGATCATCGGCGTCCCGAACAGGAACAGCATCGTGATGCCGTGGCTCGTCATCAGCGCGTTGTACGTCGTGGCTTCGAGCAGCACCGATTCGGGGGTGAACAGCTCGGTTCGCATGAGCGTCGCCATCGCTCCACCCCACGCCAGCGCGAACGTCCCGAACAGGCCGTAGAGGATGCCGATGTCCTTGTGATCGACGGTGGTGAGCCATCGGACGATGCCGCCGGGTTTCTCCTCGGTCTCGTAGGCAGTATCGTCGACGGCGCGCCCGCCAGCGGTCGTCAGCGGCGCGTAGGATCGCCAGTCCTCGAGGCGGACGATCCAACCGGCCACCGCCAGCAGGAACAACCCCATCAACACTGTCAAGACTATCTGCCCGTCTACCTGCATGAACCATGCTCAGCGGTGGAGCGTAATGAAAGGTTAGGTTCCGCCCCGCGACGGATCGTGCGACCGCGGGACGGCAACGCTTCGCTCGCTACGATCTACCCGCGCCGTCGGGTTGGGTCGGAGTTAGATGCGCTTCGCGGTCGCGTACGTGAGGTGGAGCAGTCCCCAGATCATGCTGATCATGATCGTCCACATGTAGATGCTCATCAGCGACCCGTCACGCCAGCCCTGAGGCGTCGCCACCGCGAAGAGGAGGAAGAAGAACAGCAGGATGCCGAACGGGACGAGGTTCACCGTCGAGTCGAGCAAGGTCTCCTTGTTGAACACTCGGTCGTCGAGCAGTCGGCTCATATACGCCGGCTTCGAGAGCATCGATCAAATAGGTAGTGGTTCGCCGGTCCTACAGCGCCGCCCGATCGCGAAGGAGGACCCGACCCAGGATCGACCCTCCCATACAGAGTACGCCCGCGATCGCGATCGCGACCGCGCGGAGGCCGACGTCGATGGCGCCGCCGTCGCCCGGATAGAGGAGCATGATCGCGATGCCGATGACGGCGAGGAGCATGCCCAGTCCGCCGACGAACGGCCACGGCGTCGCGAGGTAGCCCGCCTCGTTCAGGATGCCGGCGATGCTGCCGACGAACAGGAGCAGTCCGCCGACCGCGAACGCGACCACGTCGAGGAACACCCCCACCTCGGCGATCGCGAGTCCGACCGCGATGAACAGGGGCCAGGGGCTCGCCTTTCGGTACTGATCGCTCAGCCCGGGTTGTTCTTCCATGTCTCCGGTAGGGACCTCGCCCTCGAAAACCCATCGAACTACGCGATGGCGAGATAGAGATAGAGAAACGTGAAGTAGAGCGCGATCAGCATCGCGAGCGCCTTCAGTCGAAATCGCTTGATCTCGGCGGTCTCCGAACGGTACTCGGAGACGAACGCCTCGCGTTCCCCGTCCGTGAGCCGGTCGTAGTGTTCGAGACCGACGTGGAGGACGCGGTATCGCGCGCGGGAGAACGGCCGGCCGCAGTGTGGACACGCCTTCGCGTCCTCGGCGTCGCGGTCGAACGCGGGCTCCGACATGGTCGGCCGTAGCCGGCGGGGGAGGTTGTAGCTTGCGACCCAGGCGGACGTGGTTGGGAGGCTTTTTGGTAATCGACGCAGAAGCCACCTCCATGACCGTCTCCGAAGACTCCGCGGACGACCACGGCCACCACCTCCCGGCCGTCGAGGACTGGCCGAAGGGGTTCGGCGAGGCCAGCTGGTGGCCGTTCATCACTGCGATCGGCGCCTCGGGCATCTACGTCGGAGCCGCGCTGACCATCCTCAGTCTGGGCGGGCTCCCGCTGTTGCCGGCCGTCGGCGGCGGCGTGTTCCTCGCGAGCGTCGGCGTCTTTCTCGTCGGGCTCTACGGCTGGACGTACCACGCGTTCATCAAGGCGTTCTGGGACGCGGACGCACACGGCGAGGACAACACCCTCCGGTGGGGGATGTTGCTCTTCCTCTGTACCGAGGTCGCGACGTTCGGCGCCGTGTTCGTCTACTACTTCCAGATCCGAGTCGCCGAGTGGCCGCCCGCCGACTTCGAGGTGATCGCCGGGCCGCTCGTCTCCGGAACGGTGACGCTCGGCTCCGTCCAGATCCCCATCGTCAGCGAGCTCGTCCTCGCGAACACGCTCATCCTGATCCTGAGCAGCGGTACCATCCACTGGGCGCACGTCCAGCTCCGAAAGGACAACCGACGGAACTTCATCCTCGGGCTCGCCGTGACGCTGCTTCTGGGCGTGATCTTCCTCGCCGGCCAGGGCTACGAGTACTACGAGTTCATCGTCCACTACGGCTTCACGCTCGCCGCCGCCGAGGAGGCGCTCTACGCCAGTGCCTTCTACGGACTGACCGGTCTGCACGGGCTGCACGTCTCCATGGGCGCGGTGCTCATCGCGATCGTGCTGGTCCGCGCGCTCTACGGCCAGTACTCCGCCGACCGACACACGAGCGTCAGCACCGTCTCGATGTACTGGCACTTCGTCGACGTCGTCTGGATCTTCCTCGTCGTCGTGCTGTACGTCGGCGCAGTGATCTGACGGGAACGCGGACGTCGACTTCTGTGGGGAGAAACCCCGTCGACGTTCAGCGGATCTACGACGTGAACGACGGAAGACAACTCTCCGACTGAACGATATCCGCTGTCAACGATCGGCCACGCTCCAATGCCCCCTACTGCGTCTCTTTTGAATCCAACCCTGATATGGCAGGCAAGAGGATCATCCCCCCGAGTGCTCTATCGCCGGGAGTGAGTGACACCAAGTCCGGATCACAGACCGTCGACCGATACGCAGTCTTCGAACTGCTCTCCAACGGTCATCGCCACCGTCTGTTAACGACTCTGCTGGAGGAGGGCTCCACCACCGCCATCCCTCCCTCCGACGACGCAGGTCCGGAGGCGGATCCGGAATCAGTACGGCTTGCGTTGTATCACATCCATCTCCCGAAACTCGAGGACGCCGGGTTGATCGAGTGGGACCGAGACCGGAATCAGGTGTCCAAAGGGCCCAAATTCAGGACAGTGGTGGATCTACTCGGCCGGCTGGATGAGACGGACAGTGACACAGTAGAGGCGTAATGCCTTTTCATATCCGATCCCCTTTCGAATCGGACGGCTACCGAAAAGACGCGTCGACCTCCCCGCGAAGACCCGTGTTCGCCGTGCTTTTCGCAGGTAGGCCGTAACGAGGGCCACTCACCGATGGCCGTTCTCGATCACTCGATCGAGAGGTCGCCGTCGTCCCCGCTGCTATCTCCCTCCTTCCACTCGAGTTCGAACTCGACGCTCAGCTCCGTCGATCCGTTCGTCTCCCGTTCGGCCTTGACCTCGAACGTGGGCCGGTCGGGAACCGCGAGCTCCACCGACTCGTCGCCCGAACTGAGCGTGAGGTCGCCACCGTCGTCGAGTTTGTCCGCGACCGAGCGGAGGTAGGTGGCGATCTCCTCGCGGGAGTGGGACCGTTCCGTCTCGAAGAGCACTTCCTCTGGCATGGATCGACGTACGGCGGGAGCACTAATAACACTGCATCCCCCTCGGATCGGATGAGGAGATCCCGCGGAGCAGGGGTCGTCGATCGCCCTCGGTTCGAGAAACGACCAGTCGGCTCCGGGGACCTCCATCGGTCACGGACCGATCGGGTAGTCTACACCTTCTGACGGTACGTAGAGACTACGTTCAGCAACGGGCCGACGGCTGGGTGTCTCCCTGGACGGTTCATCGAGATGCGGTCTACGTTATTATGGCAACTGACCTCTAGCGATCCATGGGAGCGAACGACGAGTCGGCCCGAGCGTGAATGATCGATGCTGGAGAAGGCGATGCGTACTGGTCGCTTGGGTCGCTCACGGTCCTGAAAGCGACGGGTGATCGGTGGCGAGCGGTTCACCGTGACCGACGGACCGACCGTCTTCGCGCCGCACGGCCTCCCTCACAGCTACCTCACCGAAGAGGAGACGCGGTGGCTCGTGTTCGTTCGCGAACCCGGCCTCGAACGACTGTGGGCGTCGGTCGGAAGTCCGGCCGAATCGTGGACGATCCCGGACGATTCGGAGGTAGACGAGCAGATGAGCCGCGTCGCTGAGCAGTTGGATCGGTACGGAATCGAGATCGTGGGGGATCCGCTGACGGTCGACTGAACTCGATACCGGCGCAATTCGATCAGGCAACAACAGCGACGGAGGTTCGGTCGTCCTCTATGGCGTCGACGTTTCCGGCGTTAACGGCTCATTCCCCGCCGGACTCGTTCTCCTCGTCGGCCGGGTCTTCCGTCGCCGAACCCTCAGATTCGTTGCCGCCCGCGGACTCGTTACCGCCCGCGGACTCGTTGCCCTCGCCGCCCTCACCGCCGCCTTCCTGTTGCTCCTGGACCCACTGCTGGTACTCGTCCTCGCTCACCGCGTTGATGGTGAAGTACATGTTCGAGTGGCCCACGCCGCAGTACTTCGAGCAGTAGCCCTGGTACTCGCCCTCGTTGTACACCTCGGTCTTCACCGTGTTGATCTCGCCGGGGTTCGCGTCCTGTTTCAGCCCCAGATCGGGGACGTGGAACCCGTGTATGTAGGAGTTCTGTTCCTCGTCGGCCCCGACGTTGAAGTAGACCTGGGTGTCGGTCGGGATCGTCGCCTCGCCGGTCGACTCGATGCCTTCATCCTCGTAGACGAAGTTCCAGCCGTAGTTGAACGCGACGACGTCGATCTCGACTGCGTCCTCGGCCGGCGTGTCGTTCTGCTGGTGTTCGATGAAGGGGCTGGCCATCACCTGGTAGGAGGCGAGGCCGACGAACAGCAGGACGATCGCGGTCGCGACGGTCCACGTGATCTCGAGCCGGCGGTTCTCCTTCGTCGGGTTCGGCTCGTCGTTCTTTCGGAACTTGTAGATCGCGTAGAAGAGCGCCGCCTGGGTGAGAAGCGTGATCGGAATCGCGGCGTACAGGAGTACGTTGTTCAGATCGCTGATGAGCTGGTCGTTGACCGAGTTGGCGGCCGCGGCGGGCTCGGCCGCGGCTGCCAGCAGCCCGATACAGAACGTCAGTATAAGGGCACTCCGGGTCCGTTCCATACGCCGTCCTTTGCGAGAACGGGCATAAATCTGTGCGTTTCGCCCCGGAGGAACCGACCGCGGAGCCTAAGTACGCCGGGCCGAAAGCTCCGGTAGACGTGACTATGGAACCGCGAGCCCGGAGCCGATTTCTCCCCCTGCTCGCCGTCACGACGATGGGGGTCTACCTCCTGGTGATCGTCGGCGCGACGACCGCGCTGACCGACGCCGCCGCCGCGTGTCCGACCTGGCCCGCCTGTCACGGCAGCCTGCTCCCCGACGGCGGCGCCGCGACGCTGGCGTGGCTCCACCGGGTCGTTGCGCTGGTCGTCGGACTGGGCGTGCTCGTCACCGCCGTCGTCGGCTTCCGAGCGGAGCCCTCGACGAGGATCCGCGCGGCGCTCGCGCTCTCAGCAGTGCTCTACCCCGTCCAGATCGGGATCGGCGCGCTCGCCGCGACCGCCGGTACTCCCGCGACGATCTCTGCGATCCATCTACTGGTCGGAACGGCCATCTTCGGCGGACTGCTCGTGGCGTTGGCGTGGACGCTCGAACGACGCTTCCCCACGCGCGAGCGCGACGAGCCGCTGACCAAGACGGGCGACCCCGACACGCCGACGACCGGCGAACCGACGGCCGTCGAGTCGATGTCGACCGAAAACGGAGTTCGCACGACGCTGTTGGCGTACTTCAGCCTGATGAAACCGCGGCTGATGTGGCTGCTCTGTCTGGTCGCGGCCGCGGCGATGGCGCTCGCGGCCGGCCCAGCGCTCTCGGTCGGAACGATCGTCGCCACCCTCTCCGGTGGCGTCCTCGCGATCGGCGCGAGCGGTACCTTCAATCACGTGCTCGAACGCGACGTCGACCGGCGGATGCAGCGCACCGCCGACCGGCCGCTCGCGACGGACGTCGTCTCCGTACGCAACGCCCTGGCGTTCGGCACCCTGTTGGGGATCGCCTCGCTCGCGACGTTCTACGTCTTCGTCAACGCGCTCGCCGCCGTGCTCGGGCTGACGGCGATCGTCTTCTACAGCGTGATCTACACGCTCGTGCTGAAGCCGAACACCGTCCAGAACACGGTGATCGGCGGCGCGGCGGGCGCGCTACCCGCGCTGATCGGCTGGGCCGCCGCCACCGGCGAGATCGGCCTGCCCGCGCTCGTGCTCGCGGGCGTGATCTTCTGCTGGACGCCCGCGCACTTCTACAACCTCGCGCTCGCCTACAAGGACGACTACGAGCGCGGCGGCTTCCCGATGATGCCCGTGGTTCGGGGCGAGCGCACCACCCGAAAGCAGATCGTCGTCTATCTCGGGGCGACGCTGATCGGCGCGAGCCTGCTCGCCGCGGTCGACACCCTCGGCTGGCTGTTCGCGGCGACGAGCGTCGTCTTCGGCGGCGTGTTCCTCTGGGCGGTACTGCGGCTGCACCGCGAGCAGAGCCGGGGTGCGGCGATGCGGTCGTTCCACGCCTCGAACGCCTACCTCGGGATGCTGCTGTTCGCGATCATCGCCGACGCACTGGTCCTATGATCGAGACCGGACACGAGACGCCCGACGCCCTCCGATGGCTCCCCGAGCGCTTCCAGCCCCGAACGTCGACGCTGCTCTACGGGGCGGCGCTCGTCAACGCCGAGGTCCTGCTCGTCGCCGCATACCTGCTGGCCTCCGGCGCGAGCGTCGACGACCCGTTCGGCCTCGTCTACCCGTTCGTCTGGATCAACGTCGGCCTCTGGGCGATCGTGCGGACCGATCCCGTCGCCCGCGAGCGCCGCCACCGCCGGCTCGTGGGCGTCGTCGCCGGCGTCTACCTCCTCGCGCTGTTCGTCCTCGGCGGGATGCTCTGGACGGCCCACCCCGAGGCGCCCACCGGCTTCGACGTCTCGATGCTCACGCCCGGCGTCGGACCCGTCCTCGCGTACAACGGGACGCTCGTGCGCTTCACGCTCGTCCCCTTCCTCGTCGTCGGCTACGCCGCGCTCGCCTACCTCGTCTACGCGACGCTGCTCGACGCGGCCGGATCGGCGATCGGTGGCGTCGTCGGACTGTTCTCGTGTCTCTCCTGTGTCTGGCCGCTGATCGCGCCGATCTTCGTCGGCGCGTTCGGCAGCGCCGGCGCCGCGGCGGCGACGAGCCTCCAGTCCTACGTCGCCGGGACCGCGATCTTCCTGGCGACGGTGGCGCTGCTCTACTGGCGGCCGTTCAAGCGCGAGCACGAACCCGAGTCCGAGCGGGAGCCGCCCGACGACCCGAGGGAACGTTGGGAACGAGGAGGACGGGACCGCTAGTGGCCGAAGCGCCGGCCTTCCTCCTCGTAGCGCGCGTCGTCGATGCGCTCGCGCTGCTCGCGCGAGAGGTCGACCTCGACCGCACCGACGTTCTCCTCTAGCTGGTCGGTCGTGCGTGCACCGACGATCGGCGTACACGAGAACTCCTCCTGGTCGATCAGCCAGCGCAACGAGACCTGTGCGGGGGTGGCGTCGACCTCGTCGGCGACCGTGCGGATCTCGTCGAGCACGTGCCACCCTCGATCGGAGACGTAGTAGTCCTCGAAGCGCTCGTCGAGGTCGGCGCGCGATCCCTCGGGGCCAACGACCTCCTCGCCTTCCTTCTCGTACTTTCCGGTGAGGAAGCCGCCCGCGAGCGGCGAGTACGGACAGACCGCGAGGTCCTGATCCGCACAGACCTCGAGGTAGTCGGCGACGTCGTCGCGGTAGGCGGCGTGAAACAGCGGCTGGGTGACGTCGAAGCGTTCGAAGCCCTCGACCTCCGACTTCCAGAGCGCCTTCGTCAGCTGCCAGGCGGCCATCGTCGAGGCGCCGAGGTAGTTGACCTTCCCCTTATCGACGAGCGTGTCGAGCGCGTCGAGCGTCTCCTCGATCGGCGTCTCCTCGTCCCAGCGGTGGATGTAGTAGACGTCGAGGTAGTCCGTTCCCAGCCGATCGAGCGTCCCCTCGATCTGCTCGCGAATGTGCTTTCGACCGAGACCGGAGTCGTTCGGTCCGGGCTCGCCCCAGCCGTCGAACGGGAAGTAGACCTTCGAGGCGAGCACGAAGTCGCTCCGGTCGCGCTCGGCGAGCCACTCACCGATGTACTCCTCGCTGGTCCCGTGTGGGGTGCCGTAGACGTTCGCGGTGTCGATGAAGTTGATCCCGTGATCCCATGCGGTATCGAGCAGATCGTGTGCCTCCTCCCTGCTGGTCTCGACGGTGCCGTTGCTCTCCTTTCCGAAGCGCCACGTGCCGAAACACAGCTTCGAGACGTCGGTGCCGGTCGAACCGAGACTGTGGTACTCCATGGTGGCTCCTCGGATCCCAGTACCTAAACGCTCACCGTGGCGGCCATTCCTTCGGGATGCGATCCGGTCGTCGCACGGGACGTCGATGGTCGGACTCCGGCCGCCGTCCCGGCCCGGTCGATATATAGTTCGAGATCCGGTCGACACCGCCGTCCGTCGATCGGTCGATGACCGGTTGAATTCGGGACACGTACGGAGTCCAATCCGAAATCCGTACTTCGCCCTCGACCCGTCGAAGATCCTCATAACGGCAGTTCTCGTCACCTCTCCCTCGCGATCGACCCGGAGCGAATACCGATGGTTAGCCGTCCGGAGCCTTCCCATCTGATATATATATATCATAGCATCGTACTTAACCAATCGCCGAAACGTCTCGAGTGATGACGGACGATCAAGCCGACGGGCGAAGCGGAGCGGTGTCGCGTCGAAACGTGCTCGCGGCGGGGGGGACTGCGCTCGCACTCTCGATCGCTGGCTGTGCTAACAACGAGGGGTCGAGCGATAATGGTTCAGGTGACGAGGGACTCGGCGGCGGGGGCGGAAACGGCGATAGCGACCTCTCGGGCGAGGTCATCGTCACCGGATCGAGCACGGTGTTTCCCATCTCGGACCAGATGGCACAGAACTTCATGGAGGAGAACCCCGACGTCAACGTGACCGTTGACTCCACGGGAAGCGGCGGCGGCTTCGAGAACCACTTCTGTCCGGGTAACTCCGACATCAACGGTGCCTCGCGACCGATCAAGGAGGAAGAATCCGCGAGCTGTGAGGAGAACGGCGTCGAACCCGTCGAGTTCCAGGTCGCCGGCGACGCGCTGACGATGGCCGTCAGCCCCGACAACGACTGGGTCGACAGCATGACCTACGATCAGATGGCCCAGATCTGGCAGGAAGGCGGTGCGGAGACGTGGGCCGACGTCAACTCCGATTGGCCCGACGAGGAGTTCGAGCTGTTCGGTCCGGACGACACCTCCGGTACCTTCGACTGGTTCACCGAGAACGTCGTCGGCGAGGCCGGCAACCACCGCAGCGACTACGAACCGACCGAGGACGACAACATCATCGTCGAAGGGCTAGAAAACAACGAGTACTCGATCGGCTACTTCGGCTTCGCGTACTATCAGGAGAACCAGGACCGCGTCAAGGCGCTCGCCGTCGCGGAAAGCGAGGGCGATGAGCCGGTCGAGCCAAGCCTCGAAGCCGCACAGGCCGGCGACTACCCGATGGCGCGGCCGCTGTTCATCTACCCGAGTGGGAACTCGCTCAGCGAGAAAGAACAGGTCTACGCGTTCACGGAGTACTACCTCGATAACTCCGACGAGTCGTTCATCGGCGAGGAGATCGGCTACGTTCCGTCGAACTCCGAGCAAGTAGACGAGAACCTCTCGACGCTCGAAGAGTACCAGTAATCGACGGGCTGCACGCGACGACGGAGCGACCGACATCCCATTTCAGCGTCCGTTTCGCCCGCGGTCTGAATCGGGAACGAACAGCATCACACGAATACGATAGATATTAGACATGGTTCGACGATGAGCGGAAACTCAGGCACAGCGAGTGAGTCAATAACCTACGGTTCGGTCGGCCGTGGAATACAAGAACGATTGATCAAGCTCTTGTTGTTTTCGTGCGCCGCGTTGACGGTGCTGGTCACGCTCAGTATCCTCGTCACGCTCACGTATGATACGATCACCTTCTTCGGGTTCGAAGCGGTCGACGTCGTCTCGTTTCTGACCGAAACCAACTGGGAGCCACGAAGCGGCCAGTACGGCGTCTGGCCGCTCGTGAGCGCGACGCTTACGGTTACCGTGGTCTCCGCGCTGGTCGCGATTCCGATCGGGACGGCCGCCGCCGTCTACCTCTCGGAGTACGCCAGCCCGCAGATGCGGTCAGTGCTCAAGCCGGCCCTCGAGATCCTCGCGGGGATCCCGACGGTCGTCTACGGCTACCTCGCGCTGGTCTATCTCACCCCGTGGCTCCGCGCCGCGGGGCTCCCACTCGGCACGTTCAACCTGCTCAGTGCGTCAGTCATGGTGGGGATCCTGATCGTGCCAATGGTCTCGTCGCTCTCGGAGGACGCCATGAGCGCCGTTCCCGATTCGCTGCGTCAGGCCGGCTACGGAATGGGCGCGACGAAGTTCCAGGTCTCGACCGGGATCGTGATTCCAGCTGCGGTCTCGGGCGTCTTCTCGTCGTACATCCTCGCACTCAGCCGTGCGATCGGTGAGACGATGATCGTCGTCATGGCTGCCGGGCTCCAGACCAACCTGTTCGACCCGCTCGATCCGTTCGGCAGTCTCGCGAGCTCCGGTCGTACGATGACCGCGGCGATGGTCAACGCAGTCACGAGCGACGCGACGGGTGCTTCGCCGGAGTACTACAGCATGTTCGCGATCGGGCTGACGCTGTTCGTCATCACCTTTACGATGAACCTGCTGAGCAACCGCATCGCGGCGCGTTACCGGGAGGAGTACCAATGATGGGACACGAAGCGGTCCGAACGGGGGTGTCTCGATAATGGCGAGCGACGCCACCGACGTCGGCAAGTGGTTCGGCGACGCCGGATCGATCGACCGCACGACGGGCCGGCTGTTCAAGTGGGGCTGTCTGGGTGCGACGGCACTCGCGCTGTTTCTGATGCTCGTCTTTCTGTTGTACGTGTTCAACGACGCGTTCGCCCCGCTGTCGGCCGATCCAGGGTGGCTGTTGACGTTCACTGGGACGGTCCTCCTGCCCATGCTGGGACTGGGTGCGTACTACTATCGCCGGGACCCCGCAGCCGGACGGGTCGCCTACACCGCACTCGGACTCCCGATCGTCATGGGCCTCTTTGCGGGCGGCGTCTGGCTGCTGTTCCGACACGTCGCTCCCCCCCGAATGTGGTTCGGCTTCGTCGTCGCGCTGGCGATCGTCGTCGCGCTCGTTCGGGCACACGAGCGGATCAGACCGAACGCAACCGACGAACGTACCGTCCTCCTCGTTGGTGGCACCATCCTCGCACTCGTCGGGGTCCCGGGGCTCTTCCCGAGCCTCCGGAACCTCGTCCTCTCAGCCCCTGCGCTACCGACGGTGACGGTCATGTTCCTGTTGACCTTTGCCCTCCCGATCGCGACGCTCGCGGGTTGGTACGTCCGGAAGGGACGCGAGAGCACTCGCGCCGGGACGATCGCCCTCGCAGTCGTGCTGGTCGCCGCTGGCCTCGGCCTCGTAATCGGGCCCGTCGCTGGCGTCCTTCCGGCTACCTGGGTCATCGCCGTCTCCCCCGTCGTCGGGGCACTGGTGATGTACGTCGATCGCGTTCTCCGTCAGGGAGAGGGCACCTCGGGGTTCGCGTTCCCGGTCGTCGTCGTCGCGGGCATCCTCGCGGGGACGGCGATCGCCGACCTCGCAGACTTTGCTGGTCCGGAGACGTGGCTCAATCGCGATTTCCTCACCGGGGTACACTCCACGACGGCGGTCGAGGCGGGCATCTACCCAGCGCTCGTCGGTTCCGTCCTCATCCTCATCGTGATCGTCGTCTCGGCGTTTCCCGTCGGGATCGCCGCGGCGGTCTACCTCGAGGAGTACGCGCCCTCCGGCGGTAAGCTGGGTCGTTTCATCGAACTCATCGAGATCAACATCGCGAACCTCGCGGGTGTGCCCTCGGTCGTATACGGGGTTCTCGGGCTGGCGATCTTCATCAATCTCCTCAACATGGGCGTCGGCACCGCCGTCGTCGCCGGGTTCACCGTCGGGCTGCTGATCCTGCCGATCGTGATCATCTCGACTCAGGAGGCGATCCGGTCGGTGCCCGACTCCCGACGCAACGCCTCGTATGCAATGGGGGCGACCAAGTGGCAGACCGTTCGGAACGTCGTGCTTCCCGAGTCGATGGCTGGCATCTTCACGGGGACGATCCTCGCGCTGGGGCGGGCGATCGGCGAGACAGCTCCCCTGTTGATGATCGGCGTCCCGGCCGTCGTGCGCGTCTCGCCGGAATCCTTCTTCAGCCGAACCGGCGCGATGCCCCGACAGATCCTCACGTGGTCGACGCAGATCGAGACGGACTTCCGCTACGGCGTTCTGGCCGCCGGCGTCGTGACGCTCCTCGTCGTGCTACTGACGATGAATGCCACGGCCATCGTCCTCCGGAACCGCTACCAGCAAAGTCGGTAGCGGATCGAACCCCTTAGGTCCGTACCGCCGCTGGCTTCGGACATGCAGAACCTGCTCGTCGCCGAGGACCTCCGCCGTGAGTACGACGGAGCCCTCGCGCTCGACGGCGTCTCGCTCTCGGTCGAACGGGGGGAGGTGTTCGCGCTCATCGGCCCCAACGGCGCGGGGAAGACGACGCTCGTGCGCGCGCTCACCGGCACCACCGAGCCGGACGGCGGGCGGGCGTCGGTGCTCGGCTCACCGCCCGCCGAGGTGGACCGCTCGCGGATCGCGCTGCTCCCACAGTCGTTCTCCCCGCCGCGGCGGCTCACCGCGCGCGAGCTTCTGGAGTACTACGCGGGGCTCTACGACGACTCCCGGCCGGTCGGGGAGGTCCTCGCGGAGGTCGGGATGGCCGATGACGCCGACACGTGGTACGAGAAGCTCTCGGGCGGTCAGCAGCGTCGCGTCTGCGTGGGGACCGCGCTCGTGAACGATCCCGAGGTGCTCTTCCTCGACGAACCGACGACGGGGATCGATCCCGCGGGCCGGCGCGATCTCCGAACTCTGATCGCGAGGCTGGCCGCCGGCGGGACGACGGTGTTCCTGACGACTCACGACATGGCGGAGGCCGAACGCCTCGCCGACCGCGTCGGCCTGCTCGCGGACGGGCGGCTGGTCGAGGTCGGCTCGCCGTCCGAACTCGTACGTGAACACGGCGGCGAGAGCCGTCTGATCGTCGAGACCGACGCCGGGACCGACGCGCTCGCCGGAAGCGGCTATCGCGTCTCGGCGGACGATCGGCGGCTGGTCGTCCACGGGATCCGCCCTCGGGAGATCGGCGAGGCGGTCGCGGCGCTCGAACGCGCGGGCATCGAGTACGAGTCGCTGACCTGGACCGAATCCGGGCTGGAGGACGTCTACCTCGCGCTCGCGGGCGAACGGGACGCGGAGACGCATGCACGGAACCCCCTCGCGGAGACGGGTGGAGCGCGATGAGCGCGACCGCCCGGATCCGTGCGGAGTTCGGCGCGGCGTGGCACTCGTTCGTCCGCCGACGGACCGCCGTCTTCTTCACCTTCTTCTTCCCCGTCATCCTGATCGTGATCTTCGGCGCGCTCGTGCGGACCGACCCGACCGGCGGCGGGCTGTTCACCGAACCTCCCGAGTACTACCTCGCGGGCTATCTGGCCGTGGTCGTGATGTTCACGCCGCTCTCGCGGGTCGGGAGTACCGTCGCGCGCCACCGTGAGGGCACCCGCTTCGAGAAGCTGGCGACGACGCCGCTCTCGCGTACCGAGTGGCTGCTCGCGCACACGCTCGTCAACGTCGTCCTCGTGGGGGCGGCGAGCGCCGTCCTCCTCGTCGTCCTCCTGCTGATCACCGACGCGCAGTTCGTCCCCTCGCCGCTGCTGGTCCCGTTCGTCGCGCTGGGGACGGCGCTGTTCTGCGGGTTCGGCGCGATCCTCGGGCGGGTCGCCGACTCCCAGGACGGCGTGATCGCCGCCGCGAACACCGTCGCCCTGCCGATGCTCTTTCTCGCGGAGACGTTCGTCCCGCCGGCGCTGCTGCCCGAGTGGATGGGCCCGCTGATCGACCTCCTGCCGTTGACGTACTTCGCACGCGGCGTGCGGGCGGTGACGTCGACCGGCGATCCGTGGCTCGCGGACTTGGCGGTCCTGGCCGGCCTGGCCGTCGCGTTCCTGCTCGTCGGCGCGTACGCGATCCCGCGAACCGACTGACTGCGGGAGGATTCCAGACCCTAGAAAGCTTATACACAACCATTTCCTAGCTGAAATAATGAGCGAGAAACCGATCGTCGAGGGCCGATCCGATGGAGCGTGAACGCGCGGAGACGGAGCGCTATCGCTACACGGAGTACCTCCACGGCTCGAGCACGATCTTCCTGATCCAGGACGCGGAGAACGACAACGCCTGGATCCAGTCGACCACCGCCGTCCCCGCCGAGCGCTGAACTGGGTCAGGCTCCCCGTCTCGCGCGCTCGATCGCCAGGTGGACGACGATACCGAGCACGAAGGCGGCGCCGAGGTTCCAGACGAGCGCGAGCAGCCCGATCGAGACCGAGAGCGCGAGATTCGACGAGCTCCGGACGCTCGCGCCGAGCGAGACGGCGATCATCACGAGAAGGACGCCGAGCATCGCGACCGGAAAGGCGCCGAGAAACGCCGCCGAGGCGAACGGGACGAGGGCGAGATAGCCGACCCCGAGGACGAGGTTCGCGCCGCCCGTCCGCGCGCCGAACTCGTACTTCCCGGCGACGCCGTCACAGCCGTGACACATCGGGATCCCCCCGGCCGGAACCGCGAGCAGGTTCGTCACGCCCATGCTCGTCGAGAGCTCGTCGGCCGGGACCTCCCGGTCGAAGAGATCGGAGAACAGAAGCGAGGTCGCGAGCGCCGCGTTGCCGATCGTCATCGCCAACTGGGCGAAGACGCCGTCGGCGGTCCGCCACGTGAGCGCCCCCGCGATCGCCGGTAGCGGCGGGGCGCCGGGAAGCCGCGGCGACGGAACGCCCGCGGTCGCGAGTGCGATAGCCATTCCAACGAACAGCACGACGAGCGCGCTCGCCCGTCTGCGTCCCAGCGCGATCGCGACCAGCGCGATGACGGCCGCCGCGGCCGCGAGGGTGAGGTCCTCGAGCGCGAGCCCTGCCCCCGTCTCGAGCAGGAGGAGGGCGACGGCGAACTGCACCCCCCGGATCACCGGCTCGCCGATCCACCGTTCCACCTCGGCGAGCGCTCCGGTAGTGCCGATCCCGAGCAGGACGACCCCGAGGACGAGGCCGGCGAGCGCGAGCTCGGCGTAGCTCAGCGCGCCGGCGATCGCGAGCGCGGCGAGCGCCTTCATCGGCTCGACCGAGATCGGAAGGCCGTAGCGGACTCCCCAGACGATCTGGAAGACGCCGAAGGCCAACAGCACGTGCGGGAGCGAGATCTCGGTCAGTGCCGCCATCGCAACCACTATCGGCAACACCGTGATCGAGTCTCCGACCGCTCCGGTCACCTCGCTGACGGAGAGCTCGAGTCGTCGGAGGCCCGAAACGTCCAGAGAGATGGCCACAGGAGGGATATACGGCCGAGAGGCATTACCCTTGTCAGAAACCGTATTCGGGACGGATTCCCGCACGAGGTAACCGAATGAAGTTACTTCGAGGGGTGCGAAGACCGTCACGGACATCCGTTAAAGTGAAAGTTCTCGGTTGGGAAATGGGCACATGAACCGATCGTCGGATCGGAGGTGGGTTGCGTGAGCGTCGAAGGCGACCAGCGGGCGATCCGCTGTCTCGTCGCGAAGGTCGGCCTCGATGGCCACGATCGGGGTGCACACGTCATCTCGCGAGCGTTTCGGGACGCGGGGTTCGAAGTGATCTACTCGGGGCTGCACAACGCGCCCGACGAGATCGTCCAGGCCGCCGTCCAGGAGGACGTCGACGTGCTCGGAATCTCCATCCTCTCGGGGGCGCACAACACGCTCATCCCGAAGATCGTCGCGGGGCTCGAGGAGTACGACGCCTTCGAGGACACGCTGATCATCGTCGGCGGCGTGATCCCCGAGAAGGACAAGGAGCCGCTGAGGGAGAAGGGCGTCGACGCGATCTTCGGACCGGGCACGCCGATGAAGGAGACGATCGAGTTCGTCCGCGAGAACGCTCCCGAACGATGAGCACGGGCGAGAGCGAGAACGACCTAGTCACGCAGCTGCTGGCCGGCAAACACCGGGCGCTGGCGCGCACGATCACGAAGATCGAGAACCGCGCGCCGGGCTATCGCGACCTCGTCGCGGGACTCCACGAGCACACCGGCGACGCGGAGGTGATCGGCATCACCGGCAGCCCCGGCGCGGGCAAGTCGACGCTCGTCGATAAGCTCGCGCTCAGCTACAGGGAAGAGGGGCTCACGGTGGGCGTGATCGCGGTCGACCCCTCCTCGCCGTACACGGGCGGCGCGGTGCTCGGCGACCGCATCCGGATGGCCTCGACCACCGGCGACATGGACACGTTCGTGCGTTCGATGGGCGCGCGCGGGCAGTTAGGGGGACTGTCGACGGCGACCGGTGACGCGATCAAGGCGTTCGACGCCTTCGGGATGGACCGGATCATCGTCGAGACCGTCGGCGCCGGACAGAACGAGGTCGACATCGTCCGTACCGCCGACACGGTCGCGGTGCTCGTCCAGCCCGAGAGCGGCGACGACATCCAGATGCTGAAGGCGGGCATCCTCGAGATCGGCGACGTCTTCGTCGTCAACAAGGCCGACATGGCCGGCGCCGATCGAACCGTGAAACAGCTCTCGGAGATGCTCGAGGGCCGCAACGACGGGGACGACGGCTGGAAGCCGGAGATCGTCGAGACCGTCGCGACGAGCGGCGAGGGGATCGACGACCTCCTGGAGACGTTCGCGGCCCACCGCGAGTACCTGGAGTCGTCGGGGGCGCTCGAGGAGAAGGCGCGCGCACGATACGCCGAGGAGGTTCGGACGCTACTGCGCGAGGACGCCGGCCACCTGCTCGAGGACGAACTCGAGCGTCGGGGCGGCATCGAGTCGGTGGTCGACCGAATCGCCGCCCGCGAGATCGACCCGTACACGGTCGCCGACGAGATCGTGACGCCGCTCGAACGCTGTCTCGACGCGCGCGAGGAGACGCCGCCACATCGGTAACAGGCGTTACCGGATAAACTATCGACCCCGTAGGGAAGCTGCCCAAAAATATCGTACTGAATGCAGAGGCTGTGTTCAGTACCCGGGGGATCACTCTTTGAAGTCTGCTTGTAGATCCTCGTTTCTGAGTTCCATTACTTCATTAATCAAATCCTCACATGGATTGTAGAGATCGTCCTTCAATTCCGCCATCGTTTCTGATACCTCATCATCCATGCTTCGAAGGTTTTCGTCCGCGAGAATACCACAATATAGGGATATAGCGCCTGCATTATCGGATATTCCAACTTCTCCTTCGTCTCGTTTTCCGATCAAATTGAATATAAGAGGCGGTCTGTTGGCTAGATGCTTCATCACCCTTGAGCCGTATTCGTCCAGATCATTCCCTGGAATCCAACCTCCAGAATTCTGTATATTTGAATCCAAGACCCGATACTTGTATTCATAATTTGCTTGTAATTCTCGAATTAGCCGAATGAACTCATCACACCATTCCTCAGCGTCACTATATCGCTCCCATTCATACTTCATCTGAAGCTTCCCCTTTGAAATTCTCCAGCTGAGGAAGCCACTGAGGAGTACACTTAGGAGTACCGTTGCTACGCTAAGAACGACCTGACCAATTGTTACCATTGGCTTTGTATCGGTCTGTTATTTAAAAACCTCAATGATATACACTCGCATTAATAGCCCTTCATCCACTACAATTGAGGACAATCGCTTGCTGAATACGCGCCCTCTATCCAGTACACCTCCAGGAATCCGCTCTCCCGGCAGAACGGTCGGGGTCGATGAACGTCACTCGGCTATTTTACGCTACTACTACGAGTGAAACGTGAGTTCGCCGTCCGACCAGCGTTAAGGCCCTGGCGACCGACGAACGAGGTATGAAGCTTCGACGACTGGTCGGTGGTGCCGCGGCCGCGGTCGGCCTCACCGCCGTCGCTAATCGCACTCTCGCCGGAAACGCAGGATCGCTCGAGCCCGCCCTGTCGGGACGCCAGCACACCTACCGCTGGCGCGGCATCGACGTCGCCTACACCGAGGCGGGCAACCCCGACAACCCCGACCTGCTGTTGATCCACGGCGTCAACGCCGCCGCCTCCAGCCGGGAGTTCGAGGAGGTCTTCGACGCGCTCGCCGAGGAGTACCACGTCGTCGCACCCGACCTGCCCGGCTTCGGGCTCTCGGAGCGTCCGCCGCTGCTCTACTCGGGGTCACTGTACGTACAGTTCGTCGCCGAGTTCGCACGCGACACGACCGAGGACGCCGCCTGCCTGGCCTCCTCGCTGTCGGCTGCCTACGCCGTCGAGGCCGCCGAGGACGCCGGCTTCTCGCGGCTCCTCCTCGTCTGTCCGACGACGACGGCGATGCCCACGCAGCGACCCGCCCTCCGATCGCTGCTGCGGGCCCCCGTCGTCGGCACCGCGATCTACAACCTCGTCACGAGCAAACCGGCGATCCGGTACTTCAGCGCGGATCACGGCTACTACGACATGGAGAACTTCAGCGAGGAGAAACGGGAGTACGAGTGGACGAGCGCCCACCAGCCGGGGGCGCGCTACGCGCCCGCATCGTTCATCAGCGGCTTCCTCAACCGGCCGATCGACCTCGGCAAGGAGCTCTCGGGACTCGACGTGCCGACCACCCTGATCTGGGGCCGAGAGGCCGACATCACGCCGCTTCGCCAGGGCCGGACGCTAGCGGAGACCGCCGACGCTCGGCTCGTGGTGATCGATCGGGCGCGGCTGCTTCCACACGCTGAGCACCCCCGCGAGTTCGTCGGCGTCGTTCGCGAGGAGCTACGCGGGGCGAAAAACGAGTAGGTCGTCGCCCGTCGTCTCGCGTTCCTCGACGCCGGCGGCGACGCGGATGCCCTCCTCGGGATCCTCGACGCCCCGGAGCTGGCCGGTCAGGCGCACCAGTCCGAAGTCGACGATCGCGACCGTGTAGGGCGCGTCGTCGACGAAGTCGGGCGTGGCGACGTGGATCGTGGTGAGCGTGTCGACGGTGCCGCTGTCGGGAAGGTCGCGGCGTTCGAGTTCCGGATCGCCACACTCCGGACAGCGCCGTCTCGGGGGGAGCGAGCCGTGACCGTTCGGACACTCGAAGGCGTAGGCCTCGCCCTCGGCGATCGCCTCGAGCCACTCGTCGTACCCCTCGTCGGTCTGTTCGCTCATTTCGCCACCTCCAACACGTGGACCGTCGTGCTAGCGACGGTGCCGCCGGCGTTGTGGACCAGACCGGTCTCAGCGTCCGGGACGGCGTCGCTGTTGAGGTGGTCGCCGGTGAGCAGGCTTGCGACCTCGATGACCTGGCTTACGCCCGTCGCGCCGACGGGGTGGCCCTTCGCCTTCAGACCGCCCGAGAGGTTCACGGGTCGGTCACCGTCGGCGGTCGTCTCGCCCTCGCGCGCCGCCGTGATCCCCTCGCCGGGCTCGTAGAAGCCGATCGACTCGATCGCGAGCACCTCGGCGATGGTGAAGCAGTCGTGAACCTCGGCGACGTCGACGTCGTCGGCGTCGATCCCGGCGTCGGCGTACGCCTCGTTCGAGGCGTCCTCGGCGGCGGGCGTCCGCGCGAGGTACTCCCGATCGGCCAGCGCCATCCGGTCGCCGCCCTGGCCGCTGCCGGTGATCGCGACCGGAGCGTCGAGCGAGTGCTCCTCCGCGTACTCGTCGCTGACGAGCACTATCGCGCTCGCGCCGTCGCTGATCGGGCAGGCGTCGTACAGCCCGAGCGGCTCGGCGACGGGCGGCGCCTCCAGCACCTCCTCGACGGTGATCTCGCGTTGGAGCTGTGCGTAGTCGTTCTCGAGCGCGTTGGCGTGATTCTTCACCGCGACGTGCGCGAGGTCCTCGCGCGAGCCGCCGTACTCCTCGAAGTAGGCGTTAGCCATCAGCGCGTACGCGCCGGGAAAGCTCATCCCCGCGCGGATCTCGAACAGTTCGTCCGCGGCGATCGAGAGCGCCTTCGTCGCGCCCGCGGTGCCGAGGTTGGTCATGCGTTCCGCGCCGCCGACGAGCATCACGTCGACCTCGCCGTTGCGGACGTTCCGGACCGCCTCGCGCACGGCAGCCCCGCTCGAGGCACAGGCACTCTCGAAGCGGGTCGCCGCGCCGTGGACGCCGGCGATCTCCGCCATCAGCGGCCCCTGGTGGCCCTGGTCCTCGGCGACCTCGCCCATGAAGTTGCCGTAGAAGAGCTCCTGAATCTCTCCGCGCGCTATCCCCGCATCCTCGATCGCGCCGTCGCTGGCCTCGGCGAACATGTCCCGAGCGGTTCGCTCGGGGAACTTGCCGAAGTGCGTATGACCCGTGCCAGCGATTCGAACACCTGTCATCGTCACCCCTAGACGAGGAGTGCCTATAGGACTGCCGGAATTTATCCTCTACCTACTTACATTCCCATGTCCGCGGCGGCGTCCGGGACCGGGAGATCGTTCGGATCGTCCCCCAGCAGTTCGGCGGCGTGATCGAGCGCCATCTCGAAGCCGTAGTACCGCTCTCGCTCCTCGCCCGCCCCGTCGCGGACGATCAGCATCGCGTAGCCCGAGCGGTCCTGCGCGATCGAGGCCCGGCGGCCGTCACGCGCGAACTCGAGGACGCGCTCGGCGTCGGTCTCGTAGTACTCGGCGGCCGTCTCGCTCGTCTCGTTCATACCAGCCGTTCGTGGTGGTGGAAGGCAAACCCGTCGATCGGGATCAGCTCCTGCTCGCGATCCGGGGCAGGGGTGGTGGCCGATCGTCGAGCGCTCGGCGACGGATGGACCGATCCGGTCAGTCGAGCACCGAGTCGCCGATCGTGTTGCGCAGGATCTCGCTTGTCCCCTCGTAGATCTCGTTGAGCTTCGCGTCGCGATAGTAGCGCTCGACGTCGAAGTCCCGCGTGTAGCCGTAGCCGCCGTGGATCTGGATCGCCTCGTTCGCGACTTCCCTGCTGATCTCGCTGGCGTAGAGCTTCGCCTGGGCGGCCTCCTTTCTGAACTCCTCGCCGCGGATCTTCCGGTCGGCGGCGTCGTGCATCAGCAGGCGCGCGGCCCGGAGCTTGGTGTCCATGTCCGCGAGCTTGTGTTTGATCGTCTGGAACTCCCCGATGGGCTGGTCGAACTGCTCGCGTTCGCCCGCGTACTCGCGAGCGTCGTCGAGCGCGGCCTGCGCGAGGCCGACTCCGCGGGCGGCGATGGTGATGCGCCCGCCGTTCAGGGTCTTCAGTGCCTGGACGAAGCCGCGACCCTCCTCGCCGATCAGACGGGACTCGGGGATTCGCATCCCCGAGAAACGCAGTTCGGCGGTCGGACAGCCCTTGTCGCCGAGTTTGTGTTCGGTGCCCTCGACGTGGAAGCCGTCGTCCTCCTCGGGCCGGACGACGAAGGAGGAGATCCCCCGGCTGCCGGCCTCGGGGTCGGTCTTCGCGAACAGCGTGATCGTCTCCGCCACCGAGCCGTTCGAGATCCAGAGCTTCCCGCCGTCGACGACGTACTCGTCGCCGTCCTTCTCGGCACGGGTCTCCATCGCGGGGACGTCGCTCCCCGCGCCGGCCTCCGAGAGCGCGAACGCCCCCACCTCTCGCCCCTCCGCGAGCGGCACCAGGTACTCCTCCTTCTGGCTCTCGTCGCCGAACTCGTAGAGCATGTTGCCCGCGAGGCTGGTGTGGGCGGCGACGACGGTGCCGAGCCCGCCAGATCCCCTCGAGATCTCGGCGAGCCCGTCCGCGTAGGAGTGGTAGTCGAGGCCCGCCCCGCCGTACTTCTCGGGAAACGGCATTCCCATCAAACCGAGATCGCCCATCTCGCGGACGAGGTCGTGGGGGAACTCGTCGTTCTCGTCGATCTCCCCCGCGCGTGGTTTGACCTCCTCGTCGACGAACTCCGCGACCATCTCGTGGATCTGGCGCTGTTCGGCGGAGCGGCTGAAGTCCATACCACCTAATCTCGATGGTCGATGCTTTAGGTTTCGGTTCGATCGGGGCTCGCTCGGCACGCTCGCGTCGCCTTCGTCCGGTTCGGTGCCGTGATCCGTCCTCGGACGAACGACAGTGCTAAACCCCTCGGGCGGCGAGCACAGGTCCTGTGGGTTTTTTTATCTCCGCGGCATAGAACCGGTAACGGCCATGTCTGGATCCTCCCGGAGTTCACTTTCCGAAACCGCCGACCTCGAGTGGTGTCACGAGGCGGTCGATGGCGTCTCGCGGACGTTCGCGCTCACCATCGACGTCCTCGACGAGCCCATGTCGTCGTACATCTGCGTCGGATATCTCCTCTGTCGCGTCGCCGACACCGTCGAGGACGCCAACCACCTGCCACCGACCGAGCAGACGGCGATCCTCAGAACGTACGACGCGCTGCTCGATCCGGAGGACCCGACCGACGTCGCGGCGTTCATGGAGCGCGTCGAGCCGTGGATCCCCGCGGCGGAGGAGCGCTCGGCCGACTGGAACGTCGTCGCGGAGGCTCCCCGCGTGCTCCGGGCGTTCGAACGCCAGCCCGCCGCGGTCCAGGAGGCGATCCGACCCCCCGTCCGTGAGCTCGTCTCCGGAATGGCGCTGTTCGTCGAGCGCTACGCCGAGGAGGGCGGGCTCCGGATCCAGAGCCGCGAGGAACTCGAGGAGTACTGCTACTACGCCGCGGGCACCGTCGGGAAGCTCATCACCAACCTCGTCTGTCGCGACGGCGTCGAGGATCGAACCGAACGTCGGCTCTACGACACCGCCGAGTCGTTCGGCCTGCTGCTCCAGCTGGTGAACATCTCGAAGGACGTCCACGACGACGTCCACGAGGAGAACAACGTCTACCTCCCGGCCGACTGGCTCGAACGCGAGGGCGTCGCCCAGGAGGCGGTCTGTGCCGAGGAGAACGTCGCAGAGTCGGCGACGGTCGTCCGGCGGACAGCGGACCACGCGCGCACGTTCCTCGACGACGCCCAGCGCTACCTCCAGGCGGTCCCCAAGACCGACGGCAACCGGCTCGCGGCCTGGGCGATCCCCTACCTGCTCGCGGTCGGCACCCTTCGGGAGCTCTCCGAGCGGCCCGAGGACGCCCTCTCGGAGACGGGCGTGAAGATCTCGCGCCAGGAGGTCCAGGCGATCGTCAGCCGGACGCTCGGCGAGACCGACGGCGAGGCGCTCCCCGAACTGCGCCGAGCGATCGACCGACAGCCGTTTCACCGAGCCCGAAGCTAACCGGTATCACACGCGAGCCGTTCGGCGAGCGAGAGCGCGCGTTCGATGCGCTCGTCGGCCTCCTCGCTTCCCGTCTCCTCGATCGACTCGAGTAGCTCGATCACCTGCCGTGCACCCTCACGGCGCGTCTCGGCGGGAGCCTCACGGATCTCTGCTGCGACCGCCTGGGCCTCGCCGAGCCACCGGTTCGCGCGGTGATCGATCGGGAGCTCCTCGGTCGCCTCGAGCTCCGCGTGAAGCTCGTCGGCGAGCGCCGCGGGCTCCTCGTCCTGCTGGTCCACGGTTTAGTACTCGTAGAACCCCCGTCCCGATTTCTTCCCGAGGTCGCCCGCCTCGACCTTCCGTTTCAGGAGATAGGCGGGTTTGTACCGATCGCCGAGCTCCTCGTACAGGGTTCGCGAGGCGTTCAGACAGACGTCGAGCCCGATGTGGTCGGCGAGCTCCAGAGGACCCATCGGGACGTTCGTCCCCAGTCGCATACCCGCGTCGACGTCCTCCCTCGTGGCGACACCTTCGTCGAACGCACGGACCCCCTCGTTGATCCAGGGCATCAGGATGCGGTTGGTGACGAAGCCGGGCTTGTCGTCGGACTCCCAGGTGGTCTTCCCGAGCGCCTCCGCGAACGCGTGGGCGAGCGCCGTGGTCTCCTCGTCCGTGCGCTCGCCGACGACCACCTCGACGCCCTCCATGATCGGGACGGGGTTCATGAAGTGGAGCCCGACCACTCGTGAAGCGCGGTCCGTCGCGTTCGCGATGGTCGTGATCGACAGCGTGGAGGTGTTGGTCGCGAGCGCCACGTCCTCGTCGACGATTCCGTCGAGGTCGGCGAAGACCTCTCGTTTGACGTCCATCTCCTCGAGGGCAGCCTCGACGACAAGGTCGCAGTCCGCGAGATCGGCGAGATCGGTCGTGCCGGTGATGCGTTCGACGGCAGCGTCGGCCTCCTCCCTGCTCAGCCGGTCCTTCGAGACGAACCGCTCCAGGCTGTCGTCGATCGACTCGAACCCCCGCTCGACGAAACCCTCCTCGACGTCGCGCATCCTCACCTCGTAGCCGTTCGTCGCGGCGACCTGCGCGATCCCGCTGCCCATCGTACCCGCGCCGACGACGCCGACCCGCTCGATCGAGTCCATCGTTCGAACCATGGGAGCGCTTCGACGGCGCCACTCCTAAGCGTGCCGTCAGAGGTTTACTATCTCGGTAGTTAGATCTCTCCACGATCGTTCGTTTTCGAGCGACTGACGCGACGAGAGCCCGGGATTCCGGAGGGTGGCAGTACATTCTTATAGGATGTTACCCGACTCCAAAACAGATGCTTCCACTGACCGACTCCCCGATCGCACGGGACGGAAAGATACTGATCCTGGCGTACGATCACGGGCTCGAGCACGGGCCGGTCGACTTCGAACCGGTGCCCGGGACGATGGATCCCGAACGGATCTTCGAGACCGCCACGCACGACGCGGTGACCGCGACCGCCGTCCAGAAGGGGGTCGCGGAGGCGTACTACCCCTCCTACGAGGACGAGGTGAACCTGCTGTTGAAGCTCAACGGCACCTCGAACCTCTGGATGGGCGAGCACGACTCGGCGGTGAACTGCTCGACCGACTACGCCGCCGAACTGGGCGCCGACGCCGTCGGCTTCACGCTCTACGGCGGCTCGAACCACGAGGTCGAGATGGCCGAGGAGTTCCGCGAGATCCAGGAGGGAGCCCGCGAACACGACATGCCCGTCGTCATGTGGTCGTATCCGCGCGGCCAGGGGCTGAAGAACGACACCAAGCCGGACGTGATATCGTACGCGACGCGGCTCGGACTCGAACTCGGCGCCGACGTCACGAAGGTGAAGTACCCCGGCAGCCCCGAGGCGATGGAGCACGCCTGCTCGATGGCCGGCAAGACGAAGGTGATCATGTCCGGCGGTTCGAAGACCGACGACCGGGCGTTCCTCGAGACGGTCGAGGAGGCGATGAACGCCGGCGCCTCCGGACTGGCGGTCGGCCGCAACGTCTTCCAGCGCGAGGACCCCGAGTCGATCCTCGACGGCCTCGAGAAGGTGATCTTCGAGGGCGCGACCGCCGAGGAGGCGCTCGAGGGCGGCGGAGCCGAGGCCGCAACCGCGACTGACGACTGATGGACGCACGCTCGGAGACGACCGTCGAAGCGGTCCTCGAGACGGTCGCACGGTGTGCTCCCGAGATCCGCTCGGCGCTGCCCGGCAGACGCGTCGAGAGCAGCGAGACCAACCCCAGCGGCGAGGTTCGGATGGCGGCCGACGCGTACGCCGACGACCTGCTCGAGGAACGATTGGGCGCGATCGACGGCGTCGACGAGTACGCCAGCGAGGAGCGGGCGGGCGTGGTCGAGACGGGGGAGGGAGGTGAACTCTCCGTCGGCGTCGACCCGCTCGACGGCTCCTCGAACCTCAAGCCCAACAACACGATGGGGACCATAGTGGGAGTGTACGACGAGGCACTCCCCGCCGCGGGCGATCACCTGATCGCGGCCGCCTACGTGCTCTACGGCCCGATCACGACGATGGCGGCGGCGGTCGACGGCGAGGTCACGGAGTACGTCGTCGAGGACGGCGAGCGCGAGGCGGTCCGCGAGGACGTCGAACTCCCCGACGACCCGACGGTCTACGGCTTCGGCGGGCGCGTCCCCGACTGGCCCGAGGAGTTCGCGGCGTACGTCGAGGAGGTCGAGTCCGACCCGAGCCTGAAGCTCAGATACGGCGGCTCGATGATCGGCGACGTGAACCAGATCCTGACTTACGGTGGGATCTACGGTTATCCGGCGCTCGAGTCGGCTCCCGAGGGCAAGCTTCGGCTTCAGTTCGAGGGCTACCCCGTCGGCTACGTGCTGGAGTGTGCCGGCGGGCGGTCCTCGAACGGCGAGCGTTCCCTACTGGCGGTCGAACCGACCGACCTCCACCAGCGGACGCCGGTCCACGTCGGCTCGACGGGGCTGATCGACCGACTCGAGAAGGCACTGGACTGACACCGCCGAAACGAGCCGAACGAGCGCCAGCAGAACCGCGCTCGAGGAATCCCGTTTCGAACGTCGGAGGACGAGAACGAGCAGTCTTATTTGAGCTACTCGAGACGTCCGCACATGCCACGCGACTACGACCGATCCGCGATTCCTGCCGTACACGACCTGCAGAACGTCACGCCCTATCGCGAGGAGCCCGGGTTCGAACAGGTCGTCTTTCGCGGCATCGATCAGATGATCGGCTTCTCCCGAATCGGTCCCCGAAAGCCGGACGGCGAGCCCCACACGCACCCGTACGAACAGATGAACATGCTCGTCGAGGGGCGCCTCGACTTCCTCGTCGACGGCGAGCGAGTCGAACTCGAACCCTACGACGCGTTGGCGATCCCTCCCGAGATCCCCCATACCTCACGAGCGGTCGCCGGGGAGACCGCGACGCTTCTGGCCTTCTGGCCGCTTCGAGAGGACCGGCTCGACGGAACGGCGTATCAACAGGAGTTTCCCGACCTGTAGATGGCAGTTTCGCGGGGTGCCGCGATGAGAACGGGCGGTCACAGAGCGGTCTCTCTCCGTCGAGAATCGTCGTTCCAGACCCACGACACCCGAAGGAACGCCAGGGCTGCCCGATCGGGACGTTCCCTGTCGGCCGATACCGGCGACCGAACGAGGGGAGACGCCGTTGGGGCTGATCGCCTCTACTAGACGACTTGTAGATGTCCCTCTCGAAGCTCCTCGTCGGTGAAGTCCTTGCCGTGGAACTCCTGCATGTGTCGCTGAGCCAGTTCGAGCGCCTCCTCCTCGTCCTCCGATTGGATGATGAACCGACAGTCGTTCTGTGCCGCCTCGCAATCGAGTTTGTGTGCTTGTGCCATAGGTCGTTTTCGTATACCCCGTTCGAGTACTACGTGATCGGCAATCAGATAGCTATCTCCTGACAGCTCTGCAGCCCCTGAGGTTCGTGCAGTCCATGAAAAGTAGTCACCGGATGCACCTCCAGGAGCCAGCGTACTCGTCGTCAGCGATACCGATACCTGCAGGAGAGCGGGAGACGCTAGTCGATCTCGAAGCGAAGCAGCGCGCCGTAGCCGCCGAACGCCTGTTCGAACTGCTCGCCGCGTTCGAGGTCGGTGGGAACGAGGACGTGGTCGGCCTCGATCTCCTCTGCCTGCTCGATCAGATCGCCGGTCTCCTCCGCGGGGACCGACTCCGAGAGCAGGAGCGTCCCGACGGCGTCGAACTCCAGGGCCCGCTCGACCTTCTCGCGGCCGTAGACGACCTCCTCGCCCTCGTCGACCGCACTGAAGAACCGATCGAGCGCCTCGCGGGCCGGGCGGTCATCGGCCGCGGTGAGGTGGTCCTCGGCCCGGTCGACGAGCTGTCGGAGTCCCTGTTCGGAGGCGTACTCCACAGTATAAGTACCAGCGATCCGATCGCGGAGGCGGTGATCGAGGCGGTCGTCGCCGGTGAACTCCTCGACCGTGATCTCGGTGCCCCCTAGCAGGAGTTCGTCGACCGGCTCCTCGCCGAGGAAGGCGCGTTCGGCGGCGTCGGCGACGTCGTCGAAGAACCCCTCCTTCCACTCGGCCTGGCGGTCCTGGAGGGCCTCGCCCTCGGCCTCCTCGGGTGCGCCCTCCAGCGAGGGGGTCTCCTCGGCCATCTCGTTCTCGAGCGTCTCGATCGGGACGACCTCCTCGCCTTCGAGACGGCCGAGCGCGGCGCCGCCTCGTTCGACGACGAGCAGGCCGTAGGTCGACGAGGGCTCGGTCAGGCTCTCGAGCGGACCGACGTCGAACTCGTTTGAGTGCTCGTAGACGAGGTCGTCGATCGGCGTCGGGAGGTCGTCGAAGACGTACGTCACGAGTTCCTCGTCGTCGGTGACGCCCGCGTAGACGACGATCCCGTTCTCGGGCGTCTCGTCGTAATCCTGAAGGAGGTGTCGGAGCTCCTCGAGCGCGTCCTTCAGGTGTTTGTTCATGGGACCCGAGTCGCCGTACTCGGACTCGGCGTGGTCTCGTTCGATCCGGTTGTGTGCTGCCTCGAGCGACTCGTTCGGCGGAACCGCGAGAGTGACGAGACTCGTTCGGTCGGCCGAGGTGCTCTCGACGGCTTCGATCCGTTCGCGAAGGGCGTGGGTGTTCGAGCTCATGATGAAAGAGTGTGCGTTCGTCTTCGTCGCTACGTGGAAACCGTCGGCGCTGCCTCGTAAACGTTGGTCTTTCGAGCGCGCCCTGTGAGACGCTGGCGTTCGTCGTGTCGAACGCCTCGTGGCACGACGACTCTACACCGGCGGGTGAACGAGGAGCACGTCGACCAGCGCCGCCGTCGCGACCAGCGAGGCGATCACGAGCGCCGCGACCAGGGAGACGGAGAGCACCGTCTGAGCGAGGAGGCCCGCCGCGTACGCACCCGGGATCAGGCCGAGCGCTAGATCGTATCGAGACACCGTCAAGTCACCGCCCGTAGTACTCTCCGACATGGCTAATTAGATGTAATTAACGCGCTTCACTAAAAGGTCCGGCCGACGTTCGCAAGCACCGGCGATCGTTCGGGTCGGGGCGCTCGGCGCTCGCCTCTCGCCGGGTTCGAGCGTAGAACTATGTCGAGGCGGTCGAGACGGGTCGACATGGCGTGGCAGATCGATCCCGACGGCGAGACGTACGAACACGCGTACGAGGCGTTCACGTGGGACGGAATACCGGACGACTACAACGCCGCCCGCGACCTGCTTCGAAAGCACGAGGACGTGGACCGACCGGCGCTCCACCAGGCCTACCCCGACGGGACCCGAGAGACGTACACCTTCCGTGAGCTCGACGACCTCACGGACGCGTTCGCCAACGGATTGGCCGAACGCGGCGTCGAACGAGGCGACCGCGTCGCGGTGGTCGCCCCCCAGAAGCCGGCGAACCCGATCACGCACGTAGCGTGCTGGAAGCTGGGCGCGATCAGCCTGCCGCTGTCGGTGCTGTTCGGCGAGGACGCGCTGCGGTACCGCCTCGAGGATAGCGGGGCGACGGCCGCCGTCGTCGACCGAGCGGTGCTCGAAACCGTCGAGTCGGTCCGGGGAGACTGTCCGGATCTCGAGCACGTGATCTCGGTCGACGTCGAGGATCCGCCGACGGGCGTCGAGCGGTTCGAGGCCGTCCACGAGGAACGGTCGAACGGGTTCGAGATCGCCGAGACCGACGTCGACACGCCGGCGATCGTCATGTACACCAGCGGCTCGACGGGCCCCCCGAAGGGCGTTCTGCACACCCACGGCGTCTGGCTGGGCCACTGTCCGGCGTTCTACATGTACTTCGAGCGCGACCTCACTGAGTCGGTCTGCTGGACGCCGGCCGACTGGGCGTGGATCGGCGCGCTGGGCGATCTCCTCTTTCCGGCGTGGCACTACGGCCGTCCCGTCGTCGGCTATCCGATGGAGGGGTTCGACGCCGGGACGGCCTACGAACTGCTCGAGGAGTTCGGGGTGACCGACGCGTTCCTGCCGCCGACGGCGGTTCGGATGATGATGGGCGTAGAGGACCCCGCGACGAACTACGACCTCGCGTTGAAGGCGATCTGCTCGGGCGGCGAGCCGCTGACGCCGGAGATTCTCGAGTGGGCCGATGAGGAGCTCGAGGGCGTCGTCGTCAACGAGCTCTACGGCCAGACCGAGGCGAACCTGCTCGTCACTAACTGTCGAGACTGGTTTCCGGCGCGAGCCGGCAGCATGGGAAAGCCCGTCCCCGGTCACGTCGTCGCCGTCGTCGACTCCGGGACCGGCGAGGAACTTCCCGAGGGCGAGGTGGGAACGATCGCCGTCCGACGCGACGACGACCCGGTCGTCTTCGAGGAGTACTGGAACCAGCCCGAGAAGACCGAGGCGGCGACCGTCGACGGCTGGCACCTCACGGGCGATCTCGGCTATCGCGACGAGGAGGGCTACGTCTGGTTCAAGGCGCGCGACGACGACGTGATCATCACCAGCGGCTACCGGGTCGGCCCCGGCGAGGTCGAGAGCGCACTCCTCGAACACCCGGCAGTCGAGCAGGTGGGTGTGATCGGCGTTCCCGACGAGACGCGCGGCGAGATCATCAAGGCGTTCGTCCAACCGGTTCGCGAGATCGAGGGTGACGACGCGCTGCGCGAGGAGCTTCGCGACCTCGTCCGCGAGAACCTCGCGAAGTACGAGTACCCCCGCGAGATCGAGTTCGTCGAGGCGCTCCCCCAGACCACGACCGGCAAGATCCAGCGCCGAAAGCTCCGCGACCGCGAGACCGAATCCGAGCGGTGACGGCGATCCCGTGCTCGAAAACACGGGACTGCCTCGAGGCGGGGTTCTGGAGGGAAAACGGTTTCAAATAGCCCCGCGCAGACGGGGTATGAACGTCCGGATCAGCGCGGGCGCGACCGAGGAGGAGGCCTCGGCGATCGCCGCCGCGCTCGCACGCCACGTCGACGGCGAGATCGAGGTCTACGTCGGCGACGCGGAGGAGCCGACGGTGGTCCGCGACGCCGTCGTCAGGGAGCCAGAGGAGGACGACCTCGGGGCGACCGAGCGCGAGGAACGGCTCCGGGAGGAGATCGCCGACATCGAACGAGGTGGTCCCGAGAAGTACAAGGAACGTCTCTCCGAGCAGGGGAAGCTGTTCGTGCGCGATCGTCTCGACCTCTGGTTCGGCGAGGAGGGAGTGCTGTTCGAGGACGGCCGGTTCGCGGAGTTCGACGCCGAGGACCGGCTGCCGGCGGACGGCCTGCTGACGGGCGCGGCGGAGTTCGACTCCCGGGAGGTCCACTTCATGGCCAACGACTTCACCGTGAAGGCGGGCAGCATGGCCGGCAAGGGGGTCGAGAAGTTCCTCCGGATGCAACAGCGCGCGCTGAAGTCGGGAAAGCCGGTCCTGTACCTAATGGACTCCTCCGGGGGACGGATCGACCAGCAGCGAGGCTTCTTCGCCAACCGGGAGGGAATCGGGAAGTACTACTACAACCACTCGATGCTTTCCGGGAGGGTTCCCCAGATCTGCGTGCTCTACGGGCCGTGTATCGCCGGCGCGGCGTACACGCCGATCTTCGCCGACTTCACGGTGATGGTCGAGGGGATGAGCGCGATGGCGATCGCGTCCCCCAGAATGGTGCGGATGGTCACCGGCGAGGAGATCGACATGCAGGATCTCGGTGGCCCGGAGGTCCACGCCCGTCACTCGGGCAGCGCGGATCTGGTCGCCCGTGACGAGCAGCACGCCCGCGAACTCGTCTCGCAGTTGATCACCTATCTGCCCGACAAGGCGGGGGAGAACCCCCCGAGAGGGAAGCCGAAGCCGCCCGCGCGCTCGCCCGAGGGGATCGACTCGGTCGTCCCCCAGGAGCCGAACAAGGGCTACGACATGGTCGACGTGATCGACCGAGTCGTGGATCGCGACAGCTACTTCGAGCTCAAACCCGACTACGGTGCGGAGATCATCACCGCCTACGCGCGGATCGACGGTCGTCCTATCGGTATCATCGCCAACCAGCCGAACCACCGCGCTGGCGCGATCTTCCCCGACGCGGCGGAGAAGGCCGCCGAGTTCATCTGGAAGTCCGACGCCTACGACGTTCCGCTCCTCTACCTCTGTGATACGCCCGGATTCATGGCGGGCTCGGGCGTCGAGAAGGACGCCATCCTCGAGAAGGGAAAGAAGATGATCTACGCCACCTCCTCGGCGACGGTGCCGAAGCAGTGCGTCGTCGTCCGCAAGGCCTACGGCGCCGGCATCTACGCGATGAGCGGTCCGGCCTACGACCCCGAGAGCACGATCGCGCTGCCGTCGGGCGAGATCGGAATCATGGGCCCCGAGGCCGCGATCAACGCGGTCTACTACAACAAGCTGGAGGCGATCGACGACGAGGAGGAACGCGCGGAGCGCGAGCGCGAACTCCGCGAGGAGTACCGCGAGGACATCGACGTCCACCGGATGGCCAGCGAGGTCGTCATCGACGAGATCGTTCCCCCGAGCACGCTGCGCGAGGAGCTGGTCAATCGGTTCGCCTTCTACGAGGGCCTCGAGAAGGAGCTGCCCGAGAAGAAACACGGCACGGTGCTCTAGGGTCAGGGAAGCCGTTTGAGCCCCTGGAGGAGCGCGTCGCGAACCGCGTCGGGGACGACGTAGCCCACCCAGACCGCATATTTCCAGGGACCGACGAGCCGCCGTCTCGGACGGTCGTCGCTCTCGGCGATCTCGGCGACGTCCTCGGGCTGGACGTAACCGACCCCGCGGTCGATGAACCGCCGGTCGTACTTCTCGGCGTCGAACAGGCGGTAGAACCACTCGTAGGCGCCGGTGCGGTCCAGCTTGTCGATCTCCGAGCGCGCGCGTTCCGAAGTTCGTCTCGACGGGGCCGGGCTCGAGCGTCACGACGTCGATGCCGTGATCGGAGACTTCGGTTCGGAGGGTGTCGCTGAGCCCCTCGAGCGCCCACTTCGAGCCCGCGTAGGCGCCCTGGCCGAGCATCACGGTCCGCCCGTAGACGCTCGAGGTGTTGACGATCAGCCCGAACCCTGCTCTCGCATCCGCGGGAGGACCGCCCGCGCGACCCGGTGGGCGCCGAAGAGGTTGACCTCGAACTGCTCGCGGAGCAGGTCGGTCGAGAGCTCCTCGAGCGGACCGATCTGTCCGTAGCCCGCGTCCTCAGAAATCTTCGATTTCTGATGGGCCGCGGGAATCGCGAAGCGATACCCGGACGTTGTTGAACAGACAGTCGATTCGGCCCTGTTCGTCGACGATCCGGTCGACCACGACCGTCGGGTCGCCGGGATCGGTCACGTCGAGCTTCGCGGTGTGACAGCCGATCTCCTCGAGGTCGGCGAGCCCCGACGGAGTCGGGCCGGTGGCGTACACCTCCCAGCCTCGATCCCGGAAGGCTCGCGCGGTCGCGTTCCCGATGCCCGACGAACAGCCGGTGATGAGGACCGTAGAGCTCACGATGGCCGGTTCGGGGGTCGAGTGGTTAGGGCTGCTGCCGGCACGTGATGGGCCCGCGAAGCGGGGGTCGCGTACACGACCACCCACGCTGGAGAAGGTATTAGCCACCCCGGATCGGTAGACGGGAGCATGGACGAGACGACGCTCGACCTCCGGCGGGCCGACGGAGGGGACCTCTCCTACGTCGAACGGCTGCTCGAACGGAACGGGCTGCCTACCGAGGACGTACGATCGAAGCCCGAGTGTTTCTACGTCGTCTACGACGGCGAGAACAGAGTCGGCATCGGGGGCCTCGAGACCGACGGGAGCGTCGGGCTCCTCCGGTCGGTCGTCGTAGACCGGTCGGTCCGCGGACGCGGCTACGGGGCGCGGCTGTGTGAGAGCCTGGAGACCAAGGCTCGGGACGTCGGCGTCGAGACGCTGTATCTGCTCACGACGACCGCGTCCGAGTTCTTTTCGGGCCGCGATTACATCGAGATCGACCGATCCGATGCGCCGGACGCCGTCCGACGAACGACCGAGTTCACCGACCTCTGTCCCACGACGGCCACGTGTATGGAGAAGTCCCTGTAACGCGGTCCCTGGTGTTCCGGGCCGCCGTTTTCGGAGGATGTTCTCACCCGGTGTTCGACGAGGAACTCTCCCGGAACTGCCCGCACCGGACGGCCACCGATGGTCGATAGGCGGTCGTTAACAATATCTGTAGCGCTACGAACACGAACCGATGTCGTTACAGGGAGCGGTTCGTGCGCCGGCGAGCGGTCTCTGGTCAGTACTGTCGCGCCGCGAGGGCGCGCTCTGGGCGGTCGTCGCCGCGTCGATGGTCGCTGATCTCCTCTTGACCTACTACGGCGTCGAGAACGGGCTCACGGAGTCGAACCCGGTCGCACGAGCCGGCTTCGAGCGCTTCGGTTACGTCGCGCTCGGCGCGCTCAAACTGTTCGCCCTCGGGATCGGCCTCGCCTGCCGGCAGCTCCTGCCCCGGGAGTACACCGCCGTCGTCCCGCTCGGACTCGCGATTCCCTGGGTGGCCGCGTCGCTGATCAACGCCGTCGTGATCGGAACGATGGGTCGCTGATCGTCCGACGACCCGCGATCGGATCCGATCTCTCCCGTTCACTCCCCGTCGGGTGCCTTGAGCGAGAGCACGGTCCGGGAGAACGCACAGACCAGTTCGTCGTTCTGGTTGAACGCCTCGACGTGCATCGTGACGACGCCCCGCTCGCCGTCGCTGGTCTCGTGTTTGTCGGTCACGGTCGACTGGACGCGGATCGTATCCCCGTGAAAGACCGGCGCCGGATGCTCGACGTCGTCGTACGAGAGGTTGGCGACGATCGTTCCGTCGGTGGTCTCGGGGATGGTGAGTCCGACCGCGAGGCTCATGGTATAGAGGCCATTGACGAGCCGCTCGCCGAACTCGGTCCCCGAGGCGAACTCCCGATCGAGGTGGAGCGGCTGCTGGTTCATCGTCATGTCACAGAACGCCTGGTTGTCGCGTTCGCTCACCGTCCGGCGTTTCTCGTGCTCGATCGTCTCGCCGACCTCGAACTCCTCGTAGTACAGACCGGGCATACCACCCGGATCGACGCGGACGAGCAAAACCGTGGGGGTCGTGGGACCGACCGCCGGCGATTCGTGACGACGGTGGAATCCGTTCACCGAGGGTCGGTCCCGTTCGATCGACAGTGAATCAGAGGAGGCTGATCGCGCCGCCGAAGACGGTCACCGTCAGGACGAGCCGGCCGAGGCTGCCGAAGAACGTCGCCACGGCGAACTTCGGGTAGCTCTCCTCGAGGACGGCGAACGCGTAGATCGAGATGGTGTCGGGGAAGAACGGCACGCAGAGCGCGAGTCCGAGACCCACGTAGCCGTACTTCTGGGCGATCTCGACGGCCCGTCTCTCCGACCACGAGATGACGTCGAAGCGCGAGCGTTCGATCCACCGGGTGACCGGTCCCGCCCTCTTCGCCTCCTGTCCGAGGTGGAAGGCGAACAGGCTCCCGAGCGCCTTGCCGACCGCGCTGGTGAGGATGATGATCGTGAGCGTCAGCGTCCGCGATTCGGCGATATCGAGCGGCGCGACGAGGACGATCTCGCTGGGTCCCGGCAGCGCGAACGCGATGAGAAAGGAGTAGGTGAAGACGATGCCGATACCGGGCCAGCCGGTCGCCGTCTCGACGACGGCCTGGATTCCCTCGATGGTTCCCCGCATCACTCCCTCGCCGACGAGGGGCGTCGCGCTGACGAGCAGACTTCTCACGGTTGCCGTTGGGGAAGGTCCGACGTAAACGCCGCGGTTCTCCGGCACGTCCGGACGTTCGACCCGACGAACGGGAAAATCCGTTCCGGCGACCGACGCACGTGGGATCGGGACGCGCCGCTACGACTCCTGTCCGATCGGTACGTCGAATCGACCGCCGAGGGTGAGGAGCCACAGTCCCAGCAGCCCCACGGCGTAGGCGAGCATCGTCGACGTCGCCGCCAGCAGCATCGAGAGGACGCCAGGCGAGAGCAGGCTCGAGAGCACGAGGACGCTTATCGCGACCTCCCGCCAGTTCTCCCGGTAGCCACGGTAGGAGACGGTTCCGATGCGGTTGAGGAGCCACATTCCCACGGGGACGCACGCGAGCGCACCGAACCCGACCGTGGTGTAAACGACGAGCCAGGCGACGCGGTCGATCCGATACGAGACGATCAGCCCCGCCCGCAGCGCGTCCGAGACGAGGTACGAGAGCAGCGCGGGGGCGACGTAGAGGTACCCGACGAGCGTGGCGGCGACGAACGTCGCACCGAGGGCGCCGGTCCAGACGAGGATCGTTCGACGGCGGGAACGGACCAGTTCGCGCTCGGCGAGCGTCGGCCACGCGTAGTAGGCGATCAGTGGAACGACGGCCAGCACGGCGACGAGGGTGCTGATCTCCATCTGAAACAGCAACACCTCGACGGGGTGGAGCGCGACGAGCTCCGACTCCTCGAGCCGGACGGCGGCGGGCACGCGCGAGAAGAACTGCCCCGCGAGCAGGCCGAACCCACCCTCGTAGAGGACGCCGAACGTCGCCAGCAGCACGACGCCGAAGACCAGGACGAGCCGCCGGAGCTTCGATCGGAGCGCACCAGCGACCGCGTAGAGGTCGTAGGCGTAGCCGCCGACGTCGTCGTCCTCGCGTACCTCGGTCGCGAGTTCGCGGAGACCCGCGAGCCAGACCGAACCGGTCCCCTTCTCGTCGACGGTCCCTCCTCGATCCAGGGCGCCCACGGTCCCGGACCCGCTTGCGTCGTCGAACCGCTCCAGAATCGCCTCCGCGGCCGCCGGATCGTCACGATCCATCGCTCGCCGAGCCGCGGCCAGCGCCTCCTCCTCGGGGAGTCCGGCGAACGTCGCGTCGGGAGCGGCCCGGACGTCGGCAGCGTCGACTCCCTCGAGTTCGTGGAGCGTCGAATCGACGCTCGTGGTCGATCGACTTACGCCGACGATCACCCGGGTGAGCGCGAGGCTGATCCCGTAGAGGATCGTCAGCGGGACGGCCCACATGAACTGTGAGAACGGGTCCGGCGGCGAGAAGACCGCACCGAAGACGAAGATGCCGAGCACGGCGTGGCGCCACTTCTCGCGGAACGTCTCGTAGGGGACGACGTCGGCGTACGCGAGCGCGGCCATCGCCAGCGGGAGCTGTGCGGCCAGCCCGAAGGAGACCGAGAGCACGAGGAGGAACTCCGTCCACATGACGATCGACCAGGTCGGATCGACGCCGGCCGAGAGCGCGTTGGCCGCGAGGAAATCCAGGAGCACGGGGAAGAACAACCAGTAGGCGTAGGCGACGCCGCCGGCGAACAGCAGCGACGAAGCCGTTCCGAGCGCGAACAACGTCCGGAAGGCGATCGGCGCCCGCGGCCAGTAGCCCCGGGTCCGTAGCTCGCCGCGCGCGAGGTAGATCGACGGGGGGAGCGCGACCAGCAACCCGGCGATGATACCGATCTTCGCCTGGAGGAGGACGACGTCGAACGGCGTCTGGACGACGATCTCCTGAGCCGCGGCAGTCGCCGGATCCATCCGTGACTCGGTCATCGCGGCCATCCGGTCCCAGACGTAGACGCGAAGCGCGTAGAAGGAGAACAGGAAGCCCGCCAGAAAGCAGACGAAGACGACACGGAGATGCGACTGCGCAGTGGTGAACACCGCCGCGATCGCTGCTCGTTCCTCGCCGAACGCCCTCTTCTCGCTCACGAGCGTTTCACACTGGTCCAATGGTGCCGTAAGGACTTGGACTCGCCGGAGGGGTAGACCGATGGGGATCGAGCCCGATCGATCGCGCATGGTCAGAAGAAGCGTCATGTTCACACCCGGCGATCGCCCCGAGATGCTCCGAAAGGCGCCGGAGTCGGGTGCGGACGTCGTCGTCCTCGATCTGGAGGACGCGGTCGGGCCCGGCCGAAAGCAGGAGGCTCGCTCTGCCGTCACGGCGGTCCTCGACGATCCGCGATTCGACCCGGACGCCGAGGTGTGCGTGCGGGTCAACCCCGAGTTCGACGACGACCTCGCGATCCTCGAGCGCGCTCGGCCCGATTGCCTGATGCTCCCGAAGGTCGCGAGCGCCGACGACGTCGATCGGCTCGATCGGCTGGTACGCGAGCGAGGCGGCCCGCTCCCGGTGCTCGCGCTCGTCGAGAGCGCCGCCGGCGTGCTCGCGGCGCCAGCGATCGCCTCCCACGAGGCTACGGACGCGCTCGTCTTCGGGGCCGAGGACCTCGCCGCGGACGTCGGCGCGACGCGCACTCGCGAGGGGACGGAGGTGCTCTACGCCCGTGAACGGGTCGTGATCGCCGCGAGCGCAGCCGGAGTGGAGGCGATCGACACGGTCTATACCGACATCGAGGACCGCGAGGGCCTGAGCGAGGAGACACGGTTCGCCGCCGGACTCGGCTACGACGGGAAGATGGCGATCCACCCCGCGCAGGTCGACCCGATCAACGAGGCGTTCACGCCCGACCCCGAGGAGGTGGAGTGGGCGGAGCGCGTCCTCGAGGCGCGCGACGACGCCGATCGGGAGGGACGGGGCGTCTTCCGGGTCGACGACGAGATGATCGACGCCCCGCTGATCGCCCAGGCCGAACGGGTCGTCGAGCGCGCCCGCGCGGCGGCCGACGATCGGAGCCCCTAGAGGATCCGAGACGTACGTCCGGTTCCACGTCCCGGCATGCTTAACACGCACGTCGCCGATTATCCCATCCCATGAGCGAGGAGGCGAACCCCTTCGAAAGTCTGCAGGAGCAGATCGACGACGCATCGGCGTATCTCGACGTCGGCGATGACGTGATCGAGCGGCTCAAACACCCCGAGCGCGTGCTGGAGACGAACCTCACCGTCGAACTCGACGACGGTTCGTTGGAGCGTTTCCGGGCGTTTCGTTCGCAGTTCAACGGCGACCGAGGCCCGTACAAGGGCGGAATCCGCTACCACCCGAACGTCTCGCGCGACGAGGTGAAGGCGCTCTCGGGCTGGATGGCCTACAAGACCGCGATCGTCGGCATCCCCTACGGCGGCGGAAAGGGCGGGATCGTCATCGACCCGAAGGAGTACTCGGAGAAGGAACTCGAGCGCATCACCCGTTCCTTCGCGAAGGAGCTTCGCCCGTTCATCGGCGAGGACCGCGACATCCCCGCGCCGGACGTCAACACCGGCCAGCCCGAGATGAACTGGATCAAGGACACCTACGAGACCCTCGAGAACACGACCGAACCCGGCGTGGTGACGGGCAAGGCGATCGAGAGCGGCGGCAGCGCGGGTCGCGTCGAGGCCACGGGCCGATCGACGATGCTCGCCGCACGCGAGGCGTTCGACTACCTCGGGCGCGACGTCGCGGACGCGACGGTCGCCGTCCAGGGCTACGGCAATGCCGGCTGGATCGCCGCGAACCTGCTCGAGGAGCAGGGCGCGACGGTAGTCGCGGTCAGCGACTCCAGCGGCGCGATCCACCACGAGGACGGTCTCGACACGCAGGCCGTACGCGACCACAAGGACGAGACCGGCAGCGTCGTCGACTTCGAGGGCGCGACCGACGAGTTCGCCGGCGAGGAGCTGCTCACGCTCGACGTGGACCTGCTCGTCCCCGCGGCCCTCGAGAACGCCGTCGACGAGGAGCGCGCCCACGATATCGAGGCCGACGTGATCGTCGAGGCGGCCAACGGTCCGCTCACGCCCGACGCCGACGACGTCCTCACGGAGAGCGACGTCCTCGTCGTTCCGGACATCCTCGCGAACGCCGGCGGCGTCACCGTCTCGTACTTCGAGTGGGTGCAGAACCGCCAGCGGTTCTACTGGGACGAGGAGCGCGTGAACGACGAGCTCGAGACGGTGATCGTCAACGCCTTCGACGACCTCGTCGACGCCTACGAGAACAACGACGTGTCGAACTTCCGCACTGCCGCGTACGTGGTCGCCATCCGGCGGGTGGCACAGGCGTTCGAGGAGGGCGGCGTCTTCCCCTAAAAGCGAAAGCCCTTGGAACGCACTGACGTGCGTTTCTCGCCCTTTGCATTTCGATACAAGAGGCCGCTCCGCGGCCTCTTGGCGTCCCGAAAACCGGAGGTTTTCGGAGACCACCAGGGCCGCTTGCGAACGATTCCGATCGGAATCGCTCGCTTAGGACGCCAGCCCTTCCCCACCCCGCTCACGGGACGCGCAGCGTCCCGTTCGCCAGCGAGATCACTTCTCGATCTCGCGCTGCTCGTGCAGGCGGCGTACGTGCTGCCCGCACTCGCGCCGGCGACCGCGCCGCCGGCGGTCGCGACGACCGCTTGCCCCTTCTTCACCATTCAAGACGCCCCGGCGCTGACGCCCGCCATGGAGTTCGAGTACCCCTGGCGGTTCGACGGCCGGCGGTCGGCGGCGATGGCCTCCAATGGAATGGTCGCGACGAGCCACCCCCTCGCCGCCCGCGCGGGCGTTCGCGCGCTCGAGAACGGCGGTACTGCCGCGGACGCCGCGGTCGCTACCGCGGCCGTCCTAAACGTCGTCGAGCCGCACATGACCGGCATCGGCGGCGACGCGTTCGCGCTCACCCAGTTCGACGGCGAGTACCGCGCGCTCAACGGCAGCGGGAGCGCGCCCGCCGCGGCCGACCTCGAGAGCTACCGCGAGCGTACCGATGCCGAGGAGGACGGCGAGCCCGTGATGCCCGAAAACGGCGGCCTGCCCGTGACGGTGCCGGGCGCGCTCGACGCCTGGGCGACCCTGATCGAGGAGTACGGCTCGTTCTCGCTCGCGGACGTCCTCGAGCCGGCGATCGGCTACGCCGAGGGAGGCGTGCCGGTCACGGAGTACGTCGCACGCCAGTGGGCGAACGCCACGGACCGGATCGCACGGTTCGACCGAACCGCCGAGACATTTCTCGAGGACGGACGGCCGCCAGCCCCGGGAGAGCGATTCTCGAACCCCGAACTCGCACACAGCTTCGAGCGGATCGCTCGCGAGGGGCCCGAGGCGCTCTACGGCAGCGATCTCGGGAAGGAGGTGATCGAGACGGTGGAGGAACACGGCGGCACCCTCGCGCTCTCGGATCTCGAGGATCACGGGAGCGAGTGGACCGAGCCGATCAGCACCGAGTACCGAGGGGTCGAGGTGCTCGAACACCCGCCGAACGGCCAGGGAATCGTCGCCCTGGAGGCGCTGAACGTCGCCGAGGAGCTCGGTATCGATCCGGATCCCGCCGATGAAGATCGCCTGCATCACCTGATCGAGTCGATAAAGCTCGCGTTCGCCGACGGCTACGCCCACGTGAGCGATCCCGACCGCGTCGCGGTCCCTACGGAGACGATGCGCTCGAAGGAGTACGCGAGGAAACGGGCGGGAGAGATCGGCGAGCGCGCGGGCAGCTACGGCGCGAAGGCGGGCGAGCACGCGAACACGGTCTACCTCTCCGTCGTCGACCCGCAGGGGAACGCCGTCTCGCTCATCAACAGCGTCTACATGAGCTTCGGCAGCGGACTCTCCGCGGGCGGGTTCGCGCTGCAGAACCGCGGCCACTCCTTCAGCCTCGATCCCGACCACGCGAACGCGCTCGAGCCCGGAAAGCGGCCGTTCCACACGATCATCCCCGCGATGCTTCGCGAGGACGGCGAGTTCCGCGCCTCGTGGGGCGTGATGGGCGGATCGATGCAGCCACAGGGCCACCTCCAGGTCGTCGCGAACCTCGTCGATAGCGGGCTGAACCCGCAGGCCGCCCTCGACGCCCCCCGGTTTCGGTGGCTCGAGGGCGACCGGGTGGCCCTCGAGAGCTCGCGGGTTCCCGACGGCGTGATCGACGACCTCCGGGAGCGGGGCCACGACGTGATCGAGGAGGACGACTTCTTCGCCGAGGGCGGCCACTGGGGCGGAGGACAGATCGTCCACCGCGACGATGAGGGTACGCTGATCGGCGGCTCCGATCCCCGACGCGACGGTCAGGCGATCGGGTTCTAGAAAGCCTCGCTCGGCCTTGGCAGGCCTCCGCTCACGGGACGCTATGCGTCCCGTTCGCCAGCGAGGTCGCTTCGCGACCTCGCGCTGTTCGCCCTTTTCATCCCCACAAAAGCCCTCACAGCCGCTTGGCAGCGGCTGTTCGCCCTTTTTATTTCCGCCAGGACCGCTTGCGAGCGATTCCGATCGGAATCGCTCGCTTAGGACGCCAGCCTTTCCCCGCTCCGCTCGCGGGATCGCCGGAGGTGGCGATCCCGTTCGCACCGGCCACCGCGCCGCCCCGGTCGGATCAGTCCTCGAATGTACCGGCAGACCCGGAGGCAATCTCCTCACCGGCCTGCACGCCCCAGAGGGCGGCGTACGTGCCACCCAGGTCAAGCAGCTCCTCGTGGGTTCCCCGCTCGGTGATCCGGCCGTCCTCGAGGACGAGGATCGTACCGGCACCTTTCACCGTCGAGAGGCGGTGGGCGATCGCGAACGTCGTTCGGTCCGCCGTGAGGTCGTCGAGCGAGCGCTGGATCAGCCGCTCGGTCTCGGTGTCGACGTCGCTGGTCGCCTCGTCGAGGATCAGGATCTCGGGATCCTGGAGGATCGTCCGGGCGATCGAGAGCCGTTGTTGCTGGCCGCCAGAGAGCTTCACGCCCCGCTCGCCGATCCGGGTGTCGTAGCCCTCGGGCAGGTCCCGAATGAACTCGTGGGCCTCGGCGGCCTTCGCGGCCTCACGGACCTGCTCGTCGTTCGCCTCGAAGTTTCCGTACCGGACGTTGTCGGCGACGGTGCCGTCGAAGAGGTAGGCGTCCTGGCCGACGCAGCCGATCGACCTCCGCAGACTGGAGAGCGTCAGTTCGCGGACGTCGTGGCCGTCGACGCGGATCTCGCCGCGGTCGACCTCGTAGAGCCGAAGCAGGAGCTTCAGTAGCGTCGACTTCCCCGCGCCCGTAGGCCCGACCAACGCGACGGTGTCGCCCGCCTCGGCGACGAAGTCGACGTCGTGGAGCACCCGCTCGCCCGACGACTCTCCCTCGGCCGCCGCGAGCGCGTTCTCGGGGTACGCGAAGTCGACGTGGCGGTACTCGACGCGTCCATCGGGGTCGTCGAGCGAGACGGCGTCGGGGGCGTCCGTGATCCTGACGGGGACGTCCATCAGCCCGAAGACGCGCTCGCTCGAGGCCTTGGCGTTCTCGTACTGGTCGACGATGCTCGAGACCTCCGCGAGCGGCGTGACGATCCGCTGGGTCATCAGCAGGAAGGTGACGAACGTCCCTACGGTCAGCTCGCCGGAGAAAAAGATCGGCGGTCCCGAGATACAGCCAGATCCCGCCGACGACGAACGTCGCGGCGAACGCGGCCCCTGCGAGCAGCTCCATGCCGGGTCGGTAGACGTAGTTGAGCTTGATCACCTCCATCGTCCGCTCGAAGTAGTCGTAGGAGGCCCGGCGAACGCGTTCGGTCTCGTAGGCCTCGGTGTTGGCCGTCTTGACCAGCTGGATCCCCCCCAGACTGTTCTCGAGACGGGTGTTGAGATCGCCGACGCTTGCGCGCTGGGCGACGTAGATGGGTTCGACCGCCCGCATGAACCACACCGTGAACAGCACCATCGCAGGCACCGCGACGAGGGTGACGAACGCGAGCTGGGCGTTGAGGTAGAACAGCACGGCGGCGATCCCCAGTACCATCACGCCGAGGCGAGCGGAGTTCTGCAGCGCGTCGTCGAGGAACACCTCCAGGTTGGAGGCGTCGTTGTTCAGCACGCTCATCACCTCGCCGGTCTGCTTGTCGTCGAAAAACGGCATGTCGAGCCGTTGCATCCGCTCGAAGCTGTCCGTCCTGACGGCGTGCATCACCCGGTGGGCGAAGACGTTGGCGGCGACGCCGTAGACCCACGTGAACAGCGCCGTCGTGAGAAACGCCCCGCCGATGAGCGCGACGGAGAACCAGAACTGCCCCGACTGGGTCGCCGGAAGCCACGCGTCGGGGACCACGGGCAGGGAGAACGGCTCGGTGTCGACGAAGATCGCGTCGATGGCGATCCCGAGGACCAGCGGGGGAAGCAGGCTCGCGATCCGGGCGACGACGTTCGCAGCCATGCCGAGGCCGAACCACTCGATCTCCGGGCGACCGTAGACGCGGAACAGCCGGACGAGCGGACGCTCGACCCGATCGCGATAGACGTCGAAGACGCTCTCGTCGTTCGCTCCCATTCACCGATACCGACGGAGGGATCGGGCATGTACCCGGCGATTCCGGAACCGGACTACAGCCCCAGCTCCCGTCCGATCACGAGGTGTTGGATCTCGCTCGTTCCCTCGCCGATCTCCATCAGCTTCGCGTCGCGGTAGAAACGCTGAGGGGCGAAGTCCTCGGTGTAGCCGTACCCTCCCAGCACCTGGACGGCGTCCTCCGCGACCTCGCGACACGCTTCGCTCGCGTCGAGCTTCGCGAGCGCGCTCTCCCGGGTGACCTCCTCGCCGCGGTCGTAGGTGTCGGCGGCACGGTGGGTCAACAGCCGTGCGCGTTCGGTCTTGCGGTGCATCGAGACGATCATGTTCCGGACCGCGTCGAACTCACAGATCGGCTGGCCGAACTGCTCACGTTCGCGGCTGTACTCGTGGGCGGCCTCGTAGGCGCCCTGGGCCAGCCCCACCGAGAGCGCCGCGATGCTGATCCGCCCGCCGTCGAGCGTCTTTCTCGTCTGTTCCCAGCCGTCGCCCTCCTCGCCGAGCAGGCGATCCTCGGGAATTCGGACGTCGTCGAGGGCGATCTCACACGTGGGTGAGGCGTTCAGTCCCATCTTCTCCCAGATCGTCGTCACCTCGAAGCCGTCGTCCTCGCGGGGGTCGACGATGAAGGTAGAGATGCCGTCGTAGCCCGCGTCGGGATCGGTCACGGCCTTCACGAGGATCGATCCCGCCTCCGAGGCGTTCGTGATGAACTGCTTGGTGCCGTCGAGCACGTACTCGTCGCCCTCCTTCTTCGCTCGCGTCTCCATGTTCGAGGCGTCGCTCCCGCTGCCGGGCTCGGTCAGCGCCCAGCCGCCGACGTACTCGCCCTCCGCGAGCGGGCGGAGCCACTCCTCCTTCTGTTCGTCCGTGCCGAAGAGTTCGATCGGCTTCGAGGCGAGGCTGACGTGGGCGGCATAGGAGAGGCCGATCGACCCCGAGACCCGCCCGAGCTCCTCGGTGACCAGCGCGTACATGAGCTGGTCGCCGCCGAGTCCGCCGTACTCCTCGCTCACGGGCACCCCCATCATGTCGAGGCCGGCGAGCTGTTCGAACACCTCCTCCGGATAGCGGTGCTCCGACTCGATCTCCTGGGCGATCGGCTCGATCTCCTCGGTACAGAAGTCCCGGACCGTATCGCGGATCATTCGGTGTTCGTCGGGGAGCCTGAAGTCCATACCCTACGATCAGGAGGAACCGAGGTCAAGGTTTCGTTGGGTCAGGCGATCGCTCGCGTTCGGTCACGCTGAGCACCTTCCCCGCCGCGATGATCCGGCCCATGTCACGGACCGCGAAGCTCCCGGGCTCGGTGATCCCCTCGGCGGGTTCGACGCTCGACGACACCCCTGATCGAACGGTGACGTCGCCCGACCGGACGAGGTCGGGGATTCTCCGTACGGTCGAGTTCGTCCGGTCGGGGCGAGGACCACGAAGCGTCTAAATCCCTGGGACGCCTCCCTTCGAGGAATGGAGATTCGTCGGTTGATCCGCGGGCAGGTCGACGAGTCACAGCTCGAACGCGTCGCCCGCGAGATTGCTACACGCTACGACCGCGATCAGGTCAAGCTCTCGGTGCTGGAGGCCGACAACTGGCTCTCGACGCCCTGTGTGGTCGACGACGAGTGGTTCGTGAAGGTGATCAGTCCGCAGAACGCGCTCGTTCACGCGGTCTTCACCGGCGCGCGTAACCTCGGCGTCTTCTCGCGCGGCGCCGAGGGCTTCTTCGAGCGGTTCGAGGACCCGCTCGCGATGAGCCAGCACGAACTCGAGGCCACCCGGAAGGTCCGCGAGATCGGGATCAACGCGCCCGAACCCATCGAGGCGTTCGGCGTCGGCGAGGTCGGCGTGCTGATGCTCGAGTACCTCCCCGAGTTCCGGACCTTCGACGACCTCAAGCCGGCGGAGGTCGAGGAGCTAGCTCCCGATCTGTTCGAGGCGCTCTCGCTGATGCACGACCACAACCTCGCCCACGGCGATCTGCGCGGCGAGAACGTGCTCGTCCACGACGGCGAGCTCTACTTCATCGACGCGACGAACGTTCGGGAGGACGGCCTCGCGACCGCCCGCGCCTACGACCTGGCTTCGGCACTCGCGACCCTCGAGCCCGCGATCGGCGGGAGACGCGCCGTCGAGATCGCGACCGAGGTCTACGACGCCGACGAACTGCTCGCGGCGCGTGACTTCCTCGATTTCGTCCGCCTCCGTCCGGATCACGACTTCGAGGCCACCCACGTGAAGGGCGAGATCGAGAAGCGGGCGGACTGACGGGCATCTTTTTATTCTCTCCTACCCGATCTTCGAGCGTCATGAGCCAACAGCTAACGAGCACCGCACAGCACTACATCGGGGGCGAGTGGACCGACGGCGACGGCGACCGCACCTTCGAGAGCGTCAATCCCGCCACCGGTGAGACCCTCGGCGAGTTCCACCAGGGTACCGACGCCGACGTCGATACCGCGCTTGCGGCCGCCGACGACGCCCAGGAGGAGTGGCGCAGCCTCTCCTACATCGATCGTGCCGAGTACCTCTGGGAGATCTACCACGAACTCCGCGACCGCCACGACGAACTCGGCGAGATCGTCACCCAGGAGTGCGGCAAGGAGATCAGCGAGGGGAAGGCCGACGTCGCCGAGGCCTGGCACATGGTCGAGTGGGCCGCCGGCAACGCCCGCCACCCCCACGGCGACGTCGTCCCCAGCGAGATCCCCGCCAAGGACGCCTACATGCGCCGCAAACCTCGCGGCATCGTCGGCTGTATCACGCCCTGGAACTTCCCCGTCGCCATCCCCTTCTGGCACATGGCCATCGCCCTCGTCGAGGGCAATACGGTGGTGTGGAAACCCGCCGAGCAGACGCCGTGGTGCGGCCAGATCATCGCCGAGATGTTCGACGACAGCGGCATTCCCGAAGGCGTGTTCAACATGATCCAGGGCTTCGGCGACGCCGGGAACGCCATCGTCGAGGACTCTAGAGTGGACACCGTTCTGTTCACCGGCAGCGCCGAGGTCGGCCACAAGATCGCGGGGAAGGTCGGCGGCGAGCCCGGGAAGCTGGCGGCCTGCGAGATGGGCGGCAAGAACGGGATCCTGATCACCGAAGAGGCCGATCTCGACGTCGCCGTCCACTCGGCGGTCATGTCCTCCTTCAAGACGACGGGCCAGCGCTGCGTCTCGAGCGAGCGGCTGATCGTACACGCGGACGTCTACGACGAGTTCAAGGAACGCTTCGTCGAGCTCGCAGAAGAGGTCGCCGTCGGCGACCCGTTGGAAGAGGAGACGTTCATGGGGCCGCTCATCGAGGCCGAGCACCGCGAGAAGGTCCGGAAGTACAACGATCTCGCGCGCGAGGAGGACGTGAACGTCTTGGTCGACCGAACGGAGCTCGCGGAGGGCGAGATCCCGGAGGGAAGCGAGGAGGGGTTCTGGGTCGGGCCGTTCGTCTACGAGGCCGACCCCCACGAACCGCTTCGGTGCACCCACGAGGAGGTGTTCGGCCCCCACGTCGCACTCATGCAGTACGAGGGCGACGTCGAGGAGGGGATCGCGATCCACAACGACACCGATTACGGGCTGGCGGGGGCGATCATCTCGGAGGACTACCGCCAGATCAACGCGTTCCGCGATCGGGCGGAGATCGGGCTGGCGTACGCGAACCTACCGTGTATCGGCGCGGAGGTCCACCTGCCGTTCGGCGGGGTGAAGAAGTCGGGTAACGGGTATCCCTCCGCCCGAGAAGCGATCGAGGCGGTGACCGAGCGGACGGCGTTCACGCTGAACAACTCGAAGGAGATCGAGATGGCCCAGGGGCTCTCGGCCGACATCACCACCAGCCAGGACTGACCGATCGACGGGGCCGGCGATCGATCCGTCTCCGAATCCGTCGAACTGGCTACGAACGGTCGACCCTTCCAGAGGCGATCGGCGACGTGTCTCGTAACGCCACCGCGTTCTGGCACCGGGACGAATCGTACACGCTCACCTTCGAGCCCGACGGGAAGGACCCCGCTATCGCCACGAACGTAGGCCGGGTTCACGGGGGCTTGCGGGGATCGCCACAGGTCGCTACGGGGCTTCTCGACATGGTCGAGAAGCCGGCACGACTCCTGTTCGGCGGGAACTACGACCGGCTGGTCGACGTGAAGACGAAATACGACCCGAAAACCAGTCCTCTCTGAACCGGAACGTCGAACCACGAACGGCGGGCGACTGACGGAACGACGCCGGTCGGCGGTTCTCGATCGGATTCGAACGGGGAGCCGACGAGAGAGAGGACGTCGCGAAGCGAGCCGAGGCTCGGGAATGTACGGAAACGAGGTGGCGGGTGCGAGTGGCGTCTGCCCCCGGGCGGCCCAACGGGGGCGTGCCGACCGGATCTGTTGTTGCCGTCAAGCGAGAAAAGCGCTTTCGGGCAGTTCTTGGTTCGGGCGCGAGCCATATAAGCGTATCACATCAGCGTCGTCGATCGCGCAGGGCGGGGAACTCCTCGCGAACGCGCTCGACGCGACCGGGATCGAGCTCCGCGAACACCAGAGCGGGCTCGTCGCCGGTGCTCGCGAGCGTCGTCCCCCAGGGATCGAAGACGGTCGATCGACCCAGCAGCGTCGCATCGGAGAACTCGCCGCTGCCGTTGATCGTCGCGACGTACTGCTGGTTCTCGATCGCGCGAGCCCGCGAGAGCGTCGTCCAGTGCTCGACCCGCGGGTAGGGCCATGCGCTCGGCACGAGCACGAGGGTGACGCCTCGCTCGGCGAACTCCCGGTAGAGTTCGGGAAACCGCAGGTCGTAACACGTCGTCGTGGCGACGGTGAACCCCTCGAGTTCGGCGACCGCACCGTCGAGGTTCTCGCCGGGGACCAGCAGTTCCGCCTCCGCGGACTCGTAGCCGAAGAGGTGGTGCTTGCGATAGACCGCACGGCGCTCGCCCGAGCGATCGAACAGGACCGCGGTGTTCGCCAGCCCCTCGTCGGCGGGCGTCGGAAGGTCGGTCATCGTGGCCGTCTCCGCCAGGTCCTCGACGACGGTACCCGCCAGCACGTTGATTCCGCGGTCGGCGGCCGCGTCGGCGATCCGCGAGAGCGTCGGCCCCGAGAGCCCCTCGGCCGATTCGGCGTACCGATCGAACGCGAAATAGCCGACCGTGAAGACCTCCGGCAGCGCCACGAGGTCCGCGCCACGATCGGCGGCCTCGTCGATCGCCTCGAGCGCGCGCTCGAGGTTCCGCTCGGTCTCGCCGCCCTCGACGCCGAGTTGGGCCAGCGCGAGCCTCATTCGTCGAGGTGCTCCCTGAGCGCGCGTTCGAGGTTCTTCAGCTCGTCGTCCAGGTTCTTCTTGAAGAAGCGCTCGACGCCCGGCAGCTTACCGTCGACGACGAACTCGTTTACGAGCATACAGCCGTCTTCCGTCTCCTCGAGACTGTGCTCGCCGGTGACGCGCATCAGCTTCGAGCGACCGACGAACTTCACGAACCGGGGCGGATCGCGCTCGACGTCCTCGGTCTCGACGCGGGCGGTCTGTCTCACGACCGGTATCGGGAGGGCGACGTGCCACGTCGCCGATCGCCCCTCGGGATCGGTGACCTCGTAGTCCTCGACGACGCTTATCGCGCGTGCGCGCTGTTCCGGGTCCGAGATGAACGCCCAGACCTCCTCACACGGTGCCGGCAGTTCGAAACGTCGTTCTACCCGGACGGTCATGCTCGACGGTGGGGTGGCCAGTTCCTAAAAGACGCCGGAAGCGGAGCAGGAATCAGCTCAGCGTGACCTTCCAGGTCGTCGAGCGCGAGCGTCCCCACTTCTCGATCTCGACCTCGTCGGACTTCTCGTCGAGGTGGGGAAGCCGCGCGCCGACCTGTTTGGAGGAGAGGCCGAGCGCCGCGGCGATGTTCTTCGACCGGAAGTACTGCTCGCCGGCCGAGACGCTGTCGGAGAGATAATCGAGGATGCGACGGTCCTCGTCCGTGATGTCGCTCATCGGCATTCCTAGGGGTTTGGAGTTATTAACGATTTCCGCTCACAGGTAGGGTCCCGGCGTCGATACCGGCTCGCTCACAGGTAGAGGTGGATCGCGAGCACCGAGAGCATCCCCGCGACCATCGCGGCCGCGAACCCCCACGCACTCGCGAGCCCGCCGGGGAGGACGAGTGCGACTAGCGCTCCACCGACGGCGACGAGGCCGAAGAGCAGCCCGAGACCCATACCCCTGTCCGAGACCGCGGCCGTCCGTTCCATGTCCGTCCGTACTCCGAGGGGCGGTTAGTGTGTTGCGGTTGTCCGCCGAACGGTGCGACGGATCGCGGGCTCGTTGCGGGCCGAACTCAGCGAATGGAGACATGCTCTGACTCCTCGTTGAGCGCGAGGTTCGCGGCGATCTCCGCGTTTCGCATGGCGTACTGGGCGGTCTGCTGGAGGCTGACGAGCACCTCGCGGACCTGGAGCAGGTCCTCGTTCGACATCTCCGGGAGGTCGTCGAGGATCTCGCTCTCCCGGTCCGAGATCTCCTTGAACAGTTCGCGCACCTGAATGGTCCGGTCGTAGTCGCGCTCGACGGCGGCCTCGACCGCGAGCGCGGTGATCTCGTTGACGCGGTCGGTGAACTCCCGGATGCGCCGGACGGTCGCGCTGTCGACGTTGAGCGAGTGGTTCTCCGACTCGAGGACGATCTCCGCGATGTCCTCGGCGTTGTCCGCGGTGAGCTCGAGGTTCTTCGCGATCGATCGATAGCCGATCAGCGCGAAACCGTCGTCGAGGCCCACCGCCCGCGCGAGCGTGGGGTTCTGGTAGGCGGTGAAGATCAGGCGCAACAGGAGCACGAAGATCTTGTTGGCCTGGCGTTCGCGGTTCAGCGCTCGCTGTGCGAGGTCGGGATTGCCCATCGCGAGCGCCTTGACCGCCTCGCCGCGCATCGTGCTGCCGGTGTTCTCGAGGCGGATGAGTAGGTTGTCTAGCGTGAAGTCCTCCGGATCGACCGAACAGCGGATCGCGATGCTCTCGGGCGTCTCCTCGATGACGCCCAGCCCCATCAGCTGCGTCTCCGCGCGGTAGACCGCGTTGATGTGGTCCGAGGAGAGCGCGCCCTCCTCCTGGTTCACGTGGATGATCCGCCGGCCCAGCACGTACTGTGCGACGATCGCCCGCTCGACGGCGGTGGCGTCTAGCTCGTCGGCGTGGATGATCGCCTCGCTCTCCTCGCGGTCGGCCGACTCGGGCATCACGGTCAGCGCGCCCTTGCTTCCCCGGCGAAGCGTCACCTCGTCGCCCTTCTCGACGCCGTGTTCCTTCGCCCACTCGGCCGGCAGCGTCATCGCCAGCGTCGACGGCCCCAGCCGCTGGACCTTTCTCGTATCCATGTGGCGGGGTATGCCCCGGGTGATATTAATATTCGCCACTTCCACATTATATGTCTCATTATCGTTGGCGCGGATCAGACCACCTGCATCATCCGGCGCTCGACCCGACCGACCCGCACTCGGGTCCAGCCTCGAAGCTCCTCGTCGAGGTCGGGATCGCCGGTGTCGACCCGGAGGACGCCGATCGTGTCGAGCTTCGAGCGCGAGGCGACGATCTCCACCTCACACCGGCGGATCACGTCCGGCGAGAGCTGCTGGTTGCCCCGCCCGAAGACGAACCCCTGCCCGCCGATCGGCGAGACGACGATCACGTTCCGATCGCCGAGCGCCTCAAGGATCTCACGTTCGCCCCCGTCGCGGACCAGCAGTTCGCCACGCTCGGCCTCCCGACCTGCTCGGGAATCCGCCGCTTCGGATTCGGGAACGGCCCGCCACACGTCGACGCCGAGCGGCGAACCCGAGACGCCAAGCGCCTCCTCGATCGCGCCGACGGTGCTGCCCGGCGCGAGGACGTACGTCGTTCCGGGCTCGACCTCCTCGGCGAACGCCGCCGCGAGTCCCTCGACCGAGCCGCCGCCGAGCTGTTTCGACGACTGGAGCGCCTCGGCGACCGGCACGTCGACGACCGCCCGGAGCGTGGTGTGGACCTCGCCCTCGCGGTAGGCGTCCTCGTCGATGTCGCTGACCTCGCGGGGCTCGGTCGTCTCGAAGGAAGCGGCGATCCGACCCGCGTCGGCGGGCGTGACGCCGAAGACCGAAGAGTAGACCTTCACGCCCGCAGGCACCCCGAGCATCGGCGTCCCCCCGTCGCGCTCGTCGATCGTCTCCGCGACGTCGGTCGCGGTACCGTCGCCGCCGACGAACAGCACGAGCTCCACCCCTCGTTCGAGGAACTCCCGGGCTGCCGCGCGGGTGTCGGCCGCGCTCGTCTCCTCGCCGCTGGGTTCGTAGACGACCTCCGGCGAGAAGCCCGCCGCGCGGGCCTCGCTCGCGCCCATCGGGTCGGCGCAAGCGAGCAGCTCGACGTCGGTCGTACGCTCGCGGAGCGCCGAGAGCGCCTCGGTCGCCCGTTCGGGCGCGCGCGGCTCGGCTCCCCGCTCGCGGGCCTCCTCGACCTTCCCGTCGGTTCCCTTCAGGCCGACCCGACCCCCCATTCCCGCGATCGGATTGCAGACGAAGCCGATGCGTCGCATGGTCGTATCTCCGGCCGTAGCTACGTGAAGATTCCCGATCGAAATACCACCACGCTGATTGCGTGCCGATCGAGGGAGGCCCCATGGGGAGCGACGAGCCCTCGAGACGGCCGCGGAACGAGTCGTGAACACTTATGAAACAGCGCCACACAGCCACGGACATGAACCCGCTCGCGTTCGCGTTCGCGCTCCCGTTGAGCCAGTACGGCACCTATCCGATCGGCGTCCTCGGCACGATCACGCTCGTCGCGAGCATCGCCATCACGCTCGCCTGGCTCTTCCACCTCTACCGATAGGACGGCGGATACAGACGCCTCCGGGATCGTCCACCCGAGTCCCGGCATCTGGTCGACGCCGATGTCGAGGTCGCGATGAACGATCCTCGCTCGTCTGCGGCGTCCATCCCGAACCGTTTCTATGCGAAGCGAGCGTCCGCTCCGGCGGTCACTCGGTCGGCACCCGTTCTCGAAGCCAGTCCGCGGCCGCCTCCACCTCCGACTCGTCCGTTCCCGTGAGCTTGAGCCGGACGTCGTCGCCGGGGTAGCTACCCACCGTCACCGAGAAGTGCTCCTGGACCTCGACGAGGTGTGAGACGAGCGCGCTCTCCGGCTCGGGGGTGTGGAGGGTGCGGACGTGGCGAGGCTCGCCCTCGAACTCCTCGGCGACGGACTCGAACATCGCCCTCATCTCGGCGGGGACGCCGGGCAGGACGTAGATCCCCTCGATCACGGCGCCGGGGGCGACCCCTACCTCGTTGTGGAGCGGGCGCGCGCCCCGCGGGAGGTCAGCGGTGCCCGTCGCCAGGTCGTCGTGCTCGTAGCCGCCCTCCTCGAGGAGCCACTCGAGCGCCTCGGGGTGGGTCTCGACCTCGCGTCCGACCGCCGCGGCGACCCCCTCCATCGTCAGGTCGTCATGCGTCGGCCCGAGGCCGCCGGTGACGATGACGGCGTCGTACGCCGCGCGGTACTCGTTGACGACGCGGGCGATGTCGGCCACCCGGTCGGGAACGACGGTGACGCGCTCGACGCTCACGCCGCGCTCCGAGAGCCGTTCGCCGAGCCACGCGGCGTTGGTGTTCGTGGTATCGCCCGCCAGGATCTCGTCGCCGACGGTGACGACCGCGACGTGCATACCGGCGGTTCGAACGCGCGGCGTAAATACTCGCCGTCGGAGCGGAGCTCCGACGAGGAGCGCGAACCATCCTCGGACCGCGAGACGGTCCGATGTGGATCGCGCTCGCCTCGCTCGCGCTCGCCATGGGTTCGCTTACCGCCGTCGGCCGTCAGCGCATGCCGGGCGGGGGACCGTCGCGGTCGTCCTCGACGTCGACGTCGAGTCCCATCTCCTCGCGTCGGCGTTTGAGCTCCTGGATCTGCCGGTAGACGTAGCCGAGTCCGATGATCGCGCCGATCGAGGCCACCACCACAAGCCCGCCGAAGAGGTAGACGTCGCGCCCGAGGTAGTACCGGACGGTGATCGAGTCGGCGTCCATCTCGTCCCAGCGGATGTGGACCCGATCGGTCTCCTCGTTGAGCGTCGTCTCGTGGCCGCCGGGACGGATCGTCGCGAGCACGAAGTTGTCGACGCGATAGCCCGGCGGAAGGATCACCTCGTAGGAGCCATCGACGAACGTGTCGGTCTGGAAGTTACGCGAGCGTGAATCCGAGGTGAACGCGAGCTGTCCCTCCTCCGCGGGCAGGCGGACGTACACCTCAGAGCGGGTCTCCTCGACCTCGATCTCCTCCATACCGACGACGGTGCCGTCGGGATAGCGGAACTGTACCGCCCGAACGTCGATCGGCCGGTCGTTGCCGTAACGCGTCGACTCGTAGAGTCGCACCGTCGAGCGACCCTCGATCGTGTAGACCGCTTGGTACTCGTCGTCCCCGACGTCGATGGTCGCGTCGGCGTCGGTGTCCCAGTCGTACTCCGCGTCCTCCTCGAGGCCCTCGTCGTCGGTCACGGAGCCGAACCCCGCACAGCCCGCGAGGGCGACGAGGACCAACAGCGAGAAGGCGGCGAGCAGGCGGCGGTTCATTGGGGAATGACACAGCGCAGCTCCGAGGAGAGGTGCGGACCGATCGCCGCGAGCAGTCCCGGCGGGTCCGTCCCCTCGCGACAGACGACGCTCTGCTCGAGCAGACCGAGCCGCTCGACCGTGACGATGTCCTTCGCGTGGCCCGCGCGGTTGACGGTCGCGCGAACCTGTCCACGGGTGGCGCTGTTGACGTTGACACGTCCGGGTCCGCGCGTCCACTCGAAGAGCCGGTCGCGTTCCGCGTCCGAGAGCCGCGGGGGCTCCTCGTCGTCGCCGTCGGATCCGGAACCCGACGAGGATCGCGAACCGTCACCGTGGGTTCGCTCACCGCCGTAGACGAACTCCATCGGCAGGTGCTGGACCAGCCCGAACCGCTCGACCAGCTGGGCGGGCCGGCCCTGTCCGAGGCCGAGTTCGCTCGTCGGTACGCGGATCGGACGGCCAGCGTCGAGGACGAACCCCTCGTCGTCCCACGATTCGAGGGTGCCGACGTAGGTCTCGCCGGGCTCGAACTCCTCGGTGATCTCGCCGAACTCCTCGCGGAGGGCGTTCCGTGCGGCGACCGCGTCCTCGCCCTCGATGGTTACGGTCGGGAAGTCGTCGTGACGGACGCCGATCTCGTAGTCGGCCTCGAGGTCGCCGATCGCGTTCTCGACGAGCGAGCGGAGGCCGTCGAGGGCGCGTTCGCGCGCGCCGGCGTGAACCGTCAGCTTGGTTGCAAGGACGACCATTACGCCTCGACGTTGAGCTCCGATTGGAGCTCCGCGATCCGACGTTCCATCGCATCGACGAGCATGTCGTTGTCCATCGATTCCAGCGGCGATCCGCACTCGGGACACTCGAAGCCGAAGTCCATCGCCTCGCCGAACTCGAAACGGATCGAGCAGATCTCACAGAGGTAGAACTCGTGGTTCCGCTCGTACTCCTCGCGCTCCTCGAGCGCGTCGAGCAGCCGCTCCATCTCCTCGGCGAGGTTCTCGGGAATCGTCTCGTACTCGAACGTCCAGAGATAGGTCAGCCAGCCCGAGTCCTCGTCACGCAGCCGACGGTAGGAGGCGAGGTCGTTCTCGTACAGGATGAACAGCGCTCGGCGGACGTCGTTGAGCTCCAAGTCGAGCTCCTCGGCCAGCTCCTCGTCGGTGACCTCGCCGTCCGGCGGGGCGGCCGCGACCGGCATCCCCTTCGGACCCACGAGCTCGTGGAGGTACTTCTGGATGACGGGGTCCTCGAGTAGATCCTCAAAAGCCATTGCAAGCCCGTTTGCCCGTCCAGCGGTTAAGTCTTTTGAGCGCGCCCGCGGAGCGCCTCGGCGCCATCGAAACGCGATCCGATCCCCGAACGCGGCCTACCCCTCCTCGACGCGCTTGCCGGTCTCGCGCGGAATCACGCGGCGCTCGGCGTCGACCCAGTCGCGATCCAGTTCGCGTCCCTCGAACAGCCGGTCGAGGAACACCGCGAGTCCCGCCACCTCGGAGTGGGGCTGGTTGGTGACGCCGACGTTCCAGTCGGCGCGTTCGTAGAGCTCGAAGGGGACCTTCTCGCCGCCGACGACGACCAGCAGTGAGCCCTCGCGGTGGCGTTCGCGGATCTCGCCTTCGACGTCCTGGATCCGCTCGCCGTACATCGTCAGGTGGACGACGCTTCCCTCCCAGTCGCGGACAAACGCCTTCTGCGAGCCCGATAGCTCGACGTCGAAGGGACCGCCGAAGCGAGTAGTGATGTCCTCGACGGTCTCGCACGACTGGGTGGCGTTGTCGGGGAACACCACGCGGTCGGCACCGAGCGCCCGTGCCGTGAGCCCGACGTGGGTGGTCATCCGGTCGTCCCGGCCGGGGCGGTGACCGAACCGGAGGACGCAGACCTCGGGTGTGTCCTGCATGTCTCCGCTCGGATCGGCATCGGGTAGGCGGTTTCGGTTCCCGCTCCGTCCCGGAGATGACGATGCGAGGTCTTTAATCGGGAGCCGTCCGAACCGCGGGCATGGCAAGTAGGCCGAACCGGGACGACGGCGCCTTCTCCGACGGGTTCGCCATCCCGATAACCGGACTCCTGGCGTTCGTGTTCGCGCTGATGGCCGGGATGACCGTTCTCCCGGCCCTGTCGGGGTCACTTGGAGACCTGGCGCTCCCGGTCATCTTCGGCGCCGCGAGCGTCCTGTGTTTCCGCCTGAGACAGCAGTATCTCGCCGCGAGAGACGGCGAGTGAGACGCCAAACCCGGCGCCCGGAATCCGTGATGCAATCGAGCCGCGACGATCGTCCGAGAGCTACGACTCCTGCTCCCGAGCCAGATTCAGCGAGATGAAGAACCCGAAGTACGCCGGGATCCCCGCGAGCATGAACATGTAGAACGCCCAGGTGGGTGCGCTAGTGAAGACGGACTCGAACAGGAACGACACTGCGCTGACCCAGACGATGGCGAACACCAGGTCGTAGACCATTCCGGTCCTGTTCTCGCTGACGTGCTTCTGGATGCGATCTGTGATTCTCATGGGAGTGTCCTCGAAGAAACGTCCGGTGGTGGGACGTTCCGGAACCGACGACGGAAAGCGTTCACCTCACGCCTCCGAGAGGGGAGGCGTCATCTACTCGTCATCCTTCACGTAATCGACCACGAGCACGGGCACGCGGGTGGACCGAAGCGTTCGTTCGGTGACGCTCCCGAGCAGCACCCGGCGAACCCCCGAGCGGCCGTGGCTCCCCATTACCACGAGGTCGACGTCGTTCTCCTTGGCGTAGTCGGCGATCATGTCGTGTGGTTGACCGCCCGCATGGCGTTCGACCACGGAGAGTCCGACCGCCTCGGCCTGCTCTTTCACGTATCCGGTGGCGGCCTCGGCGTCCTCGCGGAGTTCGGTCATCCCCTGGAAGTTGCCCTGGCGAATGCGATCGACCTGCTCGGTACCGAGGCCGTAGGCGATGGCGTCCGTGTCCGCGATGAACAGCGCGTGAACCTCCGCGCCGTACTTCTCGGCGATGTCGACCGCGTGGTCGACCGCCGCTTCCGCGACCCTGCTTCCGTCCGTCGGAACGAGTATGCGTTCGTACATGATCTAGTCGTCCGCGGGCGTTTCGCGGTTGCCGCTGTTCTTCTCGGCGACGACGTCCGCCGCGGTCATGTCCTTCGGCATCGGGTCGGGACTGTGACACTGACGGACCATCATCTTGGTTCGCTCCGGCGGCTCGTCCGTGACCAGCGAGACGACGATCATGATGACGACCACGATCGGCATGGCGATCAGGGCGGAGCCGATGGCCGGCATCCAGGTCGCGAGGAACTCGATTCCCAACCCCTCACCGCCGTTGACCATCCCGAAGTTGCCCTCGTTGAGCATCGGGATGAACCAGAGGATCAGCCCCGACACCATGCCGGCGAGCGCACCCTGGCGGTTCGAGTTCTCCCACCAGAGTCCGAGGAAGAACATCGGGAACAGCACGATGGCCGCCAGCGAGAACGCGAACCCGACCAGTGCCGCGATCGGCTGCTGGGGGTCCATCGCGAAGATGATGGTGAGCAGACCGATCATGATGATGCTCAGCCGACCGACGAGCACCTGCTGGCGCTGGGTCGCGTCCTCGTTGATGATGTTCGCGTAGATGTCGTGGGAGATCGCCGAGGAGGCGGCGATGAACAGGCCGGCGACCGTCGCGACCGCCGCTGCGATCCCGCCCGCCGCGACGAAGCCGACGAACCACGTCGGCAGTCCCGCGAGCTGCGACGCCAGGACGACGATCACGTCGGCCGCGGCGCCTGACATGCCGTTCTCACCGTACACCGCGCCGACCTCGCTCCCGTACAGCGCGGTCCCGAACGCCGCGAACGCGGGAGCGCTCCAGTACAGCAGACAGATGAAGAACAGACCCCAGGTACAGGACCAACGGGCCACGCGCTCGTTCTCGACCGTGTAGAACCTGACGAGCACGTGTGGGAGCCCGCACGTCCCGAAGATCAGACTGAAGCAGGTAGCAATCCAGAGGTAGTAACTGCCGCCCGCGAACGGATCGGAGAACTCGGAGTCAAGCTCGCTGATGAGCTGGCCGTACTCGATCTGGGGCAGTATCGTCGAGAAACCGCCCGCCCAGCCCGTGGCCAGCAGGCCGATCAGGAACGCGGCGATGAGGATCACGTACTGGACCGCCTGGTTCTTCGTCGCGCCCAGCATCCCCGACAGCGTGAGGTAGCCGACCGTGATGATCATGAACAGGATCATCATGGCCTGGTACGCGCTCAGCCCCGGAATCGGAACCACGTTGTTGATGTCGCCGAGGACGTACATGCCGACCAGCCCCATTCCGCGGGCCTGGCCGATGGCGTAGACGAACCCGATGAGGAACGTCGTGATCGCCGCGAGCGCACGCGCGGCGTCGGAGTTGAAGCGGTCCCCGACGAAGTCCGGCGCGGTGTACTTCCCGAACCGGCGCATCTGCGCGGCCAGGAAGATGAGCAGGATGAAATAGCCCGTCGTCCAGCCGACGACGAACGCGAGACCGTAGACGCCCGAGAGGGCGATCAACGCGGCCATCCCGAGGTAGGACGCGGCCGACATCCAGTTGGCGCCGATCGCCATCCCGTTCTCGAGGTTCCCGATCGACCGGCCGGCGACCCACATGTCGTCGGTGTCGGCGACCTTGAACATGAACCCGATCGCGAGGAACAGCCCCATCATCCCGAGCACCATGATCGCCGGGATGAGCTTGAAGCCGATGTCCAGTCCCTCCGGGAGCAACGCGGCGTCCCCCTGCAGGAGGATCCTCGTTGACGTCAGCGCTGACGTCATTCCTCGACACCCCCATCGGTGGCCGCGGCATCCTCAGCGACCGTCTCCGTCGGTTCGGGCTCGGCAACGTGCTGTTCGATGCCGTACTTCTCGTCGATCTGATCGCGCTTGCGGGCGTACCAGACCGCGAGCAACAGCGCGGCGGTCGGGCCGCCGATCGCGATCGAGAAGTAGTGGATCGGGAAACCGAGTACCGGCATCTGATTCGTCATCAGATCGGGTGCGATCCGGGTCAGCGTGATCGGCCCGAACGTGGTGAAGACCCAGATGGCGAACCCCGTCCAGATGACCCGAAGGTGGTCGCGCATGAACGGCGTCGCGGGACTCAACAGGTTGATCTCCACGTCCAGGTAGTCGATCTGCCGTTCTCTCTCCACGTCGGACATACCACCGTCCGTCTCGATCGGTGGTTGGTCCGATTCGTCGTGCTTGTCTCTATTTGACATGATTATCCGGTATGTTTATTTCCCGCACGGCCGCGTTGGATATAATGCTCATCGAAAAATCACTCCGGCTTAGTCGCCCTGCACTTTCTGCTGGATATCGGAGACGACCTCGGGGTTGCGAAGCGTCGAGGTGTCGCCGAGCTCCTCCTCGTTCGCGATGTCCTCGAGCAGCCGCCGCATGATCTTCCCCGACCGCGTCTTCGGCAGTTCGTCGGTGAAGACCACCTGTTCGGGTCGGGCGATCGGTCCGATGGCGTCCTCGACGCCCGCGACGATCTGCTCGCGAAGCTCCTCGTCGCCCTCGTAGCCGTCCTCGGTGATGACGTAGGCGTAGACCGCCTCGCCCTTCATCTCGTGGTCGCCGCCGACGACGGCGGCCTCGGCGACGCCCTCGACGCCGACGATCGCCGACTCGATCTCCATGGTGCCCAGACGGTGTCCGGAGACGTTCAGCACGTCGTCGACCCGGCCCAACACCGTGATGTAGCCGTCCTCGTCGATCTTCGCGCCGTCCTCGGGGAAGTAGACCCATTCGTCACTGTCCGGATCCGAGTACTCCTTCCAGTACTCGTCGAGGAACCGCTCATCGTTCTGATAGAGCGTTCGGAGCATCCCCGGCCACGGCTTATCGACCGTGAGGTAGCCGGCTCGACCCGCCTCGACCTCGTTGCCGTCGGTGTCGACGATGTTGGCGCTGATGCCCGGGAGCGGTGGGCCCGCAGTGCCGGGCTTCATGGTTCCGACCCCCGGGAGAGTGGTCACCATCATCCCGCCGGTCTCGGTCTGCCACCACGTGTCGACGATCGGGCAGTCCTCCCCGCCGATGTGCTTGTAGTACCACTTCCAGGCGCGGGGGTTGATCGGCTCGCCGACGGTCCCGAGCAGACGCAGGCTGGAGAGGTCGTGCTGATCGGGGTACTGCTGACCCCACTTCATGAACGCCCGGATCGCCGTCGGCGCCGTGTAGAGCTGGTTGACCTCGTAGTCCGCGACGATTTCCCACATCCGGTCCTTCTCGGGATAGTCGGGAGTACCCTCGTACATCACGCTCGTCGTCCCGAGCGCGAGCGGACCGTAGACGATGTAGGAGTGACCGGTGATCCAGCCGATGTCCGCCGAACACCAGTAGGTGTCCTCCGGCTTGACGTCCAGCACGGTCTGGGTCGTCCACGCCGAGTACGCCAGGTAGCCGCCGGTGGTGTGTTTGACGCCCTTGGGCTCGCCGGTGGTGCCCGAGGTGTACATGATGAACAGCATGTCCTCGGCATCCCGGGTCACCGGCTCGACCTCCGCGCCCTCCTGTTCGGCGACCAGTTCCTCGTAGTCGTGCTGGTCCTCGCTCAGGTCGTGACCGAAGCCCTCGTCGCCGAGACGGTCGACGACGACCGTCGTGGTGTCGTGATCGACGCTTTCGAGCCCCTCGTTCGCCTTCTCGAGGTGGTCGAGGGGATCGCCGCGACGGTAGTAGCCGTCGCAGGTGATCAGGTACTCCGAGTCGGCGCTCTTCATGCGGGTCGCGAGAGCGTCGGCGGAGAAGCCCGCGAACACCACCGAGTGGGGCGCGCCGATGCGCGCACACGCCAGCATCGCGATCGGCAGCTCCGGGATCATCGGCAGGTACATGGTGACGACGTCGTCCTCCTCGACGCCCATCTCGCGGAAGGTGGCCGCGAGCTCGTTCACCTCCGTCTGGAGCTCCTCGTAGGTGTAGGTGCGCGTCTGGTCGGTGGGCTCGCCGACCCATTCGAGGGCGATCTCGTCGCCACGACCCTCCTCGACGTGGCGGTCGACGCAGTTGTAGGAGGCGTTGAGCTTCCCGTCCTGGAACCACTCGTAGAAGGGGGCGTCGCTCTCGTCGAGGACGGTGTCGTACTCCTCCTGCCACTCGAGCAGGTCGGCCGCCCGCTCCCAGCACTCGGGCCAGTTCTGCTCGAACTCCTCGTAGATCGACTCGTCCGATACGTTCGCCTGTTCCGTGAACGCCGAGGGCGGATCGAAGCTGTCCTGCTCTTCGAGCCGCGCCTCGAGCTGCACGTCCTCGTTGTCTCCTGCCATGGTACGACAGGTCAATACAGAACAGTCATAGTAAACGTTGGGATCTAGGTGTGCAAAACCGACCGTCATCGCCAGGTTCTCTCCGTTCTGAGGAGCGCAGAACGGAACGCCGTCCGATCGCGGACGATCAGTCGTCGAACAGCGCCTGGAGGAGTTCGCGTTCCCCCTTCCGGAGGTGGTTGTGGAACGTCGGCGACGAGACGCCCATGGCGTCGGCGACCTCCTCGGCGGTGCTGCCGCGGGGCCAGTCGAAGTAGCCACCGAAGTACGCCGCCCGCAACGCCGCTCGCTGGCGGTCGGTCAGGCGGTCCTTCACGCTCTCCCGGAACCCGTGGACGGTCCCGGCCGATCGATCGGTCGCCTGCTTGCCGACGAGTTCGGTGGCCGGGAAGGCACTCGTCACGCCGTTCACGAGGGCTCTGAGGTCGGCGTCGTACGCACAGTCCGCGACGAGGCGCGCGTTTCCCCGATCGAACGTCGCCTCCGTGATCGACGCCCCCGAGTCGGTCAACACGAGCATCGGCGAGGCGCCGGTGACGACGAACTCCACGAGCGCCCCGCCGTCGCGTTGCTCGACGAGTCGCCACTCCTCGACGCCGGAGAATTCCTCGGTGAGCTCGAAGACGTCCGCCGCCTCGCCGTCGATCAGCGTCAGGTAGAACAGCAGCGCGGAGTCGGAGACGGAGACGATCGACTCGAGATCGAGCCGGCACTCACAGCGGTCCGACGCGGCGACGAAGAAGGCGTTCGGATCGGTGCTGTGGAACTCGAGTTCGAGAACTGCGTCCGCGAGCAGGAGCTTTCGACGACGGATCGCGGTGATCGCGTGACCGACGCGTCTCCCGAGCAGGAGCAGCCGCTCGCGCTCCTCGGCGTCGACGTCGCCGTGCGAACGCGCGAGCGCCAGCGTGCCGTAGCGGGTCTCGCCGTAGGAAACCGGCACCGCCACGACCGCCGACGTCTCCTCGATCGAACGGGCGTCGATCGAGACGCAGTCCTCGAGCGCACCGGGGAGCCGCGATCGAAGCGGAGCCAGCTCCTCGGCGTCGATCCCGGCTACGGCGCGCGGCGATGCCGACCGATCGCCGAGCGCGGTACCCTCGATCCACGCGAACGCGTACGCGCCGCCGCTCGCGAGGGACTCACAGACGCCCCGTTCGAGGTCAGATCGCGTCGAGGCGTCGATCAGGACCGCATCGAGCGAGGCGAACGGCGAGGAGCCCGAGGCATCGAACGCCTCGACGACCTCAGCGTCCGTCGGCGGGTCGAGATACGACTCCAGAGCATCGAAGCTCCGCCAGCCGCCGACCGCCCGCACGATCCGGGGGTCGACGTCCCGCTCCTCGAGCAGCGTCCTCGCGAAGTAGCGCCGGAGATCGTGGGCCGACACCTTCCGGAAGTCCTCGACGCCGGTCCGTTCCGCGGCCTCGCTCGCGACCTCGCTGATCAGCATCTGGACGCGCCGCGGCGAGACGTCGACGATCGGCGTCCCAGCGGCCACGCCGTTGCTGTTGACGTACCGCTCGAACTCACGGTCGACGCCCGGCGGGAGGTACGCCTCCCGACCGTCGGACGCCTCGTCCGGGACGGCGAGAAACGCACCCGAGGACTCCCCGGGCGCCGGACGACGGTCGTTCGGGCGCACGCGCGTCATCTCGGCGGCCCGGAGGCCGCTCTCGCCGCCGAGTCGGACGAGGAGGCGTTTGCGGTGGGTCGTGGCGGCGCCACACAGCTCGCCGTACTCCTCCGGAGCCAGCCGAACGGCGTGGGTGCGTCCGTCCTCGGCGGGGCGTACGTGCATGTTTCGTAGTATCGTAAAAGTGCGAAGGTAAAGCTATCGTCGCCGTCGTCCGATCGGTCGAAACGCAGGTGCTATGTCATTTCGTCGTCTCGTGAAAGCCCGAATCAGTCCTCGCGGCCCGCCGCCTCGATCTCGCCGACGACCTCGGGGTTGCGAAGCGTCGAGGTGTCGCCGAGCTCCTCCTCGTTCGCGATGTCCTCGAGCAGCCGCCGCATGATCTTCCCCGACCGCGTCTTCGGCAGCTCCGGGGTGAAGATCACCCGATCGGGTCGGGCGAACGGTCCGATGGCGTCCTCGACGCCCGCGACGATCTGCTCGCGAAGCTCCCCGTCGCCCTCGTAGCCGTGCTCGGTGCTGGCGTAGGCGTGGACCGTCCCCCCATGGCCGCCCTGCCGACCGACCACGACGGCGGCCTCGGCGACGCCCTCGACGTCCACGACCGCCGACTCGATCTCCATGGTACCCAGACGGTGTCCGGAGACGTTCAGCACGTCGTCGACCCGGCCCAACACCGTGACGTAACCGTCCTCGTCGATCCTCGCGCCGTCGCCGGAGAAGTAGACCCACTCGTCGTTGTCGGGATCCGAGAACCGGCTCCAGTACTCCTCGAAGAACTGGTCGTCATCCGAGAGGCTTCGGAGCATCCCGGGCCACGGCCTGTCGACCGTGAGGTAGCCGGACTCGCCGGTCGGGACCGGCTCTCCCTCCTCGTCGACGACCTCGATGCTGATCCCCGGAAGCGGCGGGCCGGCCGAGCCGGGTTTCATGGTTCCAACCCCCGGGAGGGTAGTGACCATCATCCCGCCGGTCTCGGTCTGCCACCACGTGTCGACGATCGGGCACTCTCCGTTGCCGACGTGCTCGTAGTACCACTGCCAGGCACGAGGATTGATCGGTTCGCCGACGGTTCCCAACAATCGGAGCGAGGAGAGGTCGTGGCGATCGGGGTACTGCTGGCCCCACTTCATGAACGCTCGGATCGCCGTCGGCGCCGTGTAGAAGACGTCGACGGCGTTGCGTTCGATGATCTCCCAGAGCCGCGATCGGTCGGGGTAGTCGGGGGACCCCTCGTACATCACGCTCGTCGTCCCGAGCGCGAGCGGACCGTAAACGCCGTAGGAGTGGCCGGTGATCCAGCCGATGTCCGCCGAACACCAGTAGGTGTCCTCCGGCTTGACGTCCAGCACGGTCTGGGTCGTCCACGCCGAGTACGCCAGGTAGCCGCCGGTCGAGTGGACGACGCCCTTGGGATCGCCGGTGGTGCCGGAGGTGTACATGACGAACAACACGTCACCCGCGTCCCGAACCACCGGTTCGACGGTCACGCCGGCCCGTGATCGGATCAGTTCCCGGTAGTCGTGCTGGCGATCGGCGAGGACGTGACCGACGCTCTCGTCCAGCCGGTCGACGACGACGGTGGTCGCGCTCGCGTCGAGATCGAGCAGGGCGTTGTCGGCCTTACTCTTCTGGTCGAACGCGTTACCACGGCGGTAGTAGCCGTCGCAGGTGATCAGGTGCTCCGAGTCGGCGCTCTTCATGCGGGTCGCGAGAGCGTCCGCCGAGAAGCCCGCGAACACGACCGAGTGGGGCGCGCCGATGCGCGCACACGCCAGCATCGCGATCGGCAGCTCCGGGATCATCGGGAGGTAGATCGTCACCACGTCGTCCTCCTCGACCCCGAGTCCCCGGAGGGCGGCGGCGAACTCGTTCACCTCCCTGTAGAGGTCCTGGTAGGTGTAGGTGCGCCGGTCGCCGAGCTTTCCCTCCCACCGGATCGCCGCGTGGTTCTTCCGGCCCTCCTCGACGTGGCGGTCGACGCAGTTGTAGGAGGCGTTGAGTTCGCCATCGGGAAACCACTCGTAGAAGGGGGCGTCGCTCTCGTCGAGGACGGTGTCGTACTCCTCCTGCCACTCGAGCAGGTCGGCCGCCCGCTCCCAGCACTCGGGCCAGTTCTGCTCGAACTCCTCGTAGATCGACCCGTCCGATACGTTCGCCCGCTCCGTGAACGCCGGCGACGGGTCGAAACGACGGCCGTCGGAGGGCGGTGTCATCGTATGACACGACGACGGCCGATCGGAAGATAAGCCTTCGCCCGCGGTCGCTTCGGGTCCGGAGGGCTCTCGAAGCGGCGCCACCGCGCGCCGTCGGAGGTCGTCGACTCGACTCCGTAGCGAGCGCTATCCCTTTCTACCGTCGGCCGCTACCGGAGAGCGTGCAGGTCGTAGGCTACGACGTGGGGACCGGCGAGAGCGAGCCCGCGCTGGTGCTCGCGGCCGACGGCGAGCCGGTGCGCGAGCCGCTTCCGGTCGGGCGGGAACTCGCCTACGCGCTCGGCGAGCGCCGGTGTGCGGGCACGATCGTCGACGGCGAGCACCACGGATGCGCGAACGCGCGCGCACCCTACTGCGAGGAACACTCCCGGACCTGGGTCTGTGCGCGGTGTACCGGCGTCTGTCTCAAGGACGAGATGGACTGCTTCGAGGAGCACGCGGTGTACCTCGCGGCGTTCACGCCGGCCACCTTCAAGGTGGGTGTGACCCGCGCCTGGCGGCTCGACACCCGCCTTCGCGAGCAGGGTGCCGATCGGGCGGCCCACCTCCACACCGTCTCGAACGGACGGATCGCCCGCGAGATCGAGAGCGAGATCGCTCGCGAGGTCGGCGACAGCGTGCGCGTCCCGACGAAGGTCCGCGGGCTGGCCGAGCCGGTCGACGCCGCGGCGTGGGCGGCGCTGCTCGAGGAGTACGACCCCATCGAGACGGTCGCCCTCGAGTACGGCCTCGAGCTCGACGAGCGACCGGTGGGAGAGACGATCGCGAGCGGGGTCGTGCGGGGGACGAAGGGCCGGGTGCTCGTGCTCGAACGCGGCGGGACGACGTACGCCGTCGATATGCGCGACCTCGTGGGATACGAGGTGAGCGAGGGGCCGGTCGAGCGCTCGCTGCAGTCGAGCCTGGGCGCGTTCGGGTAGTGGGCGCCACGGTGTCGATCCCGGCGTCATGGAACGCCGGCCGTCGGGACCACTGCCGGCGGCTTGCGAGGGACAACCCAACGCTTTTCGGTTCGGCCGGAGAACGCGGGAGTATGGCAAACGAGAACGACGAGAACGCCGAACCGGGCGAGGGCGGCGAGGAGGAGAAATCGTTCCGAGAGCGCGTCGAGGAGATCCGCGAGCAGCGCGCCGAGGAGGGCGAGGGCGGCGAAGGCGAGGGGTCGCGCGAGGAGCGCCTCGAAGAGATGATGGGCGGTGGCGGTGGCCCCGGCGGCATGGGCGGCAACCCGTTCGCGCAGATGATGGGCGGCATGATGGGTGGCGGCGGCGGTCCCGGCGGCATGGGCGGCGGCCCCGGCGCGGGCGGTCCCGGTGCCGGCCCCGGCGGTCCGGGCGGCGCCGAGGGCGGCAACGAGGAGCTCACGCGCGAGGTCCGACAGCTCCGCGACGAGGTCCGCGACGTCAATCGCCACCTCGAGCGCATCGCCGACGCGCTCGAGGACTGAGCCGGCACGGTCGAGCGCCGACCGCACGAGCCATATACCTTCTTGCGAAACCGTCGAGGAGCGATGTCCATCGCCCGCGAACGCATCGACCGGCTGCAGACGCTCGCCGCGTCAGCCGCGGCCGACGGCGACGACGACCTGGCGCGCGAGTACGTCTCGCTCGCGCGGCGGATCGCCGAGCGGAACCGGCTGCGCTTTCCCCGTGAGTTCGAACGCTCGACCTGTGATCGGTGCGACCGGTACCACCGGCCGGGCCGAAACGCCCGGGTTCGCCTGCGCGACGGCCACGTGGTCGTCACGTGTGACTGCGGCACCCAGCACCGCTACCCCTACGACTGAGTGAGACGACCGAGTGGCTCACACCTCGGCCGCCGGCCGGTAGGGCGTGGCGAAGTCGAACGTTCAAAGTGTGGAGCCCCTGTATGTCGGACGTGAGACCAGCCATGGACAGACAGGAGCTGCGGAAGAACGCACACGACGTCGACGTGACCGTCTGGGTCGGGAAGAGCGGGATCGGCGCCGTCACGGACGAGCTGAGCGACCAGCTCGACGACCGCGAGCTGGTGAAGGTGAAGTTCCACCGGGCGGCCCGCGGCGGGACGACGGTCGAGGAGCTCGCCGAGGAGCTCGCGGACCGAGTCGACGCGACGCTGATCGAGACGCGTGGGAACACGGCGGTGTATCACTGATGGTCCTGGAGGGGGCCCTCGTAGACGTCGGGCTTCGCCCGGGACCCGCCGCGGCGATCGACGGTGCGATCCGCTTTCTCGTCGCGTTCGTCGCCCTGGTGTTCCTCGGCCGTGTGGTGGTCCTCCCCCTGCTCGATCGAGCCTTCGAGACCCGGGATCTCGAACCACACGCCCGCCGTCCACTGAAGAAGCTCGTCTGGTTCGGGGTGTTGTTCGGGGCGATCGCGGCCGCGTTCGGCTTCGGAGGATACGGGAACTTCCTCACGTCGCTCGCGACGATCGCCGCCGCCGCGGCGCTCGCGATCGGTATCGCGATGCAGTCGGTCATCTCGAACTTCGTCGCCGGCGTGTTCATCTTCACCGAGAAACCCTTCCGGATCGGCGACTGGATCGAGTGGCAGGAGGGCGAGTACTCCGGCGTCGTCGAGGACATCAGCCTGCGCGTGACGCGGGTGCGCACCTTCGACAACGAACTCGTCACCGTCCCGAACTCCGAGCTCACCGACAACGCGGTGAAGAACCCCGTCGCCAAGGACAAGCTCCGCCGGAAGTTCGTCTTCGGTATCGGCTACGACGACGACATCCAGAAGGCGACCGACATCATCATCGAGGAGGCACGCGCGCACGACGAGATCCTCGACGACCCCGAGCCGTCGGTTCGGCTGACCGAGCTCAACGATTCGGACGTCGGACTGCAGTCGCGCTTCTGGATCGCCGACCCTTCGCGGGCGGACTTCATGAAGGTCCAGGGGGAGTACGTCACCGCCGTCAAGGAGCGTTTCGACGCCGAGGGGATCGACATCCCCTACCCCTATCGGGTCCTCGAGGGCGGTCTCTCGGTCGGCAGCGCCGATACGATCGGCGCGCAGGCGAGCGCGAACGAGCCCGCCGAGTGATCGATTCGCTCAGTCCGTCCGCCCGGCGGCCGACTCGTTGTGGGCGACGCCGCTGGTGATGATCGCCTGGACGCTCTCCTCGACGGTCATCTCGAGGTCGTACACCTGTGACTCGGGGACGTAGACCAGAAAGCCGCCCATCACTGGGTTGGGCGCGAGCGGTACGAACAGCGTGAGCATCTCCTCGTAGCCCGCGGCCGCGACCACCTCCGCGGGCGGACGGCCGGTGAGATAGCCGAGCGCGAACGTCCCCTCCCGTGGGAACTCGACGAGCACCACCTCCTGAAAGCTCTCGACGTCGCTCTCGAGGAGAACGTCGCTCATCCGTCGGAAGCTGTTGTAGATCGAACTCACGCCGGGGATCGACTCCATTGCGGCGTGGAAACCGCCGACAACCCGATCGCCGTCGGTGTGTTCGGCGACGACGCCGACGACCATCACGAGCGCGACCAGGGTGAGGATCGTCGTCGCCTGGACGATCGGGTCGGCGACCTCGACCTCGGAGTAGTCGGCGAGCCAGACGACGGGGTTCAACGTCTGGGCGACGAAGTTGAGGACGAATCCGAGGACGATCAGCGTGAGGACGAACGGGATCGTGATCGCGGTGCCGGTGATCAGCGACTGGCGGAGCCGTCGACGAAACGACGGCTCGTGCGAGTCGAGCATGTAGCGGGACGGAGCAGGCCGGTGATAGCCCTTCCGGCCGCTCGGCTGCTCGATGAAGGGATTCGATATGAATGGTGGACGCCCGGGGTTGCCCGGCGTTCCGGCGCGGGGAATCCCGGTTGCCTTCTCCACCCCGCGATCCGTCGAGCGACAGGTGTCCGGTGGCCCGCTGCTCACTTCCGTGCCTGACGGATTTCCACCGACCAACCGCAGCGGCACGTCCCTGCGGACGCTCGCCGCGGACCGCTGTCCCCGACGGACGAGGCTTCTCAGTTGGCTCCCGGGGCCCGCGCCGGTCGGTCCGGACGCACCCGGGGTTCGGTCCCCGCTGAAGACCGTAGTGCGGGTTGCGAGCAGGGCCTAACTGCCCGACCTGAGTCCATCTAATCGTAGGGGAACGGTCCTTAAGAGGCTGTCGGACGGAGCCGGCGGGCTCAGAGCACGTCGAGCGCCCTGGCGTACAGCCCGGCGGTGACGGCGACCAGAACGGAGCAGGCCAGGACCGCCCAGCGGTGGTAGACGAGCCAGTCCTGGGTCGTGATGCCCGTCACGCGTTCGGGCGACAGCGAGACGATCCACTCGAGCGACATCAGCGTCATGAACAGCCCGATCACCAGCGCGGCACCGGCGATCGTGACCGGATCCGAGCGCTCGCGAACGGCGGCGCCGAGGACGACGACGTTGACGGCGGCGAACACCGCGACGATCGTGGGGCCGAACGCGCCGGCGCCGTAGTAGCGGGCGATCCCCGTGCTCGCATCCGCCGGGAGCAGAACGTACGGGGCGACCGCGACGGCGATGGCGGCGAGACAGGCGACGATCCCCAGTTGGGGGGCACGACGCGTGAGGTCCATGCCCGGGGAGAGGAAACGCCCGTACATTAACGCCCGGCTCTCGGAACGGACGGATCGACCCACCTCGGGGAGACGACCGCAGTTCTCGTCCGGCCGAAGGCGAGCGGCGCGAGCGCAGGCGCGGGCTATTGGCCGTGGGCGGTGATACGCCTTCGCATGAGCCAGCGCGTTCTCGTTCCGTTCGACGAGTCCGACCCAGCCTCGGAGGCGTTCGAGGAGGCCCTGCGGGAGTATCCGGACGACGAAATCGTCCTACTCCACGCGATCGATCCCGGCAGCTCCGGCCACGGCCTCGAGGGAGCCGCGGCCGGCGATCCGTCCGGACGGCGCCGTGAGGAGATGGAAGAGCTGTTGGCCGACGCGGAGCGGCGGGCGGAGCAAGACGGAGCCGAGATCACGACGGTCATCGAACGGGGTCCGCCCGGAAGCACGATCGTTGAGTACGCACGAGAGAACGACGTCGACCGCATCGTCATGGGGAGTCACGACCGCTCGAGGATCTCGAAGATCCTGTTGGGGAGCGTTCGAAGATCCGTCGGATCTTCGAGCCAATCAGAACGCTATGCGTTCTGATAACGTCGCCGAGGACGTCGTGAAGGGGTCGCCGGTGAGGTGACGGTCGTTCGATAGCGGGGGAGACGTTCGAACGCGAGCGCAACACCCATTACTCGCGGGACGAACGGACGAGTCATGGGACTGGGCAGTACGACGAAGAAGATCCAGATCATCGCCGACAAGGCCGAACAGGTGTACGCACAGGTCGACGAGCTCCGCGAACAGCTCGCGGAGCTCCGGGTGAAGGTCGACACCACCCACGATACCGTTACTGAACTGAAGGTCAAACACGAGCAGAACCGTGCGCTGCTCGAGGCGCTCGCCGAGGAGCAAGGCATCGACGTCGAGGAGGTGCTCACCGATGCCTCGATCGACGACGTCGACGCGAGCACACGGACCGGGGCGGCCGCCGACGCCGACCCGTCCGAGACCCCGAAAGCGACCGAGGACGCGGGCACGGGAAGCGAGACCAGTTAAGTAGCTCCGAGGGCATCGGGGGGACGATGACCGACCACCTGGAGCCAAAGGGGTCCGTTCTCGAAACCGTCGGCCGGACGCCGCTTGTCGCGATCAACGCCGCGCCCGAGTCGGTGCCCGTCTACGCGAAGCTCGAGTCGTTCAACCCCGGCGCCAGCGTCAAGGACCGCATCGGGAAGTACATGCTCGAACGGATGCTCGAGCGCGGCGACGTCTCTCCGGGCGGAACGGTGATCGAGCCCACGGCAGGCAACACGGGGATCGGGATCGCGGTCGCGGCCGGCCAGCTCGATCTGAAGGCGATCTTCGTCGTCCCCGAGCGCTTCAGCGTCGAGAAACAGCAGCTGATGGCGGCGCTTGGCGCGGAGGTGATCAACACGCCCTCCGCGGAGGGGATGGGCGGAGCGATCGAGCGCGCACACGGGCTCGCGGAGGAGCTCGATAACGCCGTCGTCCCCCAGCAGTTCTCGAACCCGCTGAACACGGAGGCCCACTACGAGACCACCGCCCCGGAGATCTACGAGGCGCTCGACGGCGAGGTGGGCGCGATCGTCGCCGGCTGTGGCACCGCGGGGACGCTGATGGGGCTCGCGAAGTACGCGTTGGAGCAGGACCCGGAGACCCACGTCGTGGCGGTCGAACCCGATGGGTCGCTCTACGCCGGGACCAAGGGCGAGGACGTCGAGGAGGCGGAGTACAAGACCGAGGGGATCGGTACCCACGACCCCACGACGAACGAGCTGTTCGAGCCCGACCTGGTCGACGAGGTGATCCAGGTGACCGACCGAGCCGCCCAGGAGGAGCTCAAACGGTTGGCGAGCGAGGAGGGTCACCTCGTCGCCTCGAGCGCGGGCGCGGCGAGCATCGCCGCCCGCGGAGTCGCAGAACGGATCGAAGGAGGCGAGATCGACACACCCCACGACGGCGTCGTCACGATCTTCCCCGACTCGAGCGAGCGCTACCTCTCGAAGGGAATCTACCGGTCGTTCGAGGAGTGGGAAGGATGATGGGTGACGTTGGGACCCCGCTAGTAATACCAGAGCGGAAGCCTATCAGGACAATCAGAGATCTCTAGATCAGGGCTAGGAAAGACATCCTACAAGGGCGAAAGACCGGATGGCCAATAGTCATCTACTGGACTTCAGAGGGGTAGTTAGGATTTCTCATCGGTGAAATCTCGATTAATGAGACCGATGAGTAGATACTCCATGAAATATATCATTATAAACAGGGCTGCCAAATCTGTTGCAAAAGAAAAGGCATCCCCTGCTGGCAGATTGAGGTCGACATTGGCAGCAATCAAAGCGCCTGCAAAAGCAGCAGTAGTCATTTTGAGTGATCCAAAGATCCCTTCAAGATAAGCAGGACCCCACATTAGAAGAGAGTCCTTCAGACCCTCTTTGGTCAACGGAGGTTTTTCTTGCTCTGGCTCGGAGAATCCCGGGTAATCCGTTCCATCAACCATGACTTCTCTGATTGTGTAAGGGGGTGCAATATAAAGGTACGATCTGGAGAGAATTATTCTGCCCTAATCAAGAAACTGGATCGCTAATACATTCGCCTGGCATGAGAATGTCGATATTACCATCTTTCTGGTTCGATGCCCTCTCGGTTCGAGTTACCGATCAGACAAAGAATCATGGCTATTCATTTCCTCGCCCTCCTCAGGCGTCAGTTCGATGCTGGTCTCACGATCCAGGGACACCTCACCGTGGCCGGTCTCGTAGCCCGCGGCCTCGACGGTGATGACGTAGTTCATGGCTGCCTGAACCTCCATCTCGGCGACGCCGTTCTCGTTCGTCTGCGCCTCGTATCGCAGGTCCCTCGTGTCGCCGGGGTCGCCGTCGGCGCCGTGGGCCTCGACGGCGGCGCCCTCGATCGGTTCGCCGGTCTCGGCGTTGGTGACCTCGACGGTCAGCGTGTTGGTCTCGGGCGTCTCGGACACCTCGGGTTCGAGTTCGACCGTCACGCCGTCGTCGTCGGGGACCGACAGGGCCACGCTCTCGCTCTCGTACCCCTCGGCGGAGACGGTCGCGTCACAGTCCGTCGGCGCCAGCTCCGCGTGGGCGGTCGCGATGCCGTCAGCGTCGGTCTCGCCGGTCACGTAGGCGTCACCGGAGGAGTAGTACCAGTCGCAGACGCCACTGATCTCGGCGCCCTCGATCGGCTCGCCGGTCTCGGCGTCGACGACGTTCACCTCGATCTCCCCACCGTCCTCGCTCTGCAGGGTGACGGTGGTGTCCGAGTCGACCTGGATCGCCATCTCCTCGGGGACGTCGTGGTATCCGCCGGCCGAGAGGGCGTAGCTACCCTCGATCACCGAGAACTCGACGGTGCCGTCGGTCGGCTCCCGGGTCGTGCTGGCGTCCTCCCAAGTCCGTTCCAGCGTCACCGGCGAGTCGGCCTCGACCGTCAGGGTGTAGACTTGCTCCTCCTCGCCGCTCTCGTTGTCCGCGTCGCCGCCATCGCCGCCGTCAGCGTTCTCATCACCGCTCTCCGGCGAGTCCTCACCGCCGTCACCGTCGCCTCCGTTCTCGGCGGGAGCGTCGTCGCCGTTGCCGTCGTTCGCTGTGTCACCGTTGCCGTCGTCCGAGCTAGCGGTGTCCTCCTGGCCGGAGTTCGTTCCGGAGTCGGCGTCGTCACTCTCCTCGGCGTCGCCGGTGCTATCGGTACCCTCGGTCCCGTCCGCCGATCCGCCGTCGTCGGACCCGTCAACGGCAGGTGACTCATCGGGGTCGTCCTCGTCGGAGGACTCGGGTGGATCCGTCTCGTCGTGCTCGTTCGAGTCGTCGGAGGAGTTCGACGAGGACTCGTTGGTGGCTTCCGTGTCGTTACTCGGACTCTCGTTCTCCTGGTCGTCCGCGTCCCCGTTGGACACCTCCGAGGGATCGGCGGGACCATCGGTTCCGAAGCCGGCGCAACCGGCGCCCAGGACCATGACTGCGGTGAGCACCACCGCGACGACGAAACGCGTTCGTGGCATGCTCAATCACCCCAACACCCGTTTCGCCTCGGGAATTCGATAGCGGATCTCGTCGGTCGTCGTACCATGTTCTAGAGTATATCTACGGTAATATGAGATTTCCTAAATATAGGAGATAATTGACATTGGCGGAGAGTCGAAGCGATGAACGTTCGTGCCGTATCGTGTTCGAGGAGACGCTACGTGACTACCGAGTCGAGCGGAGCGGTCGAGCCCGGGCCGTGGTTCACGACCGGGTTCGCCACTGCTCCGGATTCGGTTCCGCGGGGATCGTGCGCTGGCTCCACGTCGGGGGCCGAGTGGCTCCGGAGCCGGGAGACACGCGACGGCCGCCGGACGCCAGGACGTCTCGAGGCGGTGTTACGGCGCGTGCAGTCGCTGGTGTTCGACCTTCATGCAGCGGTCCGAGACGACGTGAATCTCCGCGTCCTCGGCACGGGCCTCGGCGTCGGGATCCGAGATGCCCAACTGGAGCCAGAGCACCTTCACGTCCTCGCGCTCGAGCACCTGATCGACGACGTCCGAGACCTCCTCGCTGGGACGAAAGACGTTGACGACCTCGATCTCCCGATCGACGTCCGAGAGCGAGTCGTACGCTTCCCGGCCGAATACCGTCTCGCGGTTGGGGTTCACCGGAATCACCTCGTAGCCGTGTTCGAGGAGATAGCTCGGGTTCTCGTGGGCGTCCTTGCCGGGCGTCGCGGAACAGCCGACCACCGCGACGGTGCGAAGGCCGAGCAGCTCACGCAGCTCGGCATCGCTCTCGACGGGCATACGCGGTTCGAGACGGGCGCGGGAATTAACCCTTCTGGGTCGGGCAATCGACGCCGTCGACCGGTCGCTTAGATCCCCCCGGGAATCTCGAGCGCGACTCGTCCGACGACGAACGCGAACGCCGCGAGGAACATCCCGTACTTCAGACGCTTCTGACCCGTCGTCGGGTCGCGAAAGCTCGAGGCGGCGGCCGCGAGCATCACGACGTTCGCCGGCAGCACCGCGAGCAGGTAGGTCACGCCGAGCGCGCCGAGCAGGTAGGGAAGCGGGCTCGCGAGGACGGCGACGAGCAGACACGCAGTCCCTACCCAGAGCGCCGGTCGCTCGCCGATCGCGATCGGCAGCGTGTTGAGTCCCTCCTCGCGGTCGCCCTCGAGGTCCTCGACGTCCTTGATCACCTCCCTCGTGAAGGTCGAGAGCGCCGCCAGCACGAACAGCACGCCAGGAGCGGCGACGTCGCCCACCGCCGCACCGCCGAAGAGGAACGTGCTCCCGCCGAGCGCGGCGACGACGGCGTTACCGACGCCGGGGAGCCCCTTGAACAGCTGGGTGTACGCGATCAGCAACAGGAGGTTGACGACGGCGATGGCGAGCGCGAGCGCCGGCAGCGTCAGTGCCAGGAGGACGGCGCCGGCGAACAGCGCGGCGCTGAACGCGAGCGCCGCCCGCGGCGAGACCGCTCCGCGGGGGATCGGCCGGTCGGGCTGGTTGATCGCGTCGATCCCGCGGTCGAAGTAGTCGTTGATCGCGTTGCCGGCCGCGGTCGCGAACGCCGTGGCGCCGACGGCCGCGGCCGCCGCCGCCGGAGCCGCGAGCAGTCCGCCGGCGACGAACGCCCCGATCCCCGTCAGAACGCCGGCAACGAGGGCGTTGACCGGCCGCGTGAGTTCGAGCAGTCCGCCCAGCGACGCGTTCGTCCCGACCATCGTGCGCCCTCCACCCGCGGGAGAGATAAATCGCCCGTCTCCGTTCCGTCGACGCGGCGGTCGACCGTCCTACGACCCCTCGAGCGCGTCGACCAGCGCGGCCGTCCTCGAGACGACCGCCTCGACCAGCCGCTCGCCGGTCTCCACGGTGGCGCCGGTCGGATCGCCGAGGTTCCCCGTCGGGGTGAGGTCGGCCATCTCCTCGGCCGAGAGCGCCCACCCCACTCGGTTCTCGCCCAGGGCGTCGTAGTCGGTCAGCGGCAGCGCGTCGGGCGCGGTCGTGGCCTCCGCGCGATCCATGTGAACGAGATCGGGGAACAGCGCGAGCATCAGGCTCGTCTCGAACTCGGAGGCGTGAAAGGAGAGCTCGCTCTCGCGGACCTCACGGGCGACGTCGTCGAAGAGATCCACCAGCGGAACGTGGAACGCCCGCATCCCGTCCTCGACGCGGAGGTCGCGTACGACGATCTCGAGTTCGGGGTCCTGGACGAGGTAGTGGCCGTTGAGCAGCAGCACGTTCTCGATGCCCCACTCGCCGACGGAGGTACAGACGTCCCGGACGTACCGTCGAAAGGTCTCGCTCCCCACGGTGACCGTCCCCGGCTTGAACGTGTGGTGCGGGCTGACGCCGTAGGGGATCGACGGGGCGACCAGACAGGAGCTGCGCTCCGCGACCCGATCGGCGATCGCCTCGGGAACGTAGGTGTCGACCCCGAGGGGCAGGTGGTGGCCGTGTTGTTCGGTGCTTCCCACCGGGAGCAACAGCGTGCTCGTCTCGTCGATCGTCGCTTCGAGTTCCCGCCAGGTCAGGTCGGCGATTCCGTAGTTCGACGGCATGATCCGGTTTCGACGGGGCGGTACATATCTCGTTCTCCGATCGGGAGGACGGCGGGCTTTTGCGCCCGACGGCCGTACCGGGGCCATGACCTTCACTCGACGGCGTGCGGTCGCTGCCCTCGGAACGGCGGCACTCGCGGGATGTCTCGGTCTCGAGCCCGACGAGGATCGCCCGGAGGGAGCCGACCTCGGGTTCACCGTCGATCCCCTTCTCACCGATCTCGACACGCCATGGGATCTGACGTTCTCCGGCGAAGACGGGGCGTTCGTCTCCGAACGTTCCGGCCGCATCAGTCGGGTCGATCTCGGGAACGGTGAACGCGAGACGGTACTCGAGCCCGATGCCACCGAGCGCGGCGAGGGCGGGCTGCTCGGACTCGCGCTCGGTTCCGGCGATCTCGACGATCGGTTGTACGCCTACTACACGACCGCAGGGGACAACCGCGTCGTTCGGTACGATCTGGATGGTTCGACCGACCCGGAGGCGGAGACGATCGTCGAGGGAATACCGTCGGCGCGGATCCACAACGGTGGACGGATCGCGTTCGGTCCGGAGGACGACCTCTGGATTCTCGCCGGCGACGCGAACGACACTGATCTCGCACAGAACCCCGACTCGATGGCCGGAAGCGTCCTCCGGGTGACCCCGGACGGCGAACCGAGCGATGCGAATCCCGGGTTCGACGAGCCGCGCTGCTATACGATCGGACATCGGAACCCACAGGGGATCGACTGGCTCCCGGGCGGTACCCCGATCGTCGCCGAACACGGTCCGACGGCTCGTGACGAGATCAGCCGCTTGACCGCGGGCGGGAACTACGGCTGGCCGGCAGCCCGAGACGGCGACGAGTACTCGGATTCCGACTACGACCGCCCGCTCGTAAACACCGGTACCGAGGAGACGTGGGCTCCATCGGGGATGAGTATCTACGAGAACGGAGACGCCAACCCCGAGTCCAGCGGCCGGCTACTCGTCGGCGGGTTGCGTTCACAGCAGGTGATCGTCATCGATCTGTTCGAGGGGGATGACGAGCTCCCTGAGGAGGGGACACGATACGAAGACCGGTGGATGGACGACGCCTACACGGCGGTGTCCCAACGAACGCTTCAGGACGAACTCGGACGGATTCGTCACGTGGGGCAGGCGCCAGACGGCGACCTATACGCGATCACGTCGAACCGCGACGGACGCGCCGGCGGTCGGTTCCCTCGCGACGAGGACGACGTGCTGGTACGTCTGACCACGGAGTAACTGATTTCAGGTGGTACGTTCGTCGCTCACGGAGCGAACGGCGAACGCCGTGAGCAAACGACACGGGGTAGTTCACCGCCGTTCGACCCGGTAGGTGACGCCCACGTCGCTCGTCGAGAGATCGGCCTTTCGCTTCCGCGCCTCGTCGCGGGTCTCGAACGGTCCCTCGACGACCGAGTCGCCGGATACCACGTAGTACGACGCCATACACGCGACATTGAACGGTCGGTTCATAGCTGTTGCGGCGGGCGATTCGCTCCCCGACGTCTTCGGCGTTAGACGGAACCCGAGTGGACTCGAACGAGGTTCGCCGCGCACTCTCGAGCCGTCGACGTCGAGCCGTTCACCTTGGTACTGTGACAGTAACGGAAAGAAATACAAGCTCTCGTGTCATACGTTAGCATACCGGGCACTGAGAGGGCGGACACTGCATGGTTCGATCGACGCCCGGTACGGGACGAGGCCGAATACCGAACCCGTTGACCCACTCGCCGTCTGCGGCAACGTCCCGTTTTTTCGTCGCGATCGTCCGTCCAGCGGCCGGCCTCGAACCCGGACCGAGTGACCGTCGGCGGTGACGGCCAACGCTCTCTCGATGGACGACCCCCGTCGATCACGGCCGAACGACTTCGGTCGATCCGGACGCGGGCGAACCGAAGCGTCGATCAATCCCGCTCGGCGTCCTCGGTGATCCGGACGCCGGCGTCGACGACCACCCGGTCCGGGACGTCCGCCTCGACCCGTCTGTGGTGGGTGAGCAGTCGTTCGGTCAGCGTCAGTTCCTCCTTCACCGGATCGGGCTTGTCGATGACCCGGTAGTCGACGACGACGCCGTCGGCCGACTCGGAGATCCGGACGTAGTTCAGGCGAAAGGACGGGTAGAACACGGGCGGCAACAGCCCGAAGACCACGTCGCGGCGGTGAAGGCGTTTGAGCCACGTCCCCGTGTTGATCACGACCCGGTCGTCGACCTCGGTCACCGCCGGGCGGTGGGTGTGGCCGTAGACGAACGCCGCGGTCTCGGGGGCCGACTCGAACACCTCGCGTGCCGCCTCGACGTACGGTTCGTCCGGATTTCGCGGCTCCTCCGACCTGACGATGCCGAAGCGATCGAGCGTCGTCCGTACGTCCCGGGCGAAGAGGTAGAGCGGGATCGCGACGAGCACCAGCAGCGCGACCACGACGAGGTTGGCGATCAACAGGCCGTCGATCACCCACCCGATGAGTCCGAGTCGTCCGGTAGCGTCGGTGGCGAGCGTGACCGGGGTCGACCAGATCCCCGCCATATCGAGGCCCAGGAGGAACAGGGAGAGCACGCTGATCTCGAACAGCAGCAGGAACGGTATCGCCGCGTAGCGCAACACCGGATGCATCTCGCGGTAGAAGTACTTCGAGATCACCCACATCGGGATCCGTTCGGTCGGCGAGACGGCCTGGATGTCCTTGAGCCAGTTGTACCGACCCAGATCCGAGAGCTTGCCCGCCCGGCTCGTCACGTGGCGGTTCACGTAGTAGCCGAGCGGGCTGGCGTACGGGCTGCCGAAGTCCTCGACGCGGTTGTTCGGGTCGCGCTGCATCCCGTGTTCGATCCAGACCGACCTGTCGCCGACCGGCCGCGTGATCGACTCCGCCTGTTCGAGCACTACGTTGTACGCCGCGAGGCGCTCGACGTACTCGTCGTAGGCCGCGAGTTCGTAGTCGTGATTGCCCGGAATCAGCGTGATCCGGACGTTCTCGCCGGTCGCGCGGAGCTGCTCGAACAGCTCCGGATACCCCTCGACCAGCACGTTGAATTTCTCGATCCCCTCTACCCCGGTGAACTCCCAGAGGCCGAACGCGTCGCCGTTGATGATCAGCTCCGCGTTCTCCTCCGTCGACTCGAGCTCGCGGAGAAAGCCGAGCAGCTCCTCGAGGAAGTCGACGTGCTCGAGCTGCTCGTCACCGCCGATGTGGAGGTCGCTGATGAAGTAGTAGATCCGGTCGTCCTCGGACGGTTCGCCCGCTGTCATCGGGTTCCCTGTGCTGCGGATCGGGATACGTTTTCGGTATCTCGTCCGATCCGATCGTCGAGTTCGGAACGCCGCGTTCGGTGGCTACTTCGCCTTCTCGGCGAACTGCTCGCGGACCTTCCGGATCTTGGGGTCGACGTTGATCGTGCAGTAGCGGTCGTTCGGGTTCTTCTCGTAGTAGTCCTGGTGCTCCTGCTCGGCCTCGTAGAACGTGCCGAGGGGTTCGAGTTCGGTGACGATCTCGTCGTCGTAGGCGCCGCGTTCCTCGAGTTCCGCGATGAACGCCGCCGCGAGCTCGCGCTGGCGCTCGTCGTGGTGGTAGATCGCCGAGCGGTACTGCGTGCCGACGTCCGGACCCTGGCGATTGAGCGTCGTCGGGTCGTGGACGGTGAAGAACACCCGCAGGAGGTCGGGGTAGTCGAGCACGTCGGGATCGTAGCCGATCCGGACCGCCTCCGCGTGGCCCGTGTTCCCGCTGCAGACCTCCCGGTAGGTCGGCTCCTCGACGTGGCCGCCGCAGTATCCCGAGGTCGTCTCGCGGACGCCGCCGAGCTCCTCGAACGCCGCCTCGATACACCAGAAACAGCCGCCAGCGAACGTCGCGTACTCGGTCTCCTCGTTCATACCTCCCGTTGGTCCGCTGGGCCATTAAGCCCCTCGCTGCGCATGGAAAGAGCGTCCAGAGACTTCCGGAGACCACGTCCGCGATCCGCCGTCCTCGAAGGACGGGTTTTTTGTCGCGGTCGGTCGCAACCGTCGTCGTATGAAGGTCGTGTTCAAGCCCGGGAACGCCTACGAGGAGATCAACTGTTTCGACTTCAGAGAATACGAGCGGGGCATCGTGCTTCGGAACGAGGACGGCTACAACGTGGGTTACGTCCCCCACGAGATCCTCAGCCACGTCGAACCCCACCCCGAGGAGCGCGTCCGGTTCGACTCCGACGAGGAGGACGAGGGCGAGGACGACGCGTAGCCGTTCGGTCTCCCCGGTTCCGGGACGGGGTCCGGTCGAGAAGTATCAGAAGGGACGAGCGTCCCTTCGCCGTATCGGGACCGACGACGGCCCGATGAGACCGCCGCGGTCGAGGGCAACGACGCCGGCTTCGAGGGCCACGCCGTCGAAATACTGGACCTGTTTCTGCTCGCGTGCGTCCTCGGAGCGGTCCGTCGCGGCGAACGAGCCGAGCGGGACGTGACGGACGCGGTGGATCGAGTAGGATCGAGGGACGAGCGGTTCGTCCGAGGTTCGGATTTTTAGTGCGAACGGCGCGTACGGCCACGACATGGAGTTCACCGTCGTCCAGGGCGACATCGCTCGAGAGGAGGCAGACGCGCTCGTGAACGCCGCCGGAACCAGCCTCCGGATGGGCAGCGGCGTCGCCGGCGCGCTTCGACGGGCCGCGAACGGACCGATCAACGAGGCGGCGATGGCGGAGGGACCGATCGATCTCGGGGACGTCGCCGTCACCGACGCGTACGACCTCGACGCCGAGTACGTGATCCACGCCGCGGCGATGCCCCACTACGGAGACGGCCGGGCGACCGAGGAGAGCATCCGCGAGGCGACACGAAACGCGCTCGAAACGGCGGACGACTCGGGCTGTGAGTCGATCGTCGTCCCGGTCCTTGGGACGGGTGCGGCCGGGTTCGACCTCGCCGAGGGTGCACGGTTCGTCTGCGAGGAGATCGCTCGCTACGAACCGACGGGGCTGAACGCCGTCCGCGTGATCGCGTACTCGGACTCGGAGTACGAGACCGTCCGCGAGGTCGCGGATCGGGTTCGATCGGCGTGAACGCGGCCATGCGTGGCGACCTCGATCCACGCCCCTCCCTCCGGCGTTCGGTAGATCGACGTGGCGGCCATTACGGACGGCGACGGCAGCCGTCCACGTCCCCGTGAGCCTCGACCGTCATCGCTCGGATCGGTCGCGTTCCCAGTCGTCGACCGCGCGCTCGTCCGGATCGTAGCGGGAGAAGACGAGCACGCCGCCGATCAGCAGAACGGCGCCGACGGCGATCGCCAGGAGCGTCCCCGTGAGGAGGTACGCTCCCGCCCCAATGAGGAGCCACGCGACGCCGGCGAGCGCGCTACCGGCCCCGACGGCCGCCTCCGGAGGGGTGTCACCCGGCGGCGAACCGGCGGCGAGCGCTACCGTTCCCACCGTGAATCCGACGGCCACACCGTAACCGACCCAGAGGACGGGAACCGTTCCGAGCAGTGCCAGAACGCCGCCGACGAGGAGCCAGCCGATACTGAGGAGCAGGCACGCGGTGCCGATCCGGGTGAGGGACCCGTCGTTCACGAACGACTCGTCTCCGTCCATCGCCTTGTAGCCTGCTACTCCCGGAAATCGAGATCACCGTGATAGAGCCGTGGGCCTGACGACACACGACATGAGCGTCGCCGACGGGCCGTGCGACCGGATCGCGTTCGTGGTCGACGGGACGGGGCGCGCGAACACGAGCGCGGATGACTGAGACGGTGGCTCGAACCTGGCTACCCGCCCGAACCCTCGAAGAGGAGGCCACAGAGCTTCCGGTGGGCGGTGCGGAGGTGGGTGTTGAAGGTGGGCTGTGAGATGTCGAGCGTCGTCGCGATCTCGGTACCGGTTCGCTCGCGCGGCGACTCGAAGTAGCCGCTGGCGTAGGCCGTCTTCAACACCTCGAGCTGACGGTCGGTCAGCTCGTCCGAGAGCGTGGTTCCGAACCCCTGGCGGGTCGTGGCGGTTCGCTCGCGCTCGCGTTCACGTTTGGCGACCAGCTCCATTCCGGAGTGACGGGCCCGGAGCCGCTCGACGAACTGCCGGACGTCCGCCTGCGCGGCGAGTTCGACGACGAACCGCGCCTCCTCGGGCGTCACCGTGAGTCCCCGTGGCGTCGCCCCGTGTTCCAGCACGGTCACGAGCGGGCAGTCGGCGGTGAGCGTCGCCTCGAACAGCCCCTCCGGGCCGTCCGACCCGTCGCGTTCGGTGACGAGCGCGACGTCCGTGAGCGAGAGCGACCGGGCCGCCTCGCTCACCTCGTCAGCCGTCGCTCCGCGCATCGTGAAGTAGCCTCTGATCGAGCCGTCCGATCGCGGGACGACGCTCTCGAACTCGAACTCGCCGTCGGTTCGCTCGACGAGTTCGGTAACGTCCGCTCGTAGATCGCCGACGTCGAACTCGAGCTCGACGGTCGAGTCGTCGACGATCGCCTGCCTGCTCTCGACGACGTGCATCGCGTAGGCGATCGTGTCGCTGAGCTCCTCGAGTACGGCTCCCTCCAGACCGTCGAAGACGCCGGGCTGGCTCGTGTACACGGTCAGAACGCCGTACAACGATTCCTTGTAGACCAACGGGAGGGCGATGATCGACCGGTAACCACGGTCGAGCGCTCGTTTCTGCCACTCCTCGAGCGGGGGGTCGGTGAGCACGTTGTCGACGACCTGCGGCTCCCGGGTCGTGATCGCCCCGGCGGTCGGGGTTCGTTCATCGTCGACGGTGTCGGCGGTCAGGTCGGGATCCCCCGTCTCGTCGCCGTCGCGTTCTCGAGGGGTCAAATCGCCCGTCACGGCGTCGTAACCGCCGATCCACGCGAGATCGTACGGCCCCGTTCTGGCGAGTTGGGTACAGACGACGGCCTCGATCTCGGATCGCGTAGACGCGCGGACGAGCGCCTGGTCGATGTTCCGGATGATGCCGTTGACTCGGTTGAGTCGCTGAAGCGTCTCGTTCTGGGACTCCAGAGTTCGCTCTCGTTCCTGGAGGAGCCGTTTTCGCTCCGTCCGGGTGAGGACGGATTCGATCGTGGCCGCGACGGTGCCGAGGAAGTCCCGCTCGCTGGGGCCGAACCCGTCGGACGTCGACGCGGTGAGGAACACGCCGTGTCTCGCGAGCGGTATCGCTGCGACCTCGGAGAAGCGGGTCCCGACCGACCGTTCGTTCCCGTCGCCGTCGACGAACCGGGTCTTGTTCAGGACGAACGCGTCCCATGCCGCGCCGGTTCCCGGAGCGCAGAGCGTCGCGGTCGGCAGCCCGTCCTCCGCGCTCGCGGTCTGTGCGGCGGTCGACAGTTCGCCGGTGTCCTCGTCGTAGTACGCGACGGTCGTCAGCGGGAGCTGGAGACCGCGCTGGGCGTGCCTGATGACGCAGTCGGCGACCTCGTCGGGCGTCTCGGCGTCCGTCAGCTCACGACTCATCTCGTTGAGCGCGGTCAGCCGACCCTCCCGCCGTTCGCGCTCGAGTTCGTACTTCACCCACTGGCCCATCAAGTGCTGAAACGTCCGCTCGGCCTCCGAGAACTCCCGATCCCGGGGCTTGGAGGCGACGAAGAACAGCGTCCGGTCGTGGTCGCCGTCCAGTTCGATTCGCGTCCCGAGATAGGCTCTCACGCCGAACTCCTCGTACGCTCTCGTGTCGGCGAACCCGTCGTTCATGGGGTCGGTGACGCCGGCCGTCCCGCCCTCGTTGGCGATCACCCGACAGTACGTCTCCGAGAGCACGACTCGCGCCCCGGGAACGAGGTGTTCGTGGTCCTCGCTCACGGCCTCCACCTCGAACAGGTCGGTCTCGGGATCGACGCGGGCGATCCCTCCCAGCTCGAGGTCGAACCGCTCACAGCCGAGGTCGAACAGATCGCGCAGCTTCCTGTCGAACGTCCGGTCGGTGTCGGCCGCGATCTCGGACAGCGCCCGCTGGGATCGCTCGTGATCGCGGCGCTCGATCTCGTAGCCGATCCACTGTCCGATCAGTTCGATGAAGGTGCGTTCGGCCTCCGAGAACGGACGCTCGCGCGGCTCGGTGCTTCCGAACCAGAGGGTCCCGTACAGCGAGGTGCCGCTCGTGACCTTCGTGCCGAGATAACTCGTCAGCCCCACCTCACGGTGGATCCGATCGTCCTCCCAGTCGGTCCCGTGTACGTCGGTCATGGCAACCGGTTCGCTTTCCGTGATCGTCCGTCGGCAGAAACACCCCTCGCTCGGATTCGTCGTGATGGGCCCGTTCGAGGAGGTCTCCGACCCGAATCCGACGCCCTTCTCCAGTCGGAACGATCCGTCCCATGACGGCAGGTAGTTCAGCCCGGCCATCTCAAGGCCGAACCACTCACATCCCATCTCGAGCAGCCGATCGAGCTTTCTCTCGAACGAAAGGGTGTGATCGGACGTGATCTCGTAGCTCTCTCGCAGGTACCGCTCTCGGCGTTGACGATCGAGTTCGTAGCTCACCCACTGGCCCATCAGATCGAGGAGGGCGCGTTCGGCGTCCGTATACGGCCGTTCACACGTCGTCTCGGATGCGAAACACAAGGTCCCGTACTCCTCGCTGCCGACGTGGACCGTCGTCGCGAAGTAGGCGTCCAGTCCGAACCGGTCGTATGCGGGGTCGTCAGTCCATCCCACCTCGGCGGCGTCGATCACGGAGACCGGACCGGACGACGCGAGTAGCTTCTCGCAGTAGGTGTCGCGGAGCGAATCCGTGACCCCGGCCTCGATCAGCTCGTGATCGCCGACCGCCTCGAGGATCTCGAACGTGTCGTCGCCGGTACGCGCGAAGTACCCGATCTCGAGATCGAACCGCTCACAGCCCATCTCGAGCAGCCTCCGGATCTTCGCCATGAACGACGTTTGCGGATCGGCGGTCGTCTCGTAGAGGGCGCGCAGAAACCGCTCGTGGTCCTGAAGCGCCGTTTTGGCCCGCGTTCGATCCAGTAGCGTGCCCAGCATTCGTTCGACCTCGCGTTCGGGCCGTTCGGGGCCGAAGAACTCCTCGGGCGGCGTGTAGTAGAAGTTGTGACAGACCGTGTCGTCGTAGACGAGATGGGGGTGGATCCGGACGATGTCGGAGAGGGTCTCCGCCGGGACCTGCGTTCGATCGTACTGACAGAGCGCGATGCAGTCCTCGCCGTGGAAGAGCTCGTTCACCTTGCTCTCGTACTCCATGAACTTCTCGAGCGTCGTCTCCTCCTCGAGGATCCACGAGGTCTCGGCGCCCACCCGGAGCGCCTCGTACTCGGCGGTGGCGTCCTCGATGGCGTCGGCGTAGAACGAGAGCATCTCGTCGGGCTCGAACGTGCCGTTTCTGAGGTACGTCTCCTCGACGCTGTGGATCGTCAGCGCCCCGGACTCGAGGGCGGCGTCGACGTCGATGCCGCCGAGTCGCAGTGCCTCGAGCACCTCGGACTCGGAGCTCTCGTCGACGACGTACAGACACCGCTCACCCTCCTCCAACCCCTGTTGCATGAACGGAACGACGGCCGCGAACCGCTCCTCGTTCGTCTCGTAGACCAGCGCGAGATGATCGTTCGTGTCGTGGCCCTCGAGCGGTTCGACGGGGCCGCGAAAGGTGGGGCTCGAACGAAGCGCCTCGAGGCCGCTCTCCAAGCCGAGCGTTCCGGGCGGGGTCGCCTCCAGGGCGTCCCCACTCATAGCTCGCCACCGATCGCTACGAGGGCGTTCCGGCTACCCCGTCGGTCGCCACCGATCCCTCGATGCTGTCGATCATCCGCTGCGAGTGAGGACATGTGCTATCCCTCTTAGTGAAGAGGGTTTCGGGTTTTAACCTTTCGTTCCGTATGGTTGTAGTATATAATAAATTGTGCTGGGAAGGGACGGCCGCCGCGAGGCGGCGGCCCGGCCGGCGAGGGGATACGCGAGTCGCGCGTCACTCCTTCGACCATGCGTCGCGACAGGCCTCCGTACAGAACTGGACGAGCACGAACTCGCCGTCGGCATCTCGAGCGGTATCGACGGGGTGCCACTCGTCGGTCTCGATCCGATCACCGCAGTTGACACACCGTTCGACGTCGTTTCCGTCCGTGGACCCGTCCGTTCGCTCGCTCCGGTCTCGTATCATCACCCCTCGACGACGGCCTCCAACCCGTTTCCGGCGACCGTCGCCGTAACGGCGCCGCCGTCGGCGCGCGTTACGGTCACCTCACAGCCGGCCAACTCGAAGGTGACGCGCCCGACCATCCGGGATTGACCGCCGTAGGTGTCCGCGAAGAGCCGATCCAGCGCCTCGGGATCGATCGAGTTCGCGAGCGGCTCGAGTCGGAGCGGATCGACGCCCCTCGCGTCCGCTACCGCGGCAACGACGGCCATGCTCGGCGTTCGGGTCTGCGTCTCCACCTCGATCGAGGTTCGTTGGATCTCCGTCATTCTTACACCGAGTAGACTCCTCCCGACCATAGCAGTTGGAGCTACGCTAGAAGCCGTCGATCGTTCGGGTGGCTACGTATCTAGATCGAGGGGTCACGACCCGGACCGCGTCGGCTCCGGTCTCACTCCGGCGAGGGGGCAACGAACTCCCCTTCGTCGTCGAACCCGACGGGGGCGGGCTCGTCGACGACCCGGAGGTCGTCGCGGTCGCGGGCGGCCTCGATCAGCGGCTCGGAGGCGTAACACCGCTTCAGGCGCATCGTGTCAGTGACCCGGAGGACGCGGGCCTCGTCACCGGTCACGGGGCCGATCGTTCCGAGGGCGGCGATCAGTCCCGCCCGGTCCGTCTCGACCACGGGCGGGAGACGGACTCCGCGAACGGTGCTCGCGGTGATGGCGTTGATCAGCGACTTCGAGCTATCGAGCCCCGCCAGGAGATCGCGGTGGGCGAAGTCCGCCGCCCCCATCCCCATCGCGTTCCCCTTCGTCCAGTCGGTGAAGCCGCGGACGTAGATCCGCTTCACGTCGGGGGACTCGGGTTCGGGCTCGTCGATGGTGAAGTGTCGGCGACCGGTGACGTTGGTGTCCATCCCCTGGCCGCTGACGTCCTTGCCGATCCGATCGACGACGAGCACGTCGACGGCGTCGAACGGGAGCGTCGGCATGAGCTCCTGCGCCGTCTCGAGGAGTTCGGCCTCGCGCCGCAGGAACCCCGAGGGCGGGATCCCCTCGATCAGGGCGGTGTCGTCGTGCTGGTCCTCGACGACGGCGACCCCGCCCGCGACGGGGAGCTCCTCCAGCAGTCGCTCGGTGATCTCGGGGAGCATGTTGCGGAGGCTCCAGTCGACGGCCCAGTCGTGAGCGGTCTTGGCGCCGGCCTGCTTGCCCATGCCGATGACGAGCATCTTCGAGAGCCCACTCTCGACCTCGCCGCCGAAGTCGGTGTGGGGCTTGATCCGGTTCACGGGGACGATCGCGTCCGCCTCGACGGCGTGGGCGTCGGCGTAGACCGGCACGTCCCGTTCGGGCGTGCGTCCGATCTCGACGACGTCCATCGTCGCGCGGATCTCACAGCCGATCGAGTCCTCGGTGACGCCGAGGGTCGCGAGCTTCTCGCGTTGGCCCTCGGCGGTCGCCCCGCCGTGCGATCCCATCGCCGGAAAGACGAACGGCTCGTAGCCCGATTCCCGGACGCCCCGGACCGTGCCGGCGACGAGTTCGGAGAGGTTCGCGATCCCTCGGCTGCCCGCGCCGATCGCCACCTCGCCGCCGTCCGGGACCCCCTCGAATTCCAGATCGGCCACCGCCGTCGCCGCCCGGTCCTCGACCCGCTCGGTCGGAATCGGGTCCGCGTCCCAGATCTGTTCTATGACCCCCATCTGAGGAAGCGTTCCCTCGCCACAGGCCTTCCGAACGGTCTCCTCGGCCACCGTGAGATCGTTGCTCATGTTTGGCGGAGAAGAGTGTGCCCGGCGGCATAAACGCGCGGGACGTGCGGCCGCCGACGCCGTCGCGGTCGTGGCACGCCGATCGAACCGCACCGGCCCGTCGGTGACGTCTCGGGGTTCGTCCGATTCGCCGCTCCTCGGGACTCGCCGTTCTCCCCGAGGAGGACGGATCCGAAAGGTTATTATCACGTATTACAATGCGATCATACGGTACCGACGGGTCACGAAGGGTGAATGGATGAGCTCCCTGCGTTCCCGGTTACGGTCGTTCCCGTCGGCGCCGGCGGGCGTTCCGTCCGCTACCAGTTTTTGACGCTCGTCGAACGGGAGAGCGATTCGCGGACCGAACGGACGCCGTCTCCGGCGGAGGAGAGGGACGAATACGGCCTTCGTTCCCCCTCTCGACACCGGAGGTGCGGAGGGATCTAGCGAGGGTTCGTCGGCGACGAGGGTGAGGGAGGGGCTGCTGGCGCTCTACCGGTTCATCGACACCGATTCGCTGGACGAGGTGATCGCACTCGGGAGGCACAGATGGTTCGCAACCGTCCGCTCCGAACTACTCGTCGGTAACACCTGGCTGTTTCGCTCTCTCGGGAACGACGTCCCGGACTTCGTACAGCGCGTTCGTGACCGTCCCGTGCTCGGAGGCGTGCGGGCGACCGGGTGCGTCGTCGTAGCCGTACTCGAAGATCCGGTTGCGGTTGAGGGTGAGCTTCGTGAACTCCGGCTGGAGCAGGTCGAACAGCTCGAAGCGCTCCTCGAGTTCGGGGAACCGGGCCTGGTAGTCGAGGATCGCCTCCCGGGCATGGGCCCAGAACCGCTCCTCGGGATACTCCTCGTGGACCTCGAGGACGTCCGCGACGTAGCGGAGCACGCAGACGAACAGCCCGGAGAAGATGAACTGACAGAGACCCTCCGGCGGTTCCTTTCGAAGCACGGCGTGCATCTCGTCGGGAAGCGCCTCGAGTTCGGGCAGGGACCGATCGCTCACGTTCACGTCGTCGACGAAGTCCTTGACCGCCAGCCGCGTCGGCACGCCGTCCTCGACGATCAGGATCGTGTTCTGGCCGTGTGGGGAGAACACCGTTCCGTAGCGGTAGAGGAAGTGAAGTAGCGGCGGGAGCACGGTGTCGAAGAACTCCTCGAGCCACTCGTCGGTGGTGAGGCCGGAACGCTCGACGAGCCGGGAGACGTACGGCTCGCTCTCGCCGTCGACGTGCATGAGCGCCGAGAGCGTGACCGCGCGCTCGTTCTCGTCGAGGAACGTGTAGATCGACTCCCGCCAGACGGTCCCGAGCAGCTCGTGATACTGGTACGGCGAGTCCTCGATGTCGGTGAACGTCGAGTGATCGTAGTTGATCCCGGCGATCTCGCCGGGCAACACCAGTCCCTGGTCCTGGAGGAACTCGTCGTCCTCGTAGATCCCCTGGATGTACTCGGTGACCGTCGGCGCGAGCTCCGTCCGTTCGCCCGGCAGCCCGCGCCAGACGAGCGTGTTGAGGATGCGCATCGGTACCTTCACGTGGTGTTTGTCCTCGTCGTCGAGGTTGACGAACGTGCGGACCGACTGCTGCGGGAGGTACCGATCCGGTCCTTCGCCCAGCGGGACGATATCGTCGCTGGCGATGTCGTCGGGGAACAGCGGGACGACGCTGTTGTCCCACTGCCAGTCGTGAACCGGCAGGAAGTAGTAGGCGTCCGGATCGAGCCCCCGATCGGTAAGCCGGTCCCGGAACGTGCCGTAGGTATCGCCCAGTTCGCTCCGGACGAGCGCGTCGTGGTCGACGTCCTCGGTGCCGACGAACGTCGCCTTCTCCCGACTGACGGCGGCCCAGGAGAGGGTCACGGGTTCCTTTCGCTCCGGAGCGTAGCGCCTGTAGTCGTCGTATCCCCAGCCGAGCCGGCCCTTGTTGTAGGTGATCCACGGATGGCCGTCCATCTCGCCCTCGAGACGGGCGTAGTCGAGTTCGAGCGGGTCGAACTCCTCCCGGTCGCGCTGGCGGGCCTCGACGTGGGCCTCGGCCAGCAGCGTGCGCTTGTACTCGCGGACGAGGTTGCCCTCGGTGAGTCCCTCGAGCTCGGTCGCCTCGCCCAGGTCCCGCAGCAGGCGGAGCGGATCGTCGAGGGACTCCCACGCGTCATCGTGCCGTTCGACGGTCCCTTCGTGGACGTGAACGCTGTCCATCAGCCGTTCGGTCGCCTCGAAGCGGTACGCCGCGTCGGCGAGATCGAAGCGATAGGTGACGCGCTCATCGCCGGCGTCGACTCGTCGTGGCGTGAGGATCTCCTCGTAGGTGAACTCCTCTACCATCTTCGTCAGAAGACGGCGTTCGACCGTCTCCCAGATCTCTGCGTCTAGCGCGTTCCGTCGGGTGGTGTCGTTCGGATCCATCGTACTAATCGTCCTGCGTCGGCGTCGTGCTCGCGGTCGATTCGCTCCCACGCTGGGAGGCGCCTGGCGCGCGGTCGACGAATCGGTCGACCGAGAAGTCCTGGTAGACGGTGTCGGTGTCCGCAGGGTAGAGCTCGTGGCCGACCAGCCGGTTGACGAACGTCGCGTTGCGATGACAGCCAAGCCCGAGATCGGGAACGCCGACGCCGTGGGTGTGGAGTTCGGCGTTCTGGAGGAAGACGTCCCCCGGCAGGTCGATCTCGAGTCGGTGGTCCTCGGTCACGTGGAATCGTCCGCGATCGTCCCACGCGATTCGGTCCTCGAGCGGCGCGAGGAACGACGGAACGACCCGCTCGTAACCGGTGCCGAGGATCGTGACCTCGCTCTCGTGGACGAACGACTCCTCGGCCTGCCACTGGTGACAGTCGAGCGCGTACGCGTCGCCGATCGATTCGATGTCTCGGACTTCGGTCATCGCGAAGAGCCCGACGTCCGGCTCCCGGTCGCCGATCGAGCGCCGGTAGAGCAGGTCGTAGATCTCGGCGCTCGTCCCCGGGTCGATCCCCTTATAGAGCAGGTCCTGATCCGACACGAGGTCGTCTCTGACGTCCTGGGGGAGGTCGTAGACGTACTGCATGTACTCGGGCGTGAAGTGCTGGAGGCCGAGTTTCGAGTATTCCATGGGAAAGAAGCCCTCCGAGCGGGTCAGCCAATCGAGGCGGTAGCCGCCTTCGGGCTGGCGTTCCAGCAGATCCTGGAACACCTCGGCGGCGCTCTGGCCGGAGCCGACGACGGTGATCGAGTCCGCGTCGAGCGCGCGATCGCGGTTGTGGCGATATCGCGCGGTGTGAAAGACGTCCTCCTCGGAGTGTCCCCGAAGCGGTTCGGGAACCCGCGGTCGAGACCCGATCCCGAGCGCGAGGTGCTCTCCGCGGTACTCGAAGCGTTCGCCGGTCTCAGGGCGCTCGGCGGCAACGACGTAGTTCTCGCGGTCGTCGTCCCACCGGACGGCGATGACCTCCCGCTCGAATCGACAGCTCTCGAGACGCTCGGCGACCCAGCGGAGGTACTCGTCGTACTCCCGCCGAGGGATCTGGAACGTCTCGTAGAAGTAAAACTCGTAGATCCGTCCTCGCTCCCGCAGGTAGTTGAGGTAGCTATGGGGGTTCGTCGGGTCCGCAAGCGTCACGAGGTCCGCGAGGAACGGCACCTCCAGCGTCGCCCCCTCGAGCAGCATTCCCTCGTGCCAGTGAAACTCGGCGTCGCGTTCGAGGAAGGCGGCGTCGACGTCCTCCTCGAGGCCATCGAGCAGGGCCGCGAGGCCGAGGTTGAACGGACCGAGACCGACGCCGACGACGTCGTGGACGGATCCTTCGTCGGTCTCGATCATCGGTGTTCACCCTCGGCGTCGGCTCGAGCGGTCGCTCCGTCGGCGATATCGCCGACGTCGCCGGGCATCGCGGACTCGAAGCGCTCGCGCTCACAGACCACCAGAACGGCGTCCTTCTCGGCCTTCTCGAAGCGAAACTCCCTGCGGGGTTCGAACCCACAGTCCTCGAAGACGTCGATCGCGCGGTCGTTGCGGGCGTCGGGCTCCGCGATCACCCGATCGGTCTCGGGGTCGCGAAACTGCATGGCGACGACGGCCCGCAACAGCGGGCGGGCGTAGCCCCGACCGAGATACTCCTCGGGGCCGATCAGCAGGTGAACGCCCCGGTCCGTCGGCGCCGCGTCGTAGTGGTTCGCGACGTCGTCTTCGGCGGCCCGGTAACACTCCCAGTAGCTCATCGGGACGTGGTCGAGACAGCCGACGTAGGGCGTGAGGTGGTCGTCCGAGAGCTTCGAGACGAGTCGGTCGCGAAACGCCGGCACGGGAAGGTCGAGCTGCCAGTACGGTTTCACGTGTTCGCTGCCGAGCCACGCGTGAAGACGGCCGAGGTCACGCTCGAGGGTCGCCTGCCGGAGCGAAATCGTTCGGTCGATGCGTCGGTCGTGGATCTGGTAGTCGTAATCGGCCGCGATGATCGCGTCTGGTCCTGTCATTGTCGTCGATCGAATTCGGTGACGAGCGGATTGGTCACGTCAGTGTAGACTGACTGGTTCTCGAGGTCGTTCTCCAGTTCGTCGAGCCCCCGAAACCGGGTGAGCAGGTTCGCCTTGCAGGGGATCGTCGGTGACTCGAGCAGTGGTTCGAGGAAGTCCGACGAGGGGCGGTCGTACCGGTCGCAAGCGCGTTCGAGTTCCTCGCGGAGCAACCCCAGCAGCCGCCGTTCCGAGACGAGTCCGGCACAGCCGAACGCGTTGATCAGGTCGAGAACGTTGTTCAGGATCACGTAGTACCGGAGCCGTTCGTCCGCGATGGCGTCCGCACAGACGGTGTCTGCACGCTCGCCGACCCCGGGTAGATACGCATCGACCGTCGAGTGGAGCGATTCGGGGAAGTAGAACCCCTGGTTGTCCCGGTAGCGGAACGCGTCGGGGTAGCCCGCCTCGTCGAGGGTGAGAACGGAGTTCTGCTGGTGGGCCTCGAGGCCCACTCCCTGGACGAGGTAGAGCCAGAGCACCGGTCGGATCCCGATCTCGAGATACCGACGGAACCACTCCGCGCTGACCGCCTCCGTCGATCGGCCCTCGTGCTCGGCGATTCCCGCGACGACCCGGCCGAGCCGCGAGGGACCGGCGATGGCGTCCTGGCACAGCGACGCCAGGGGGGTCGCGTTCTCGGCGGCCCTACCCTGGAACGGGTTAGCCCGCAGTATCGTCTCCAGTCCCGACTCGCGGTCATCGCCGACGTCGAGCGCGAGGTACGCGGGATCGCGAACGACATCGAAGGCGGGAAATGCCGCCTCCAGTTCGTCGCCGAACTCGGTGTCGAGGAGTTCGGCGACGGCGACGCCACGCTCGAGTTCGGGGCGCTTGTTCGTCCGGACTGAATTGGTGATCGTCACGTGCAGCGACGACTTCACCATGAACGGCGCGGTCTCGCTGTAGAGCGTTCGGACCGAGGTCGTCGGGTAGAACTCCTGCCCGACTGCGCCGAGGTGTTCGAGGCCGTCGCCGAGGTGACGCCGAACGTGGGGCTGATCGAGGAGGTAGTCGGCCTGCCAGGGGTGGATCGGCAGGAGAACGTCCTCGCTCTCGACGTGCTCGGCGACGAACGACGCGGACACCGCCGGATCGTCTCGGAGGGCGTCGTTCACCCAGGTCGCGGCGCTTCGCTCGAGCGCCGAGTCGGTCGTCACGAGATCCGGCTCGGCTCGGAAGTAGTGAAGCGGGAACGAGCCCCGCAGCTCCGGCGCGTAGGTCGCCCGGTCGCGCGCCGCGATTCCCTGCCGGCTCTTCGGGGTGGGGTGACGATGGTGCCCGAAAACGAGCGCCTGCTCGGCGTCCCGGAACGACTGTTCCGGGGCGTAGAGCCGGTCGTCGTCGGCCCGTGTCGCGACGAACGACTCGACGTTCTGCTTGCTCCGGAGGACGCGCTCGAGCAGTTCGTCCGGAACGGCGTCACCGTCGCCGGCGAGCGAGAGGTCCTTCAGGACGAGCGCGGCGAGGGTCGCCGCGTCGACCGGCTGGACCGTCCCGTTCGGGAGCCGGTAGCGAACGGGCGTCACGAACAGATGTCGTTCCGTCGGTGAACGATACGCGAGCGGCGCCACCAGCTCGATGCCCTGTTCGGGGAGCATCGCCCGGAGGAGGCCGTCGGATCCGGGCTCGACGCCGACGGCACCTCCATCGAGAACGTCGTACTCGCCGGTCTCGCGGAGATAGCAGTTGAGGAGGGCGTGGACGGTCGCCGCGTCGGCCCGTTGGGCGGGATCGACGTCGGTCACCCCGTCCATTACGCGTGGATCGACGCCGGAGCTCATGCAGCCACCTCCCGGGTCCCGCTGACCGTCGTCCCGCAGTCGCGGACGGCCTCGAGAATCGCTCCGACGTCCTCGAGGGTCGCAGTCGGGTTCAGCAGGGTGAGTTTCAGGCTGGTGGCGCCGTCGACCTCGGTGCGGGCCACGACCGCCCGCCCGTCCGCGAGGAGCTCCCGCCGGACGGCGGCGTTCAGCCGGCTCGTCTCCTCGTCGGTCATCCCCTCGTGGGGTCGGTAGCGGAAGACGACGGCGTTCAGCGTCGGATCGCCGAGCAGTTCGAAGTCGTCGGCCGATCCGAGTAACTCGGCGACCTCGTCGGCCAGCGCGAGGGTCCGTTCGACGAGGGCGGCCATCCCCGACCGCCCGAGCGTCCGGAACGCGACGTAGGGCTTCAGCGCGTCGAACCGGCGAGTCGTCTGGACGGACTTCGCGACGAGGTTCGGTACCCCGCGGTCGTCGTCGGCCTCGGGGTTGAGGTAGGCGGCGTTGCGGGCCATCCACCGGAACGTCCCGCCGTCCCGAACGAGGAGCGCTCCACAGCTGATCGGCTGGTAGAACAACTTGTGGAAGTCGACGGCGACGGAGTCGGCCCGTTCGAGTCCCTCGAGGAGATCCCCGTACTCGTCGCTCACGGCGAGTGCCCCGCCGTAGGCCGCATCCACGTGGAACCAGAGGCCATGTTCGGCGGCCGAGTCGGCGAGAGCGTCGAGCGGGTCGATGCTGCCGAAGTCGGTGGTGCCCGCGGTGCCGACGAGAGCGAACGGAGCGGCCCCTCGATCCCGGAGGGCCGCGAGCGTCGTCTCGAGCGCGTCGGGCTCCATTCGACGGTCGCCGTCCGTCGGGACGGTAACGACGGCGTCCTCGCCGAGTCCGAGATGGTGCGCGGCCTGCTTCGCGGTGAAGTGGGCTTCGGCCGAGCAGAGGACCCGCAACGAGTCGGCCTCGGGGGGAAGGCCCTCGTTTTGGACGTCTCGGTCGAACTGGCGGGCGCAGTACCGATCGCGGGCGAGCAACAGCGCCTGGAAGTTCGACTGGGTGCCGCCACTCGTGAAGACGCCGTCCGCCTCCCTGGGAAGGTCGAACAGGTCACAGAGCGCGTCGACGACCCGCTCTTCGACCACCGTGGCGGCGGGCGCCTGATCGAACGAGTCGAGCGACTGATTCGTCGCCGACAGCAGCGCCTCGGCGGCCAGTCCCGGAACCATCGGCGGACACTGGAGGTGGGCTCCACACCGCGGGTTCGACGGGTCGACCGAGTGTGCCAGTACCCGTTCGGCGACCTCGTCGAGCGTCGTCTCGAGACCGCGTCCCTCCTCGGGGACGACGGGGTCGCCGAGGGACTCCGAAAGCGCGTCGGGAGCGGCACCCGAGTACGGGTCCTCGCGATCCGCGACCACGTCGAGCACGGCGTCGATCGCCTGCTTCATCGCCGCTCTGTACTCGGCGTCGCCGCGGTCGGTTCCCAGAAACAGTCCGTCCGTGCTCATGCGCTCACCTCTCGGGTTCCTTTCCGCCCCTCAAGGACGGACGCGACGGCCTCGTCGAAGATCGTCGCGATCTCGCCGATCTGTTTCGCGGAGACGATCAGCGGCGGGAGGAACCGCGCGGTGGCGCTTTCCCGACCGCCGAGTTCGATGATGAGACCGCGATCGAAACACTCGGCCTGTACGGACTCGGCGAGGTCGCCGTTCGGAGCGTGAGGACCCGGCCCGCTCCAGTCGGCATCCCGGTCGACGAACTCGACGCCGAGCATCAGGCCGCGACCGTGCACGTCGCCGATCGCGTCGAACCGTCCGGCGGTCGATTCGAGTCGGTCACGCAGGCGTGCGCCGACGCCGGCGGCGTGATCCGCGAGGTCGTGCTCGAGGACGTGATCGATCGTCGCTTCGCCGGCGGCCATCGCGAGCTGGTTGCCGCGGAACGTACCGGCGTGAGCGCCCGGCTCCCAGACGTCGAGCGATTCGTCGTAGACGACGACCGCGAGCGGCAGACCGCCGCCGATGGCCTTCGAGAGCGTGAGGACGTCGGGCGAGATATCAGCGCGTTCGAACGCGTACAGCTCGCCCGTGCGACCGAGGCCCGTCTGGATCTCATCGAGGATCAGCGGAACGTCGCGCTCGCGAGTGATGCGTCGAATTTCCCGGAGCCACTCGTCGGGAGCGGGGACGGCGCCCGCCTCGCCCTGAACCGGTTCGAGGATCATTCCGGCGGGCTCCGGAACGCCACTTCCGGGATCCGAGAGGAGTCCCTCGACGTACTGGCTGGCCGTTCGGTGCCCCTCCTCGCCGCCGATACCGAAGGGACAGCGATAGTCGGACGGATACGGGAGGTGATGGACGTCGTTCATCAGCCCTGGAATCGGCTCCTTGGCATCGGTATCACCCATCAGGCTGAGCGCGCCGTTCGTCATCCCGTGGTAGGCGCCCTGGAACCCCAGCACGCTCCGGTTTCCCGTCGCAGTCTTGACGAGCTTCAAGGCCGCCTCGACGGCGTCCGTACCGGCGGGGCTACAGAATTGAATCTTTGCGTGTTCGCTGAACTCGTCGGGAAGACTCTCGAAGAGCGAGTCGACGAACCGCTCTTTCGTCGGCGTAGAGACATCGAGGGTATGGATCGGTCGATTAGCATCCAACGTTCGTTCCATCGCCTCGATTACTCGGGGGTGGTTATGCCCGAGCGCGAGCGTGCCTGCCCCGGCGAGACAGTCGTAGTAGTCGTTCCCATCCATGTCCGTCACGCGTAGTCCTTCTGCCTCGCGGATGGCCAAGGGAAGGTGACGTGGATACGTTCGCGCGTTCGATTCCCGCTCGGCCTGTTGAGAGAGTATCGTGGCGTTTCCCGTATCCCGGTAGCTCATCGGCCGCTCCCTCCGTACCAGGTCGGAACCGCTGCGGCGGTCGTCGCTTGTATACTTGCTCGTCGCATCCGTACTTTAGGCTTGCCTAAAAGATGATAAAGGCTCCGGATTTTAGGCTAGCCTAAAGACGAACTGACATGCAAGGGGTCGGATCGATCTCAGAAAAGGGCACCGGAGGCCATCTCGAATGGACGGTACGGGATGTTCGTTCGCCGGATCACAACGGTGTATGGCGAGCCCCGCAGGGACCTTCTCGGGACGACCGCGAACGTCATCAGCGGCCGCGTTCCTGGTTAGTCGTCGATTCGCGAGCAGCAACTACGCTCGGACGACGTACCGATCCGTGCCAACGGTGTCTCTGTGGTCCGAGAGGAAGCGCTTCATCCGATGGGTCGGCGATGTCGGACCTGCTCGTGAGCTCTCACTCCTTCATCGATCTAGGACTACTGCTAACACTATTCACGCCTCTTTATGCCTTCATAAGTAATAGTTAATGATGATGATGAACACGTCATCATACTTCGTTTCACAAGGAATCAACCGGCGAACAATGCTCCAGGGAGTCGGTGCTACACTCATCGGATCGATGGCTCTTAGCGGGGTAGCTGGTGCTCGGCCGTCACATCGAGGCGCTCCCGAGACCGCAGTCGGAGAAGGAGTCGACGTCCTCGGCAGTGGCAGCGACAACGTCTGGACGTCGGCCACGGTCAACGAGGCAAACAAGCCGATACGGCTCAGCATTCGGATGACGGGAGATGCATTCGACCATCTCACCGGTCTCCCGGAGGGGGAGCACTTCCATCTCGATTTCCCCGACGTAGAGGGGTTGAACTACACGTTCGCGGGGATCGACTGGAACCCACAGGGCCACCCGCCGGTCGGCATTTGGTCCGTACCCCACTTCGACCTCCACTTCTACTTCGTGGAGGAGGCTGACGTAGAGGCCATCACCGCTCCCGGGCCGCTCCCGCTGGTCGGAGTTGCGACTTACGACCTCCCCGAGGAGCAGTTCCCCACCGACTACGTTTACGAGGAACCTCGGTTCATCATCAAAAACATGGGCGAACACATCTACAACGAGAACACGCCCGAGTTCCATCCGGGAGGGACGTTCACCCACACCTACATCTACGGCGTGTATGACCCGAGCATCGACTTGGACGAGCCGGATGGGACGGTCGATCTACCGATCGGACCGGATGGATCCACGGTCTCGGTCAACACCTACAGCGGCGATGGAACTGGCGAACTCACGTTCACCGAACCGATGATCACTGAGGAGTTCCTCCGGTCGGATCAGTTCCTCGAGCAGGGGGAAGTCAGCGTACCCGTCGAAACGCCGGCGGTCTTCCCCACGGCCGGATACTACCCGACCGAGTACGTGATCCGGTACTGCGAACGCGACGACACGTACGAGATCTCGCTCGAAGGGATGGAGTGGTTCGAGGGGCAGTAGGACCATCAGCAGCTACGACATCGAGGACGATCCGGTCACTCCCCCCGGACTGGCTGGCGATCCTAGCGTGGACTAGAAAAGGTATGGACCGGTCTTGGAGACGCCCTACTTCGTCGGGCGGAATCTCGACCCGCCTCGATCCATCCGTTCCATGTGGACTGACTCTCCGTGATGACCGAATAGCAGTCGGTATCTCTGGGGTCGAGATGGGGCTGTCACGGATGTACGTCGATACGGACCACCTGCTGACCAGTTGGCCGGAGGTCTATCCTCCTGAGTCACTAGCTGACGCATCGAACGCAATGGAAGGAGATCTCCTCCGGGAGACGATTCACTCCTGTAGCGCTGCTGCGGTGTCGAGATAGCCACCTCGTCCGTAGTATTTCTTCTCGTAGTCGTCAGGAATCTCAGCAGTCCGTAGCAAAGTCGTTCTGACCTGGTTGCTGTTGTAGTGCTGATTGGCGCTTTTCACGAGGGCAGCCGCCCCCGCTACCTGTGGTGCAGCCATTGACGTTCCCGCAAACCAGCCGTATCCGTAGTCGGTGCCGAGATAGGCACCGTCCTCGGCGAAGTTCGGATACGCTACCGTGTTCACGACGTTATCGTATTTGGAATCACCGCCCTTCCCACCTGGAGCGGCAAGATCGATCGCACCGACGCCGTGTGTCGTGTAGGTCGCCGGTGAGTACGGGGGTTCCTCGTAGTTGCCAGTCTCGGGATCGAAGCCGACGGGGCCGGTCGCACTGGTCGTGATGCCACCAGCAGTCTGGGACGAGTCCGTTTCGTCTTGGTTGAACTGGAGGCTCTCACCCCAGTTGCCACTTGCATGGGTGTGGAGTGTCCCTCGTCGCCGTGCATGGTTCCCGACTCGCTGGTGGACTCGCCCCCAGAATTCCCCCCAGCCTTCGCTGCGCATCTCCCACGTCCAGCCAAGGCTGAGGTTCACAGCGTCACAACCGATCTCGGCAGCATAGACGAGAGCCGCAATCACCGATCCCATCCACGTCTCGCCCCAGTACTCAGGGGGCAGATCCTGTCGACCCCGGCTACTGAGTACCGCATCGAAGACACGCAGATCGACGAGGTCCGTGCCTGGAGCGGAACCGACGACACCACCGTCTCTCCGATCGTTAGCAGCAACGATACCCGCAACGTGTGTGCCGTGCGCTCCGCCGTACGGCTCTCCGACTCCATACTCATCGCTAGCAAAGCTCTTCGAGAGATCGAGATCGACCTGGCCATCGAGATCGGGGTGACCAGCCGCGATACCGGTATCGATTATCGCGACGCGAGTGCCCTCCCCTCTAGTGATCTCGTGGGCCTCTGGAACCCCCTGATCATGCTTGTCCCACTGATAGCCGAAGAGATCGGTTCCTTCCTCGGGATACTCGAATCTGTCCTGCCGCACCGGCTGATACGGACCGCGTGCCATCCGCCTGTCCGACACAAAGGCGGCTCGTGAATCGTCGAGCCGTGCTTCGGTTGCCCGCACTACGAGGAGATCGACGGGACTCAAATCATGGACGATCTCGAGGCCGTCGTCGTTTTGAAGGCCTTTGCTGTCAACGATGAACCGCTGGGTCGAATCACCTGCTGCGAGCGACGATCCCAGCGTGAGAGCGCCAAGCGATCCCCCTGCTGCTTTCAGCACGCGTCGGCGGTGAAGGGATAGCTCTGTCATCGCAGTTCGACCTCCTCACCATATAGCGGAGCGTCGAAGTAGGTCTCGACGCTGTAGTCGCTCAGTTCGGGATCGTCGGCGAGCGCGTCGAACGATTCGAGAAATCCGACCTTCGTGAGTTCCATCTGCCGGCCAATGGCCTTCTGGCCGAGATCATCTGTCTGATAGGCGACTTCGTAAAGCATCCCTGCGACGCCGTCGCCACCATTGGCGATGTTCGGACACAGGCCGTCGAGGTACGACCCCCAAAGCGGATAATACCCGTACCGAGTGATGCTATCGAAGACGCTGTTGCCCCGCTCGGCGAGTGCGTCGATTACCAGCGAGTTCAGCCGAATCGAACGCGTGCTCGTCTCGTAGTCGAGAAACGGGTTGACCGCTTCGGTAACTGGCTCATGATCCGCAGGATAGAACGGCGAACGATCGAGATACTCCTCGCCGTAGGCCGCCATCACGCTCATGAGGGTCTGTTCGGCGGGTTTGTTTCCGTCGCCGGAGTTCGGATATAGGCTCCCGCCCTTGTGATGATGTGTGATCGCGTAATCGGGGTCAGCGTCGATGAACGACTCCGTGACTGCCCTGACTTCAGGCGCTAACCGAAGACCACTCGCGAAGAGTGTATGGCCCTCATACGGCATGTCCAAGTACTGTTGGTCGGACCACCACTCCTCTTGGTCGTCCGTCTGCGGATCGAACTCCGACGGTGGGCGGATGTTGAAGTCACGATTCATGTCATAACCCGGGCTGTCTCCGGGAGAAGTGGAATGATAATACGGCCGATATCGTGAATCAGTCTCGCTCCATGACTGGGTGTTCTGACGACGCCCGACCCACTCGTCGTCACCGTCGTTATCGAAGTCATAGTGATACATCGCACCGTCGGGATTGACCCGCGGAACGATGGTAAACGAGAGGTTGTCGAGGATGTGATCGACCCGTCGTGAGTTGCTCATGCCGAGGCTCTTGATCAGTTTGAGCGCGACCTCGGTGCCGATCGCTTCGTCCCCGTGGATCTGTGTGATCAGATGGACGACCGTATCGCCATCGCCGACTTCGACCTCCCAGATCGGGTCATGTCGACCGGCCGAGCGGCCGATCTCCTCTAGCGAGACACGGCCGCTCTTTCGGTCGATCTTTTCGAGTTCTTTCGTGAGCTCCTCGTTCGTGCGAAAGGCGTTCAGATTGATCGACTTCGGGCTGCCGAGCTGTGGCCCACCCGGTCGATACTTGTCTCTATCCGGGTCAGCACTCGCCGTTCCGATGGCTCCGAAGCCGATCGATGCGACGCCGACCGTTTTCAGGAATGATCTACGTTGCATGGATGATCGTGGCGTGAGGGGACCCGACTGAGGCGTCTCTTACCTCTCAGCTCCCCTGCTGAATTCGATGAACGTACGTCTTATACCTATTTATAAATAATATTATATTAGTATTTCTCCACTAATGTTCTATGAATATACTCTGAGATAATAGGTGATTGGAGCGGGAGGTTTCCGGGTTCTGCGCTCTATACGCGTAACGAGCAGAGGTCACCTACTCCCTCATAGCTCAATCGTCTGCTCGCTCTCGCCCGTCGGTACCTCGACGGTCTCCTCCCGTTCACCGTCAGTGAGTCGAAGCGTTGCCTCCTGATCGCTGTCGAGATGGAGCGTGATCGGATCCTCGGACGCTAATCCGGCCTCCGTCACCCAGATCGTGGACCGGGTTACGTCGGAGAGGTCGATCTCAAGGGCGTTCTCCGTCGGCGCAGAATCCCGCGGCAGATCCCACTCGGTGCCGCGCTTCTGATGAGGCGCAGGCTCAGTACCCGTACGTTCGTAATCATTCGTTTCAGGGGGTGTCTCGCCGATCGCGAGCGATCGAACGCTGATCGTCCCATCGTCGACGTTCCCTTCGACTCCGATGTCCGAGATCCAGAACGCGCCATCGTGAACGAGATCGAACTGCTCGGCATCGAAGCGGGGAATCCGACGGTAGGTTACTTCCGATGGACGCCGAGGTACCTCCGAGTCGTTGAGGAACTCTCGGCCGGGGCCCCACTCGTCATCGATCGCGAACGTGAAATGATCGTAACCGGGGAAGACATCGAGTTCGTGGCGATAGCCCAGCTCCCGAAGTCGTTCTTGGGTGGCCGTATATGCAGGGGCCGGAACGAGCTGGTCGTTGGCGCCGTTCCACATCAAGACCGGAAGCGACCGGAACGTATCGAGAAGCCGGTCGGAGCTCCCTTCGTAGGTATCGTTTGCCGCCGCAGCGACGATGAACGTTCGCGCGAAGAGATCGGGATAGAACGCTCCGAGACGGAACGTGCCGAACCCGCCCATCGAGTATCCGCCGAGGGTCACGTTATCGAAGTCGATCTCGTAGCACGCCGCGAGGTCGTTCCACGCTTCGAAAACGTCGAGCTCGGCCTCTTGGCGGTACCAACCCGCGGGACCACGCCCACCCGGGGTCAGTACGATTGCGTTCCGATCCTCGCCGAGCTGTTGATAGAGGTTCGGACTCAGGACGGCATACTCGTTGTAGGTCGAGCCCAGAGAATGCATGTGGAGGTGAAGCCGAGCGGGGTCGTCCGTTTCGAGGTTCTCGGGTACGTAGACCCCATAGGGCTGGACTCGACCGAGCAGGACGTCCTCCTCAGTATCGACTCCCGATCCCAACTCGTAGCGTGAGGAATACAGCCGGGTCATGAAGCCCGATTCGGGGACGTGCCGTTCGGTCTCTCGTCGCCGGAGCCTTTCGAAGTCGATGTCAGCATGGAACTCGCTGATGTCGCGCTTATCGAGGGCAGAGGCCTGGGCGTGATCACGGTAATGGCCGTAGCCCAGGCCACGTGAGCCGGTTTCAGTCCCGTCTTCGAGCGTCTCGCCGGTTTCGAGATCGACGGTGATCTCACCGGTATCGCGGTCGATGTTCGGTGCGCCGACGGGCTCGTCGAAGCGAAAGCCGACGTTGAAGATCGGCGGTGGGTTCTCACCGTGAGCACCGCCCGGATTCGACCCGTCAGGCAGTTCTTGGACCGCTCTGAACCGTTTTTCGTCGGCGTCGAACAGCCCGACGGCCAGGTAGTGACGCCAGACTTCCTCGCCGGGAGCACGCGGGACGACGACCTCGATCTGATTTCGATCGGGATCAACGGTCGACTCGACCGGTTCACCGTTGAATTCCGCGCCAGTTCCCCAGGTAACGAGAACGTCGTCCAAGCCAAGCGGTCCGAGCTCGCCGATACCATAGCCCCAGTCGTCAGTACCCCCGTCCCCGCTACGATCGATACCGATGGCGATTCCCGTCGCTTCCGGGTCGACCATCGTGTTGAGCGTGATTCGGTAGCGGACCTGGTTACCCTCTACCGTGGCACGGAACTCGAGGAGATCGGCAGCGTTGTGATGAAACGTCTCATCATCAGTTGGATAGACGACGTCGCCCGTCATCCCACCGTTCTCGCCGTAGGCGGTGTCGTCGTTAGGCTGAGGATGGGGCGGGACGACCGCATCGGTCGTGTTAGCGCCATAGTCGTCGTGGACGTAATCCTGATAGAGATACTCGCCGTCGATGTAGGCGTCGGTACCACAGACCAAGAGCGGATCCGCATCCCAGTGTTCGCCGTTCTCGAACTGAGGTGCGGTGGTTAGCTCGTCGTAAAGTACGTCGGGCCCCGGACGCGGTGAACCTCCCTCGAGACCCCTACTCGTGTCCGCCGTCCCCGATACAGAGCCCGTAAACCCGCCGGTCACCGTAACGCCGATAGTCCCCAGTACCCTCCGCCGATTCCAATTTACCGCTGGTCGTCTATCATCCATGATCAATTACCGTCGTTCAGCGAATGGCGCGAACGTTTATAGTACTTTTCGTTGCATCGATCTCGTGGAGGATCTGTTATCAGGGAGGATCCAATCGAACGATTCGGTAACCCGCGAACAGGCCCAGAAGCGCGGCGCACCTGGGCATTCCCTTCTCCACCGACCAGTCAAGCAAACGACGACCACGGACTGTCTCAGCAATTTCGAGTGACGGTCAGATGCGACCGACCTCTCGTGGAGGAACACAGCCGAATCCGTCGGACGAGAGGACAGGCTAGCGACGAGTAGTGAGGTAACTGACCCGTGCATACCGAGACGAACCGGTCCAAATCGACTCTCCTCGAGGGTACCGAACGTTCATCCGGTTTACTCGAGACCCAACTGTATGACCAGTGCAGTATCTCTTCCGGAACCGGAAGTCCTCGCTCACGCTAAGCGCCGCCTCTTTCCTGACGAAGACGAGTCTCAGACCTATTCGGTCGTGGATACGCAGTTTGCAATGGACGAGTGGCTCCCTGACCAACCCATTTCCCCGGACGTACGTGAGCAGCTCGCGCCGTTCAACCACGTTCAACTGGGTTCGGGCTACCCCGACCTCGTTGGCGTCCGTCTCCTCGAGTCGGACCTCCTCGCTGTGGAGCGCTTCGGGAACCAACCACCACTGATCGCCATCGAGGCCAAGGGGTACACTGGTTTGGGGACCGTCGACGTCGAACGCGGCGTGGTCCAAGCGTACGATCGCCTCCACGAGGCCAACGCCGCTTACGTCGCAGCACCCGTCCAGGCGATTTCACAATCGGCGCGGACGCTCGCTCGCGAACTCAACATCGGCGTACTGGGAGTCGATGCAGGTGGGGAAGTCGATCCGCTAGAGATCCCGCGTGTCGTCGGTAATCGGACGTCCGATGGCGCCGCAGCTATCCGGTTTCAGGCCACGGTGCAGGGAGTCACTGACGGGTCGTTCGGGCTGAATCACCCGAAGAACTATCTCGGCGTTCCGCTCGCACTCTACCACCGCGACGATACCGACGGAGTACTCGCGGAACACGTCGTCGGAGCAACGACCGACGCCCGTCGCGGGGTCGTCTTCCTCGGACTGATAGCGGAGAAACCCGATCACACCGAAATCACGCCGCTCGGCGAAGAGGTGGTCCGGTTCGCGCTGGGGCGCTATGGATCGATCGACGCCGCGTTCACAGCGTTCGACGACTGGAAGCGCTCGCAGAAACGGTTCTGTGACCTCGCTCCGGAGTGGGGGCTGTTGACCAGGCGCGTCGTCTGGGCGTATCCGGCGACCCGGCTCTTGGTCGAGGAGCTCCAGACCATGCATGACGACGGCATCCGCGAACCATCGCTCGTCGACCTCGTCGAGTGGTTGCACGTCCAGAACCCGACGTTCACAGTCGAACTGTTCCTGCGCGGAACCGACGACGTGCGTGGTCGAGTGTTGGATGCAGAGGGCGATCTTCGAGTCGGAGAGTTGAGGGACGGGACCGTCTTTCACTCGCCGACGGTCTTCCAGCTGAAGGCGATGCTCTACCACAGCGGCATCCTCACTGAACGAGGGTCCGAGCCACATCGCCTCGATCCGGAGACCGACGTCTGGCGATTGCGCGAGCCGTTGGAGCGCACCCCTTGAGCTCCCGTTCGTCGTATCGGACGAGAGTCCCTCCGACCGGCCGACGATCGCACGAAGGTGACGACCCGGCACACGAGGCGGCAACTACAGCACCGAACGTGCCGAAGTCTGTGCCGGAGCATGCGAGGAGCGTGCTGAAGAGTGTGACCGTCATGACGCCGAACACTGGCAGGTCCGCGCTGACGTGCTGCGTGACCGCGCCGAGACCTGTCGGAACACGGCCTCGGCTCGGCACCCAACGCCAACTCCACTCCCCCCTCATGGTTTTACTTCAGGAGAAATAGAGAAGAGTCGTAAGTCATGGCTCACGAGACATCACCACCCTCCCGAGAGGAGATCGAAGAGCGGCTTCAACAGGTCGGACAGTACTCCCGTGTCATTCGCGCAGGATTGGGAGTCATTCTGAGTGCGTTTCTGTTGGCCGTTGGTGGCGTCCTTCCCGCCAATCTCGGTAGTCCCTCACAGGCGATCGGGGCGATACTCATGCCACTCACGTTCGTTGGACTGGGCCTCATCCTCTATGGAATCGGGATGCATCTTCACCTGATGCATTTGAATCTCGTCCGCCAGCTCCAGCCGGAACCGAAGGACGACTCCCCATCGAAGACCGAGCCAGATGACTGAAGGGATCGGGGAGTCCCTCGATCCCTGATAGAGACGAGTGTTGGGCGGGCTCGGAGGACGGGCTCGGCGATACCCTGTTTCAGACTCAGCGTCATCATGAAGAATGTCAACGATTATTCCCTGCTCTCCAGGGATTTGATGTCAGGACCGGATTGGTCCGGAATATCAATTCGTACTCGATCGCCCTCTTTGAAATGCATTTGCAAAGGCTTGTTCAGGATGCCTCTATCTCTGGATAACAGCTAGTGTCTTTTAGTTCACTGTCTTCTAGAGAGGATACAGAGAGGTCCACAGTCTATTCTACGGTTTTTCGCTCGAGAACTGATTTACCACTATTTCGGAGATCACTCAGTGTTCGATCTCCAAACTCGGGATGGGCCTCTCGTTGCTCCGGAGAAAGTTTTTATCATCTACTAAAATCTGTAACATATGCCGAGCACTATCCACATCGCCCTGTATCTCGGGCTTTCAATCGGGATCCTCGTTGGCTTAGCCGTTCTGATGGACATTCTTCTCGCCGAGCCCCACAACCAGAATCACCAGATACCGGGCAGTCCGTCCGGGCAGAACGGGGGTGATTCCACCTCGTCACAGCTGTTGGAGAACGGGGGAGTAAACGTGACCTGTTCGAAGTGCGGGACTTGCAACGACTCTCTCTATCGGTTCTGTCGAACGTGTATCGAACCCTTACCACCATTCAGGAGATAAGAGAGACCGTTCCTTGGGGTCCTCGTAAACGACCACGGTTCGGGCGACCCGCGTCGTTTGTAGTTCCCCCAGCGTGGGAGAGAACTCCCTGTTCCGCGATGGAACGGGATGAGGTTGGGCGGTTTACATCCATGCTATCAGAATTGGTAGCGCGGCATCCCGACTCAGACAGGTTCACCTTCCGAACACTCGGTGGGGTTTTGCGAGTCCGGCAATTCTCGTCGCCAGCATCAGCACCAGACAGGTCTGACGAGAGATGTTCGATTACTGCTATTCAAGCATCGCAAATATGGTAATAATATGATATTATTATAGCCGAGTCGCGGCAGTACGGGTATGAGAACGATTTACGAAACCGTCTTTGTATCCGGAAAATCGTAGGACAGCGAGGAGTCAACAGGCAACACGTATGTATCCCCTATACGCATCCTGACAATATTTACGAGTGGACCGATGCCGTCATGTGGTTTTGATGCAACGAGAAAGCAAGTGGGCGCTGCAGGATTTGAACCCGCGGCAACTTGGTCCGAAGCCAAGCACTCTGTCCAGACTGAGCTAAGCGCCCTACGCGAACCGCTTCGGGCTAGCCCCGTTTAACTCCCGCGATTTACTCCTTCGCGTGATCCCATCTCGACATGATCAATGCTACCAGTGCCAGTACAATAAAAGAGGCAGATGAGAAGCTCTTCGCTATTCGAAGCTCAACTATACTTTGGATCGATAGTAGAGGTCCTATTCGAGCAATTGCTTACAATCACTGTTATATAAAATTCACAAGGCCTGGGTCCCACGTTTCGAGAACGTGGGGTTACCTGTTTTCGTGAGCTGTCATTTTCGACTGACATGAGAATCCCAATTCCTACGTTTGAAGCACTGAGTCTATGCAAGAACGTGTGCGTACGTGCCACGAGTGTGGCATCAGGAACTTTCATACGGATCTAGCTCGCTCAAAATCGTCCTTGAGAAGGTTTGTGATATCGCTGGGATCGATACTACAGATCGGGGTCTCACTTGGTACGCGATCAGACACAGCACTGGAACAACTATGTCAGAGGAAGAAGGACTAAAGGCGGCACAGATGCAACTTCGCCACCGCGATCCCAAGACGACGATGAAGTACGACAACGTCTCAACTGAACGTCGACGAGATGCCCTCGATCGAATGGGCTAAGGGATACCCGTTCTTTGCCGCCTTCGCGGCCGCATATTCTTCGATTGGCAGTACCTACTCTACAGAGTGAAATAATTCACACGGCATAAACATCGAAATACTCGGTCACAGGCCAATGAGAACGAAGTCGCCCCATTCAGTAAGATCCGGATTGCCACAGTCATATGAAACGCTTGAAATATTTATTTCCATAACTTGATACTCTACCTTTACAAGCCGAATACGTGATTCTTTCTGATCATCAAGGCAAATGACACTGTTTCCGCCAAGAGGCGACGAGATGCCTTAGACAATATAGGCTAGCACGAGACTATCTTCACGTTACTAACGGTTAGACATATGATTTCTCCATACTTTCTCTGATTTCTCCCTCGGTAATAGAAACTTTTCCGGTTCTATATTTATTACCCATCAAATCCTCAGTATTAGACAGTTTTTCTGTATCTCTTACTTTTCCTTGCTGTATTATATCAATGTGTGTCTCATCTTGCTCATCTTCATACACTAATGAAAGAGCATAAACACAGTTGTTGATATCCATTCTTGACAACGCGGGTACCCAGAATGGATTGTAAACCGGGGCAAGAAGAGTGGCATTAAGCCAATTATCCTCGTCCTTCTTTTCCACGAAATTTATGCTAAGCAATTCATCATCAAAGTAGCGGCTAGCAAGACGTTCTGCCCCTCCTAACGCCTCAAAATAATTTATGATTTTGAAGGCCAAGGTTGATATTGTGGTTTCGTCCTCAAGACGTTCAAGAACACACATCTGTGGTTTGACTATGTAATTCCCTTGTTCACCTGGTTCAAGAATCTCACTAGTACTTTCATACGCAGACCTATGTTCCGCATTTTCGATCGTAGTTTCTACAGGTATCAGACTACGTTCTCTCCCCTCATTGCGACGATACTCTTCTATTTTTGTTCCATCCATTAACTTGAGATCGATCCTAAGACGAAAATTTTTCCCTATCCCTTTTCCTTTATTTTTGATTAGAATGTTAATTTCGTTCCCCTCGACGTGTGGGATTCGAAGTTGAAGCTGTGGTTGATATGTGAGTTTCAATAGTTCTCGTTGGGATTCTGAAATACTAGTCTGTTTTCTGGTAACGGCGTAGAGAAGATAAGTGAAGGCAACTAACAAACCTGAAAAGATATTAGTGGTTAAGTCATCAGTAAATATTGTTTGTTGGCTAACGTACTGGAGAAACACTGTAACTCCAATTACTAAGCCTATTAGTACAAATAAGAGAGTAGCTGAGCTAACAATAGATCGCATTTTCGCTCCCCAACTCATCTATTTATGTGTTAGAATAGCGATTAATATAGAAATTACTATTCGAAAAACTCAGACTGTCTGAAAGAGAAGTTGATCACACCAATTTTCGTCTCGTTTCTTCCAACTATCTCTTACCAGTAGACGGCGAGAGGATCAATTACAGTTGCCGGTCCGTCTACTGTTACATGCTCATCTAACATTTCGACCTTGTTTTCTTCCGCTATATTACGGATAACTTTCATAAACCGACTAATACCTATATCCTCATTAGCAAAAGACTCTAATACCCTAGTTGTATCGATAGGATCCCATTCTTCAGATTCAGAGATCGTATCTTCGACTCTACCAAATATTGTATACTTTTTTGGCTTAGAAAATGCTCGTTTGACTGGAACTCTTAGCTGATTCCGATCTAAAACAGCTCCGTAAGAATGGCCTCTAAACTTACCTTGACTATCTACCCTGATAGGTACCCTTTCTCCGATGAGTCCTTTCGAGATATTCACAAAAGTATCCGTTAAATCAGATCGGGCTTCCTGTACCTCGGTAGGGTCTTTCACTACGTTGTCTCCCTCTTGCTGCCGCTTAATTTCATCTAGTTCTGAACTCAATCCATGATCTTCAAGTACACTTCTGAAATTCTCCATTTGTTTCATTATAGCTATGGTTGAGTGCTGAAGAGTAAGATTAGAGTCTTGAGCAATTTCGAATCGAAAGAGCGAAAGCGGTGACACAATCCCTTCTATTGCCACCACATCTCCGTAATTTACCTCGTCTCCTTGTTCAGGTAATTTGATTTCGTAGCTACCTTTTATTTGCCTAATTAATTCTTGGAATCTATATGGTGCGGTTATATCTACATTACGTTCTGTTTCTTCTAAATCCACATTTCTAACTCCTCCTGAACCTCCAAAACTGCCAAAAGGAGATGGAACAAGAGCTGCGAACCGACTAGTAGTTTCTTTTTCGTCTGAACTAGCTGTTACATGCTCTGTTTCTAGTCCAACACCAAGAGAAGAAAGATGGCTGTTTATACTTTCATCATTCAGATAAATGAATTCTCGAAGCTCTTGTTCCGGAAATTCGTTTGCCATATAAGTGAATAGTTCTTCTCATATAAAATATTCATCGTCTCTATCATAGTATTGCGCTACAGATCTTCTGAAGTTAGTTTAAAGGTTTCCAACTTCCAGCCTAAATTCTCGTAGATGGATCTCGCATCGACAGTATTGGTATATGTATTTGGGATATAACAAACATTTGAATTTTTCATGCGAAGCATTACGCCAGCAATTTGATCCAAGTCATCCTCCTGAAACACTCCCTCATCACCTGGTCGAATTGCTGGGAAACTTCGGTATTTGCCAGTACTCGAATCCTCACTTTTCTCAATAAAAGCTATCTCACGCTTGTCATTAGGATTAGGAATAGCACTAATCTCAATTAGGTAGTCTTCCCATTCATTTGAAATAGACTGAACCCTTGGTGACAGATCTACGTTCTCTCGAATTGCGAATCCATACGGTTCTCCAATCAAAATATCACGGACTTCATCCGCGGAACTAATAGAAGTGTGCTCACAATTTATGAACACTACCAATGGCCTACCATTTCGAGGTTGATCGGCCTTCGTTCGTAACCGTTCGGCGATCTTGCCTTCGTCATCAGGTTTTATTCCTCGCCTACGATCCCAAGTTCCTATCCAGGCAAACGATCCCTGTTCTTTTTCTTCAAATTCTACCCGAAGTGCGTTGGTTTCTATTGTTTCGGGGTCATCGGGATTCAAGTCTTGCTCAATTAGATTAATGAAATCGTCAACTGCCTCTTCATTTTCGCTCCACCTTTCATGGGTTGTCGCTTGAATATCGAACTCCGACTTCAATGATAATCTCCCAATGTAAGGCAGGTTATCCATCACGTCTTCTAGCTTTCTTCGGATGCGGTATTCTTCATCTGCCTCTTGTAACAATGTTGCATCAACGTCGAAATCCTCACATGCAAAGTCAGGCATCCCTTGCTTGTCAGGGAGATCAAGCACTTGTGGATCCTCACACAACCACTGTATTAGCGCCTGATAGCACCACAACTCTGTCACGAATGCGTTGAACTTACCGCGCGAGTAAAGGTTATTATCATAGGTCTTCACGAGTTTTTCTGCCGGCGATTGCTCTACCAGTTTTGACCACATTTCTAAAGCGGGTTCACGATCTCGGTCAATACAAATTTTCAAAGGGTGATCGTCGTCACATCTATTTATCAGATCATCAGGAAGAAGAGCGCTCAGAGTCGGATATTTGCATTCGAATTCCATTTGATCCATAGGTTTGAATGATTCGGAGTGCCGCTCAATGATAAAATAGGATACTATCACTATAGATTCTTCTATGGATAAAACCGTGCAATGAGGTGTTTGTACCCGGATATAGGCAAATCACGACGAATGCTAGAGGTTCGTAGATGACAGCGAAATGATTTCATTTTCTTGATAGTATCTGAGTGGTGGTTGTCAGAGTTGGTAAGGTTAGTCGACTGTCGCGATCAATGCTTGGACATCGAGGCCAGCGGCTCCATGTGATTTTTCGTAGTCCCATTCGTGCTCTTCGTTGAACTCGCTCCGACCATACCAAAGACGAAAAGTACGAGAGGAACGATTTGAACCCGCGGCAACTTGGTCCGACCAGCACCGACCTACATGTCGTTACATGTGATTATACTGGATCTGCGTAGGCAATCATCCCATTCTATTGAGGGCCTTACGTCGATCTTCGACAGGGGTCTGGTCGTATTTCATCGTCGTATTCACGCTCTTATGACGGAGTTGGGACTTGGCAGCGGCGAGGCCTTCTTCGCGCGTCATGTACGTCCCGACAGAGTGCCGGATAGAATACCACGTCATCTGACGGTTTTCAATTGGAATATCGGCCATCTCACAGAGCTTATGAAGCACGAATTTGAGTGAGGTGCTCTGATATGGATTACCATGGCGCGTTAACCAGAGCGTGTCAGTGTCGTCGTATTTTTCGATTAGAGCTCGTTCTTGAAGCCAATTTTCGAGGAACTGAGCGGTTTGCTCACGAATACTGACGTGCCAGTGCTCGGTATTCTTTGCCGAATCTTCGGCTGGAATACGAAGGAGTGCGTTTTCTGGGTCGATCCAACTGACAGACGCCCGTTCGACCTCGATCGGTCTGAGCCCTGTATCGAGCGCTGTCCAAATGAGACTCGTGATCTTGTGGCTATTTGCTTCGTTGAACTCCTCCGGTCCTATCTCGTGCATCGGTTTGCCGAGCCGTCTCGCCAGATGTTGTTTCCATCTCGTTCGTTCATCAGGTGTAACCGCGTTATAGTGAGGGACGCTCCCGTATTCGAGTGAGACGTCTCGAAGACGCTGTCGCTCTTTCCGCGTTAGGTAGTCACGCGGAGTCGTTTGCGTCTCAGTCCGCGCGTATGTGATCGGTGGATTCCAGGCTCCCTTTTCACCGAATTGCCACTCGCGCCATCGGAACAACATCTTCACTGATTTGACGAGGTTCGTTTTGTGGGTCGCAGAATGGTCGGTAAATGCGAGTTGTCTGGTGTATTCGTTCGCGTGTTCGTGGGTGACGTGAGTAGTGTACTGGTCGTCTTCGTCCCAGACCCAGTTGTAGAATGCGTCCGTGTGGTAGCATCGTGCTCTTACAGTCGTCGGTTGGTAGCCGATTGCTCGGTCGGGATCGCGCCCGAGTTTGAGCATCCATTTGACGAGTGATGTGCGATGAGTTTTGTAATCAGTTAGCTGTCTGTTGTTCAGCTTTTCTCGCGTTCGTTGCGGAACGATCGGAAAGTCCTTAGCTTCGGTTGACATTGTCTGGAATCCTTCGCTAGCGTGCGGTTTTCGGTTCGATTGACGTTCGTCGAGCTATGGGAAGAATCGGCGAAGGAGTTGAGTTCAACAGGAATTCTGGTGAAAAGTGCTGTACGGAACCGACTTCTTCAAACGTGTCAATTGTCCGAAGCCAAGCACTCTGTCCAGACTGAGCTAAGCGCCCTGGATTCGGGGTTCGGGGGTCTCGTTCTTAAGTCCCGCGATTCGTCGACACGAGGGGATCAGAAATGCGCGAGGCCGGCGGCGACCATCAGGACCAGCCCGGTTCCCATTCCGGCGTAGTTGATCGCACCGTTGGGCGTCACCAGGTCGCTGTAGAGGATCACGGGGATCGCGAGGACGATCAGCGCGGCCATCGCCGTCTGGGCTCGTGAGACGCCGGCGGCGTCGGCATCGGCGTTCTCGTCGAACTCCGAGCGGCTCGCTCGCAGACCGTCCACTAGCTCACAGCAGTCGTCGTCCGACCGAACGGTTCGGTCCACGATCTCCCTCCAGGCACGTTCGTCCGGTCCGGCCCGATCCATGGGACCGTCGTCGCTCATCGTCGGATAGTCCCGGCCCGGCTTCTTAAACGGTTCGTCAGACGCACGTCAGCCGACCGATCCACCCTTGATAGGGCCGGCATGGGATATAAAGGTGGGAGCGAAGAACACGGAGACATGGTACTGAACGGTGCAGTGATGGGATCGGTCGTCGCGTTCCTGATCGCGCTCCTGGTCGGCGGACTGGCGATCTACGCCAGCGCCAGCCTAGTCATGGACATCCAGAACTACAGCCACGCGGTGATCACGGCCCTTCTCGGGGCGATCGCCTGGGGACTCACCGCGTGGATCCCGCTGTTCGGCCCGGTGATCGCGCTGATCGTCTGGATCGGCGTCATCAACTGGCGCTACCCCGGCGGCTGGGTCGACGCGACCATCATCGGCGTCGTCGCCTGGCTCGCCGCGCTGGTGCTGTTGTTCGTCCTGAACTCGGTGCTGGGCCTCGGCGTCGGCGCGTTCGGCGTTCCGGGTGCCTAGTCCCGATCGACCAGCCCCGCGATCCCCAGTTCCTCGTCGACGAGATCGACCGCGTTTCGTACCGCGCCCACCGAGGAGAGATAGCCGGCGCCGACGCTCGCCTTCAGCGCGAGGGCGGCCCGGCCCCGTAACACGGACGGTCCGACCTGCGCGACCGCGCCGTCACCGACGCTGACGAGCCAGCCCGGCGAGTCGAAGCCGAATCGTTCGGGTCGGGGACCGAACCCGCCCGCGTCCCAGCTTTCGACGATCCCGACGAGGCTGTCGGCGACGACGCGGGCCTCGCGGATCGCGGCCTGCGCGCTCGCGGGGACCGCCTCCCCGTCGCGGTCGACCGCCTTTGCCGCGTCCCCGACGACGAACGTCCTCGCGTCGAGTCGCAGGTCGCTTCTGACCGGGGGTCTCCGTTCGCAGAGAGCGCCCGGTCCGCGGATCCCGCCGGTCCAGACGAACGCGTCGTAGGGGATCGGCCCGTCGTCGGTCTCGATCACGTCGGCCGTCGTCCGCCGAACGGCCGCCCTCGTTCGAACGTCGACGCCCCGCTCGGTGAGCTCCTGTGTCACCGCCGTCCTGAAGTTCTCGGGGAAGTTCGGCGCGACGCTGTCGAGCCGCTCGAGCAGAGTGACCTCGAGCGGAGCGTCCTCCTCGCGGGCGAGTGCGGCGAGCTCGCCGGCGACCTGCACCCCCGAGAGGCCGGCGCCGCCGACGACCACCCGCCCTCCCGAGTCGAGCAGCGGGAGAACGCGCTTGCGGATCTCGGTGGCGTGCTCGAGACGTTTGAGCGGGATCGAGTGTTCCTCGACGCCGGGCAGTCCGTAGTAGGCGGTCTCCGCGCCCAGACAGATCGCGGCGTAGTCGTACCTGATCTCGCCGTCCGCACACCGGACGACCCGCTCGTCGGCATCGATCGCCTCGATTCGGGTCTCGCGAACGGTCGCGCGTTCGAACAGCGAGTCGAGCGGCACGGCGATCACGTCCGCGAGCCCGGGCCGCCGGATCACCCGATGGAGCTCGTGCTGGATGAGGTGGTAGGGTCGCTCGTCGACGACGACGAGCTCGACGTCCTCCGGCAGGCGGCGTTCGAGCGAGCGCGCCAGCGTTACCCCCGCGTAGCCCGCCCCACAGACGACGATGCGCATCGCTTCCGCTAGGGACGCACCCGATAAAGGACCACCGTTCGGATCGGGCAGACGGCAACGGCGGCGATCAGAACAGCGGGTCGTCGACGATTCGGGCGGGGCCGCCGACCTCCCAGACGTGGGTGTCGACGCCGCACCCGGAGACGGCACGCTCGACCCGGTCGACGTGTTCCTCGATGGTGTTGACGTAGACGCTCGCCCCCGTGTCCGTCGAGTAGTAGACGGGAACGCCGTCGTCGCGGAGCTCCTGTACCGCGTTGAAGATCTCGATCGTCTCGGGCTGCCAGTAGACCCACCCCGCGGGGCCGGTCATGGTCGTCGCCGCGAGCGAGAGCGAGTCGTGTTCGGCCAGCTCGAAGGTGCGGTCGAAGTCGCCCGAACGGAGCGCGTCGCGCAGTTCGGCGATCTGGCCGTGCATGTGGGCCATCCGCGCCCCGAACATGTGGCTGTCGGCGGCCTCCTCGTGGGCCTGTTCGGTCTCCTTGTACGAGGGGACGAGCCCGCCGACGATCCGCAGGTCGTCCTCGAGGGGCGTCTCGATCCGCTCGGAGCGACAGTCGTGATCGTTCAGTCCCGTGTGGAGATGGCTGAACGCGCCGGTGACCGCGCGCGCCGCGGACGAGGAGCCCCGGCGGGCGACCGTCGAGATCTCGGGTCGCGAGAGCTCGAGTCCCGCGGCCTCACAGAGCGCCATCGCCGCGGCGGCGAAACCCGATGAGGAGGAGCCGAAGCCGACGTTCGAACGAAAGGAGTTCTCGCTCTCGAGGCGCACCCGCTCGTCGAACTCCGCGAGCTCGCGAACCCGATCGACGACCGCCTCGACCCGTTCGGCGCCCCGACCGGAGAGCTCCTCGCCGTCGACGACGTAGACGTCCGCCTCGCGGTCGGACTCGAACTCGGCGGTCGTCCGCGTGTGACTGGGGGCGGTGCAGACGCTGATGCTGTCGTGGTACGGCAGCCGGAGCTCGGGATCGCGCATCCCGTGGTACTTCGCGAGCCCCTGGATGGGGTGGGCGATCGCGGTGGCCTTCATGTCGGTGAACGCGGGGGACGGACGGTTAAACGTCCCGGAATCGGCGGCCCGGTCGGATCGAACCGCTGAAAGGGATCCGCTCCCCACCCCCGTCATGGGTAGCCGACTGGAGTCACGCGAGGCGCAGACCGTCGAGGTGGTCGATCGTCTCTCCGCGGAGTACCCCGAGGCGACGATCTCGCTTCGGTTCTCCGATCGACTGGAACTGCTGATCGCGGTGATCCTCTCAGCACAGTGTACCGACGAGCGGGTCAACCGGGTCACCGAAGAGCTCTTCGAGAAGTACGAGGGCGCCGAAGCGTACGCCGAGGCCGACCAGGAGGAGCTCGCGGAGGACCTCAGCTCGATCACCTACTACAACAACAAGGCGGGCTACATCCGCGAGGCCTGCGAGCTCATCGTCTCCGAGCACGGCGGCGAGGTGCCCGACACGATGGACGAGCTCACCGACCTGCCGGGCGTGGGACGAAAGACCGCGAACGTCGTCCTCCAGCACGGCCACGAGGTCGTCGAGGGCGTCGTCGTCGACACCCACGTACAGCGCCTCAGCCGTCGGTTGGGCATCACTGAGGAGTCCTCGCCCGAGCGGATCGAGCGCGAGCTGATGGAGCTAGTTCCCAGAGAACGCTGGCAGGAGTTCACCCACCTCTGCATCAGCCACGGTCGGGCGACGTGTACGGCACGCAATCCCGACTGTGGCGACTGCGTGCTCGAGGACGTCTGTCCCTCCTCGAAGCTCGACGGCGGAGTCGACCTGGCAAGCGGCGAGGCGTGGTGACCCGGAGGGCGCGTGGAAAACGCCTTTGATCCTGGGCGTTCAACTCGGAACGCTATGACCGAAGGGGACGAACACGGACGCGACGTCGAACTGTCCAAGGAGAAGAGCGACCCCGACGCGGAGGAGGACGTCGACGAGGAGGTCGAACGCGAACAGGAGGAGGAGCGACGACGGGCCCAGGAGGAGGAGGCCGAGGAGAAGCTCGACGACGAGGACGAACAACGGGAGGCCGCCGCCGAGGAGACGGCGAACCCCGACGCCCACCGTGACGAGCGCCCGTTCAACAACCGCTGATCGCGGCTACAGCACGTAGCGAACCACGTACTGGGCGATCCCCAATAGATAGGCGATCAGCCAACACAGGACGTAGCCGGCGACGCCGACGCGAAGCCGGAAGCGCCACGCGGACATGTTCTCGTGGAGATCGTCGATCGCGACCTCCTGGCCGGGATCGCCGTAGAGGTCGTGTTCGTACTTCGCCTGGAAGATCCGAACGATCCCGGTCAGCGCGAAGACCAGGAAGGCGTACGCCTGGAGCCCGAAGACGGCGTGCATGGCGGCGAACCCCGTGAGCTGATCGAGCAGCCGGGGCGCCATCCATCCCAGAACGGGGCCGGTCGTCAGCGCCAGCCCGACGAGGATAAAGGAGAGGTGGCGGACCAGCACGGACCACGTGACCGGTTCGTTCTCGATGATGATCCACGCGCCGTAGAGGTAGAAGGGAAAGCTCGCCGTCACGGCCAGGGCGGCGAGCGTCGCCCAGACGACCGGTTCGACCATTGGCCGACGGTACGCGGCGTGGCGCGTTAAACCACCCGAACTCGCTCCCGGAACACGTATGTCCGTCCCGGCCCAATATCGAACGATGGCTGACGCTCGTTCCTCCGAGGACGAGTCCCCCGACGACGAGCGACGCGTCGAGCGTCCGATCGACGAGGAGTACGACTTCGAGAAGTTCGGCCCGGCGGAGATGGACCGGATGAGCCCCGAGGAGTGGGAGAGCGCGTTCGATCCCGACTCCTGGATCACCGGCCCCGAACTGCTCGATCGGGTCGAGGCGGACCTCAAGGGGCGGATCGCGAGCCGGGACGTGTTCGCGGTGCTCGAACGACTCGAGGAGGACGCTCCGGCGCTTCTGGCTTACTCCGACGAGGGCTATGCGATCGTCTACCCGGACGGGACCGTCGAGGGCGAGGGGACCGTACTCAGGGACGTCAAGCCGAGCGTCGCGCTCTGTTCGATGGACGACTACGAGGTGGCCGATCCTCCGGCGGACTGGTCGCTTCCCGACCCGGAGGAAGTCCCCGAGGGGAGCGGCGACCTGGGCAACAAGATGCTCCAGGTAGTAGCGTTCGGACTGCTCGCGGCGGGGGCGATCATGATCGGCGGAACCGTCTTCGGCGGGGGCGGCAACGCCGGCGTGGTCGTCCTCCTCCTAGGGGTGATCTTCCTGGTCGCCAGCGTCTTCCTCTTCCTGATCGTCGCCAACGCTCGGCTGTCGGATCGCTTCCGTGCGGAGGAGTACAAGAACCGGCTTCGATCGGCGGGGGTGCGCTCGGCCGAGCGACCCGACTTCGTCCCCGTCGAGGACGGGAAGATCGTCCCCTTCGAAGAGGGACGCGAGCGGTCCGAATAGCCGGACGGGAACGGTCCGCACGGCCCCCGTTCATCGCCCTCATCGGTGGGTTTATGCGAGCCCGGTCCTGACCGTCGTGTGTATGAAGAGGCGGGAATTTATCACGGCAGCGGGTGTCGGGAGCGCCGCGACGGCGGCCGGTGCGACGGGTGCCGTCGGGAGCGCAGCCGCCCAGGAGGAAGGGGGAGACGAGGAGCCCGACTGGCCGGAGTTCGTCGACGAAGCGAACGAGTACTCGAGCGGCGAGACCGAGGACCTCCGCGGCCAGGAGGAGGCCACCGTCGAGGTCGGCGCCGGCGACGGGCTGGCGTTCGCCCCGCCGGCGATCTGGGTCGACGCGGGCACGAACGTGATCTGGGAGTGGACCGGCGAGGGCGGCGGCCACAACGTCGCCAGCGAGGAGGGCGAGGAGTACTCGAGCGAGGTCACCGACGAGGCCGGCTTCACCTTCGAGCACACCTTCGAGGAGGACGGCCAGATGAACACCTACAAGTGTGAACCCCACGCGGGCCAGGGGATGCACGGCGGCGTCGCCGTCGGTGAGGTGGAGACCCGGGAGGCCCAGACGGGCGTCGCGACCGACCCGCACGAGATGGGCATTCAGGTCCAGGAGCACTGGGTCGGCATCGGCGCCGTCCTGATGGTCTCCGTCTCACTGGTCTTCACGTTCTTCACGCTCAAGTACGGCGAGTCGCCACACGCCAAAGGAGGGGACTGAGATGTCGTCATCGGGCAACAGCTACGGAGACATCCACCGGTACGAGCCCGCCCGCGAGAGCACCGTCGCCGCGATCGCGATCGTCGTGTTGACCATCATCGAGGTCGTGATGGTCGGGCTGTTCACCTACGGGCTCGTGCTGGCCTGGGGGACGACACAGGACGGGAACATCTTCCTCGGGATGCTGCTCGCGATGACCTTCATCAACCTGGCGTTCATCCTCCTGCTCTACCGGAAGGAGTTCCTCCCCGACGTGATGATCGTCAAGAAGCGCCGACGCAAGTGGGAGGACCTCTACGTGCGCGAGGAACACGCCGAGGGTCAGGAGTTCGCGGACGGCGCGATGGAGCACTTCAAACGAGCGGTCTACCCGTACTACAAGAAGTAACAATGTCAGCAAACGAAGACAAGTATCCGGTTGAATCGGACAGGAGGAGGTTCGTGAAGGGAGTCGTCGGTGCGTCGGCGATCGCCGGGATCGGTTCGACCGGGGCGGCGGCGGTCAACACCGCGACCCCTCCGACGGGATCGGGCGGCGGAATCACCCCCTTCATGGGGATCGAGCGGATCGACGGTCCCGCACCGCGCGGGATGCCGATCATCCCGGTCGAGATCGACGACGAGGGCGTCATCAGCGGCCGGTGGCCCGAGGTCAAAGAGGAGACGGTCCAGGGACAGACGGAGTACCTGGCGGAGGAGGAGATCGGCGGGATCACCTACACCTCGCAGTGGTTCCAGTACTGCGGGAAACAGACCTCGCCGGCGTTGCTCCCGCGTGCGGATCAGGACAACCGATTTCTCTCGTCGGAGGAGACCCAGTACGAGTGGCAGTCGGAGCTCGAGGCCGACGAGCCGCTCAACATCGAGCACTTCGACGACTACGAGGACTGGGGCAACGAGATCGGCGAGGACGGAGCCGGCAAGCCCGCCGCCGCGACGTGGCGCTCGGACGGACTCGAGGGCGGCGACGTCCTCAACGCGATCGTCATGCGGAGCCCACGGATCGAGGAGGCCGCCCAGGAAGACGAGTTCCTCGAGGCCGCCACCCAGGACGGGGTGTTCGCGTACCTGAACGTCTGTACGCACTTCTGTTGCGTGCCGGGCTTCAAGGTCTCCGATACCGCCGAGCGGTTCGAGGACGGTAACGTCATCTACTGTCAGTGTCACGCGTCGGTCTACGACCCGTTCACGATCCTCGAGCAGTCGTTCCTCTCGTTCCCGCAGCCCGACGACGTCCAGCTTCCCGAGGAAGGGGGCGGCGGGGGCGGCGAGGAAGAGGGCGGTGACGGCGGAGGGGGGCACTAGTACCCATGAGCCTCGAACGCAAGGATGAGCACGACCACCGCGGCTGGATGGAGGAGCGTAACCTCTCGCCCATCGAGCAGGGCTACCTGATGACGCTGATGTGGCTCGACAAGCGGTTCCGCGTGGTCGACTACCTCGAGCTGCTCGAGACGATGTACTACCGGGTCAACCTCCAGATGCCCAAGAGCCACACGGAGCAGTACAACCTCGACAACAAGTTCTGGTACTGGTACCCGCTGTACTCGCTGGGCGCGTTCTCGACCATCGCGTACATCGTCGCCGCGGTAACGGGCGCGTTGCTCGGCTTCTACTACGCGCCGTCGACAGCCGCCGCCGAGGAGGCGACGGTCGCCTACGACCAGGTCGTGATGATCATGATGGAGATGAACTTCGGGTACTTCCTCCGGAGCCTCCACCGGTGGTCCGCCCAGATCATGACCGCGGCCGTGTTCCTTCACATGCTCCGGGTCTACTTCACCGGTTCGTACAAGGAGCCCCGGGAGGTCAACTGGCTGATCGGGATCGTGCTGATCAGTCTGACGATGGCGTTCGGGTACACGGGCTACCTGCTGCCCTGGACCCAGCTGTCGTACTGGGCGGGACAGATCGGCGTCGAGATGGCGCTGTCGGTCCCGTTCATCGGCGAGTGGGTCGCCCAGCTGGTCTTCGGCGGGTTCAGCCTCGGAGCACCGACGCTCCAGCGGATGTACATCCTCCACGTGTTCGTCCTACCGTTCGTGGTGACGGCGCTAATCGCCATCCACATCGGTATCGTCTGGATGCAGGGAATCGCGGAGCCACACTGATCGACCAATGAGCCAAGAAACCGATTCACAGTCCGAGGGGGAAGAGCCCCGAACCGACGGCGGAGGCGGCGTTCCGGCCGTTCCGCCGGACGACGAAACGCCCACCTGGCGCGAGCGAAAGGAGCGAACGCAGGGCCTGTCCAGGCTGACCTACGAGTACTTCGAACGCTCGCGCCGCGAGGACCAGGACCTCCGCCAGGAGTCGACGTACGTCGAGCGCGACGTACTCGCCTTCCCGACGTGGCCCCACGAGACGATCCGCAATCTCGCGCTGGCGTCGTTCTTCGTGGGAATGATGTTCCTCGTCTCGGCGGCGGCGCCGCCACACATGCCGGAGGCCGCGGACCCCAGTTCGACGCCGCCGGTGATCCTTCCCGACTGGTATCTCTACTGGTCGTACGGCCTGCTCCACCTCGACCCGATCAACCCCGAACTCGCCATCCTCGGCGGCGAGAAGCTGGTGAGCGACCGCGTCTACGGTGTGATGGCGAACGTCGTCGTCGTCAGCATCATCGCCATCGTTCCGTTCCTCAACAAGGGCTCCGCCCGTCGACCAGTCGAGGAGCCCTTCTGGGCGGCGCTGGGCGTCGCCGGGATCATCTTCGCGATCACCATCGCGGCCCTGCCCCTGGAGGACATGATCACCTTCATCCCGGGAGAGCTCGTGTTCAACCTGGTCTTCTTCCTGCCGTTGATCGGGTTCTTCCTCACGTACGCCATCCTGAAGACGATGCGCGAGGGGTACATGTACTCGCTCAACCGGCGATACTACCGGCTTCGACCGCCGAGGTAATACGGTCTCCCGCGTAACGTCCTTCCATGTCGGAACCGTCCCCTGAACGCTCCGACGACGACCGAAGCGTCGTCGTCCCGATGCGCGTCTACAAGGCCGTCACCGTGTTCTCGACGCTCTTCGCGGTGGTCGGCGTCGTCGGCGGGTTCGTTCTCCTCGACGTCGCCACCGATCGCGCCCAGGCCGATCTCGCGCAGATCGAACCGCTCGTGGCGTTGGGCGGACTGGCGCTGATCGTCGCCTCCGCGGTGACGTACGCCTTCTCGACTCGGTTTCAGGCTGCGGGAATGGGAAACGCTAAAGACGGCGAGGCCGAAGACTCGAACCATGAGTGACGAGTTCATGAAAGGGTTCGGGATCCTGACGAGTGCCGGCCTGTTCTGGTTCATCGTGGCGGCGTGGTTCAACACGGAGAGCTTCGGGGGCACGCAGCTGGTCGCGCCGAACCCGGATGACGTCGGGCTGTACGCCGACATCCTGATCGGCATCAAGGACGTCGCCGTCTGGTTCGGCATCCTCGGCGCGCTCACCTTCTGGTTCGTCATCCCCGCCGTCCGCGAGGGGCGTCGGGCGTACGAGGAGCGCCAGCGGAGCGCGGACTGAGATCCGTCCGATCCCCGTTCTTAGAAGTCAGCTTCCGAAACGCCAGTAGCGACGCGCCGTTCGTCCCCGCCGCCGTCTCAGGTCTCTCCCCGTACGGCTCTCACGACGAGTGGTCGATCGACCGATCGACCGGTAGCCGACCACCGGATCGGCGAGACGCCGTCCGATACCGGCACGAGGCGACTAAAAAAACCGAGCGCGGGCCGGTTAGATGACGATGCTCCAGAACGGACCGAGCAGCACGACGAGGACGATGAAACCCGCGTATACGGCGACGAACAGCGACGCGCCGATCGACGCCTTCGGCGCTTCGAGCGGTCGGTCGGTCCGTGCCTCGACCAGCCGCGCCTCGTACTCGAAGAAGTCAGCGACGAAGGCCGTCAGCGTGAACGCCGCGAGCGGGATGCCGAAGTGCAGATCGACGAGGACGTAGTAGAACGTCGCGAACACGAGCGCGAGCGTCGTCGCCGTATGAACCGGATACCGCTCGATCCCGTCCGCACCGTGTTCGTCGGCCTGCCTGACGTGGCGCCGGTGGGCGAGATATCGCGTTGCGACGTTGGCTATCGCGAGCACCAGGACGATGAACGGGATGGCCGACGCCAGCACGGCGTCGACCGCTTCGACCTGTAGCGGTTGCATGCGCCAGTATCGGTCGTTCGTCCATTAGAGTGTTTCCAATCTGCGCCCGGTCAGGGGTAGGCGGGTCGTCCCTCCGGGACGCACAACAACCGGATCGATCCGTCGGTACGGAGTTCGAGACGGGCGTCGCGACCGACGGTCCCCCGATCGTGACCGTCGACGAGCAACGAGACGTCGCCCTCGTCGCGCAGCACCGACAGCGCGACGTCATCGGGCTCGAGGACCCAGGAGGGAACGGAGGTGTGGAAGGGCGCGATCGGGACCACGCAGACGGCATCGGTGCCGACGACGAGCGCCGGCCCGTCGGCGGCGGCCACGTAGCCGTGGCTCCCCACCGCCGTGGCGACGACGACGCCGTCGGCCCGAACGCTGGAGAGGCGTTCGGCGTCGCGCTCGATCGCGTACTCCGAGATGCGGGCCGGTTCGGTCGTCACGAGCATCACGTCCATCAGCGCCGTATCGACCGGCTCGCCGTCGAGGACGACCGTCAGATGCGGATGCGGCCGTTCGACGCCGGCGCCGTCGAGCGCGCTCGAGACCGCGGCGGCGGCGTCCGATCCGTTCGGCGACTCGATCCCCGGCCCCACGCCGATCGGCAGGATGGGTGCCGTCGGCCGCTCGTCCGCCAGCGCGAGCAGCGCCTCCTCGCCGACGGTCACGTACGTCGAGGGCTTCGCGTCCTGGAGCGTGCCGGGTGCGCCCACGCGGGCGCTCTCGCCGGCGGCCTCGATCGCTTCAACGAGCAGGTCGGTCGCCACGGCATCGCCGGGGACGACGCCGACGGTCACCGGCGACCCCCTCGACGGGGCGCCTGTGCGGCGGGAAGCGCGGCCGCGAGCGCCGTCACGCCGACCGCCCGAACTCGGTTTCGCATACGTCGAACGGTGGACGCCGGACGGCAAAAGGATGCGGGATCAGTCGTCGTACGGCCAGTCGCCGATCACCCGCATGCCCTCGGCCTGGTTCTCGTCCTCGAGGTCGGCCTCGATCGCTTCGGGCGAGCGGCGTTCGATCTCGACGTCGTCGCGCGCGAGGTGGACGACGAGTTCGGTCAACAGGATCGCCTGCTCGCGCAGGTCCCGGACCTCGATCTTCTCGAGCGTGTCGGCGAACGTGTGGCCCCAGCCCCGGCCCTGCTCGCCGGTGTCGCTCATCACGTGGTAGCCGGGCACCCCCCACTGGACGAACGGCCAATGGTCGCTGTGGGGGCCCTGCTGGGGAATCGTCTCGACAGGGTGGCCGAAGCGCTCGCCGATCGTCTCGGCGGCCTCGCGCAGCTCGGGAAAGCCGTGAGTGGAGAACTCGAGGGTTCGTCCGCGGACGACCCCGTCGTTGTTGACGATCGCCTCGATCGCGTCGTGGTCGGCGTTCGCGGCGTAGTGCTCCGAGCCGATCAACCCCACTTCCTCGGCGCCGTAAACGACGAACTCCACTCGGGTCTCGAGTTCGTCCTCCCGATCGACCAGCGCGTTCGCGAGTTCGACGACCATCGCCGTCCCCGCGCCGTTGTCCGCCGCGCCCTCCGCGATGTCGTGGGCGTCGACGTGGCTCGTGACGAGCAAGCGCTCGTCGGTCTCGGGGCCCAGTTCGGCGTGGACGTTCTGACTCGTGGCGTCGCCGATCTCGGCCTCCACCCCCACCGCGAGTTCGTCGCCCTCGAACCGACGGGCGAGGCGTGCACCCACCTCCGAGCTCACGCCGACGGCCGGGATCGCCCCGATCGGCTCCTCCGGCGTCCCGACGCTTCCCGTCGGGGGGAGACAGCCCTGGACGTGGTTTCGGTAGACGAACGCCGCCGCTCCGCCCTCGACCGCGTAGTAGTACTTCTCGCGGCGGTGGATGTACCGGTCGTAGTGGTCGGGGACGTCGCTTCTGGCCATCACGACCTTTCCCTCGACGTCGCTCTCCTCGAAGTCCTCCGGCAGGCCGTAGCCCAGATCGACGAACTCCCCCTCCGCCTCCTCGCTCGGGCTGCGTGGGAGCGCGATACAGTCCTGGACCGTCTCGCCGGCGCGGATCTCGCTCGTTCCGCGCTCCCAGCCCTGGATGGGGAACTCCTCGATCGAGGCGTCGCGAGCGCCCGCCTCCGAGAGTGCCTCCCGGGTGAGTTCGGCGCCGCGTCGCTCGCCCTCGGTGCCGGCCATCCGATTCCCGAGGTCGACGAGGTCCTCCAGGTGGTCCCAGCCGGTCGTGCTGGTGAACGTCCGTCCGATCCAGTCGGTCATGCTCCCGCGTGACGCCGGCGCGGGCCTAAGCGTTTCGAAGCGAAACCGGAGGACTCGCGGCTTCCCGGACGGAACACGGCGACGTTGTCGACACGCACGGGTATGCTGAAAACGGCGTACCGAACGACGGGCGCGTGTCCCTACGAACGTTCGGTGAAGGATCGTCGACCACTACAGACGAAGACGCCATCGGGAGGAGATCAGACCGCCGGCCGTACGTTCTGGTTGAGGTGGAATACGTTCTCCGGATCCCACTCGGCCTTGACAGCGACCAGTCGCTCGTAGGCGTCCGTCCCGAAGGCATCGTGGATGCGCTGTTCGCCCTCGTCGTGGCTGATGAAGTTGACGTATGTTCCGCCGGTCGCGTGTGGCGTTAGGGCGTCGAACAGATCGCGCGCCCAGGCGATGTGGACGTCGTCCTCGGCCGCTTCGCGCCAGCGCGACTGGACGTTCACTACCCATTCGGCGTCCCGATGCTGGTACGGGGTCGATCCAGCGGGCCGCCGCGAGATCTCGCCCCCGAGCGCCATCATGCCGATGGTGGTCTCCGGGGAGACGATCGTAATGGCGTAGTCACACATGGCGTCGATGGCCTCGCCGCTCATCTCCGACAGGTAGTGTGCCTTCCAGTAGTTGCGCGCACCGGCGTCGGTCGCCGCGTCGAACATGGTCTGGAACGTCGCGTACGGTTTCGGTCCGACGGCGTCGACGATGGGCGACCCGATCCCACGGATGGGTGCGAGCGCTTTCTCCCCTGCCTCCACGCTGCCGGCATACATCACCACCACCATCAGCACCAGTTCGCCGTGAACCTCCTCCGGAAGGAACGGTGCGGGCGGCGCTTTGCGGATCGCCATGAGACACGCGACCTCGTCGGGCGCCTCGCGGACGGCCGTCGCGACCTCGCGCATCACTGCGGGGGCGTCCGCGAAGTCGTAAGCGATCGGTCCCGCTAAAACGGTCGACTCGAGTTCGTGGAGATCGAACTCGAAGGCCGTTACGACGCCGAAGTTACCGCCGCCGCCGCGAAGCGCCCAGAACAGGTCGGGGTTCTCGTCCTCGCTGGCCGTGACGAACCGCCCGTCGGCGGTCACCAACTCGACCGATCGAAGGTTGTCGACCGTCAGCCCGAACGCCCGCGAGAGGTACCCGAATCCACCGCCCAGCGTCAGACCGGCGATGCCCGTCGAGGAGACGAACCCACCCGGGAGAACGAGCCCGTGTGCCTGGGTTTCGACGTCGACGTCGTGGAGGAGGGCGCCGGGTTCGATCCAGGCAGTCTTGGCCTTCGGATCGACGCGGACGGATCTCATCGCGGAGCAGTCGATCATCAGGCCGCCGTCACAGACGGCGTTCCCGGCGACGTTGTGCCCGCCGCCGCGAACGGCGATCTCCAGGTCGTGTTCGTGGGCGAACGCGATCGCCGTCATCACGTCGCTCGCGCCGAGCGGCCGGACGACGACCGCCGGCGCCTTGTCGATCACCGCGTTCCAGATCGAACGCGCCTCGTCGTATCCGTCGTCGGTCGAGACCAGCACGTCACCTCTGAATTCGGTTCTGAACGCTTCGATGACGGTCTCCGACGGTGGTGTAGTTGCTGCTATCGGCATGACCTACATCATAGATCATTGGATACCTCGGAGCATAGTCTAGTATGACTCCGTTCCGATAGCTTCCATGGGGAGCACAGTAGGCTCTACGAACGACCCCGACTCCGACTGAAGCGACAGGAGACGTACGGGCACGGTCCAACGGCGACCGTGACCGCGAGCGACGACCGAATCGGTCGTGAAGGGTTCATACGAGTGGTGTGAGGCGGTGGGCTGACGGTACCGGCCGGGACGTGACGAGTGCGGCGTCAGATCATCCCTTCCTCCTCGAGGCCGGTCATCACGTCGTCGACGAGCGAGTCGGGATCCTCGTAGGGGAACTCCTGGTGACCCGACAGCCGGCTGGCGATCTCCATCGCGGTGAAGCTGGTGTCGCCGGACTCGAACTTCGTCGCGGGACCGTTGGGCAGCGCGGGGACGAGGTCCATCTGGTTCTTAACGGGATAGTCGGCGCCTTCGAAGGCGTCGTACAGCTGCGAGCGGAGTTCGTCTCTGTCGGCCATCGGCCGTGTGTGTACGCGCATCGGACAAAAAGGGTTCGGGAACGACTGGGAACGGGGGGGGATCGACGGCGACGGAACTGAAGCTTTTTGACCGCGCCGGTCGAGTCCCGCGGTATGCGGGACGTTCTAGCCGAGTGGCGACCGGTCGTCGATCGAGCGCTCGAGGAGCTCCTGCCCCGCGAGATCGACGAGGACTACCTCGCCGAGTGGTTCGGGCCGGCGAGCTACTGCCACGATCCAGACGCGATTCAGCGTGCGCTCTCGGACCCGATCTGGGACCTGCTCGATCGGGGCGGGAAGCGCTGGCGGGCGGTCGTCTGTCTGCTCCTGCTCGACGGGTTCGGCGCGGATCCCGAGGACCACCTGCTCTACGCCTGCATTCCCGAGCTCCTCCACAACGGGACGATCATCGTCGACGACGTCGAGGACGGCGCAGAGATGCGCCGGGGCGAGCCCGCGCTCCACCACCGGTTCGGACAGGACGTCGCGCTCAACGCGGGCAACGCGATGTACTTCCTACCGCTGAAGGTGATCAACGCGAACCCCGGCGACCTCGACGCGGAGACCCAGCTCGCGGCGTACGACATGCTGATCTACGAGCTGAACCGCACCCACCTCGGACAGGGCATGGACATCTACTGGCACCGGAACCGGGAGGCGACCGTCGAGGAGGCGGAGTACCTCGAGATGTGTGCGTGCAAGACGGGCTGTCTCGGGCGGATCGTCGCGCGCCTCGCCGCGATCCTCACCGACCAGCCCGACGAGGTCGAGCGCGAGGTCGCCGCCTACGCCGAGGAGATGTCGATCGCCTTCCAGATCGGTGACGACATCCTCGACGTCGAGAACAGCCTCGAGCAGGCCGGCGAGTTCGGCAAGGCCTTCGGCAACGACATCCGCGAGGGCAAGCGGACCCTGATGGTGATCCACGCACTCGACAGCGTGGAGCAACGGGAGGCCGACCGGCTCGTCTCCATCCTCCACGCCGAGGAGAACTCGCGCGAGGAGGTCCTGGAGGCGATCGAGATCCTCCAGACCGCCGGCAGCATCGAGTACGCCCGCGAACGGGCGCTCACGTTCGCCGAGTCCGCACGCGGCCACCTCGCGAACGTTCCCCTCGAGGAGGAGCGTGCCGACCAGCTCGCGTCGTTCACCGCGTTCGTCATCGAACGGGACGCGTGAGACGTGCCGTTTCCATCATCTACTCCCTCCGCCGGAAGGGACACGGACGTCCGTTCTCCGCTCGCGAGCCGCCGGAGAGCCGTCGGTCAGCGGGACGGCCCGTCGACGAACCGGTAGATCAGTATCGGAGTGGCGCCAACCACTAGCACCACCGACGAGAACCACACCCAGATGGGGACGAAGCGACCGCTCGCCGACTCCACGAGACCGCCGACCACGCCGACGACGACGAGACCGCCGACCACCGATCCCGCTACCGCCGCCGGTCGGGAATCGCCGGTGCGATACGAGTACAGACCCACGACGACCACTCCGAGGCCGGTCGTGACGGCGATGCCCTTCGCCACGAGCATGACGAAAGCGAGGGCCCCGCTGGACGAGGGGAGATACGCCACCGGAAGGACCGCGACGAGAACTCCGAGCGCGGAGACGAGAAACGGGAGGCGATCGGGAAGGACGCCCTTGGCAGCCGATTCACGTCTCATACCGCGTCTTCCCCGCTATCTCGGTAAATCCTTTCCGTCGTCTCAACGAACGAGCACCAGTGTACGTATCTGGCCGGCTCCATCGAGAGGGTCCCCTCGTGATTTATGCCGGCCGACCCGCCATGAACGCGTATGGCGGACGACCCCCACTTCGACTTCGACTTCGACCTCCTGAAACGCCTCACCGAGGAACGCGGCGTCCCCGGCTACGAGGACCGCATCCGCGGGATCGTCCGCGAGGAGCTCTCGGGAGCGGTCGACGAGATCCGCTCGGACGCGATGGGCAACGTGATCGGCACCGTCGAGGGCGACTCCGAGTTCTCGGTGGCGGTCGCAGCACACATGGACGAGATCGGCTTCATGGTCACGCACGTCGACGAGGACGGGTTCGTCTCGGTCGACCCCCTCGGCGGGTTCGACGCGCGGGTGTTGAAGGCCCAGCGGGTGACCGTCCACACCGAGGTTCCCGAATCCGAGTCCGAGGAATCGGGAGCCAGCGAGACGCCGTCTCGCGCTGACGGCGACCTCCCCGGCGTGATCGGCTCGCCACCGCCACACACGCTCGACGAGGAGGAACGCGAGCGAACCCCGAAGGTCGAGGACGTCCGCATCGACCTCGGGCTCCCCGCGGAGGAGGCCGACGAGCGCGTCTCGCCGGGTGACCCCGTGACGCTCTCTCAGACCACCGAACGCGTCGGCGAGCACGTCACCGGCAAGGCGCTCGACGACCGGGTGAGCGTCTTCGCGATGATCGAGGCCGCACGCCGGATCGAGGATCCCACGCCGACGATCCACTTCGCCGCCACCGTCCAGGAGGAGGTCGGCCTCCGAGGGGCTCGTGCCCTGGGTGTCGATCTCGATCCCGATCTGGCGATCGCGCTCGACGTGACCGTCGCGAACGACGTCCCCGGCTTCGAGGCCGGCAAGTACGTCACCGAGTGCGGCGAGGGGACGGCGATCAAGCTGAAGGACTCGAGCGTGATCACCAGCCCGAAGGTCCACCGCCGTCTACGCGAGGTCGCCGAGTCGGAGTCGATCCCCCACCAGTTCGAGATCCTGCCCGCCGGCGGCACCGACACCGCGGGCTTCCAGACGCCCGCGGGCGCCAAACCGGTAGGTGCGATCTCGATCCCTACCCGGTATCTCCACACCGTTACCGAGAGCGCCCACGCGGAGGACGTCGCGGCGACGATCGACCTTCTAACGGCGTTTCTCGAGAGCGAAACGGGGGAGCGGGACTACGCGTTCTGAGGCAAACCAACATATTCAGTACGGGGCGTTCCCAAGCCCCGCGTATGATCGAGGACGACGAGAATCCGAAGGACCTCTCGCGCCGATCGTTCATGCGGGAAACGGCGTTCGGCGCCACCGCGGCTACCGGAGCAGCCGCCGCGAGCGGGGTGGCGAGCGCACAGGAGGAAAACGCGAGTGGCAACGAGAGCGGCGGGGGGAACGAGAGCGGCGGGGGGAACGAGAGCGGAGAAGGGAACGAAAGCGGCGGCAACGAAAGCGGTGGCGGCAACGAGAGTGGCGGCGCGAGCGGTAACGTCGAGCCCGCCTGGCCGTCGTTCGTCACGGACGCGAACAACTACGACGGCACCGAGGACCTCCGCGGCCAGGAGGAGGCCACCGTCGAGGTCGGCGCCGGCGACGACGGATTGGCGTTCGCGCCGCCGGCGGTCTGGGTCGACACGGGCACGAACGTGATCTGGGAGTGGACCGGCGAGGGCGGCGGCCACAACGTCGCGGCGGTCGAAGGGGGAGAGTTCGCGAGCGAGGTCACCGACGAGGCCGGGTTCACCTTCGAGAACACCTTCGAGGAGGGGGGCATCACCACGTACGAGTGTGAGCCCCACACCGGACAGGGGATGCACGGCGGCGTCGCCGTCGGCGAGGACATCGAGACCCAGGAGGTCCAGTCAGAGGGTGGCGGCGAGGGTGGGGAGGACGCCGGAGGCGTCCAGCTCCCGGGCGCGGCGCGGGCGGTCGGGGTCGCGCTCACCGTCGCGCTGGGCTCGACCCTCGGCTTCGCCTACATGTTCATGCGATACGGTGGCGACTACGAGGGCGACCAGGTCGAGTAGGTCGCGAGCGACCCCTCGATCGGGAGGATGCGACCAGCACTTCGGACGGACGACAGATACGTACCGCACCGACGGAATCGGATCCCGAGATCCGAGCCCGCCGGTGGATCGGGGCCGCTCGCCGACGTCCTCCACGAGACCGCTGGAGAGGTATTACCGACTCACAGCGCTGCCGTGACGGCGTCGACGAACTCGGTCTTCATGAACGCGACGACGTGATCTCCCGGCTCGATGACGGTCTCCCCACGAGGGATGATACACTCGCCGTCACGGGTGATCGCGCCGATCACCACCTCCGTCGGGAGATCGGCCATCGCGTCGGCGAGGCTCCGGCCGGCGAGGATGCTCTCGTCGTCGATCTCGATCTCGAGGATCTCCGCCCGGTCGTTGTGCACCAGCGAGACGTTCTCCGCCCGCCCCTCGTGGGTGAAGCGGGTGATCTCCTCGGCGACCACCTCGCGGGGGTTGACCGCGGCGTCGACGCCGACCGCCTCGAAGAGATCGACGTAGTCGCCGTGTTCGACCACCGCGTCCGCCCGTCTGGCACCGAGCTGTTTCGCGAGCAGCGAGATCAATAGGTTGGTCTCGTCGTGGGTGAGCGCGCTCACGACGACGTCGGCCTCGTCGATGTGCTCGCGCGAGAGGAACTCGATGTCGGTCGCGTCGCTCTCCATGACCATCGTCTTCGGGAGCCGTTCGGCGAGTTCTCGCGCCCGGTCGTGATCGGACTCGATCAGCCGGGGACGCAGACCGCGCTCCTCGAGCATTCGGGCGGTCTGAAAGCCGATCTCGCTGCCCCCGATGATGACGATCTGCTCGGCCGAGTCGGGCGTCTCGGTCGGCGTCAGTTCGGCCGCGAACCCCTGGACGCTCTCGGGGCTGCCGATGACGACGACGTAGTCGTCCGCCGAGAGGACGGTCTCCCCGCTCGCGATCTCGACGTCGTCCTCGCGGATCACGCCGACGAAGGTGAGCGAGTCGAAACGATCGGCCTCCGCGACGGTGTGGCCGGTCACGGGACTGTCCTCGGGGATCTGGAATTCCGCCATCTGGACGGCCCCGCCTGCGAAGCGGTCGACGTCGCGGGCCGCCGGCAGGCCGATGAGGGCGACGATCGCCTCCGCGGCGAGCAGATCGGTACAGACCATGAAGTCGACGCCGAACGCCTTGTCCGAGCGCTCCCAGGTGTCGAGCAGGTCCGGCTTCTTCACCCGCGCGATCGTGAAGACGTCGCTCACGGCCTTCGCGGCGCTGCAGGCGACGATGTTGGTCTCGTCGTTGTCGGTGCTCGCGATCAGCATGTCGGCCTCGTCGATGCCGGCCTCCTCGAGAACCGGCACGGAGGTACCGTCACCCTTGATCGGGAGGGCGTCGACCGAGTAGGTCAGCTCGTCGACGCGGTCGCCGTCGACGTCGATCACGACGACCTCATGGGTATCGGACAGATCGGCCGCGATGGAGGAGCCGACCTCTCCCGCGCCGATGATGATCACCCGCACGAAACCACCGATAGTGTCATTGTCGCGCGGTTCGGTGCCGCCGCGTATGGGTATTTCCCTTCGGCCTCAGATCGAGTCCGGTTTCTGGTGGACGACCAGTTCGATCGGGCGGGACTCGCCCTCGAGGTCGGCAACGACCCGTTCGACGACGCGTTCGGCCTCCTGGAGGACGAGGGGTTTGACCTTCGATATCACCCAGCCGATCGAGACGAGCCGGGGAAGGTCGATCGCGCTTCCGTCGGCCGAGCCGGGGTCGAAGCCGACCTCCAGACGGATCCGGGAGGCGGTCTCGTACCCCTCGGGCGCCTCCTCGGGCACCTCCTCGATCGACCACCGGCCCCGAGCGTCGATGTCCTTGACGAGCCGCCAATCGATGCTGTGTGGGGGATCGACCGCCGTCACCTCCGACCGGGCCGTGTGGGTGATCTTCCACCACGCCAGACGGAGGTCGTACTGCGTGCCGGGCGAGCCGTCGCCGTGCTGGCGAACGTCGGTGAGGTACTTGGAGTAGTTCGCGTATCGGGGGAAGTCGATGAGGAACTCGTAGACCTCCTCGGGCGGCAGATAGACGACCGTGCTCAGTTCGACTTCGTCCACGCCCCCAGTACCGCGGAACGCGAAGTAAGCGTTGGGATTCGGTGGCTCCGGTCGCTACGTCGACCCGGGAAGGTCGCCTCCCTCCGTGGCGACTGTGGGGTTCGGCTCGCGGAACCGACCGAAGGGCGCCAACCGCGGTTCACCATCGCCCCGACTCAGGGTCGTTCAACGCGTTTTTCCGGGACGTAGCGATGAGGCGACCGCTCGGTGGAACGGCCGATCGAGCGGAGAACCGAATCAGAACACCAGCACCAGCGAGAGGATCACCACGGAGACGTAGAGGGTGATCACCGCCGCGTAGCGGACGAACTCGCGCCAGTCGAACCCGCCGATCGAGAGAACTCCGAGAAAGAGGAAGCCGAGCCAGAGGTTCGAGAGCCCCGCACCGTACATGGCGGCCACAAGCGAGGTGACGAGCTCCGTCTCGCCGACCAGCACCGGTCCCGCCACGACCCAGACCGAGCCGGGATCGGGGATGAGGAGACCGAGGCCGAGCGCCGTGAGGAACGATCCGACCGCGCCGGGCGCGAGCGCGCTCCCGACCGCCTCGTACAGCCCCGCCTCCGAGAGGAGCGCAAAGACGACCGCGTACAGCATGAACGGGATCGCGACGTGGTTCGCCCACCGGGTCGTCCGGGTGGTCTTCGACCGGAACGCCATGGGGCGGACGTGAACCAGCAGCCCCAGCATCATGAGGAAGAAGAGCAGCCACAACAGCGTCAGCGCTCCGCCGGTGGCGAAGTAGAGCCCGACGGAGGCCATTCCGATGACCACCGCCACCATCGAGATGAGGGGGGACTGTTCGAGGACGTCGGCCGCGGTGTACTTCTCGCGCGGCGGCGGAGAGTAGTGATCGAGCGTCTCGGCGATGCTGGCGTCGAACAACGGATCGCCGTCCAGTGTCGTCCGGTCGGCCTCCGCATCGGGAGCCAGTGCGACCAGGATCAGCGGCAGCGTCAGCACCAGGACGACGTTGGAGAGGGCGTTCGCCGGATCGAGGACGAACGTCGTCATGCTGATCGAACCGGCGGCGTCGAGCATGAAGTTGACCGTCCCGGAGTCGTCTGCCATCACCAGCGCGCCCGGGCTCGAGGGCCCCTGGTTCGCGAGCACGAGCGGAGGTATCGCTGGACGAGTCGACTCGCGACGGCGCCGAGCGCGGTGAAGAACTCGCTGACGACCCGTCGAGGTCTCGACGCCATCAGGTGAACCCCCGCTTCGTACCGCCCGTCCGACGTTCATCGACCGATATCGCCCGACTCCGATGCGCTGGATACCCACCCATCCTCTGAGGGGACTCGACGCGACGTTAATGAAGATACTCGTTATTTTATTCTAGAGTGTGGTGTAATCATTCTCCGGAAGTCTCCGACGTCGCCCCTTCGACCGGACGACGGGCGTATACCGATCGACGGTCCCGAGGCGGTCGCCGGGGACGGTTCAACCCCGGTTCAGCTGGTGTCGCCAGAGGTCGCTCGTACGCAGGTGAGGGACGTCCTTCTCGTTGATGTAGGCCATCGTCTCGCGGAAGCCCTTCGGATCGATCCAGGTCTCGTGGCCCTCGATCACGTCGTGGTAGTAGAGGATCAGCGTGTCGGTCGGCACCGTCTCGTCCATCAACAGGTCCACCAGCTCCTTCGAACGCTCGGGATCGTCGCCCGGATGACGGTTCGCGGACAGCGGCGACGTGACGGTACGGTTGGTCGCGCCGCGCTGGCCGTGCGTGGCGAAGTAGTAGTAGTCCGCAGCGACGTCGACGGTCTCCGCGGTGAACGAGCCGAACGGGTAGGCGAACAGCCCGGCGGACTCCTCGAAGCCGTTCTCGAGCAGCCACCGCTTCGATCCCTCGAGCTCCTCGCGCTGTTCCTCGGGGGAGAGGTCGCCCAGTCGGGGGTGGGAGACCGTGTGGCTGCCGAACTCCCAGCCGTCGTCCTGCATCTCCCGCATCTGCTCGAGGGTGAGACTCCGGCTGTTGCCCACCCGGCCGGTGATCGTGAACACCGTCGCGGGGATCCCGTACTCGCGCATGATCGGATAGGCGGTGTCGTAGGTCGTCCGCAGCGAGTCGTCGAACTGGACGATCACGTGGGGATCCTCGGTGACCGGCACTGCGCGGATGTCGTCGACGTACCAGTCGACGTCGGTTCCGTACCAGGCGACGGTGAGATACGGTTCGTCGGCCGACTCCGCGTTCGAGCGAAACGTCACTCCGAGATCGTATCGAAGCCAGCCGGGCTCGTCGATCTTGTGGCGGCTGCGGAAGTGTAGCTGCTGGTCGTGTGCGGGGTCGTTGACGTCGAAGAACGGCGAGTAGTGGTCGCCGGGCGTCTCGACGTACGCCGCGAGCGAGAACGTCGTCCGCGAGAGGTCGTAGCCGTCGATCGGGATCCGCACGACGGTCCCCCCGTCGCCATCGGCGGTCAGATGCGCGCACTGCGAGCCGTCGTAGGTACGGTCCGTCTCGACCTCGAGCGATCCCTGGAGCACCTCCCACTCGTCGAGCGCCTCGCAGTCGCGCCACGACTCGCCGGCGTCCCGACAGCGGTCCCGTGAGTCCTCCTCGAGCCACAGCGTCGGTTCCCGGGGTTCCGGTTCCGGCTCCGGCTCGGTTTCGGACTCGGGGCTCGATTCCGATTCGGGGGCCGGCGACGCGCTCGCGACGTCGTCGACCTCCTCGCTCGAGTCACGCTCGAGACAGCCCGCGAGAGCCCCGGCACCGAGGATCGCTAGGACCGTTCGCCTGGTGGCGTTCGATCGGTGATCGTTCATAGGCGAATATAAGAAAACATACATATTTTACTAATGATGGGTTAATCGCCATCGGTTCGAGCGTCGTTCGGAGCCGTCCGGACTCGCCGAACGGCGCGGGTCTATCGATCCTCGAATCGGGGCGATCCGTCCTCGAAGACCAGTCGTTCGTGGCGAGTGGTCGAACAGTGCTCGGGGAGGTTCGCCGCCAGCGCCTCGGAGACTCGAAACCGCGAGAGATGGCCCGTGTCCTCGATCCAGGCGATGCGCGCCTCGGCGGGGTCGTACGAGCCGATCGTCGAGACCGCCGCGGTCAGCGCGTGCTCGTCGGTCGGCAGCGCGACCGGGAGGCGGGCCTTCGAGAGCGAACTGCTCGTTAGCGCGTTGGTGTAGACCTGATCCAGGTCCAGCGACTCGAGGACGTCGACGGTGGTGAGGTCGGCCAGCCCGATACCCTGGCCGTTGCCATGGGTCGCCTCGGTGAGCCCGCGGACGACGATTCGGTCGATCTCCGGCGACCCGGGCTCGTCGGCGTTGAGCACCTCGTAGCGACCGATCACGTTCGTGTCCATCCCCGCTCCCGAGACGTCCTTGCCGATGCGGTCGACGACCAGCACGTCGAGCGCGTCGAACGGGAGCGTCGGCATTTCCTCGCGCGCGAGCTCGAGGAGCGCCGGCTCGCGTTCGAGGATCCGATCCCCGGGTACGCCCTCGACGCGAGCCGTCTGGTCGTGGAAGTTCTCGACGATTGCGATCCCCCCTAGGACGGTCGTCGACTCGAGGATCCGCTCGAGGGCGTCGGTGAGGACGGGGACGTAGCCGCGATCCAGCGCCCGTCGGTGGATCGCCTGCGCGCCGCGGTGCTTGCCGAAACCGACGGCGAGCATCTTACAGAGCCCGCTCTCGATCGGGCCGTCGAAGTTCGTGTGGGGTTTCACGCGGTTGACCGCGAGGATCGCGTCGGCCTCGAGGGCCGCGCGTGCGAGGTAGACGGGTTCGTTCCCGGCGCCCACCGATTCGACCTCCATCCGGGCGTCGATCGGACAGTCGAGCGCCTCCTCGGTGAGTCCGATCCCCGCGAGCGTCTCGCGCTGGCCCTCGGGCGTCGCTCCACCGTGCGAGCCCATCGCGGGTACGACGACGGGATCGAACCCCCGATCGCGCAGTTCATCGATCGTCGCCCGCGCGACCGGGACGACGTCGGTGATGCCGCGACTTCCCAGACCGACGGCGACGGTCGCGCCTGCCGGGAGGTCCTCCAGCGGCAGGTCGCCAACTGCCTCGTGTGCGGCCGCGGCCGGGTCGTCACACTCGGGCGTCGGGGGGTCGTACTCGACGGTCGCGAACTCCGGGAACTCGACGGGGTCGAGCGTCCCCGTGATCGTCTCGGCGGCGGGAAACTCCATGTCGAACCCTGCGGGCGGGGGAGTGAAAAGCCCCGCTCACGGCAGGTCGCCGTCGAGCCACCGCCGGATCTCCGCGATTCGGTCGACGTCGAGGATCCGGGCCGCGCCCGCCCGGGTCAGATCGCCCTCGAACCCGATCGCCCGCGCGACCTCGGGTCTGACGAGGCGTTCGTCGGTCCCGAGCGGGCGGGCGCGAGCGAACAGGCCGCTTCGCGTCGGCTTCCCCCGGACGATCACGGGATACCGGTCGCTCGCCCGGGAGTCCGGGCCGAGGGCCGCCCGTTTCACGTGGGCGTTGTGGGGGAAACGCTCGCACGCGGCCGTCCGCTCGTCCCGGTTCATCGCCTCGAGGTCGCAGACCTCGCTCACGGTGAGATAGCCGATGGCGTACAGCCGCGCGGGACCCGAGCCGTCGATCGGTTCGAGTCCGGCATAGAACACCAGCAGGTCGCCATCGGTGAGCCGCGAGAGCTGTGAGCACTTGATCCTCCCGACGTCGCCGTAGGTGTAGGTGGTGAACTCGGGGTCGTAATGGGGGACGCGATCGGCGAGGTGGGGGACGTACGTCGAGAGCGCCTCGCCGTGGCGTCCGAGGAGGTCGGCGTACGTCCGGCGTTCTTCGGTTTCCTTCGACTCCGGGATAGGGACGTACTCGAAGCGCCCGTCGGGAAACAGCGGGCCGTGGGCGCCGCCGGTGCCGGTGTCGATCCCGACGCGCAACAACAGCGCCTCGTCGACGGTCATGACACCGGTAGGCGTCGCCGCGATTTACGCCTCACGACCGACGCCACGTGAGGTGGGTCTCGAACCCGAGAGGAGAGGCCCCGCGGAGCGACGGCGGTACGACGATCACTATAGCTATCCGGTAGCGCCGTCTTACACGACCAATGACAGCTGTCATCGTGGAGTTCGAAATCCCGTCGGACCGGATCGCGATGAGCGACACGCTGACGCAGTTCGACGAGATCGAATTCGACGTTCAGGAGATCGTCGCCCACGACGACGTCGTTTCCCCGTTCGTCTGGGTCTCCGGTGTCGGCGTCGACCGGCTCGAGTCGGCGTTCGACGCCGACCCCTCGGTCGGCTCCTACCGCCGGCTCACCGAGAAGAGCGACGGCAGCGTCCTGTACGAGATGGAGTGGTCGCGGGACGCCGACGTCGTCCTCCGGCTGATCGAGGAGGGCGGCGCCGTTCTCCACGCGACCGGCGGGACGGACTGCTGGTTCTTCCGGTTGCTGTACCCGACGCACGAGTCGCTCTCGCGAAGCTACGAGGAGTGCCGACGGGAGGGGCTTGCCGTCGACGTCATCCGGGTTTATCGGGCCAAAGGTGGCGACGAGGGGACGTCGCTCCTGACCGAGAACCAGCAGAAAACGGTGATCGAGGCGTTCGATCTGGGTTACTACGACATCCCGCGTCGAACGACGCTGGGCGAGCTCGCCGAATCACGGGGAACGTCCCACCAGTCGCTCTCCGAGCAGCTCCGCCGCGCACACCGCAACCTGATCGAGACCCACGTGATCGAGGGGGGTCGAAGCGACGGACACGACTTCGAGGAGTGAGAACGATCCTCGCGGCGTGTCGCCAGTTCTGCCCGCCGAGACTCGCTCGTCCCTCCCGACTCGAACGGCGAGGTCGACCGATCCCCGGCGATCCGTTCCACGGTGTCGGGGAACGGGCCGGCGTGATTCCGGAGCAGCGACGGCTCAGGCGGGCGTTTGGCCGAGCGGGAGGGTCACCCCCAGACAGCCTGGACAGAACTCCGATCGGGTGTGGAGGGTGACGGCACAACCCGGACACCGTCGGAGGGACGGTGGAGATCCATCCGTCACTCTCGAGATCAGTTCCCGGTGAGCCTTCCGAGCCGGAGTCGTCGATCCGGTGGTGGTCGGTTCGCTCACGGTCGTGACCGGAACCGACGACCGCAGTACGACGAGCTCCGACAGACTGCCGAGAAGCAGTCGCGAGAGCCCGGATCGATCGTGGGTCCCGATGACGATCCTGTCGACGTCGTTCTCCTCGGCGTACGCGACGATCTGACGGGCGGGCCTGCCGTAGCGCGTGGCAGTCGTGACCGTCAACCCGTGTTCGTCGGCGTACGCGCGGGCGTTCTCCAGAACGGTTTCGGCGGTCTCTTCGGCCGCGTTGCGGTATGCGTCGTACTCGGTCGGGAGCACTCGCTGGCGAATGCTGCCGTCGGACTGGTCGGCGTCGATCACGTGGAGAACGGTGATCGTCGCGTCGGCGAACCGTCTCAGAGCGTGTTCCAGGGCAGCCCTGGCCGGATCCGAGTCGTCGATCGCGACTACCACCTCCCGTGTCATATGATATGTTGTCGCACTAATCGCAAGAGTGACCGGCATGCCGGTGCGTGGTCTATAAGATCGGCCTCGTCCAACCGGGATCGGCCGACCGACGGACCGAGTACTCTGGATCGCCGTACCGGCCGCTTCGAGCGGGCCCCCGAACCGAGTCGGGCGGGTTAGCGATACGCTTCGAAGACCTCGCGATCGAGCGCGTCGACGACGCGTCCCGAGATCGCCTCCAGGTTGCGCGCGTCCGCGCGGTTGTACCGAACCAAGCGATCGAGCGCGTCCTCGTCGCCGCGCTCGTAGCGGTGCCAGAGCCGGACGGCTTCCCGGCCGTCGACGTCGTCGTCAGCGCGTTCGATGCCGAGTTCGCGTTCGATCGCCTTCAGCCCGCCCTCGAGGCCGAGCCGCTTACAGGGGTACATGAGGTCCAGGTGCGGAGTGTCGATCGAGCGGTCGAACGCGGTCTCGAGGAAGGGGACGTCGAAGCGCGCGCCGTTGAACGAGACGAGCAGCGACGCCCGATCGAGTTCGCGATCGAGCGCCTCGGGCGTGAGGTTCCGGCCGGCGACGAGCGTCCGCGTCTCGCCCCCGCGGTGGAAGCTGACGGTCGTCACTTCGTCGGAGTACCGATCCAGCCCGGTGGTCTCGATGTCGAAGAAACAGGCGTTCTCGCGGGCGTTCTCGAAGAGCCGCCAGCGACGCTTCGCGGGGAGCCGATCGGCGAAGAAACGCGTGTTCTCGGCGGCGAGCGCCTCGCGGGCGGCCTCGAGCGCCCGATCGACGCTCGCGTTCGTCTTCGGCCCCAGTACGTCGCAGTCGGCGAAGGCGTCCCAGTGGGTGACTCCCGCCTCCCACAGGCGCCGTTCGGTGCGTTCGCCGACCCCGTCGACGAAGATGAAGCTGTTCTCGATGCGCACGGCTTTCCTCCGTCCCCGATCGAGATAACCTATTCGTCTCCGAGGACGAACTCGAGACGTTCCCCATCACTTCCCTGCGTCCGTCGTCCCGTCACCGTCGCGCGGCCGATATCGGCCGTGTTCGAGACGTGCGTGCCCGCACACGCGGTCCTGTCGTACGCCTCTCCGGCCGCCGACCGGCGACCGTTCGGACCGCCGGACTCGGACTCGGACTCGTGCTCCGTTCCGATCTCGACGATCCGCACCTCGGTGATCGACTCGGGCAGGAGATCGAGACGGGTCCGCTTGGGATCGAGTTCGCGCTCCGCGCTCTCGCGCTCGAGCGTGTACCACCGCACCGGCCGACCCTCGTCGATCAGTTCGTTCAGCCGGCGTTCGACGTCGTCGAGGTCCCGTTCGTCGAACCGGGGATACCGACAGTCGAGGCGGGCGTGGTCCGCGTAGAGCTGGTTTCCGACCGTCGGCGCGTCGTACTCCGCGAGCAACAGCGCCGAGAGCAGGTGCTGGGCGGTGTGGTAGCGCATGTGTGCCAGACGGCGCTCCCAGTCGAGTTCACCACGGACGGTCGTCCCGGGCTCGGGGACTTCGCCCTCGAGCGTGTGGTGGATCACGTTCCGTCCCTGCACGTCGACGACGCGGGCGCGGCCTCCGTCCGTTCGGAGGACGCCGGTATCGTGGGGCTGGCCGCCGCCCGTCGGGTAGAAGTGGGTTCGATCGAGGACGACGCGCTCGCCGTCGGCGCGCTCGACCGTCGCCTCGAACGTTCTGACCGTCGAGTCCTCGAGGTAGAGCGGTTCGGTCACGGGGGGTGTACTCGTTCGACGCGCATAAGCGTCGATGCCGTCGACGAGGGATCGGAGGGAAACGGCCGCCGTCCCGTCGTAACGCTAAAGAGTAAAACAGACCTCTTCGTAGTTAACAATGAACGACGACACGGATCTGCGGAGGCGGTTCTATGGGCGTTGAAATCAAGGAGACGCCCGTCTCCGACGCCGAGTTCGAGTCGATGAAGCGGTTCGTCTACGAGTACCTCGACGCGAGCGTCAAGAACGAGGACGAGGGGGGCCGGATGCGATGGTACCCGTGGCACTCCGCGGAGTACCGCTTCAACCACACGCTGAACGTCCTCTCGCTCGCGACGGAGATCGCCCGCAAGGAGGGAGCTGACGTCGACGTGGTCCGGGTCGCGACGCTGTTTCACGACGTCGCCAAACTCGACGCCGACCAGGACGTCCACGCCGAGGAGGGCGCGCGCGTCGCCCGCGAGTACCTCTCCTCGCGAACGTCGGTCCCCGGGTCGTTCATCGACCGGGTATGTAACGCGATCGAGGCCCACTCCCACCAGGGCGAACTGGACGCCGTCTCGCTCGAGGCGCGCTGTCTCATCGAGGCCGACCTGCTCGATAAGGTCGGCGCGAACGGCACCGCGCTGATGCTGCTTCGCATGGGCTACGAGGCCCGAACGCACATGGACGCCGCGACGATCGTCGACCGGGTGTACGAACGCGGAAAGGAGGCGGTCTCGCGCGTCGAGAGCGACACCGCACGGAGCATGGCCCACGAGCGGCTCAAGCGGGTGCGCTGGTTTCGCGAGTGGCTCGAGAGCGAGGTGCCCGAGATGGACTGCGAGCCGCCCGAGGGGCTATAGCGTCACGGCCGCCCGGTAGAGAAACAGCAGGCCGAACCCCGCGAGCACCGCGGCGCTCGCGCCCGCGACCAGCGGCGCGAACCCGTCGATCCGTCGGCCGAGCGCGACCAGCGTCGCGGGAAACGCCGTGATCCAGAGCGCGATCCCGGCGAAGAAGCCGACGACGATGGCGACGCTCCCCGTCGAGACCGCGATCGTCCCCGCGGCGGGCACCGTGAACGCGAGGCTGCCGGAATCGAGCAGCGTCACGCCGACCGTGAGCCACCAGAGGACCTGATACGGGTTGGTGAGCGAGAGTACGAACGTCCGTCGAAACCCCCTCGAGGGGCCGGCCTCGCGACCGCCGAACGACTCGCGGGCGCTCCTGGCGGCGTCGAGCGCGAAGTAGAGCATGAGAACGCCGCCGACGCCGGTCATCACTGCCCGCAGCGTCGGGGCGTCCCGCAGCACGGTCGCGACGCCGGCGAGCGCGACGAGGAGGAAGCAGGCGTCGGCGCTCATCGCGCCCAGTCCGGCTCGAAATCCCGCGATCCACCCTCGGACGGCGCTCTCCTCGGCGATGACGGCGTTCATCGGTCCCGGCGGCGCCGCGAGCGAGAGCCCGAGCACGACGCCGGCGACGGCTGCGACGATCGACGACACGTATCGTCGTCGACCGCGAACCACCAAAAATCGCGCGCCAGCGGGCGGTGCGTCGTCGCCTACAGCGGAAGCAACGAGACGCCGATCGCGTGCTCGAGGACGACGTCCGCGGCGAACAGGAGGAACACCGCCGCGGAACAGAAGTAGAGATAGCGCTTCCCGTCGTACGCCTCCAACCGATGGGCGAACCGATCGAAGAAGTACGCGTTCACGAGGCTCACGGGCACGATCGCCAGCATCTCACCCAGCCAGATCGCCGACCCTTCGGCGTACCGGGCCGCGAGCCCGATGGTGACGATCTGGGTCTTGTCGCCGAACTCGCCGAGCGCCATCACCGAGAACGAGGGGACGAACCCGGCCAGCCGACCGCCGTCGCCGACGTCGATATCAGGGAGCAGCCCGCCGTCCGTCGCAGTCGATGTGCCCTTCTCGGGCGCCGAGTAGATCAGGAGCGCCGCGAACGCGACGAACAGCGCGGCGGTCGCGGCGTCGAGGTACAGCTTCGGGAGCGCCCCTTGAAGCGCCTGGCCGAGCGCGATCTCGAGAACCGTCCAGCCGCCGAACGCACAGCTGGCGCCGGCGACGACGACGAGCGGGTGGAACCTCGTCGCAAGTCCGGCGATGACGAACTGTCCCTTCTCGCCGGGAAGCGCGAACAGCTGTGCGGCGAAGGCGATCACCAGCACCTCGACCCAGCCCGTCATGCGTCCTCGACCCCGGTCTCCGCTTCGTTTCTCGATCCGGGAGGATAGGGCGGCTCCTCGGCTCGTTCGGGACGAGGGGTCGTCTCGAGGCGCTCCTCCGGTGCGTCGCTCGACATCTCCATCGGATTAGAGTTGACTAAAGCGTATGTATTCTTCGTCTAACCCAGGGCGGCGCGCTACCATGCTGCGGAGGGTCGTTCAGATCCCCTTCCCCATCAGGTGGCTCCGGAGGACGTCCGCGTCCTTGTTCGCGCTCGCGGTGTTGAGCAACACGACGGTGTCGTCCCCGTCGAACGCGCCCTCCGCCGCGAGCGTCCACGCGCCGCTCGCGGCGGCCGCAGGGGTCGCGCCCATCTCCAATCCCTCGCCCTTCGAGACGGCGATCGCGCTCTCGAGGATCTCCTCGTCGTCCGTCGCAACGGCGCCGCCTCCCGACTCGCGCAGCGCCTCCAGGATCAGCGGGCTCGCCCCGGGGTCGGGGATCTCGATCCCGCCGCAGATGGTGTCGGGGGTCTCCCAGGGCTCGTGGCGGCCGCGGCCCGCCTCGAACGCCTCGACGATCGGCGCACAGCCCGAGGCTTGGGCGGCGTACATCGCCGGCAGCCCGTCGATCAGATCCAGATCGCGGAGCTCCTTCGCCCCCTTGTGCATCCCGACGAGCCCGACGCCGCCGCCCGTCGGATAGACGACGGCGTCCGGCACCTCCCAGTCGAGCTGTTCGACGATCTCGTAGAGCATCGTCTTCTTGCCCTCGTGGCGATACGGCGTGACGAACGTCCCGACGGAGTACCACTCCTCCTCGGCCATCGCGTCGGCGTAGGCCGCGCCCGCGTCGTCGATCCGCCCGCCGACGACCGTCATGTCGCCGCCGTGGACGTTCACCATCGCCTTGTTGGTGTGGTTCGAGCGCGCGGGCAGGAAGACGTGGGCGTCGACCCCCGCACGCGCCGCGTACGCCGCGGCGGCCTGGCCCGCGTTGCCCGCCGAGGCGAGCGCGACGTCGCTCGCGCCGTGTTCGCGCGCCGCCGTCAGCGCGACCGTCTGACCGCGGTCCTTGAAGCTCCCCGTCGGGTTCCGGCCCTCGTCCTTGATCACCACGCGCTCGACGCCGAGTTCGTCGGCCATCCCCGGGCAGTCGACCAGCGGGGTCGCCCCCTCGTCCATCGTCACCGCGGCCTCCCGGGGGAAGGGCAACAGCTCCTCGTAGCGCCACATCGACTCGAACGGTCGTTCGTCGAAGGTCCCGTGATCGACCTCGATCGCGTCGTACTCGTAGGTCGGGTCGAGGATCCCCCCGCAGCCGGGACAGCGGTGGGTCGCCACCTCAGGGTCGAAGCGCCCGTCGCAGTCGACGCACGTCAGCCCGGCGAACGCGGCCGTCGTTTCCATACCCGTGGCTTGCCGGCGGACGCCTAATGTCTTCGGTGACGAGGACGTTCGAGGGACGAGCCGGAGACCGTCGAACCCGCCAGAGGTTTGGCGGTCGGCTCCCAACCGCGCTCATGGACGCGTCCGTCGTGGTCGTCGGTGGGGGACTGGCGGGGCTGGTCGCGGCCCGCCGGCTCGGGAGCCGCGGTGCGGAGGTAACGCTGCTCGAGCGCGAAGCCGAGGTCGGCGGCCGGGTCCGCTCGACCCACGAGGACGGCTACACGTTCGACCGGGGCTTTCAGGTGCTGTTCACCGCCTACCCGACCGCCCGCCGTGAACTCGACTACGACGCCCTCGACCTGCGACGGTTCAAGCCTGGCGCGGTGCTCGCCCGGCCCGGAAGCCGCTCGGTCCTCTCGGACCCGCTTCGCGATCCGAGGGCGCTCGCGGAGTCGACGGTCAACACCGAGGTGTCGACGCTCGACAAGCTCCGGACGCTCGCGCTTCGCCGCCGGCTCTCGGGCGTCGATCCCGAGACACTCTTCGACGGCGGCGACCAGACGATCCGGGCGGCGCTGCTCGAACGCGGCTTCTCCGAGCGGTTCGTCGAGAACTTCGCCGCGCCCTTCTACGGCGGGATCACGCTCGATCGCTCGCTCTCGAGTTCGGCGGCGACGTTCGACTACACCTTCACGATGCTCGCGCGCGGGGAGATCGCCGTCCCCGCGGAGGGGATGGGCGCGATCAGCCGACAGCTCGCCGGCGCCGCCCGGGAGGCCGGCGCGGCGATCGAGACCGGACGAGCGGTCGACTCCGTCGAGGGAGACGGCGAGGGAGCGACCGTCGTCGCCGGCGACGAGACCCTCGCTCCCGACGCGGTCGTCGTCGCGACCGACCCGCGCACTGCCCGCGAACTCACCGGCGTCGGGTCGATCCCGACCGAGGCGCGCGGCTGTGTCACCCAGTGGTACGCCTTCGACGGCGAACTCGACGCGGGTCGACGGCTGCTGCTCAACGCCGACGGGGAGACGCCGAACCACGTCGTCGACCACACCGCCGTCGCTCCGGAGTACGCGCCCGACGGCGAGACGCTGTTGAGCGCGACGTTCCTCGGCGAACCGGACGAGAGCGACGAGGAGCTCGCTGCACGGACCCGCGAGGCGCTCTCCTCGTGGTACCCCGCACGCTCCCTCGAGTCGCTCTCCCCGCTGCACACCGACCGGATCCCGTTCGCACAGTTCGTCCAACCGCCCGGCTTCTACAGGGAACGTCCCGACGTACGCGCGCCGTCGGGGCCGGTCTACCTCGCGGGCGATTACGTCGAGTGGTCGGCGATCCAGGGCGCGATGGAGGGCGGTGCGCGCGCGGCTGACGCGGTCGTCGAAGACGTCGAGTGACGGCCGAGGCGCCCTCGGACGCTCAGAGCATGGCGCGGAACTCCGCGAGCGGCGGGAACCACAGCGTCTCATCGGCGTCCTCGTCGCGAACGATCGGTCGGTACTCGCCCGGCTCGGCGAGCAGCGGCGAGCGAAACCGGCGCCTCCGCGAGACGTCGGTTCCGGGGGCCAGTCGGGTGAACGCCGGCAGGACGAGCGCCCGGCCGCCGGGGACGGCGGGACCGACGAGATAACAGGGGCGCTTTCGGCCCTCGATCGTGATCGCCGGGTGTTCGTGACCGATCACGTACAGCGACGCGTCCGCGTCCGGGAGCTCGTGGCCGTGGGTGACCAGCGCCTCGCCGACGGCGTGTTCGGGAGCGGTCTCGAGCAGCGAGCCGAGCATCGTGTCGTGGTTGCCCTCGACGGCGACCAGCGCCGCGCCGGCCTCGGCGACGCCTTCCTCGATCGCGGCGAGGGTTCGCTCGACCGACCACGGAACCCGGTCGAACGAGTGGAGCAGGTCACCGGCGACGACCACCTCCTCGGGGTCGAACCGCTCGAGCAGCCGTTCCAGACGGTCGAGAACGTCCGCACGCTCGCCCAGCGGGAGATCGACGTTCGAGGCGCGATCCCGGCCCAGATGGACGTCCGCGAGGACGAGCGCTCCCGTGTCCGGAAAGAAGACGGCACGATCGTGGAAGACGGCCTCCTCGAGCACGGGCAATCACTCGGCGGCTCGGGCCATGAGGCTGTCGGGTTTACGCCATCGTTCCAGGGATCGGGCCATTGCGGGTGGGCCGTCGGATCGCGCGAGGGCCGACCGAACCCGGGAGTCACTGCTCACGAGGTGGCCGGCGCCGTCGCCTCGCCCTCCCGGTCGGCGGCGTGGGCGTGTGCGGTCGTGTAGGCGTCGCGAACCCGCCGGAACGTCTCGGGATCGCCACCCTGGTCGGGGTGAACGCGTTTGACCTTCTGGCGGTAGGCCGAGCGGATCTCGCTCTCCGTGGCGTCGGTCTCGAGCCCCAGAAGCGCGAACGCGGCGGTCGTCTCCCCGTCGTCGGCCCTCGTGGTCAACTCGGGCGTCTCGAACGGGAGGCGTCGTCCGAGGTGAATGCTCGGCATCTCGTGTTCGACCAGTACGGCGTAGGTGTCGCTGGCCTCGATCCGGAAGTACGCGCGGGCGTCGAACGTGATCGCCACGTCACGTCGGGGGAGGTAGAAAGCGACCGGCTGGCCGTTCAGATCGTAGTCCTCGACGAACTCCTCGCCGATGGCCCGCAGATAGTGACGGATCTCCGTGCCTTTTCGGCTCGTGGCGTTCACGCCGCCGTCCGTCCGCTCGTCGTCGGGGAAGAGTCGCGATCCGATCACGAAGACCGCGGCGATGACGACGCCGATGGCTAGCCCGACGAGGACGCCGACGACCAGCCACCAGGGGAGGACCAACACGGGATCCGACTGCACGCTCCGGCGTAGGGGATCGACGATAAAGAAGGTTCCCGACCGAGTCAGCCGATGTAGCGCAGGTCGTCGTCGGTCGGGACGTTCTGGTTCTCGATCTCCTGCATCCGCTCGACGACGTCCTCCATCTCGTCGGCGCGCTCCTCGAGCTGGGTGAGGTCGACGTCGAGCCCGAGCAGCTCCTCGAGGACGCCCAGCACCGCCTGAGCGCTCTTGGGATCGACGAGGTAGCCGCTGGTCTCTCCCATCAGACACGCCGCCTCGAAGCCACGCCGGCCGCCCAGCCCCACGAGCAGGCCGCTGATCCCGACGATGCCGCCCTCGGGCTCGTTCTCGCGGAACTCGACGCCCGCGTCCTCGAGGGTCTCGATCAGCGATTCGTCGGTGGCCGCCCCGAGGACGGCGTGGTCCTCGACGAGCTCGCCGGTTGGGATCCCGCCGAGCGCGAACACGCGCTCGACGCCGGTCTCCTCGGCGGCGTCGAGGACGGCGTCGGCGATACGGTAGTGGCCGATGCCGCTCGCGGCCTGCTGGTCGCCCGTGAGCACGAGCAGGTCCCGGCCGTCGGTGGGGACGTGGTGGAGCTCGACGGAGACCAGTTCGGCCAGCCCGGACTCGTCGACGCTCACCTGTGGCGGGAGGTGTTCGGAGTAGAGCCGCCGGATCGGTTCGCCCTCGCGTTCCTCGATCAGCTGTTCGGCGACGAGGGTGCCGACGTGCCCGACGCCGGGGAGCCCCTCGATCAGCACCGGCTCGTCGAGTTCGGGCTCGGCGAGTACCTCGACCTCTACGTCGTCCATGCCCTCACTCGCGGCTCCGGCGCTTAAGAGCGCGTCGGTACTCGCCGTAGGGGTCCTCGGGGTTGAACGGCGCCGGCGCGCTGTTCACCGCTTTCGCGCCGCAGTCTGGACAGCTCGGAGAGAGGGTGTACACCGGGCGGTCGTGGCGCGCACGCCACGCCAAACAGATCCGGATGTCGGACTTCATCGCGCTACTCGTCGTCGGTCTTTCGCTCGCGGTGGAAGCTCCCGCTCCCGCCGAGCGCGGCGATCGCCTCGCTCGCGCGCTGGGCGCTCTTCTCGAGCTCGCTCTCGGCGGTCTTGTAGTTGGGCGCCTGCACCCGGATGCGGTACTCGGGCGCGCCGACGTAGGTGACCTCGAGGTCGATCTCGTCGCTCACCTCGCCGTTGCCCTCCGCCGCCCGTAGCGCCTCCTTGACCGCGTCGACGCCCTCGTCGGTGGAACAGACCAGATCGACGTAGCCCGTCACCGTCACGTACGGCACCGAGACGTTCTCGCGGGCGGTCTCGACGATCGCCTCGGCCTCCTCGTCGGAGAGATCGGTCTCCGAGAGCGCGGAGGGGCCGTGGATCGCGGCCTGTTCGAACCCCTCGTAGAGGCTGCCGTGGACGTCGATGAGCTCGTTCGCGACGGCGCCGTAGGTCTCCTCGTCGACGTCCTCGCCGAAGGCGAGCGACATCCAGTTGTCGGCCTTCTGTTCGTTCTTCCAGCGCTGGATCGTCTCCTTGTGCTGGTGTTCGTTGACGTCCTTCAGCGTGAGGTCGATCTGCTGGGAGTCCCGGTCGACCTCGAGCACCTTACAGACGACCGTCTGGCCCTCGCGGACGTGATCGCGGACGTTCTTGATCCAGCCCGAGGCGACCTCGCTGATGTGGATCAGGCCGCGCTTGTCCTCGTACTCCTCGAGGTCGACGAACACGCCGAAGTCCTCGATCTCATCGACCTTGCCGACGACGAGTTCGCCGGGGTTGGGCCAGCCGCTGTACTTCATCGGACCTCGGCGGTCTCACCGGGCTCGTCCCGGTCCGCCGAGCGGTGCTCGACGGTCTCGAGCACTTCGCCCTCGATATCGGCCTTTCCGCCGGTGGGGCGTACGAGCGTGTGACCACAGACGGCACAGGCGACCTCGGTGGAGGCCCGTCCGAAGACGATCTGTTCGTTCTCGCAGTCCGGACACGCGACGCGGTGAAAGCTCCCCGCCATGGTTACTCCTGGAACTCCACGCGGCCGGCGCGCCATCCCTTGCGCAGGTGGGCCTTGCCGCACTCGCCACAGCGGTACTTGAAGTCGGTCTTCCGGGTCGGCTTCCCGCCGCTCGGCACCTTCGAGAACTTCCCGTCGTTGCCGATGCCGGTCTGGCGCTTTCGCTGTCGGTCGATCCACTTCATTCCGGTCTGGCGGCCGGTGCGGACCTTTTCGAGCTCGTGCTGGTGATGTTCGTTGCAGTACGGACAGTACGTGTTGAAGCGTCGTGGGATCTGCATGGCCTTGCCCGCCGGTTGGCAGGCCGAAGGTAAAACCCGTTTGGTTGCCGGCCGTCGTATCGGTCCTCCCTGCAAAGGTTGATTAGGGTACTGGCCTGAGTGGACGACGTGAACTGCTACCGTTGGGAGGGGCTCGGAACCGACGGACGTGACGACGGTTCTCCCCGCCGAAACCGACGGTAGCGGACTATCGGAGCCGAAGCTACAGACACAGCATGTACATCGACATCCTCGGTGGGGCGCTCATCGGCGCGCTCCTCCTCACGCTCTGCGTTGGAATCGCCCGCTCCCTGGATCGACGGGTCGGGGCCGTGATGACCGACGGTGGCGAACGGAGCAATGCGTCGTCCTCCTCTGAGGTCTCCCCCGACGGCGGCGTCGCGACCGGCTACGGGTTCGTCACGTCGAAGCCGACCGGCCTGATCCGGTGGTTCACGACGGTCGACCACCGCGACATCGGGATCCTCTATCTCACCTTCGGCGTGTTCATGTTCCTCTGGGGCGGGATGGACGCGATGATGGCCCGGACGGAACTCCTCACCCCGCAGGCGGAGGTGTTCGGCATCGAGACGTACAACCAGCTGTTCACCACCCACGCCATTACGATGCTGTTCCTGTTCGCCACGCCGATCCTCTTCGGGCTGGCGAACTACTTCCTCCCGCTGCTGATCGGCGCCGACGACATGGCGTTTCCCCGGATCAACGCCATCGGCTTCTGGGTGCTGCCGCCCGCAGCGGTGCTGATCCGCTTCGGCATCCTCAGCGACACGGTGGCGGCGCTTCTCGCTCCGGTGAGCCCCGCGCTCGCGCAGCTGCTCGTCGCGTTCAAACCCATCGACGTCGGGTGGACGCTCTATCCACCGCTCTCGACCCAGACGATCAACGCGCAGATCGACATGGTGTTGCTGGGCCTGCACCTCTCGGGAATCGGGACGACGCTCGGCGCGATCAACATCATCGCGACCATCTTCACCGACCGCGCGCCCGACGTCGGCTGGGAGCGCCTCGACATCTTCTCCTGGACGCTGCTCACCCAGGCGGGCCTCATCCTCTTCGCGTTCCCGCTGCTGGGCGCCGTGCTGATCATGCTGCTGCTCGATCGGAACGTCGGCACCTCCTTCTTCGCCATCGAATACGGCGGCTACATCCTCTACCAGCACCTCTTCTGGTTCTTCGGCCATCCCGAGGTCTACATCCTCGTGCTGCCGCCGTTCGGGCTGATCAGCCTGATCCTGCCGAAGTTCGCGGGTCGGAGGCTCTTCGGCTACAAGTTCGTCGTCTACTCGACGATGGCGATCGGCGTCCTCTCCTTTGGCGTCTGGGCCCACCACATGTTCACTACGGGCATCGACCCCCGCCTCCGGTCGGCGTTCATGGCCGTCACCATCGCCATCGCGGTGCCGAGCGCGGTGAAGGTGTTCAACTGGATCACCACCATGTGGACCGGCAACGTCCGGCTCGAGGCGCCAATGCTCTTCTGCGTCGGCGGCATCTCGACGTTCATCGTCGGCGGCGTGACGGGCGTGTTCCTCGCATCGGTCCCCGTCGATACGCTCGTCCACGGCACCTACTACGTGGTCGGCCACTTCCACTTCATCGTCGCCGGGGTCATCGCGTTCGCCATCTTCGCCGGCATCTACTACTGGTTCCCGCTGATGAGCCGCCGCATGTACGACAAGCCGCTCGCGATCGTTCACTTCGTGCTGAGCTTCGTCGGCGTCAACCTGCTCTCGTTCGCCATGCTGATCGTCGGACTGATCGGGTTGCCCCGGCGGTCCGCGACCTACCCCGTGGAGTTCCTCCCGCTACAGGTGGTCGCGAGCATCGGCGCCGCGCTGCTCGCGCTCGGACAGCTCGTCTGGCTGTGGAACATGGTCCAGTCCTACCGCCGGGGACGGATCGTCATGGACGCAGACGTCTGGGGGCTGAAGAAGTACGGACAGTTCACCAAGGAGTGGGAGTGGTTCGAGGCACGCCTCGAGCAGGTACAACAGGCCGAACCCGAGGAGACCGAGGCGTGAAACTCAGGTCAAACGCTGATAGACGACCCCCAGCGTGAACCCGTAGGCGAGGTGGCCGATCAGCGTGAAGAGGACGTAGAGCAGCACGAACGGCCAGGTCAGCTCGCCGGTGCCGAGCACGAGGAAGGCGACCCAGAGCACCAGCCCGAAGACGAGTCCCCGGATGGCGACGTCACGACCTCCGGGTAGCCTCGCGAGATACTCCTCGATCGCGACGAAGACGATCGGCCAGACGAGCACGCCGATCGCGGCGAAGATCACGAACCCCACGAACGGTTGGTCGGGGAGGCCGACGAATCTGGCGATCGCGTCGGGTGCGTTGAGGCGTGATCGCGTCTGTACCTCCGTAAAGAGGAAGATGAACATCATCACCGTGGTCGCGGCGGCGCCGGCACCGATCGCGCGCAGGAACCGATTCATCGCCTCGGTCTACCACCGTCCGGCCGAAAGCTCTGTCGATCACTCGAAGCGCTTAATTTCCCCTCCCCCGAAGCCGCGGGCATGAAGCGACTGATCGTTCACGGCGATCCCGGGATCAGGAAGGAGGGGATCATCGACTACGACGACCGGGAGATGGTGCTCTTCTCGGTCACCCGGAACGGCGACTGGCACGGCCCCGAACGGCCCCAGCTCTGGTGTGTCATCGGCACCGAGGACGAACGAAGCGACTTCGAGGAGCAGAACTACATCCCCCACTTCCTCGAGACCGAGTCGATCGACGCCGAGGCGGTCGACGTGATCAGAGCGCGCGGCGCCTGATTCCTCCGGCCGGATCCACCCGCGACGTCCGACGGATCTCGCTCGCCGACGTCACGCCCACCGTCGAATCGGAGGGATGGCGAAAAGCGAACGAAGTAGACCGTGTCGTGAATTCTCAGGAGTTCTTACGCCTCCCGTCCCTCGAGCCCCTCGATCAGGAACGTCGCGCTCGTGAGGTTCGTCGCCATCGCCGTCTCGTGGACGTCACAGATGCGCAACAGCGCGGTGATGTCGGGCTCGTGTGGCTGGGCCCGAAGCGGATCGCGCAGGAAGACGATCCCGTCGAGGGCCCTCTTCGCGACCTCCGCGCCGATCATCAGGTCGCCGCCCTGCGGCCCCGATTCCACGGGATCGACGTCGAGCGCCGTCTCGTCGTTGAGCCGCTTGCCGGTGGTTCCCGTGGCGATGAGCTCACAGCCCGACAACAGCTCCTCGTGTTCGCCGGCGAACTCGATCAGGTCGTCCTTCTTCTCGTCGTGAGCGATCAGCGCGAGTCGCGTCATACGCCACCTGCTCACGCCGGCGTCATAGCTGTTCGTACCGTCCGGGTCTCGGTAGCACGATCGTGGCGCCGGCTTGCGGTTCCGAATCACAATTCTTAACTGTGTTACCGGGGTAGGAACTGGTAGCGGGATGGGATAGCCAGGAGATTCCGGCGGGCTCATAACCCGCAGATCGGTAGTTCAAATCTACCTCCCGCTATATTCTATCGGACGCTACCTCGAACGAGCGTAGCGAGTGAGAGCGGTGTCCGACGAACTCGCTCGGAGTAGATTTGAAGCAGGGAGCAGCTTCGCTGCGACCGCGGTTCAAATCTACCTCCCGCTACTTCTTCCGAATCCGACTCACGAGCGAGGAGCTCGAAGCCGAGACGCGGTCCGATGGGGCCCGAACGGGGCGAGTTCGCCACGATCGGAAGTCGGGACCCGTCCCTCGAGGTTCCGAAACGCTGAGAGACGGGAGTACGGTCCGTACCGCTTTTGTCGGCCGAACCCGACGTCCGGTCATGGCGAGCCTGCCCGACTCGCCCCTCGAACGGCTGCGACGGCCGGAGTACACGGGGGCAAACCGGTGTCTCCCCTGTACCGCGGTCAACGTACTGATCGCCCTCGTAGCGAGCGCCGTTCTCGCCCTGCTGTCCGTTCCGCTCGGCCTCGTCGCCCTCCTCTCCTCACTGGTCACGATCTACCTCCGCGGGTATCTAGTCCCCGGAACGCCAACGCTCACCGAGCGATACCTCCCCGACCGCGCGGTCACGCCGTTCGATTCCCACTCCATCGAGCGACGCGAGGAGACCTGGGAGACCGGCGAGAGACTCGAACACCGGCGGGAGAACGCGGTCGACCCCGAGCGGTTCCTCCTCGACGTCGGCGCCGTCGAGCCGTGTGAGCGCGAGGACGACCTGTGTCTGACTGACGCGTTCGCCCGCCGTCTCAGCGACCGAAGCGCGAGGCTGGAGTCCGATCGGATCGACCGCAAGAGGATCGCTGACGTGTTCGGCGCCGATCCTGACTCGATCACCGCACTCGAACGCGAGCACCCCGCGTTCAGGATCGGACGTCGCGTCCGGAAGTGGCCCTCAGAGGCGGCACTCGTCGCCGATCTCGCCGGCGACGAACCCTTCGGGAGTGGACCGACCGCTGGACCGACGTCCCGCTCGTACAGCGTCTCGGGATACTGAAGGCCCTTCGCTCGTTTCACGACGTCTGTCCGCGATGTGCCGGCACGATACGCCTGAGCGACGGGACGGTCGAGTCGTGCTGTCGGTCCTACGAGGTCCTCACGGTCGGGTGTGTCGACTGTGGCGCGTCGCTGCTCGAGTTCAATCCGGCCGACGTCGAACTCCGAGGAGACGAAACGGGCGTCCAGTCCTGAACGGCGACGTTCGATCCGGCCGCCTCGGTTCTACTCCCGTCCTCGAACGACGCGCACCGTCACCTCGTCGTACAGTCCCCTCTCGAACGCGTTCGCGACGTTGAGACCCGCGCCGATCGTGTACTCCCCTCGCCCGACTCGCTCCCACTCGGACTTCGAGACGCGAAACGTCTGCGTCCAGCGCTTCGGGAACCGCTTTCGCTCGCCGCGACCGAACTTGAACTCTCCGGGTTCGGCCGGTGGGTCCCGGAGCGAGGCGATCGACGCCTCCCGCACCCCGTCGACGGACCAGGTCCACGGGATCGGCGAGGCGGTCCGAAACGTGATCGGGAACGGCATCGAGTTCCGCATGGTGACCCGGAACGGGATCCACTCGCCGGAGGCGTACTCGGTCCGCGGCGTCGAGACCCCGATGGAGACCGCTCGATCTCGAACGGTGTCCGGGAGGAGTCGGCGGCTCAGTGCGGTGGCGTCGATCCACCGCATCGCTTGCGGTCGGTCAGAGCCGCGCTCGCTGGGGGAGAACTGATCGTCGTCGTCGCGGTGGAGCGCTCCCGACTCGTAGATCCGACGCATTGTCGTTCGCAGGCGGTAGCCCGACTAAAGCGTTCGGTCGGATCGATCCCGGTACGGATCAGTCGTCCGCGGAAGTCTCGGCCGCGTCACTCCCGGAGGTATCGTCCCGTTCGGCGTCGTAGCGGTCGTCGTACAGGTGACAGGCGATGTGATGGCTCTCGCCGGTCCGGATCGCCTCCGGTCGGTCCCGCTCGCACGGCGAGACGAACCCCTCCTCGAGGCGCTCGTGGGCGCCCGCTATCCGCCCCGCCTGGAGTTCGTCAGTCGCCTCCGAGAGCACCTCCTCTGCGGAAGGGTCCGAGACCCGCTCCGGGAGGTCGAACTCCGCTCTAACCAGTTCGTCGAGGGTCGCCCTCGACGCGTCCGCCGGATCCATCGGTCGCGTCCCCTCCCCCCCGCCGGCGTCGGTGACGGTGAGCGATTCGAGCGTCTCGGCGTCGCCGACCCGGAGTTTGAGATCGAGAATCGACCGCCACTCCTCCTGAGGGAGGTCGTAGTCGCCGGGCTGGATGACGTGGTGACAACGGGTGTGGAACCGACAGCCCGACGGCGGATCGATCGGCGACGGAACGGTCCCGGAGAGGAGGATCCGTTCGCCCGTCCAGAGCGGGTCCGGTTCCGGGATCGCCGAGAGCAGCGCCTCGGTGTAGGGATGGTGCGGCGGCGAGAACACCTCCGCGGTCGTTCCGATCTCGGCGATCTCCCCGAGATACATCACCGCGACCCGATCGGAGACGTGTTCGACGACGCTCAGATCGTGGGCGATGAAGACGTACGAGAGGCCGAACTCCTCCTGGAGGTCCTCCAGGAGGTTGAGGATCTGTGCCTGGACGCTCACGTCGAGCGCGCTCACCGGTTCGTCACAGACGATCACCTCCGGATCGACCGCGAGCGCGCGGGCGATACCGATGCGCTGGCGCTGACCGCCCGAGAACTCGTGGGGGTATCGGCTCGTGTGACTCGGGCTCAGCCCCACCGTCTCGAGAAGTTCGTAGACTCGCTCGGTCCGTTTCTCGCCCTCGGCGATCCCGTGGATGTCGAGGGGCTCGCCGACGATGTCACCCACCGTCAGACGCGGGTTCAGGCTCGAGAACGGGTCCTGGAAGACGTACTGGAGGTCCTTTCTGCGGTCCCGGAGCTCGCCCGGGGAGGCGTCGGTCAGGTCCGCTCCGCGGTAGTACACCGACCCCTCGGTCGGCTCGACGAGCCTGAGGAGCGATCGCCCGAGCGTGGTCTTCCCACAGCCGCTCTCGCCGACGACGCCGAGGGTCTCCCCCTCGTACAGTTCGAGGTCGACGCCGTCGACCGCCTTCACCGACTGGCCGCGACCGAGGAGGCTGTCGACGAACCCGCTGGAGGTGTCGTAGTACTTACGCAGTCCCTCGACGCGCAGAATGGGTTCCTCGCCGCTAGCCATTTCGGCCGCCCTCCGTGGGGGACGTCTCGCGTTCGTCCTCGGTCTCAGGATCGCGGACCCCGACCTCGTAGTCGAGTCCGTCCGTCAGATCACCCGTGTACTCGAGACACGCGGCGGAGCGCTCCGTCTCGCTCGAGGCCTCCGCGCCGGTCTCGGGGTCGACCAGCGGCGGTTCCTTTCGAGTACAGACCTCCTCCGCGAACGGGCATCGCGGATGGAAATCACAGCCCGGCGGGAGTTCGACGAGATCGGGCATCGTCCCGGGGATCGTCTGCAGTCGTTCACGCGTGTCGCCCACGCGCGGGATCGAACTCATCAACCCGACGGTGTAGGGCATCTTCGGGTCGTAGTAGAGCTCCTCGACTGGCGCCTTCTCGACGGGTTTGCCGGCGTACATCACCATCACGCGGTCGCAGACCTCGGCGACGACGCCAAGGTCGTGTGTGATGAGCTGTATCGCCGTGTCGAACTCCTCCGCGAGGCCCTCGAGCAGATCGAGGATCTGCGCCTCGATGGTCACGTCCAGCGCGGTCGTCGGCTCGTCACAGAGCAGCAGGTCCGGGTCACACGACAGCGCCATCGCGATGACCGCACGCTGTTGCATCCCGCCGGAGAACTCGTGTGGATAGTCGGAGTAGCGAGCCTCCGGCTCCGGAATCCCCACCTGATCGAGGAGCCGGATCGTCCGTTCTCGGGCCGCCGCATCGTCGTAATCGAGGTGGTGACGGATCGCCTCGGCGATCTGCTCGCCGACGCTGTAGACCGGATTGAGGGCGGTCTGGGCGTCCTGAAAGATCATCGCGATCTCGTTGCCCCGGACGTCCCGTACCTCCCGTTCGCTCATCTCGAGGAGGTCCCGTCCCTTGAAGCGGACCTCGCCGCTCGCGATCCGCCCGGGGCTCTCGATGAGACGCATCAGCGAGAGGGCGGTGACGCTCTTTCCCGCCCCGCTCTCGCCGACGACGCCGAACTTCTCGCCCCGTTCGATCCGGTAGCTGAGGCCGTCGACGGCGGTGACGACGCCCTCCTCGGTGTAGAACTCGACGGTCAGGTCGTTCACCTCCAACAGCGCCATCAGTCGTCACCTCCACGTCCGACGCCCGTCTCCTGGGCGTCGAGCGCGTCGTTGATCCCGTCGCCGATCACGTTCATCGACATCACGAACAGGAAGATCGCGAGCCCCGGGTAGACCGTCGCCCACCAGGGGATCGCTCCGTCGGGGCCCTGGATGAGCGTCTCGCGGGTCGCCTCCAGCATCGTTCCCCACTCGGCCGTTCCGGGCGGCATCCCGAGCCCGAGGAAACCGAGTGCCGCGACGCCGATGACGACGGTTCCGATGTTCAACGAGGCGTAGACGAGCAACGGCGGTATCGCGTTCGGGATGACGTGTCTGAAGATGACCGCCGGATCGCGTGCGCCGAGGGCCTTCGCCGCCAGTACGTACTCGTTCTCCTTGATGCTCAACACCTCTCCACGGATGAGTCGAGCGTACCCCGCCCACCCGAAGAGGGCGAAGGCGAGGACGAGCTGCCAGTAGCCCCCGCCGAGGATCGCGACGATGATCAGTGCCAGGACGAGCGCCGGGAACGCGAAGATGGTGTCGACGATACGCATCATCACCTCGTCGATCCAGCCGCCGTAGTAGCCCGAGACGGCACCGTATACCGTTCCGAAGCTGGCTGTGAGCGCGACCACGATGAACCCGATCGAGATGCTGTACCGACCGCCGACGAGGATCCGCGAGAACAGGTCGCGACCCGAGCCGTCGGTCCCCATCGGGTGGGAGAGCGACGGCGGATCGTAGATGCCGACGTCGGGGTCCTGGAGGTAGAGGATCTCCGTCGGAGCGTACGGCGCGAGCGAGAACGGCTGGACCGCCACTCCCGTAACGGTGATCGGACGAGCGAAGAGCGCGAGCAGCGACATCGTCGCCACGATCCCGACCCCGAGCATCGCCGATCGGTTGCGCTTGAACCGCCTCCACCCCCGTTGCCATCTGTTCTCGGTCTCCGTTCCACTCCCCTCCGTCCAGTCCGACAGCGGCTCTCGCCGCTCGACGTGTTCCGCGTCGAAGCCGGAGATCCGAATTCGTCCTCGTTTCGTAGACATTGAATCCACCTAGTCGTATCTGATCCGTGGGTCGAGCACCGCGTAGAGGACGTCCGCGAGCAGGTTCGCCAGGATGATGAACACGCCCGTGAACAGCGTGATGGCCATGAGGAGGTTGATCTCCCGGGCGTTGATCGCGACGATCAGCTCCCGGCCGAGACCGGGCCAGTTGAACACGACCTCGACGACGACCGATCCGGCGACGATCCCTGCCGTCAGGGTCGCCGCGAGCGTGACCACGGAGATGAGCGAGTTCCGCAGGACGTGTTTGAGGACGACCTGCCGTTCGGGGAGCCCCTTGGCCCTGGCGGCGGTCACGTAGTCCTCGTTCATCTCCTCGGCCATCGACGTGCGCAACACCCGCATGATGCTCGCCGCCGCCGCGGTACCGATCGTCACGCCGGGCAGGATCAGGTACCAGAGCATCCGCGGGTGGTACAGCGGTAGACGGGAGGGCGGGATCACCGGCCAGAGACCGGCCCACAGCGAGAAGACCAGGATCAGCATGAGCCCGAGCCAGAAGTTCGGGATCGAGATCCCCGAGAGCGCGACGAACCGGCTGACGGTGTCGCCGAACCGGTCCTTGTTCACCGCCGCGTAGATCCCCGTGGGGATCGCGATGACGAGCGCGAACGCCCAGCCGAAGAGCCCGAGCGCGATCGTTTCGGGAAGTCGGGCCAGCACGATCGCGGACACCGGCCGGTTGTTCCTGAGCACCATCCCGAAGTCGCCCGTCAGGACGTTCCCGATCCACGCCAGGTACTGCTGCCAGACCGGTCCGTCCAGCTCGTACCGCGCGCGGAGCTGGGCCTCCTGACTCGCAGTTATGTCCGGGTTCAGCGCCACCATCTGGCTGACGGGATCGCCCGGCGTGAGGTGAAAGAGGCCGAACGTGATCACCGACACGCCGAACAGGATCGGAATGATCGACAACACTCGATACAGTATGAAACGTCGGAGACTCATGCTACGTCGGTATATTCCCGTGGTCGTTCGGGCGTTGTAAACACATGGGTGGTCGGGAACGGGGCGGATCGCCTGCTCTGGGAGTCACTCCTCGCGGTCGAGCCAGATCGCCTGCCGCTCCTGTGGACTGTACAACGCGAAGCTGTACAGCGTCTCGATGAACGGGTTCGCCCGGAACCCGACGACGGCGGTGTTCATCACGGCCTCCGTGATGCCGAAGTGCGTGATCGAGCTGTAGCGCTCGTCGGCGAGATACTGCCAGATCTCGTCGTAGCGCTCGGCGCGAAGCTGTTCGTCCTCGATCACCTCGATGTCGTACCGTGCGCCGTCCATCAGCCGGTCGAGTTCGGGGTCGTTGATGCCGTTCAGGTTGCAACACTGGCCGACGTTCTCGCTGTGGTGAAGCGCGTTGCAGAAGCTCTCGGGGTTGAACGTGCCCGAAAGCCCGATGCAGGGGATGTGACCGTCGTTCTGGTACTCGGGATCGAGCACCCGCGCGATGTACGTGTTCCACTCGTAGGTCTCGAGCGAGGCCTCGAAGTGCCCGGACTGCTCCATCGCCTCGGCGATCAGCTCGAGCATCTGTACGCGGTCGTTGTTGTCCGCGTTGACCTCGAGTCGGACCTCGATGGGCGTCTCGATGCCGGTGTCGTCGATCACCTCCCCGATCAGCTCGTCGGCCCGTTCCGGATCGTACTCGTTGTACGGCCGGAGCCGTTCCTCGAGCGCTTCGGGATCGGTCGTCCCGCTCTCCTCGGCGATCGACGGGATGTCGGTCCAGGCCGGACGTACCCACCCGTTGAACACGTTCTCTGCGATGTTCTCGCGCGGAACGAGGTGGTTGACCGCACGCCGGAGCCGAGCGTCGTCCCACGGTTCGACGTTGACGGGGTACTGGACGTAGTCGTACGAACCGGCTTCAACGGCGGCGATGCGGAAGTTCTCGGAGTCGTCGAACTGATCGAGGGTCTGGGTCTCCAGGCCCGTGGTGACGTCGACCTCGTCGTTCTGGAGGGCGGCCGACCGGCTGGCGTCGTCCTCGACGATCTCGACCTGGATCTCGTCGATGACCGGTCCATCGGGGTACTCCTCGGGACCGTCGAACCAGTCGATCGAGTCGACGCCCGCCCGTTCGACCCAGTACTCCTCGAACTTCGCGAGCTCGTAGTACTGCTCGTCCTCGAACGCCTCGAGCGTGTAGGGGCCGGTCCCGATCGGGTCGTTGCCCTGCCGCGGGTCGAGCTCCCCACCCTCCAGCTCCGCCTGCTCGGTCGAGTGGATGGACAGCCCCGGCAGCTCCCGCTCGGCCTCGGCGTCGGGGACCTGGGCGTACAGGTCGACGGTGTACTCGTCGACCGCACGGGCGTGTAGCAGCGAGTCGTACGTCTGTGCCGAGAGGTCGGAGTTCTCGTATCGCTCGGCCGTTCGGACGACGTTCTCGGCGGTCAGCTCCTCGCCGTCGTGGAACTGGATACCCTCGCGGAGCCGATAGCGAAACTGCATCCCGAAGACGCCGTCGTCGACGGCGGCGGCGGCCTCCTCGGGGGTGAGGACCCGGACCTCGTCGTCCTCGATCGGGTCGTCGTCCGGATGTCGGACGATCACCTGTTCCTCGGTATCGAGGACCCCCTCCTCGTTCGCGCCGACGGAGACCATGTACTCCTCGTAGACCGTTCGGTCGACGTCGTTGGTCTCGACCTCCTCGTACGCCTCGGCGAGCCACGGGTAGAGGTTCCCGTCCCTGTCGGACGTGACGAGCTGTTCGAAGACGAACCCCTGGGCTTGCGTCGACTGTGCATCGGTGCTGTAGGGCGGGTCGAACGAGTCGACATTCGCCGTCGCGGCGATGCGGAGCGTCCCACCCTCCTGTAAGTCGGCGAAGTCTACCTCCTGCTCCTCCCGATCACCGACACGGCCACCGTCGCTACCGTTCTCCTCCCCCTCCCCGCCGTCACCGCCGAGACAGCCGGATACCCCGACGACCCCGGCCGCACCCATCCCCCGAAGCAACCGTCGTCGATTGACGTCGTGATCCGGAGACTCGTGACTTCGCGTCATGACGTCATGTCGGGTAGACGGGTATATAATTATTGTCTGTCAACCACACGTTATATTTACACTTCTCCTCAACATCCCCTAATGAGCTTAACGATTGATTTCTAACCGGACGAGCTGACGAACATGCTATGATCCAAACGTCGCGAAATCACCCAACCGAACCCGTCTACGGTCCGTATTTACGTGTAAGGAGCGCATCTCCATCGAAAGCCGGAACGGTTGCGATCGAGCCGGCGGCTCTCCGATCGGACCGACGGCCGACGAACTCGCTAATCCGAGTGTGAACGACCGCTAGAGGTCGTGGATCCACGCCTCGGCGCGAGGATCCGACCTCGGTTTCGTCGGTCAGCGTGGTGGTTCGACGACCGCTAGGGAGGTCGTCCGCTCAAGCCGGTCGTTCGATCTCGAGCTCCTCGAGCAGCGTCCGTGCCGCCTCGGCGGAGGACGCGGGGCCGCGACCCGTGATCAGGTCGCCGTCGACCTTCACGCTCGTCTCCTGATCGAGTTCGGCGTCCCAGTTCCCGCCGGCCGCGCGAACCTCGTCCTCGACCCAGTAGGGGAGCTTCCGGCCGTCGTCCATGCGCCCGTACTCGTCGACGATCTCCTCCTCCTGCTCGTTCGGGAAGCCGGTGATCTCGCGACCTTCGGCGATCCGCGAGCCGTCGCTCATCCACGTGAACCCGAGGATTCCGACGGCGTGACAGACCACGAGCGCCTTATCGCCGTTCTCGACGACGTCGCGAAGCAGGCTCCGGACGTGGACGTCCTGATTGATGTCCCAGACGGTGCCGTGGCCGCCCGGGATGACGAGCGCGTCGTAGTCGTCGGCGTCGACCGACGCGACCGGTACCGGATCGTTCAGCCGCTCGTCGGTCTCGTGGATCTCCTCGACGTGTTCGGCGGTCTCCTCGCCGACCATCTCGGGGTCGAGCGAGCGCTCGTCGATCATCGGCCGGCCGCCGCTCGGCGTGGCGACCGTGATCTCCACGCCGGCCTCGGAAAGCGTCGTGAGCGGCTCGATACACTCCTCTCCCCAGTACCCCTCCTCGCTGACGACGAACAGTGCTGATGTCATGGGCGATCGTTGGGGACGAGCGCGAATAAGTAGGAGGGCTTCGGGCGGTTATTCCGCATACCACGTCTGGCGGTCCCAGTCGTAGTTCAGCGTCTCGCGGGGACCGGCGATCCCGCGTCGATATCCCACCGGCGTTCGCCGCGCGACGAGGAAGTTCGCCGGCTGCTCCTGGTTGAGCGCGCCGAACACCCCATCAAGGCGGGCGTCGCGTTCCGACTCGCTGGTCGCCGCGCGCGCCTCGGCGTACAGCGCCGTGAGCTCCGCGTCGGGCACGTAACCGGAGAAGTTCATGCTGCCGCGTTCGAGCCAGAACCGGTCGGTCGCAGTCGGCGCCAGGGGAGAGGCGTTGAGCCCCACGCCACACAGCAGGTCCCACTCGGCCGCGCTCTCGGTTCCCCCTCGCGGCCCCGCGTTGTACTCGCCGGCCTCCCAGGGCGGGTCGCCCTCCCCCTGCCATCGGTTCGCCAGATGCTCCGAGAGCAGCCGTTCGTAGCCGACCCCCTGGGCCTCGACGCCGACGCCGAGTCGCTCGAGCTCCCGGACGAGAAACGACGCGAGCGGCGTCGTCCGGCCGGATTCGCCGGGATGGACGAGCGTCCACGTCACCGGCTCGCCCTCGGCGTCGAGCAGCCGTCCGTCGTCGTAGCCGAAGTCCTCGCCGAGCGCCGCCTCGAGCAGCGCCGAGACGTCCTCGTCCTCCTCGGCGTCCTGCCGGCCGAACGGCCGGAGCTCCGTCCCGTCCCACGTCGACCACGGCGGCTGGAAGGTGTGGATCGGCTCCGCGAAGCCGTCGTACACCTCCTCGGCGAGCGCCTCCTTGTCGACCGCCATCGAGCATGCCTGCCGGACCTCGCGCCGGCGGAACGGCCTCCAGCCGTTCGCGCGCTGGTTGTACGCGAGCAGCGTCAGCGTCGGTTCGGGAACTGCGTACAGCGAGACGCGGCCGTTTCCCCGGAACTGCTCGAGGCGAGCCGGCGGGACGACCGCCGCGGTGGCCGTTCCGTCCCTGAGCGCCTGTAGGCGGTCCCGTTCGCTCGCGAGGACGCGGTACTCGTACTCCTCGAAGTAGGGCGCGCCCTCCCACACCGTCGACGCGTTCTCGACGTTCCGCATGTAGTAGTCGTCGTTGCGGGCCGCGACGAACCGCTCGCCCCGCTCCCAGCGTTCGGGGGTGTAGGGCCCGAGGTTCCCGGTGTACGCGAGCCGCGCGAGGTCGTCGTCGTTCTCGAGACCTTCCCGGTCGCGCTCCTCGGCGTACGGCTCGAGCAGTTCCCGGGGCAGACATCGCGACGCCCGGAGCGCCGGCTCGTAGGGGAACTGCGTGTTGGGCTCGGGGAGCTCGATCTCGAAGCTGCGCTCGCCGGTCCGGTCGACCGCGGCGCCGGCCCAGGCCTCCGCGAGCCACGATCCCGCCCAGTTGCCCTCGCCCTGGTGGACCTCGCGGATGTGGTAGACCCAGTCGGCGGCGGTCATCCTGCCGTACGGGTCGCCCCATCGAAGCCCCTCCCGGAGGGTGGCCTCGTAGACCTGCCCGCCGTCGAGGACCTCGACGGCGAGCCAGAGGGGAAAGAGCTCCCGATCGGGGGTGATGGCGTACGCGCCGTCCATCACGAGGTCGAGACGCGCCCTCGAGGCGTCGTCGATCGCCCGGTGGGGAACCAGCGTGGTGGCCGGCGTCCGCGTCACCGTCGTCCACCGCTCGGAGCGGGAGGGGGGCTCGTTCTCCTCGGTCTCGGCGTGGTTCGGCTCGTCGTCACCCGCACAGCCCGCGAGCCCGACCGCCCCGGCGAGACCGAGCGAACGAAGCAGTCGGCGGCGCGTCCGATCCGGCATGTCACCCGGGTTCGCGCCCCGCACAATCATAGTTGTCGCTTCCGTGGGGCACCCGGGAAGGAGGTGCCGGCACGGCCGTCGATCAGCCGTCGCCGGTCTCGTCGACGACCACCACCTCGCCGTCGACGACGTCGACGTTGATCAGCGTCTTCACCGAGTAGTCCGAACCGTCGAGCTTGTTCTCGCCGCCGACCTTCTTGATCACCGCGACCACGTCGACGACCTCGGCGCCGATCCCCTCGAGCGCACCGGTGATCGCCTCGAGCGTTCCGCCGGTGCTGAGCACGTCGTCGAGCACGAGCACGCGATCGCCCTCGTCGACGTCGTTGATGTACATCTGGTTCTCGGAGTAGCCCGTCTCCTGAAACAGCGCGACCTCTCCCTCGAGGCCGTACTGGCGCTTTCGGATGACGACGAGCGGGATGTCGGTCATCAGCGAGACCGCCGTCGAGATGTGGATGCCCATCGCGGCCGGCGTGACGATCTTGTCGACGTCCTCCAGGCGGGCCTTGCGGATGATCTTGATGACGATCTCCCGGAGGAGGCTCGGCTCCAGCATGGGTACCCCGTCGCTGATGGGATGGACGAAGTAGTGATAGCCCTCTTTCTCGATGATGGGCGCTTCGAGAAGCGACCGCTCCAACTGATCCATGTCGTACCTACTCGATCGACCAGTAAAACCTGCCGATCCTACTCCTCCTTCCAGACGAGCCCCTCGAACGATCCCGACATCACCACGACCTCGTCCTCGTTCCGGCAGACGGCCCTTCCCGCCGCCTCGTAGCGGTCCTCGCGCTCGGTGACCGACTCGGTGGTCCACTCGCAGGTGATCGTCTCGCCCGTGTAGACCGGACGGCGGAAGTCGTACTCCATCCTCCGAGCGAGGAACTCCAGGTCCCCGCCGATCTTCGTGGGGATCGTCGCGGTCAACAGCCCCTGGACGATCAGGCGTCCCTCCTCGTCGGGGTCGGTGTGGATGGGCTGTCGATCCCCGGAGAGCTCGCCGAACTTTCGGACGTCCTCGGGGGTGAACGTACGCTCGTGGATATGGGTGTCACCCTCGACGGGCGGGTTCGTGGACATCGGCGGAAGATCGTCTCAACGCGGAATAAAACTCGGGGTGGTCGGGACCGAGCGGCCCGTCGGAAACGTCGCGGAATCCCTACCCGCGCCGTCCACGAACCGAGACGAGGTCGGCCAACTGGGATAGAAGAGATCCGTCGCGTTCGATCCGTTCGGCCGTATCTGGGTTCTTATCGAGTACAAGTCCCGACACCGGCGGACGCGGCCCGAGAAACCGGACGATCACAGCAGCAGTATCAACAGGGCGGTCAGCACGAGGACGACCAACAGGATCGTCGTCCCGATGCTCGCCCGGAGATAGAGCCGCGATGGCGTGTCGTCGTTCCGCGCGGCCGGTTCGTCCATCGGCTCGCCGCCGTCGAACTGGCGGTTCGACGAGGAGCCCGAGCCGGCGGACGGGTCGCCGCCGTCGGCCGGGCGGAAGTCGCCGACCAGCCACGACGGCAGCCGCCGGGCGAGCCGGCCGACAGCCACGACCGGGTTGTTGCCGATCCAGTAGCACGTCCGCACGAACGAGACCGCGGCGGCGTCGACCGCACGGAACGTCTCGGTGACCGCGAGCATCGACAGCCGGCCCGTCCGGTAGACCAGCGGGTTCAGGACGCGACTCACATCGTCGACGTGGCCGAGCCCGCTCAGCGGCTTTCTGATGAGCACGAAGCCGACGAGCGCCACCAACAGCAACAGCCCGGCGTCGATCAGATGGCCGGTGCTGTAGGGGTGGAGCTTGAGCTTAGCCGAGTACGGCAGCAGGCCGACCAACGTCGGCCACGCGATCCCGAGCCCGAGACACGCGCCGCCGACCGAGAGCATCCCCACCGAGTGGCCGAGCTTCGCGTCCTTCACCGCGGTCGTGGCCGGCCCGTGGAGGAACGCGTAGTAGCCGAGCTTGATGAAGGAGAGCAGCGTCCCGATCGCGCCGGCCATCAACAGCCAGTAGAGCGCCTGGTACTCGGGCGCGCCGTAGTAGTGGGGGTCGGCGGCGTCGAGGATCATTCCTTTACTTATGAACCCGTTGAACCCGGGGATCGCCGTGATCGAGAGCGCGCCGAGCGCGTACCCCACGGCCGTGATCGGCATCTCGCGCCAGAGTCCCCCCAGTTCGTAGAGGTCCTCCTCGCCGGTCCGGTAGATGATGACGCCGACGGCCATGAACAGCAGCGCCTTGAACAGGACGTTGTTGAACAGATGGGCCATCGCGCCCGCGACGCCCATGACGCTGCCGATGCCGATACCGGCGACGATGTAGCCGACCTGTGCCTGGATGTGATACGAGAGCAGCGCCCGCATGTCGTGCTGGAGCAGCGCGAAGGTCGCGCCGTAGACGGCCATCAGCCCGCCCATGTACGCGAGATAGAGCTGGCCCTCGGGGAACGCCTGGTAGAGGACGTACGCCGAGGACTTGGTCGTGAACACCGAGAGGAAGACGCTCGCTGCGATGTGCGGGCGTGGATAGGTGTCGGGGAGCCAGGTATGCAGCCCGATGAACGCGCAGTTGATGCCGATGCCGAGGGCGGCGAGCAGCGCGGGCGCGCCGGCGGCGATGCCGCTCCCGTCGATGACGACGGAGCCGGTCTCGACGTAGTGCCAGGCGACCGCCCAGAGCACGAGCACGCCGCCGATGCCGTGAGCGATGGCGTAGCGATAGCCCGCGCGGACCGCGTCGCCGCCGTAGGCCCAGACGACGAGCGTGCTGGTGACGGCCATCAGCTCCCAGAAGAACAGCAGGGTGAGCCAGTCGCCGGCGAAGATCACGCCCACGACCGAGCCGACGTACGACAGCACGAGCGCCAGCGTCGAGCGCGGGAGCCCGCTCGAGGCGGCGTAGGCCATCGCGGCGGTGCCGAGGAAGCCGAAAGCGAGTCCCAGCAGCCGCGAGAAGTCGTCGACGACGTACGGTTGGGCCTCGAAGCCGAGGAACAGCGTCGGGAGGTACTCGCCGGAGGGGACGATCAACGAGACGACGAAGACGTAGGCCGTCGCCAGCGCGCCGAGCGCGTAGCTCACGCGCCGGTCGAGGAACCCCGCGACGAGCGCGACGAGCAGGACCGGCACCGCCGGCGGCACCGACGTCAGCAGGTCGGTCGCGACGCTCATGGCACCACCTCACCGGTGACGCTCTCGACGATGTAGACGATCAGCTCGAGGAACACCGCCCGGCCGGGAATCACCCCGAGGACGATCGCGCCGAGCGCGATGACGGTGATCGGAACGAGCATCAGCCAGGTGCTCTCCTCCCAGGGCGTTCGGCGTTCCCAGCCCTCGGCGGGCGGGCCGCCGCCGTGATCGTCGTGGTTGTGATCGTGGTCGTGGTCACCGGTGTGATCGCTCGGATATCGATCCACCGCGTAGCCGCCCTCGCTCTCCTCGATGCGGGCGGGATCGTCGGACCGGTGATCAGGCTCGTTACCGGAGGACGCCCCCGGCCCGCCTTCGGCCGTTCGAATCGGGTCGTCCGGATCGCCACCGTCGGCGCGTGCGTCTCCGGCGGCGCCGGCGCCGTAGGACTCGCGTTTCCCGCCCATCGGAAACTCGAGCAGCGGTTTGGCGTCGTGGCGGTCCTCGGTCTCGAAGTAGGCCGTGTAGACGATCGGCCAGAAGTACGCGATGTTGAGCAGGCCGCTCAGGATCAGCGAGCCCGAGAAGATCGTCCCCATCGTGGGGCTCATCACCGCGTTCTCGGCGCCGATCACGCCGATCCCGCCGGCGCCCAGCCCGCCGATCAGCATGTAGTACTTGCTGACGAAGCCCGCGATGAGCGGGATGCCGGCCATGCCCGCCGCGCCGACGGTGAAGGCGGCCATCGTCCAGGGCATCCGCTTTCCGATGCCGGCCATCTCGCTGATGTAGTCGGTGTGGGTCTCGACGTGGATCGCTCCGGCACAGAAGAACAGCGTGAGCTTGCCGAACGCGTGAGCCGGGATGTGAAACAGCCCGCCGAGGATCGCGTAGGGATGCAGCATCGACAGCCCGAGCACGATGTAGGAGAGCTGGGCGGTCGTCGAGTAGGCGAGCCGTCGCTTGAGGTGGTCCTTGCGGAGCGCGATGATGCTCGCCGCGGTCAGCGTGAAGGCGGCGACGACCGCGAGCGGGATATGGACGCCGAGCTGAGCGACCGTCTCCGGGCCGTAGACGTCGAGGATCACGCGGGCGATGCCGAACGCCCCGGACTTGACGACCGCGACCGCGTGTAGCAGCCCGGAGACGGGCGTCGGCGCGACCATCGCGTCGGCGAGCCAGGAGTGGACCGGCATCAGCGCGGCCTTCACGCCGAAGCCGCCCACCAGCAGCCCGAAGCCCAGGCGCGCGAACCACGGGTCGGTCCCCGCGACCTCCGCGAGCGCGGGGATGCCGCCCGCGGCGAAGTCGACGGTGCCGGCCATCAAGAACACCAACACCGTGCCGGCGAGCAACAGTACGCCGCCGCCGAAGAAGGTGTACGCGAGGTACTTCCGGCCGGCGATGCGCGCCTCTGCGTCCTCGTCGTGGGCGACGAGGGGGTAGGTCGCGATCGACAGCAGCTCGTAGAAGACGAAGATGGTGAGGAGGTTCTGCGCGAACGCGATCCCCACGGCCGTCGAGAGACTCATCGCGAACGCGGCGAAGAACCGCGTCTGGTTGGGCTCGTCGAGCCCGCGCATGTAGCCCGTCGCGTAGAACGAGGTGAAGATCCACAGGAAGCTCGCGAGCAGCGCGAACAGCATCCCCAGCGGATCGGCTCGCAGCGCGAACTCCACGCCGGGGACGAACGAGCCGAGGCTCCAGACGTAGATCGTTCCGGAGAGCACGCCCGGCAGCATGCTGGCGATGATTCCGAACTTCGCGAACGAGGCGACGATCGACCAGCCCTCGCGAACGTTCGGATAGCGATGCGACGCGACGATCGCTCCCGCCGCGAGAAACGAGACGAGAACGGCCGCGAGCGGTCTGATGCTTGCTACCTCAACCATTGAGAACTCCCTCCACGAACGGTCCGAGCAGCGAATCGAACGTTCCGCCGGCGAAACCGAGCGCGACGACGAGGACGGTACAGAGGACGGTCATCGCGAGCATGCCCTTCGACACCGTCTCGCCGCTCCCGTCGGCGGCGAGCGGGTTCTCGGGGGTGTACGCGCCGGTTCGGGCCGGCGGCGTGAAGTACATCTTCTCCAGCAGCCGGGCGACGTACGCGAGCGTGAGCATCGTGCTCAGGAAGACGACCACGGCGACGGGCCAGACGCCCGCCTCGACGGCGCCGACGGCGATGAACCACTTGCCGACGAAGCCGACCGAGGGCGGCACGCCCACGAGCGCGAGCCCGAGAACGGCCATCGCACCGGCCGCGAACGGCCTGCGTTCTGCGAGGCCGGCGTACTCGTCGACGGTCCGCGCGCCCGTCCCCGCGGCGATCACGCCGACCGCGAGGAACAGCCCGCCCTTCATCAGCCCGTGGCCCAGCAGGTGGACGAGCGAGCCGACCAGCGCCGTCTGCGTGACCAGCCCGTAGGCGAGCACGATCAGCCCGAACTGCGAGACCGACGAGTACGCGAGCATCCGCTTGACGTCGGTCTGGAGCACCGCGAGGGTGGTGCCCGCGAGGACGCTCACCGAGCCGATCGTAACGATGACCTCGGTGACGTACGGCGTCGCCCGCAGGAACTCGACGGTGAAGACGGTGTAGGTGATCCGGAAGAGCGCGTACGCCGAGGCCGTCGAGACCAGCGCCGAGACCAGCGGCGTCGCGCCGTCGGGCGCGTGCTGGTAGGCGTCGGGCTGCCAGCTGTGAAGCGGGAACAGCGCGACCTTGACCGCGAAGCCGACGAAGACGAAGACGAAGCCCACCCGGACGAGCGTGGCGTCGTAGCCCACCTCCGCGAGCGAGGCCGATAAGTCGATCATGTTCAGCGTTCCCGTCGCCATGAACAGGTAGCCGACGCCGATCAGGTAGATCGAGGCGCCGACGGTCCCGATGACGAGGTATCTGAGCGCGGCGATCGCCGACTCGCCCGACTCGCCCTTGGCGACGATCGCGTACGTCGTCAGCCCCGTGATCTCGAGGAAGACGAACAGGTTGAACACGTCGCCCGTGAACGTCACGCCGAGCAGCCCGCCGACGAGCAGCAGGTACATCGTGTAGAAGCCGTTGCCGCGGGGCCCGCCGAGGCGGGTGTACGCGAGCACGCCCAGTGCGATGCCGGTGACCACCACCGAGATCAGCGTCGAGAGCCGGTCGGCGATGAGTTCGATCCCGACGGGACGGGGGAAGCCGCCGAGCTGGTGGATGATCCGGTCGCCGCCGGCGCCGAGATACACCTCCGTCGTGAGCCAGATCGCCATCGCGAACAGGCCGACGAGAGTGATCGTCGTGACCGCCCAGCCGGTCTCGCGCCAGCGCAGCCCCGCGACGAGCGAGACGGTCGCCGCGAGGATCGGCGCGACCACGAGCAGCGCCGGGAGCTGTTCAATCATCGGTTCGCACCTCCCGGAGGACGTCCTCACGGAGCGTGCCGTACTCGGTGTAGATGCGGATGATCAGCGCGAGTCCGACCGCCGTCAGCGCGACGCCGACGACGATCGCGGTGAGCACGATCACGTGGGGGAGCGGACTGACGACCGCCGACGCTGGACCCGCCGGATCGTCCGGCACCACCGGCGACGTCCCGCCATCGACGTAGGCGGCGGCGACGAAGAACAGGAAGATCCCCGTCTGGAACAGGTTGACGCCGATCACCTTCTTCACGAGGTTCGGACTCGCGATCACCATGTAGAGCCCGATCGAGACCAGCAGTATGAACGTCGCGTAGGCGTAGCGGGTCGCGAGCAACTCGATCACTCGCGCTCACCCCCGTCGACGGCCGTCTCGGAGTCTCCCTCGACGATCGCGCTCGTGGCGAAGCCCGCCCCCATGACGAAGAACAGGGCGATGACCGCCCCGGAGACGATCGCGGCGATGCCGAGGATCTCGACGCCCTCGATGCCGTACTTCACCGGGTGGTGGATCGGCAGCAGTCGGTACTCGAGGAAGGCGCCGCCGCGGGCCATCGAGACGAGGCCGATCAGGCCGAACGCTGCGACGCCGCCGGCGATCAGGCCGACGACCACTCGGTTGTCGAGCCACTGGCGCGTCGGCTCGATGCCGAAGGCGAAGGCGATCATCAGGATCACGGTCCCGATGACGGCCCCGCCCTGGAACCCGCCGCCCGGGGCGTCGGCGCCGTGGAAGGTGATGAACAGCCCGTAGGTCAGCACGAACGGCGTGACGATCTTCACGGTCGACATGATCACCTGGCTCTCGACGTACGTCTCCTCGTCGTTCCGGCTCATGTGAACGCCTCCCGGTGGAGGACCACCATTACCGCCACGGCGGCGCCGAAGACCACCACCGCCTCGCCGAAGGTGTCGAACCCTCGGTAGGCCGCGAGCACCGCGGCGACGGTGTTCGTGACGCCCGTCTCGTCGTAGGTGTTCTCGAGGTAGTACTGAGTCACGTCCGGGTTGGCCCACACCGGCGCCTGCTCGCTGCCGATCGCGGGCATCTCGGGGAGCGCGAGGACGCCGAGCACGAGCGCGAACGCGCCGACCACGACCAGCGCGGGTACGTCGATCCGCTCGAACAGCGCGTCGGTCGAGGGCCGGACCGTCTTCGCGATCGTCAACAGCAGCAGGATCGTCGTCACGCCCGCGCCGATCGCGGCCTCGGTGAGCCCGACGTCCGGCGCGAGCAGGTAGGTGTACAGCAGCGCCATCCCCAGGCTGTAGGCGGCGAAGACGATGATCGCCGAGAGCACGTCCCGGAACAGCGCGGTCGTGAGCGCCGTCAGCAGGACGAACGCTACGAGCGTCGCCACGACGAGGTCGCTCATCGTTCCCCACCCCCACGTTCGCGTTCGTCCCAGGGTTCGACGCCCGATTCGTAGGCAGCCCGCGCGATCGCGTGGGCCGCGGTGGGGTTCGTGACGAAGATGAACACGAGCAGCAACGCCGTGATCACCGTCGCCGACTGCCAGCCCATCGCGAGCGCGACGCCGGCGAGCGCGAGGCCGGCCCCGAGGGTGTCGGTCTGGGAGGCGGTGTGGGCGCGCGCGTAGACGTCGGGCAGGCGGAGCACGCCCGTCGCCGAGACGAACGTGAAGAAGACGCCGCCGGCGACGAGCGCGACGATCAGCGCCGTACGGATCTGCTCGATCATATGATGCCCCCGCGTTCGACGGTGAACTTCGAGATGGCGATCGACATCAGGAAGTTGAGCAGCGCGTACACCAGCGCGATATCGAGGAACCACGGCTCGTCGAGCCCCGCAGCGAGCAGCGCGAGGATCACCACGGTGTTGGTCCCGAGGACGTTCACCGCGAGCACCCGGTCCTGCATGGTGGGACCCTTGACCACGCGATAGAGCATCGCGATCGCGAGGACGACGAACGCCGCGGCGGCCAACAGCAACACGTCGTTAACCAGGCTCATCGTTCCTCCTCCCCGATGATCTCGGCGTCGTCGCGCTCGCGCGGGCTGGGGATGCGGGCGGCGTCCCGTCCGTAGAAGACGAAGCGGACCCCGCGCTCGAGACCGCCGTCGAAGAGGTCCTCGCGCGCGTCGGGGATCAGCGTGTGCACGATGAGGTTCTGGTCGTTGGCCCGTACCGTCAGGGTGCCCGGCGTGAGCGTGATGCTGTTTGCGAGCGTCGTCAGGGGGAGCCCGCCCCAGACGGTCGAGCGCAGCCGCGTCATCCGGGGTTCGATCGGCATCGAGGGTCGAAGGATCGCGATCGAGACGGCGACGTTCGCCTTGACGATCTCGTAGAGGAGATACGGGACGTACACTACGAACCGCAGCGCCCGAATCGGCGTCTGTCTCAGCGTCGGCGGCCGGGAGAACGTCACGTGCGAGAGCGTGATCGCGACGATCAGACCCGACACCGCCCCGGTTACGAGGTCGAACGGGTAGGTCGGATCGCCGAGCACGAGATAGAAGCCGAAGGAGACGGCGAACAGCGCGCCGAGGCGGCTCGCGCCCCCTGGAGTGATGAGCTGTCCGCTGCGTCGTGCCGGTTCGACCGGCGCCTCCTCGAAGTCAAGCCCGTGGCTCTCGAGCTGGTGTTCGAGCGGCTGGAGCATGGGAGCGGAAGAGCCCGGTAGGTACTCGGGATCGAGGATGATCAGATCGATCCCGTGATCGTCGGCGTAGTCGGCCAGCCGGTCGCCGAAGTCGCGCGGACTGAAGAGGTAACGATCCGTACCGATGACGGCCGTCTCGACGTCGAACGCCTCCTCGTTTGCGTCCTCGTACGCCCAGACGGTGAGCCGCTCGAGCAGCTCCTCGGCCTCCTCGATCGACTCGGTGCCGCCGGGGCTCTCGGCCTCGTAGGTCATCGCCGCGACGAAGTGGATCTCGACGCGGTCGGCCGCCGAGTCCAGGGCCGTCTCGACGGCGTAGCCGACGGTCCGCCGGAGCGTCACCGACTTCTCGACCGGGACGAGCAGTCGCTCAACCGCCACGAGCGCCACCTCCGTCCGTCGTCAGTGCACTGTCCATAGCGATAGTTAGTTACTCGATGCAAGCGGCACTCGAAGGAAAACCATTTCGTTATCCCTCGCGCCGTTCGCGGTTCTCGCCGAGGGCGGTCGCCAGTTCGTCCGCGATTCGGGCTCCGACCTCCGCCTTCGAACCGACGTGGCGTTTCGCACCGTGTTCGCGGACGATCAGTACGCGACTCTCCGCCTCGCCCATGACGTTCGCGTCGTTCGCGACGACGAACTCGAGATCGACCCGTCTGAGGGTCTCGCGGGCGGCCTCGACCATCCCCGTCGGATTGGTCTCGGCTTTGAACCCGACGATCGGGAGCTCCGGGTGGCTCTCCCGGACGGCGTCGATGAGCTTCGGGGTGGGTTCGAACTCGAGGGTCAACTCCTGACCGGAGCGGATCTTCTCCGCCGCGGCGTCGACGGTGTAGTCGCCGATCGCAGCCGTCGAGACCAGCGCGTCCGCCCCGACGCAGGTCTCGAGGACGGTCTCGCGCATCTCCGCCGCGCTCTCGACCGGACGGAGCTCCAGATACGGGAACGACTCGGCCGGACCCTCGTTCGGCGGGTGGGGACCGACCGGCCCGTGGACCAGCGTCACTCGTGCCCCGCGGACGTAGCAGGCGCGCGCGACCTCGCGGCCGGTCCTGCCCGAGGAACGGTTCGTCAGCACGCGGATCGGGTCGATCGATTCGCCCGTCGAACCGGCCGTGACGACGACGCGTTCGTCGGAGAGCGGCGAGGGTGTCGCGGCGCGCGCGACGTCGAGGGCGATCGCGTCCACGCTCGCGAGCTTCGCCTTCCCCTCCTCTACTCGAGGAGAAACGAACTCGACGCCCCAGCCCTCGACGCGGTCGATCGCCTCGAGCACGCCCGGGTGGTCGTACATCGGCTCGTGCATCGCGGGGGCGATCACTACCCGCGTTCCCGCTCCGAGCGCGGTGGTCGCACACGTCGTTACGGGCGTGTCGTCGATTGCGGCGGCGATCTTCCCCACCGTGTTGGCCGTCGCGGGCGCGATCAACAGTACGTCCGCCCAGCCGTCGCGTCCGCAGAGCTCGACGTGCTCGACGCGGCCGGTGAGCTCCGTCACCGCCTCGTTCCCGGTGGCGAACTCCACGCTCCAGGGATGGACGATCCCCCGCGCGCCGGCGGTCATCACTCCACGAACGTTCGCGCCACGACGGCGTAGCTCGTGGGCGAGTTCGACGACCTTTACTGCGGCGATGGACCCCGTGACCCCTAGCGCGACGTTCACTCCCGAGAGCATTCACTTCGGAGTTCTGGTCGGGAGGAGTTAAACGTGCGCCGTCGGACGGGCGGCGTGGGATCCGTGTATTCCGTCGTCGCCGACGGGACGTTATACGGATCGTAAGTAAAGTTGAAGTAACATGTTGACTTGTTATGTGTTAACCTGGCAGTTCTCCAACGAGGGAGCGCTGGGGGAGGACATCATGAGCAGCAATCTCAACCGACGGCAAGTACTGAGCGCGACGGGTGCAGCGATCGTTGGCAGCATGGCCATGAGCGGGCAGGCGGCGGCCAGCAGCCACGGCGACCAACCGGGAACGTATTCGGCGGAACTCTCCGGCGACGCGGAGGTCCCGCCAGTGGAGACGGACGCGAGCGGCCACGCCACCTTCGAGGCGAACGAGGACGAGACGGCGGTGGAGTACGAGGTCCACGTCGAGTCCATCTGTAACGTCACGCAGGCGCACGTCCACCTCGGCGAGGAGGGCGAGAACGGCCCCGTCGTCGTGTGGCTCTATCCCGAGGAGGGAGCGGAGCCCGAACTCATCGAAGGGCGCTTCGACGGCACGCTCGCGGAGGGGACGATCACCGAAGACGACTTCGTCGGCCCGCTCGAGGGTGCGTCGTTCGAGGAGGCCGCGGAGACGCTCGAGAGCGAGGGCGGGTACGTCAACGTCCACACCGAGCAGCACCCCGGCGGCGAGATCCGCGGACAGATCGAACCCGACGAGATGTCGGAAGAGGAATCCGAAGGAGGCGACTCCGAAGAATCCGAGGACGAGCAAGAGCAGACACGTGAAGAGGACGAGGGAGACGAGGACGAAATGGAGAGCGAGTCGGAGGACGAAAACGGCTCCGACGACGGGGATGACGACTACTCGTCGGTCAACGCTCTCCTCTCGTTCGTTCGCTCGCTGTTCGTGTAGAGGCCCCCGTTCGAGTTTTTCGCGCCAGCATGCGTGTGCTACCCGTACACTCATACGTCCCAGCGAACTACCTCGCGTGCGATGTCACGACAGAGCCAGGAGACCCTCCGACACGTTCCGAGCGACGAGTGCACTCGGTGTGGTGCGCAGATCGACCCCGATCAGGGGATGTTCGTCCTCCGCGAGGAGACCGCCGTCGACGAGGACGATACGGTCGAGAGCGGCAACCTCTGTGTGGACTGCTTCGAAGACGTACGGGCGTTCGTACAGGGCGAAGCGTAGATGCACTCGGGCGTCGGACCGTCCGAAACGCGTTCTTCCGTCCGATACGCGGAGAGTGATCACGAACAGCCGTCGGACCGTCCCTGCGTGCTCGATCACTCCTCGGCCAGGCTCGGGTGCGGCGTCGGATCGTCGGGGTGCGGCTCGGCGAGCCACTCGCGCATCGCCTCGCGGGCCTCCTCGGCGCGGCGTTCTCGCTCCTCGTCCGTGATCTCCTCACAGCCGGGCGGGACGTCGATGCCCCGGTCGGTGAAGTAGCCCTCCGGGACGACCCAGTCGTTGTAGAAGTGGACGTCCGAATCGTGGATCAGCGTCAATGCGACCTGCGCGCCGTGGCCCGCGGCGATGACGGTCTGGTGGTACTGTTTGGCGAGGCGGCCGGCGGTGTACAGGCCCTCGACGTCGGTCCGTCCGTCCTCGTCCGTGCCGACGAACTGTTTGGTGCCGCGCCGATCGAGTTCGACCTCGAGCGTCTCGAGGTAGCTCGAGTCCGACCAGGAGGAGACGATCACCCGATCGGTTCGGAGCACGGCGCCGTCCTCGAGGGCGACCTCGAACCGTTCCTCCTCGTCGGTGATCTGGGTGACGCGTCCCTCGTGGAACTCGCAACCCGCGTGTTCGGCCTGCGCGTGCGTCATGTCCAAGAAGAGCCGCGGGTTGATGCCGACGGGAAAGCCGGGGAAGTTCTCGAGATGAGCGTTGCGCCGCAGGATCGACTCGCCGGCGTCGATGACGAGCGTCTCCAGTCCGGCGCGGGCGGTGAAGATCCCGGCGGTGAGGCCGGCGACGCCGCCGCCGACGATCAGCACCTCGTGGTCGTCGTTCATACGCGAAACGGTACGCCCGACGTGGATAAGTCGTTCGCGATCGTTTCCGAGGCGTTCGGCGCCCACTCCTCTAAGAAAACATATATGCGCGAACGATGACACTGCATTAATGATCTCCTCCAGCCCTGAAAGACGCCCGCCGCCTCGTTCGAAGACGACCCTGTTCTGCCCGTACTGTGACCACGAAAGTCCGATCGGGGACGAGTGGCGCATCCACGAACGAAGGGGTTGCGTCGTCTACGAGTGTCCGAACTGCGAGACCGCGGTGACCGCCCGCTGATCGATGTCGATCCGCCGAACGACCGTCGAGCGAGGCTTACGGACAACTAGAGCCGGTCACACGGGAGGGCGCAACGCCCCACGAGGTAGCGGACACCGTCCGATGTCTCGCGAACGACGACGCCTCGTTCGTCACCGGACAGACCGTCGCGCCGACCGGCCAACCCCACACGTTCTCGCCGCCCGTGGGACGTCGATCACGAGCCGGGTTCCCGCGACGGCGTCTCGACGGTCGCCTCGATCCGGGGAGTGAAGACCCCGCCGGGCATTTTAAGCGACCGTCGCGAAAACGCCACCCCATATGGTCGAGGTCGGGATGGCGATCGTCCTGGCCGCGGTCGGCACGGCGATCGTTTGGAAGGGGAGCGGTTGGCTCGAGGACGCCGCGGATCGACTGGCGATCGGATACGGACTGCCGGCCGCGGTCCAGGGGGCGATCGTCGCCGCGGCGGGTTCGAGCATGCCCGAACTGGTCAGCGTCCTCGTCTCGACGCTCGTCCACGGCGAGTTCGAACTCGGCGTCGGGGTGATCGTCGGCTCGGCGGTGTTCAACTTGCTGGTGATCCCCGGCATCGCAGTGTTGATCGACGAGGGGCTGGAAACGACCCGTGACCTGGTCTACAAGGAGGCGCTGTTCTACATGCTCGCAGTCGCGACCCTCCTGTTGACGTTCTCACTGGCCGTCGTCTACTACCCGCACGACGCCGGCGAACTCGGAGGAACCGTCACGCGTCCTCTCGCGCTGTTCCCGCTCGGACTGTACGCCTTCTACGTCTTCACCCAGTACCTCGACGCCGCCGATCACGATGACGAATCGGACGAGAGGGTCGATCTCCCCCGGACCTGGATTCGCTTCGGTCTCGGGCTGGCGCTCATCGTCGTCGGCGTCGAGGCGCTCGTACGCGCGGCGATCGACCTCGGCGACGCGTTCGGGACGCCGGCCTTCCTCTGGGGGATGACCGTCGTCGCCGCCGGTTCGAGCTTTCCCGACGCGTTCGTCAGCGTCGCGGCCGCGCGGTCCGACCGCCCGACGGTCACCCTCGCGAACGTGCTCGGAAGCAACGTCTTCGACCTACTGGTCGCCGTGCCGGCGGGTATCCTCGTCGCCGGAGCGCTGACGATCGAGTTCGCGCACGTCGCGCCGATGATGGGGTTTCTGGTCCTCTCGACGGTCGTCGTGCTCGCGGGCATGCGGACCGAGATGCGACTCTCGCGGCGAGAGGCGTGGCTACTGCTCGTGCTCTATGCGGTGTTCGTCGCGTGGCTCGTCCTCGAGAGCGTCGGGATGACGTCCGTGATCCGGCCGTAGATCCCGTCGACGAGAAGCACGCTTCCGACCCGGCCCGGACGGGGTGAGCGTCCCGGGTCCCGAGCGTCGGTCAGTCGATCTCGCCCTCGTAGACGTTCGCCCTGTGCGTCTCGCCGCCGATCTCGACGTCGCGTTGGTCGACCTTCTGGTAGCGCGCGCCGTAGAACGCGTTGCCGGCGTCGTTCTCGACGAGGACGGAGTCGCGAACGCGCTCGATTTCGCGCTCGCGAAGCGCGGCCTCCGTCCGTTCCAGCAGTCGGGTGGCGATCCCCTCACCCCAGCGTTCGGGTTCGACGTAGACGCTTACGTCGCCGATGCGTTCCGACTCGTCGGGCGTAGTGCTGGCGTAGCCGACCGGCTCGCCGTTCGCGGTCGCGACGAACAGCTCCGCCTCCGGGGACGTCACCAGCTCCTCGATCGCGGCCGTGGAGTAGCCCGCCGCGAGCAGTTCGTCGACCGTCTCGTCGCTCAGCACGTCCTCGTACGCCTCCCCCCAGGAACGGCGCGCGATCGAGCGGATCGCCTCGACGTCGTCTCTGGTCGCCTCCCGGACGTTGATCTCCGAGGCCATGGGCCCCAACTATCGTGCGAGGGATTAACTCTGTGGGAGGGAGTCGTCCGCCGCGTCTTCCCCTCGCTCGCGTCGCCGTCGTAGCAACTGCGCCATCGCCGCAGTGCCGATCGCGAGCGTTCCGAGCGCGAGCACCCACGGGCCGGTCGGTGTATCGTCCGTCATCGGACACCCTACGTCATCGACGTCTATGAATCGACCGCCTCCCCAAAAACGACGGAACGGGACCTGCGTGTCCGGGGGGCACTCTACGGCGGGTATCGAGCCCGCCCATGGCGGCGTGGTCACATCACAGCTCACGGAGTACGCCCGCGATCTCCCGCTAGTGGCCCCGGCGCGCCTCTAGGCTCTGTCCGACCCAGACGCTTCCCTCGTCGTCCTCGATCCCGTTTACCGGCGTGTCTTCGGTTCGCGCTTGATACTCCTCCGTCGCGACGCTCACTTCGATGTCGGGGAGGGGATCGCTGATAGCGTCCACCACTCGTCGTTTCATCGGTCTCGGCGCTCCCCCACCGATCCTGACGTCGTCCGTCGAGATACCCTGGAAGCTCACGCTACGATCGAAGCTCCTATCGGCGATCTCGCCGAGTTTCGGGAAGGAGGCGGGGCTGATGTCGTGCGTGGGGATATGCCAGCGGTCGAAGGCGCTACCGTCGTCGTTCCACCCTCTACAGCGCCAATAGGTCGTCTCCATCTCCAACTACGAGTGGAGACGCGCACCCTGCTCGTCCGTGAACGGCTCGATGTCACCTCCGTGAGGCGCGCTGATCAGGAGCGCGTTCGACCCGGGGTCGTCGAGGCGTTCGATGAGCTCCCCGTTTTCCCGCGCGGTCGAAGCAGAGAAACTCGGGTGCGGTACCGTCGCATCCACGGTCGCGCTGAACTCCTCGTCATCAGTGTCGAGTCGTTCGCGTCCCGCTTCAGGCAGACGAACGACGTTCTCCGGCGGCTCATCACAGGTCTCACGCACCGAGTAGAGCGCGTACTCGTCTTCGTTCCGCCTGATCGGACCTAATGACCCTTGCCCCTTCCAATGGCGTCGAGCCGGTCGGCATCGGCCGAACGATAGACGCCCTCCGGACCGAGCGACTGTCCATCGGTCGGCGGACGCACGCTCGCCTCATAGGTCGTGCTCGTTCCGTCGTCCGACTGCGCGGCGACGGGGATTCCGACGACGGCGGCGCCGAAGGGACCGAGGACCGACCTGCGGGCGAGCGTCGATCCTTCCGTTGAATCCGACCCGGAGTGGGGGGAACTCTCCTCCGGAGCGAAAGCGGTCATCAGCCCCCGGACGGGGAGAAGTTCCGCGAGTTCGTCATCTTACTCGCCGACGGAATGCACGTAGTCAACGACGATGGGACATGCGTTGTGCCTCGAGGAGGGCGAGAAGGCGACGCGTGCAATCAAATCGGCGATCCCGAGGACCAAGGGTTCGGAAGCGTCAACAATCGATCGGAACCGTTCCGGCATCGATTCGAGAGTGGCAACGACAGCGCACATCTCGTCTACAGCTCAAGGGAACACGGCGATCCGAACACGCCGGTGTTCCGGGCGATCCCGAACGACACCGTCGTCCTCCGGGTGAGTCAGAGCGGAACTCAAACCCGCGGAGTGGCATTTCACCTCTCCGACCACAGGTGGAGTCGGTACAGAGCGGACCCGGACGAACCCATCATCGGCGTCGACGACCACCTGAGCCCGGGCAAGACGATCAACATCTCTCCCATCGACGATGCTGGCGGACTAACGCGAGCTCCGGGCGATTACATCTTCCAGGAGTTGAAGACACGCGGTCGGCTGGAATCCGGCATCTGGGGCATCTTCCGCGTCCGGGATAACCGCGATGACTTCGAGAACGATCCGATACTGCCACTCAGCGAGGTCGGTACTGGTGGATCCCGTTCAGCTGATGGTAGATTCAGGCGGTGACCGTAGCGATGGCTCCGGTTAGCAGCGGGGAAGAAGGAGCGTAGGCGACGAACCACCTGATATTTCCTCTCTCCACTGTCCTACTCGCTCACTCACTTGTAGTGCTCGAGAACGTCTCCGTTCGGGATGACTAGGCAGCAGCCCCTGGTCGGCGCCGGCGAGAAGAGGTACGGCCTCGTGATCAGAGGATCGAAACGCCGCATGCTACGTTGGAGTCGGCGAACGTTTGGACGTCGTCTCCCCACTCCTGGTGACAGGTCTACGCTCGTAGGGTGCGCCGCGTAAGTCTCCGATGAGGGATACGTCTCGATAATCCGTCGGCAAGTCAGTCGTAAAGCTCCTCCTCGGTCCCTGCGTTTGACCGGAATCATGAGCAGGGACCACTGAGTGACAGCGTTTCACGAGCGGCCAGCTCTTCTGGTCTCGAACCCATCAGCCCATCAATATATGGATGCTATAATGACGGTTTTGTATCACTACCACTACCCGTCCAGCGTTCGAAAAGGCGTCATCACGGCTATCTGTTTTCGAGTACAGCGACCATTACCTATCGTCATATTGTAATAGTTATCTAGATGATAGATATAAGAGATACGGCCTAAAAACCCCACTATATATGACAGAAAACTAATTATCTATGACGATCAATTGGGACGTTCGGGTGACCGGACCCGAATACAACGAACCACGAGCATCGTAACGGAAGCGAACAGCGAAGACGGGGAAGGAAACCATGGACGACACCGAGAAGACAGGATCAACGCGGCGAACGTTCGTCAAGCTGGTAGCGGCCGGCGGGGTCGCCGCCAGTTTAGGCAGCGTTACGCTCGCCCAACAGGAATCGGACATCGAACTACTAGGCAACGCAAGCGGGTGGGAGGGAGTCGCTCCCGACGATATCGCGGATGAAACCAATCCGACCCTCCAGCTAGTGGAAGGGGAAGACTACGTGGTCGTCTGGGAGAACGATGACGGCGCCCCGCACGACTTCTTCATCGAGAATGAAGCCGGTGAGGTCGTCGTCGAGAGCGAACAAGTGGCTGAAGAGGGAGAGAGGGTGTCGGTTGAGTTCACCGCGCAAGCGGACTTCGCCGAATATTACTGCTCCGTCCATCCCGAGAGCATGGTTGGAGACGTCGAAGTCGGCGAAGAGGAGGAGGACGAGATGGAGGACGAGGAAGAGGCGGACGAGACGGATGACTCCCCACGGGAGTACGAGGCCAACCTGACGGGGGAGCCACACGACGTGGACACGGATGCATCGGGGCATGCGACGTTCGAGGTTCACGAGCACGAGGAGGAGCTGGACGCTCATTACGAGTTGACGGTTGAGGACATCTGTAACGTCACGCAGGCGCACATTCACCTCGGTGGTGAGGGAGAGGACGGTCCCGTCGTCGTCTGGCTCTACCCTGAAGAGGGAATGGAACCCGAACTGATAGACGGACTGGCTTCGGGCACCATCGCCGAGGGGACGATCACCGAGGACGACCTCGTAGGGGAGTGGGAAGGTGCCGACTTCGAGGACGTCGTGGCGGCGTTTGACGCGGGTGGTAGCTACGTCAACGTCCACACCGAGGAGCATCCTGGCGGCGAGATCCGTGGTCAGATCGAACCTGCTGACGGATCGTAGATCCCATTCGCCTATTTACCGATTCTGGTGCCTCGCCGACCGTTGAATCGAACGGAACGATGTAGTGAGGTCCTGAGCCTCTGATCGAATCGGCGTATTCTTGATTCAGCCGTGCTACTGGGCTCTGATCACCCCATATCCCTATTCCGGACCGGACCCCGTTCCGGATGGTAACTCCGTATACCTCTCACAAAAGCAGGTAGCATACAGTATCTACTACTCTCCGGTAGTTTGGATAACTAATGTTGCTGACTAGAATGTCGACTTGCCGAGAGCATCGCACATGAACTCGAGCAGTGTAGCGATCAACGACCCCAATCGATCATCGGGTATGCGCAGTGCGACTCGAAGAACGCCACGCCCCGACCACTGAGATCGAACCGCGCCATGAGAATGAAACGATTGTCTCCCTGAGTGAAAAGGACGGATCTCGACAGTTATCGTAGAGGAGACACGATCCAAGGAACAGACCGCGTATCACGTCACGTATCAACCTCACACTGGTGGTGGAGAAGGAGGATAGCTTGGCGATACCTCGGTCCTGTTAGTCAATAGACCGCTGTAACCGGCAATCGTCATCTCGACGTCCGGTCTCGAGACTTCTCCAGAGACGGCTACATCACCATCGCCTACGCTGTTACTGCGACGTCAAGAGGATTACCTGGTGGGAGTATACACGAGACGGATACCCGGGTACGAGGCTGAAGAAGCCGCTGTTAAAGAATCTACCAAGACATAGTAGGTCCGTCGGTCGTGTCGGATATCCTTCCTTTCTGAGGAGTATAGGGGAATTCTGAGTAGTCCCGGGCGGATTCGAACCGCCGTCAATGGCTGTCTTCCACGATGGAACGAACCAGTCGTGTCCAAAGGCCATTATGATTGGCCACTACACCACGGGACTGCGCACGTCTTCGCCGTGCTTGTCCCGTGTACCTCGTGATTCCTTCAGAATCACTCAGCACCACGGGACTGTGCATGGGGATCTACTGGAGGCGATCACTTCAACGCTTCGAGCGCTACTCCGCGGAGTGTTCGGCCTCGGGCTCGATCGCGGCGACCTCGAGGTAGCCACAGGCGTCGGTGTCGGCGTCGAAACAGTCGGGACACTCGGGTTCGCGGTCGATGATCGTGTCGAGGCGCTCGGCGACGGTGTCGTCGATCACGCTCTCGAGTTCGCGAGCCTCCGCGCGGAACTCCTCGACCTCGAGGACGTTCGTGAGGAAGCGCTCGATGATGCAGTAGGTCTGGAGCGCGCTGCGTGCGCGGGCGATCCCCTCGTCGGTGAGCGAGGCGCCCTTGTACTTCTCGTGTTCGACCAGCCCGCGCTCCTCGAGCTTGCCGATCATCTCGTTGACGCTCGCGGGGCTCACCTCGAGACGATCGGCGAGCGCGCCGGTGGCCGCCGGCTCGTTCTCGACGCGCTGGACGACGTAGATCGCCTTGAGGTACTGATCGGCCGTGTTCACGGCGACCACCTCGCGGGGTCGCCGTGAGCCGGACGAACCGTTGGTTCGTCGTCGTTCACGTGAACCACCTCGTGGTGAGCGTGAACTCGATGGAGTGATCTCTACCGTCGTTCACGGCGACCACCCCGGCCGATCGTCGCGTGTGCGTTCGGGAAGCCGTCCCCCGTTGTGTTCGTCTCATGCTCGTGTCTCCATGATCTCGGTCACCTCGCGGACGCCCTCCTCCTCCTCGTCGCGGATCTCCCGTAGCGTCTCGAGCAGCCGCTCGCGGTCGACGCCGAACCGCACGTCGCTCCCTTCGATCGCCCCGATCAGGTCGTCGTAGAACTTGTAGGCGGTCTCCTCGCTGTGGAGCTGGTCGTAGAGGATGCCGTCGAAGTCGTCGGGTTTGGTCTGTCCGTACTGGCCGTCGACGAGCGTCTCGATCTCCTCGAACGCGATGCTCTCGGCCTGGAGGTCGTCGATCAGCGCCTCGAGCCGCGCGCGGTGCTCGGCGGACTCCTCGGCGGCGTGTTCGAGCAGCTCCTCGATCTCCTCGTCGAGCCGTTGGGGCTCGTCCTCCGAGAGCTCACGGTGGTGGTGGTACGCCCGCGCCTCGACGACTTCCTCGAGGACGATGCCGATCTGTAGCAGTCGGGCGAGCTGTCGGTCGGAGCCGACCTGACTCGCGAGGCTCACGGAGCTACCCTCCCGAAAAACGGTGACGGTGTGCGAACGGTGCCTGCGCCGGCGTGCATACGACCCTATCGGAGCCGCTCTTTGATACGTCCTTCGAGGTCCTCACGCAGTTCGTCGACCTCGATCTCCTCGAGGACGGGGACGAAGAAGCCCTCGACGAGCATGTTCTTCGCCGACTGCGGGTCGACGCCCCGCGAGGTCATGTAGAAGAGGTCCTCGCGGTCGATCTGGCCGACCGTCGCGGAGTGGCTCGCCTCGGTGTCGTGGTTGTTGATGATGAGCTTCGGGGAGGCGTCGGCCTCGCTCTCGTCGCTCAGCATCAGCGTGTTCTCGCGCTGGTAGGAGTTGGTGTCCCAGGCGCCGCTGCCGACGTCCTGGACGCCCTCGTAGACCGAGCGCGCCCGGTCGTCGAGCACGCCACGCGTGACGAGGTCGGCGGTGGTGTGCTCGGCGCGGTGCCAGACCCGCGAGTTGATGTCGAAGTGCTGGTCGTTGTGGCCGAAGAACGCCCCGACGATCTGGGACTCGGAGCCCTCGCCCGAGAGCGTCGTCTCGACCGCGGACTTCGTCAGCCGCGAGCCGAGGTTCCCCTCGATCCAGTTGATCGTCGAGTACTGGTCGGTGACGCCGTGTTTCAGCGTGTAGTTGTACGTCTCCTCCGAGAGGTCCTGGAGGCTGCCGTACTGGACGTGGCTGTTCTCGCCCGCGTTGATCTCGACGAGGCCGCTGTAGTAGCGCCCCTCCTCGCTGTCGACGTCCTCACCCGTGGACTGGCGCTCGAGGATCGTTACGGAACTCGACTGCTCGGTGACGACGAGCGTGTAGTTGAACAGCGACCGCGAGTTCATCGTCGTCCGGATCGTCACGTCCTCGGCGTCGACGTTCCGCGGGACGTAGACGAGGGTTCCCGTGTCGAACAGCGCCGTCGAGAGCGCCGTCAGGTAGTTCTCTTGGGGACTGATCGCGGAGCCGAAGTTCTCCCGGACGAGCTCCTCGTGCTCCGAGAGCGCCTCGGCGAACGGCAGCACCTCGACGTCCTCGGGGCCGACCTGGTCCTTCTGCTCCTCGGCGGAGAGGGGATCGACCAGCGCGTCGAAGTCGAGGTCCTCGAGGTTCGTCCATCGGCGACCCGGCGTCTGGATGACGTCCGGCAGCTCGAGCGCCTCGAGCGCCTCGAGCGCCTCGAGGCGGGTCTCGAGCATCCACTCGGGCTCGTCGAGCCGTTCGGAGATCTCGCGTATCGTCTCCTCGGAGACGTCCGCGTGCTGGATGCCGGCGCTCATCCCAGACTCCCCTCCATCTCGAGTTCGATGAGGCGGTTGAGCTCGACCGCGTACTCGATCGGCAGCTCCTCGGTCAGCGGCTCGATGAACCCGCTGACGATCATGCGTTTGGCGTCGTCGTCGTCCAGCCC